>NZ_JAHOPB010000001.1:1200000-1800000 GCF_019039055.1 Reyranella humidisoli
AGAACAAGTCGGGCGAGACGATCGACTATCTCCAGGTCGACGTGGTGCTGGCGCTTCGTGACGGCCGCCAGCGCACCATTGAACTCAAGTCGGGCTACCGGGAGGGCGCACCCTCCCCCATCGCGCCCGGCACCAGAACCACGCTGCGGCAGCATCTGGACACGTCGCGTGCCCTCGGTGTGCCCTGTGGCGAAGTCGCCGAGCGCCGCGTTTCCCGGACAGTTTGCGAGACCGCTCATGGCACGGCCTGTGCATCTTCTGTTAGTGTGCACCCCTGAGTTTTTCATCCCGAGGCAAATTCCATGAATCTCCGTCGTAGGACCGTCCTGGGCGCCATGGGCGCCTCGCTTCTCGCCGCGCCGGCCCTCGCACAGGATTATCCGAACAAGCCGCTCAAGATGATCGTGCCCTACCCGCCGGGCGGCGGTACCGACGGCCTCGGCCGCATCACCGCGCAGTTCCTGTCGGAGAAGCTCGGCCAGCAGATCGTCATCCAGAATGTCGGGGGCGCCTCGGGCACCATCGGTTCCGAGATGGTCCGCCGCGCCGAGCCGGATGGCTACACCGTCCTGTTCAACGCCAGCCTGTTCGTGTTGGGCAAGACGGTGGTCCCGTCCTGCCCCTACGATCCGCAGACTGATTTCCGTGCCATTGCCCAGGCGGGCGAGGCGCCGCTGGTGATGCTGGCCAACAACAACGTGCCCGGAAACGACTACGCGGCCACGATGGCGGCCGTCGCCAAGGACCCGAAGAAGTTCTTCGTGGCGATCTCCTCCGGCGGCTCGGCCGGACACATCGCGACACTCGCCTGGCTGAAGCGGATCGGCATCCCTCTCGACCAGATCCTCTACAAGGGTACCGCGCCGGCCAATACCGACCTGATGTCCGGCAGCGTCCAGTTCTTCATGGATCCCTGGACGGCGCTGCTGCCGCTCGCCACGTCGGGCCGCGCGAAGGGCCTGTATGTGACGTCCAAGGAGCGCACCCCGCTCGCACCGAACATTCCGACGAGCGCCGAAGTCGGCCTCAAGGATTTCAACCTGAGTTCCTGGTACGGCGTATGGGCCCCCAAGGACACGCCCGATGCGATCGTGAACAGGCTCGCGGCCGGCATGGCCGAAGTCTCAAAGGACAAGGCCTTCGTCGACAAGACCACCTCGCTCGGCATCGTGCCGACCGCGCGTGGCCCGAAGGACTTTGCCGCCTTCATTAAGTCGGAAGTCGAGACCAACACCGCGCTGCTGAAGGAAGCCAACTTCAAGCCGGAGTGACGCGCGCCCCAGCGCTATTCCGCCGCCTTCGCGATCGGGTCGAAGCGGGTGTCGAAGTCGCGGATGGAGGCTTCGACCGTCGCGGCGATCTGTTTCAACTTGTCGGCATTCACGACCTTAAGGCCGAACAGGTCCTTGACGTAGAACACGTCGACCGCGCGCTCGCCGTAGGTGGTGACGTGCGCCGTGGCGATCTGCAGGTTGAGGCGCGTCAGCGCACGCGTGACGACGTGCAGGAAGCCCGGCCGGTCGCGGCCGTTGACCTCGATCACCGTGAAGGTGTCGGACGCGTTATTGTCGATGAGCACGCGCGGCTCGACGGTGAAGACCCGGTCGCGCTTGGGCCATGAGCCGCGCTGGCTGTCGAGTTCGCGCTGGATGTCGAGGCGGTTGGACAGCGCCAGCTCGACGCGCGCGGCCAGTCGCGCCAGCCGCTGCGGGCCATCGAACGGCTTGCCCTCGAGGTCCTGGATCCAGAACGTGTCGAGCGCCATGCCGTTGGCTAGGGTGAAGATCTTGGCATCCATGATGTTGGCGCCACTGATCGCCATGGCACCGGCGAGGCGCGCGAACAGGCCGTGCGTGTCGAGCGTATAGATCGTGACCTCGGTCACCGAGCGTTCGTCGTCGACCCGGTGCTCGATGGCGAGAGGCTGCTTCGCCCGCTCGGCGCCGCGCACCAGCTCGGCCTGGCGGGCCAGCGTGTCGATCGGGAAGGACAGCCAGTAGGAGGCGTAGCCGCGCGCGAAATGCGCTTCCTTGTCGGCATCGCTCCAACCCGCCAGCCGTTTGGAAATCTCACCTTGGATGTGCTTGATCCGCTCGGCACGGCCACCGCTCAGCGTGCCACCCGAGAGAACCTGCTCCGTCGCATTGTAGAGCTGGCGCAGGAGCGCGGCCTTCCAGTTGTTCCAGACGTTCGGGCCGACCGCACGGATGTCGCACACCGTCAGGACCAGCAGCAGGCGCAGGCGCTCGGGCGACTGGATAAGGGCCGCGAAGGTCTCGATGGTCTTGGGATCCATCAGGTCGCGCTGGAAGGCGGTGCCGGACATGGCGAGGTGATAGCGGACCAGCCAGGCCACGGTTTCCGTCTCGGCGGCCGTCAGGCCGAGGCGCGGACCCAACTGCATCGCCACATCGGCACCCAGCACCGAATGATCGCCCCCGCGACCCTTGGCGATGTCGTGCAGCAGCACCGCGAGGTAGAGAACGGGGCGCGACAGGATCTTGTGCACCACGTCGGCCGACAGCGGATGGTCTTCCTTCAGGACGCCGGACTCGATCTTCGAGAGGATGCCGATGGCGCGGATCGTGTGCTCGTCGACCGTATACGTGTGGTACATGTCGTGCTGCGTCTGCGCGACGACGCGACCGAAGTCGGGCACGAAGCGGCCGAACACGCCGGCCTCGTTGAGACGCCGCAGTGTCGTCTCCGGATCGTGGCGCGACGTCAGCATCTCCATGAAGAGCCGGTTGGCTTCGGCATCGTTCCTCAGCCGGTCGACCAGCCGGATGTTCTGTGTGATCAGCCGCAGGGTCGCGGGATGGATGTCGAGATCGTTTTCCTGAGCAACATGGAACAGGCGCAGGATCGCCACCGGATCCTTGGCGAAGGCATCGGGCGTCGCCACCGCGAGGCGTTCGCCATCGAGCCGGAAGCCTTCGAGTTCGCGCGGCCGCAACGTCTGCCACAGCGCGGCAAGCTTGGGCTTGCGGCGCCGGCTGTCCTCGAGCGCGGCGACGAAGATGCGCGTCAGGTCGCCCACCGTCTTGGCATGCAGGTAGTAATGCTTGGTGAAGCGCTCGACCCCCCGGCTGCCCGGACGGTCCTGGTAGCCGAGGCGCGCGGCAATCTCGCGCTGTAGATCGAACGACAGGCGGTCGTCGGCGCGGTTCGTCAGATAGTGGATGTGACAGCGCACGGTCGACAAGAAACGCTCGGCACGCTCGAAGTGCCGCGCTTCCTCCCTGGTGAGCACGCCCTTGGCCACCAGTTCGCCCGGCTCGCTGACGCGATAGAGATACTTGGCGATCCAGAACAGCAGGTGCAGGTCGCGCAGCCCGCCCTTGCCTTCCTTGACGTTGGGTTCGACGACATAGCGCGAATCGCCCATGCGATGATGACGCTGGTCGCGCTCGGCAAGCTTGGCATCGACGAAGTCGCGCCCGTCGCCGGTATAGAATTTCTGTGCGAAGCCGCGCTGCAGCTCGTCGAACAGCGCGCGATCGCCCCAGAGATAGCGCGCTTCCAGCAATGCCGTGCGGATCGTCTGGTCGCGCTCGGCATAGCGCAGGCTCTCATCGACCGTGCGGGTCGCGTGGCCGACCTTCAGGCCGAGGTCCCACAGGAGATAGAGCATGAACTCGACGATCTGCTCGCCGCGTGGCGTCTGCTTGTAGGGACGCAGGAACAGGAGATCGATGTCGGAAAGCGGCGCCAGTTCTCCGCGGCCGTAGCCGCCGGTCGCCACAAGGCCCAGCCGCTCACCGGCGCTGGGATTGGCCGCCGGATAGGCATGCTGGTCGGCGAAGTCGTAGAGGACCCGGATGATCTGGTCCATGAGGTAGGACGTGGCCGCCAGTACCGCCGGCCCGTCGTTCTTCAACGGGCCCGGCTCCTCGAAGCGGCGGCGGATCTCCGCCCGGCCCGCGGTCAGGGCATCGCGCAGCAGGGCCAGGACTGGCGCGCGCGGCGGCTCACCTCCAGGCGGCATGTCCTCTGCCAGACGGGCGAGGCCCTCCTCGAGCTTGCGGCGCCGGACGATGACACGGCGGTCGGGAATATTGTCGTAGGGCTGGGCCATGGCCGGCGGATACTACAGGGCGCCGCTGGTCTAAAGTAGGGCCATGAGCCCGCTCTCGACCCGTCCTCCGATCCTTGCGGTTTTCACAAAGAACCGTGTGAATCCCGCCTACGATGCGGCCCGGCTGGCCGTCGAAAGGGCCGCGGCGCAAGCCGGCGCCCGCACGGTGCATTATGTGACCGCGACGCCTGACCATGTCGGCGAGCAGAAGGCGCTGGTGGCCGAGGCGCTCGCGGCGCGACCGGACGCCGTCCTCTTCAACCCGACCGACGATGTCGCGATGGCGGAGGATGTGGCGCGGATCACCGCAGCCGGCATCCCGGTGGGGGTGTTCATCAACCGCATGAATGTGCCCGTCGTGACCTTCGTCGGATCGGACGACGTTCGGGTGGGTGAGACGATCGCCCGTGCCCTGTTCCAGGGTCTGGGCGGGACCGGAAAGGTCGTGGCGCTGGACGGTACGCCGGGTGCCCGCACCGCGCGGGATCGCACCGAGGGTCTGAAGCGGGCACTGGCGGAAAACCCTGGCATCGAGCTGGTGGGCTCGCGAGTCGGCTATCTGCAGGAAGTACCTGCGCGCGCGGCCATGGCCGAACTGCTGCGCGACCATCCCCGGATCGACGGTGTCTGGACGGCCAACGACGTCATGGCCTTCGGCGCGCTGAAGGCCCTGGAGGAAGCCGGACGGACCGCGACGGTCGTCGGAATCAACGGACTGCCGGCAGCGATCGATCACATCGAACGCGGGACCATGCTGGCCAGCGTCGACTTCAGCGCCTTCAACATCGCGTCCATCGCCGCCCAGGCCGTCCTTCGTCATCTTGCCGGCCAGCCCGTACCGGCCGAGATCATGGTGCCGGCAGAGTTGATCGACCGGTCGAATTGTCACCGCTGGAAAGTGCCCTTCGAGCGCCGTCCCATCCCGAATTGGGCCGATTTCGTGCGATAATGCCTGGCGTCATGTCGTTTAAAGCAATCCTCGCAACGGTCGCGGTCCTGACGGGCGCGGCGTCGATCGCCTCTCCGGTCCTGGCCCAGGGCGCGCGTCCCGCGGCGCCGGCCGCGCCCGCGCCCGCCGGCCAGATCGATATCAACAGCGCCAGCCGCGACGATCTCATGTCGCTCGACGGGATCGGCGAGGTGCGGGCCGACGCGATCATCCGCGCACGGCCGTTCAAGACCAAGGCCGACCTGGTCGAGCGCCGGCTGATCCCCGAAGCGGTCTACGAGAAGATCGCCGACAAGGTGATGGCCCGCCCGCCGCCCGCCGCCCCGCCGGCGCGCCCGGCACAACCCGCACCACGGCGGACGTGAACGACGCCACGATCTACGCGCTGGGCACGGCGACGCCCACGCGCGCCCATCCCGGTGCGCTCGCGGTGATCCGGCTGAGCGGCCCGCGCGCGGGCGACGCGCTGGAACAGCTCACCCGCAAGTCATTGCCGACGCCGCGTCGCATGGTGTTGCGCACGATCCTCGATCCCGTCAGTGGCGAGGCGATCGACAAGGGACTGGTCGTCTGGTTCGCCGCACCTAACACCGAGACGGGCGAGCCGATGGTCGAGCTGCACCTTCATGGCGGCCGCGCCGTGGTCGGGGCCGCGCTCGACGCGATTGCCCATCTCGGTTTCTGCCGGCTGGCCGAACCCGGCGAGTTCACGCGCCGCGCCTTCGAGCACGGCAAACTCGACCTCACGGAGGCCGAGGGCATCGCCGACTTGGTTGCGGCCGAGACGGCGGCGCAGCGGCGGCAGGCGCTGCAGCAGATGGATGGCGCGCTGCACCGGCTCTACGAGGAATGGCGCGGTAAGGGCCTGCGGGCGCTGGCGCATCTCGAGGCCGCGATCGATTTCCCCGACGAGGATCTGCCCGAGGGCCTGGCTGACGAGGTGCGGGTCGCAATCGCCGGGCTCCAGGCAGAGATCGCGGCGCATCTGGAGGATCGGCGTGGCGAGAGGCTGCGCGACGGCCTGTCGATCGCGATCATCGGCCCGCCCAACGCCGGCAAGTCCTCGCTGCTCAATCTCCTTGCCCGGCGCGAGGCGGCGATCGTGTCGGAGACGGCCGGCACCACGCGCGACGTGATCGAGATCCATCTCGATCTCGGCGGCTGGCCGGTCGTGCTGGCCGATACCGCGGGCCTGCGCGACTCGACCGACGCCATCGAGCAGGAAGGCGTGCGCCGCGCCCGCGCCCGGGCCGCCGCGGCCGACCTGCGCGTGCTGGTGCTCGACGCGTCCGGCGACTGGCGGGCGGAAATGCAGGCCATCATCGCGTCGACCGAGCACTGGACTCCGGCACGCGACATCGTCGTGGTGAACAAAACCGATCTTGCGCCCGTTGCGACCTCTGGGATCGTGGCCCTGTCGACAACGGGCGGCGCCGGCCTGCCCGAGTTATTGACCCGGCTGGAACAGTCTGCCGAGGCATCGATGCAGGACGGCGCCGGCGCGCCGCCGCTGACACGAGTGCGCCATCGCGAGGCCCTGGTCGACTGTCAGGCTGCGCTGGAGCGTGCCCTGGGTGCGCCTGAGGTGGCGTTGGCAGCGGAGGACCTGCGCCTTGCTCTGCGGGCCATCGGCCGCATTACCGGCGCGGTGCGCCTCGACGAATTGCTCGACGTGATCTTCCGCGACTTCTGTATCGGCAAGTAGTCGACAAGGCGGCGGGAACGAGTCGGAGCACGCGCCGTTCAGGTCGCAGCTTAAGCTGTGAACAGTGAGGCATGATCGTGCGGAAATCCAAGACTGCGTCGAAGTCCCAGGCTCCTTCGGAAGCCCGCCCCGGCGGCGAAACCCACCAGACCACAACATCTGCCAACCAGACGCTGACGACCAACCAGGGCGTCGCGATCTCCGATAACCAGAATTCGCTGAAGAGCGGCGCGCGCGGTCCGACCCTGCTGGAGGACTTCGTGCTGCGCGAGAAGATCCAGCATTTCGATCACGAGCGCATCCCCGAGCGCATCGTCCATGCCCGTGGCAGCGGCGCGCACGGTTACTTCCAGCCCTTCAAGAACCTGTCGAAGTTCACCAAGGCCGAATTCCTGCAGGACCCCAAGAAGACCACTAAAGTCTTCGTCCGCTTCTCGACGGTGGCCGGCGGCGCGGGCTCGGTCGACACGCCGCGCGATGTGCGCGGCTTCGCGGTGAAGTTCTACACCGAGGAGGGCAACTTCGACCTCGTCGGCAACAACATCCCGGTGTTCTTCATCCAGGACGCCATCAAATTCCCCGACCTGATCCACTCGGTGAAGATGGAGCCCGATCGCGCCTTCCCGCAGGCCGGCTCGGCGCACGATACGTTCTGGGATTTCGCCTCGCTGATGCCCGAGAGCATGCACATGCTGATGTGGGCTATGTCGGACCGCACGATTCCGCGCTCGCTGCGCCATATCGAAGGCTTCGGCGTCCATACGTTCCGGCTCGTCAACGCCCAAGGCGAATCGACCTTCGTCAAGTTCCACTGGCGCCCCAGCCTCGGCGTGGCCTCGACCCTGTGGGACGAGGCGGTGAAGCTCGCCGGTGCCGATCCCGACTATCAGCGCCGCGACCTCTGGGAAGCTATCGACAACGGCGACTATCCGGAATGGACGCTCTCCATCCAGGCCTTCGACCAGAAGACGGCCGACGAGCTCGACTTCGACATCCTCGATCCGACCAAACTCATCCCGGAAGAGATCATCCCGCTCACGCCGATCGGCCGCATGGTGCTGAACGAGAACCCGGTGAACTTCTTTGCCGAGACCGAACAGGTGGCCTTCCATCCCGGCCATATCGTCCCGGGCATCGACTTCACGCCCGATCCGCTGCTGCAGGGCCGCCTTCACTCATATCTCGACACCCAGCTCAGCCGTCTGGGCGGGCCGAATTTCCACGAGATCCCGATCAACAAGCCGGTCTGCCCGATGCGCAACTTCCAGCGCGACGGTCACATGCGCATGGCGGTGCCGCCGGGCCGCGTTGCCTATGAGCCCAACTCGCTCGATCCCAACGGCCCGCGCGAGAACCCGACGCGAGGCTTCGCGAGCTTCCCCGATCCGAACGCCGGGCCCAAGACGCGGGAGCGTCCCGAATCCTTCGCCGATCACTACTCGCAGGCCCGCCTGTTCTGGCGTTCGATGACGCCGCCCGAACAGGGCCACATCGTCAGCGCCTTCACCTTCGAACTGAGCAAGGTAGAGACCCCGGCGATCCGTACGCGCATGCTGGGCCATCTGGACCTGATCGAGCCGGAACTCGGCAAGCGGGTCGCAACCGCCATGGGCATGGTGGGCGAGGCCGACAAGATCACGCCGGCCGTGCCGCCGCGCGACGATCTCGATCCGTCGCCGGCCCTCAGCATCATCGGAAAGGCGCCCAAGACGGTGCAGGGACGCACGGTCGCCGTCTTGGTCACCGACGGCAGCGATGCGAACGCGGTCCAGAAGCTACGGCAGGCGCTGAAGAAGGAGGGTGCCAACCTCAAGCTGGTGGCGCCGAAGGTCGGCAAGCTCGAAGGCAACGGCCTCGTCCCCGACATGCAGCTCGATGGCGCGCCGTCGGTGTTGTTCGACGCCGTCGTTGCCCTGCCCTCGGAGGCGGGCGCGAAGGAGCTGCTGGGCGTGGCTGCGGCCATCGACTGGTTGCGCGATGCCTTCGGTCATCTCAAGGCCATCGGCTTCAACGCGGCGACCAATCCTCTGCTCGACAAGGCTGGCATCGACACCGATGCCGCGATGGGCGTCATCGCGCTGGACGGCAAGAACGGCATCGAGGGCTTCATTGCCACGGCGAAGAAGCACAAGATCTGGGAGCGCGACAAACTGGTGCGCCCCCAGCGGTGATCCATGCGGAACGACAGGCTTGCCTCCTATCGCGCCAAGCGTGATTTCAGCCTGACGGAAGAGCCGTCGGGCAAGGCGGCCGTCCCCAAATCGAAGCAGCTGCGTTTCGTCATCCAGCGGCATGACGCGACGCGGCTGCACTACGATTTGCGCCTGGAACTCGACGGCACGTTCAAGTCGTGGGCCGTGACCAAGGGCCCGTCGCTCGATCCTACGATCAAGCGGCTGGCTGTCGAAGTCGAGGACCACCCCCTCGATTACGGGGACTTCGAGGGCACGATTCCCGAAGGTCAATATGGCGGCGGCACCGTTCAGCTTTGGGATCGCGGCTACTGGATTCCAGAAGGCGATCCGCACGAGGGACTGAAGCGCGGCGATCTCAAGTTCACCCTTGCAGGCGAACGGCTTCAGGGAGGTTTTGTCCTGGTCCGCATGAAGTGGGACCGCAAGGGTGGCAAAGGTGGGGGCCGCACCAACTGGCTGCTGATCAAGCATCGCGATGATGCTGCGCATGAAGGCGATGACGACAAGGTCTTGAAGGACCCGAAGTCAATCGCTTCGGGACGCACCCTGAAGGAGATCGCACTGGGCACCGGCAAGGCGCCCAAGCCGTTCATGACGAGCAAGAAGCGCGGCGCGGGCGCGGTCTGGCAAAGCAACAAGAAGAATGGCGGAAACACAGCTTCGACGCCGAAGAGCAAGGCAAAGGCGAAGAAGGTTGCCTCCATGCCGAAGTTCGTCGAACCGCAGCTGGCCAAGCTGGTCGAACGCGTCCCCGGCGGGGCGGGCTGGGCCCATGAGGTGAAGTTCGATGGCTACCGGCTGCAGCTTCGCGTTGAGGATGGCGAGGCGACGTTGCGCACGCGCAAGGGTCTCGACTGGACGCGGAAATTCTCGACGATCGCCCAGCAGGCAGAGGCGTTGCCGGATTGCATCCTCGACGGCGAAGCTGTTGCACTCGACAGCCATGGCGCGCCGGATTTCGCGGCATTGCAGGCCGCACTCTCCAACGACAAGTCGGAAGACCTGATCTTCTTCGCCTTCGACTTGCTGTTCCTCGAAGCCGAGGATCAGCGCCCCCTGCCGCTTTCGGAGCGCAAGACGCGGCTGAAGACGTTGCTCGACGGTATGAAGGGCAAGCATTCGGGCCTGCGCTACGTCGATCATTTCGAGACCGGCGGCGATGCGGTGCTGCAATCGGCCTGCCGCATGCACCTCGAGGGCATCGTCTCCAAGGAGCTGGACGCGCCCTACAAGTCCGGCCGCAGTAATGGCTGGACCAAGGCCAAGTGCCGCGCCGGCCACGAGGTGGTGATCGGCGGCTGGACCAGCGAAGGCCGCCGCCTGCGCTCGCTGCTCGCCGGCGTCCATCGCGGCGAGGGCAACGACCGCAAACTGGTCTATGTCGGCCGCGTCGGCACCGGCTTCGGCGAGAGCGTGATGCGCTCGCTGATGCCGAAGCTGCGTGCCGTGGCGAGCAAGACCAGCCCGTTCGCGGCCGGTGCCAGCCCGCCGAAGGAAGCCAACATGCATTGGGCGAAGCCCGACCTGGTGGCCGAGATCGAGTTCGCCGGCTGGACCGGTGCCGGCAACATCCGGCAGGCTGCGTTCAAGGGATTGCGCAGCGACAAGCCGGCCGAGGAGGTCGAGGCGGAAGTCGCGGCGGATCCGGAGAAGACGAAGATGGCCAAGCCTTCGATCGCCAAGTCGGATCGGGCCATCGTGATGGGCGTGTCGATATCCCATCCCGACAAGCCGCTGTGGCCCGACGAGAAGCCGCCCGTCACCAAGCTCGAGCTGGCGGAGTACTACGAGGCGGTGGGCGACTGGATGATCGACCACATCGCCGGCCGCCCCTGCTCCATCGTGCGCACGCCCGACGGAATCGACGGCGGGCAGAAGTTCTTCCAGCGCCATTCCATGCCAGGCTCCTCGAACCTTCTCGACGAGGTGAAGGTGAAAGGCGACAGGAAGCCCTATCTCCAGATTGACCGCGTCGAGGGACTGGCCGCCGTGGCGCAGATGGGCGGGACCGAGCTGCATCCCTGGAACTGCCAGCCGGGCCATCCCGAGCGGCCGGGCCGCCTGGTGTTCGATCTCGACCCGGCGCCCGACGTGAAGTTCGCGGCGGTCATTTCCGGCGCACGCGAGATCGCCGCTCGACTGAGGAAGCTCGGTCTCGTGCCCTTCTGCAAGACGACCGGCGGCAAGGGCCTGCATGTCGTGGTGCCGCTCATCGACGACAGGAAGAGCCCGGACTGGGATACAGCCAAGACCTTCGCGCGAGAGATCTGCCGGCGGGTCGCCGAGGACGAGCCCGGACTTTATGTTATCAAAATGTCGAAGGCGGTCCGGACCGGCCGGATCTTCCTCGATTATCTCCGCAACGACCGCACCGCGACCGCCGTCGCACCCCTCTCCTCGCGCGCGCGTCCGGGCGCCACAGTCTCGATGCCGATCGCATGGACGCAGGTAAAGGCGGGACTCGATCCGATGAAGTTCACCGTGCGCACTGCGCCGGCGCTCCTGAAGCGCAACAAGCCGTGGAAGGACTATGCGAAGTCGGCGAAGCCCCTGCGCGCCGCGATCGAGAAGCTCGTGAAATTTTAATCGGTGTCATCCCGAGCGTAGCGAGGGATCCTTCCTCTTTGACCGCTTAAGGATCCCTCGCTGCGCTCGGGATGACACGAACTGATTGGAGTCGAACATGGCCAAGCAGAAAGCGATGCGTCCCACCTGGGAGGGACACCTGCGTCTCTCGCTGGTGACCTGCCCGGTCGCGCTCTACACCGCGACCGAGCGCAGCGCCGACATCCACTTCAATCTCATCAATCCGAAGACCAACAACCGCATCCGCATGCAGACGGTCGATGCCGGCACTGGCAAGCCCGTCGATCGCGCCGATCTGGTGAAAGGCTTCGCGGTCTCCAAGAACAAGTACGTGCTGCTCGACAAGGAGGAGCTCGACGCGGTGCGCCTGGAATCGACGCGCATTCTCGACATCGAGGAATTCGTCGATGCGTCGGAGATCGACCGGATCTACTGGGACGAGCCCTATTATCTCGCGCCGTCGGGCAAGACCGGCATCGAAGCCTATTCGGTGATTCGGGCTGCTATGGCGAAGCAGAAGAAGGTGGCGCTGGGCCGCGTCGTCATGCACCAGCGCGAGCGCATCTGTGCGCTGGAGCCGCGCGACAAGGGCATCCTGCTCACGACCCTGCGCACCCACGACGAGATCCGCGAGACGTCGCAGGTGTTCGACCGCAGCCTGCCAAAGCCTGACACCCGCATGTTGCAGATCGCCGAGAAGATCATCGAGCAGCAGGACGCCAGGTTCAATCCGTCGCGCTTCAAGGATCGCTACGAGGATGCGCTGCGCGAGCTGATCGCAAAGAAGAAGAAGGGCCAGCCCGTCGTTTCCGAGGCGCCGGAGGAGGACGAGGAGAAGGTTGTCGATCTCATGGAAGCCTTGAAGAGGAGCCTCAGGGGTGGCGGTGGTCCCTCGCGCGACAAGGCCGACCGCTTCCTCGAAGCGCAGGGGCGGAAGACGGCGAAGCCGAAAGCGGAGAAAGCTCGCAAGAAGACCGCGTCCCGCAGAAGCGCGGCTTGAGTCAGCCGCGCCGCTCCCACGCGACCGGCTGCATGACGCCGTCGACCAGGATATGGCGGAAGCCGACGCCGTAGGCGGCATCGATGACATCCGCCGCAAGTGCGACGACTGGCGGGCCGTCGGCAGCGACGACTCGATTGGCGAGGACGATCACGCGATCGGCGAAGCGAGCCGCCAGGCCAAGGTCGTGCAGCACCACGATCACGCAGGCGCCGCGCGCGGCTTCGTCGCGCAGGATCGCCATGGCTCCCAGCGCATAGGCGGGATCGAGGCTGGCGACCGGCTCGTCAGCCAGGAGGACCGCGGCCTCGGTCGCCAGGGCGCGGGCCATCATCATGCGGGCACGCTCGCCTTGGGACAGTGCGTCGATGGACCGGTCTGCAAACTGAACACCGTCGACTCGCTGCAGCGCGCGTTGCACGGCTTCGGTATCCGCGGATTTGGCTGGCCGGCTGAGATCGGCGCCGTGCGGCAGGCGGCCCAGCGCCACGACGTCATGCGCGCGCAGCGGCCAATAGGCCGACGCAGCTTGCGCGAGGTAGGCGATGCGCTGGCCGCGAGTGGCAGAGCCAAGGCTGGAGAGAGGCTCGCTGCCCAGCTCGACCCGTCCCGCCGAGGGCGCATCGAGACCGGCGAGAAGGCGTAGGAGGGTGGTCTTGCCGGCGCCGTTGGGGCCGACGATGGCGGTGACTTTGCCCGGCGCAAAGGCAAGATCGATACCGGACAGGACTTCGCGCTCGCCCCGCCGGCTGACCAATCCGTAGACCGCTATGGCGCTCATGCGGCGAGCCATGCCGCGCGGGCCTTGCGGACGGCGCGGACCAGGAACGGCGCGCCGACCAGCGAGGTGAAGACGCCGAGCTGGAGTTCGTAGGCGGTCGGCAGCAGGCGGACGGCGATGTCAGCGATCAGCACCAGGGCGGCACCGACCAGCATCGAGGGCACGAGGGTCGCCCCGGGCCGGAAATCGACGCGCGCACGCACGACGTGCGGTGCGATCAGGCCGACGAAGCCGATGACGCCGGCAACCGAGGTGGCGGCACCGACCATCAGACCGACGCCCAGTGTGAGCCTGAGGCCCAGTGACTTCGTCTCGACGCCCAGGCTGCGCGCGGTATCCTCGCCCAGCGACAGCGCGTCGAGCCAGCGGCCGGCGCCGAGGACGATCGCGGCACCGGCGATCATGAAGGGCGCAGCGATCGCGAGGTAACGCAGGTCGCGGTCGACGATGGAGCCGGCGAGCCAGAGGGAGATTTCCTGGTAGGCGAAGGGATTGGGCGACATCGCCAGCACCAGCGAGATCAGGGCCGCGGCGATGGCATTGATGGCAACGCCCATCAGCAGCAGAGATACCGTGCCGGTGCCCGACCGGACCGCGCCCATCAGCAGGGCGACCGCGATGCCCGCGCCGGCGATCCCGGCCAGCGGCAGGGCCAGGACGAAGGCCGCGGCGAGACCGCTGTAGAAGGCGCAGACCGCGGCGAAGCCGGCACAGGCCGAAACCCCGATCACGCCCGGCTCGGCCAGCGGGTTGCGCAGCCAGCCCTGCAGCACCGCGCCGCTGAGACCCAGCACACCGCCGATCAGAAGGCCGAGCGTCGCACGCGGCACGCGCAGTTCCCAGACGATGGCCCAGCCGACCTCGTTGCCCAGCCGCCACGGCCACCAGGCCGGACCGACGGCGAGCGACAGGAGATAGAGCGCCACGACCAGCAGGATGAGCCAGCGGTTCACGGCCGCGCCGCCGCGAGCAGGCGGATCGCCTCGAAATTCTCCGGCCCGGCGCAGATCGAATATTTGATCGGCAGGGACACGAGCCGGGTCTTTCCCGCGAGGGCGAGCAGCGCGTGATGGTCGACGAACTCGGTCGCGCGCGCGGGATTGGCGTTGGCCGCACCGTCGAGGACCAGCAAGCCCGGCTGGTTGACGAGCACCTCCTCAAGCGCGATGCGGCCATAGGCCGGGATGCCCAGCCCGGCGGCGAGATTGCGGAAGCCGGCGACACGCAGCAGCTCGTCCATCAGGCTGCCCTTCCCGGCGGTGCCGCGATTGGCCTGAAGCGTGATCGCCGTGGCGATGGGCGCACCGTTCCAGGTGAGCTGGCGCTTCTGCTCGCGCATGTCGGCGATCAGGCCTTTGCCGATCTCCTCGCGGCCCATCGCGATGGCCATGCTCTCGATGATGCTCTCGGCGTCATCGATCGAGGCGCCCCACTTCACTTCGAGCATGCGGATACCGGCGATGCGCAGCAGGCGCTTCAGCGTCGCGTGCGAATCGCGGTCGAAAATCACGAGGTCCGGTCGCAGGGTGAGGATCGATTCGACGGTCGCCCGCACCGTGGGAATGGACGCGGCACGATCTGCCAGCACCGAGATACGGGGATCGCGCGACAGGTAGCTCACGCCGACGAGCTGGCCTGGTGCCGCGAGGCGCATCGCCATCTGGTCGAGGCAGAGGTTCACCGTCACGACGCGCTGCGGTGTCTGCGCGGTAACTGCACCGACAGTGAAAAGCAGGAAAAGTACACCGATCAGTGTACAGCGGAGAGTCATCGGACACGCCAGTCGGCCAGGCGGCGGGAGTCGGGCGTCCAGTCGACCCATGCGATCCGTGGTTCGGCAGACGCATGAGAGAAAGCGACCGTGCCGTCGACCGCCGCGAGCGAACAGGCCGCGTTGAAGTCGAGCACGTCATGGCCGGTGCGGTTGCAGACGAGGACCGGCCTGCCGGTGCTGGAGGAAGCGCGTTCCCATTCGCCGTTGGGCCCGTGCAGGCCCGGCGCCCACGCGGCCGAGGAGAGATGCAGGTCGACACCAAGCGCCGCGGTCTCGTCGATCAGGCGCTTTGAATACATGTCGGCGCAGACGAAGAAGCCGACGCGGCCGATGCCGTCGATCGGGATCACTGTCGGCCGATCGCCCGGTGTCGACCAGGACTCGGAGCCGACACGCAGCGCGTTGATCTTGCGATGCCGGCCGGTCACGGCGCCGTCGGGCGCGAAGACCACCATGCTGTTGAACAGCGCATCGGGCGTGGCTTCCGGCGTGCCCAGCACCAGTGTCGCGCCAGTCTCGCGCGCGAGTGCGCCAGCCCAGGCGAACAACTCGTCTTGACCCTCGGCGATCCAGCCGGTGCCTAAAAGGTCGCGGAAGCCGTACCCGCTCACCGCAAGTTCCGGCGTCACGATGAGGCGCGCACCGTTGGCGGCGGCCTGGCGCACGGCCTGTTCGATGGCCTGCCGGTTGGCCGCGATCTCGCCGGGACGCGGCGCGAGATGGAGGAGCGCGATGGTGGCGGTCGAGGTGGCGGTGGCGTTGGTCACGGCGGACAAGGCTACGCCACCGGCCATGACTTGCAGCAAGTTTCGACGGATCGGCGTCAACGACGGATCTCCCCAACGGTTCGCACGAAGCGCGTCACCGCTCGGTTGACCGTCCCGCTGGATCATCCCGTCCATCGGAAGAGCGACGCTATCGCCGGCAGGTCTTCTGGCTCGCGGGTCAAAGCTCCTGCCCGTCTTCCCGGACTTTCGTCCAGTGACATGTGGGCTCTCGCTCGCCGCTCACAGCTGCGGGTACAGCTGCCGATTGGCCTTTTGGGGGCGGCACGGCATTCCCTGTTCGCCTCCGGTTAGGGAGGACCGTCGATCCCAACCCCGTAAGGCAAGCGCCTTCCGGCCGTCAAGACGAGGTGCCGAGCGACTTGTGTGCGGTGGAGCCGATTTCCGGCGGTCGGAGCCGGCGCCTGCGATAGACTGGCGGTATGACTAGGATATTGCTGACCCGCCACGGTCACGTCGACGGCATTCGTCCCGCGCGCTTTCGCGGTCGCGCGGAGCTGCCGCTGACGGCGCGGGGACTGGCGCAGGCCGACGCTTTGGCCAGGCGCATCGCCGGACGCTGGAAGCCGTCTGCCGTCTATACGAGCGCGATGCAGCGATGCATCGTGACCGGTCGTCGGGTTGCAGAGATGTGTGGGATTCGCGCATCGGTTCATGGGGGTCTGGGCGACATCGACTACGGCGCCTGGCAGATGCGCACGCATGAGGAGGTCGCGCAGGAAGCGCCCGACGCCTATCGGCTGTGGCGGCAGGCGCCGCATCTCCTGCGCTTTCCCGGCGGCGAGTCGTTGCAGGACGTCGTGGCGCGGACGGCGGACGCGCTGCGCCTCGTGATGGCACAGCACGGCAGCGAGACGGTCGTGCTGGTCGGTCATGACAGCGTGAACCGCGCGCTGCTGCTTCAGCTCCTCGACCAGCCGCTCTCGGCCTACTGGAAACTGGCGCAGGATCCGTGCGGCTTGAGCGAGATCGAGATCTCCGGCGCGGGGGACGTGCGGGTCGGCTTCCTGAACGACACGAGCCATCTCGAGGGAATCGTCTAGGCCGGCCTGAGGATAACTGGACCATAGCCGACCGGGCGGCGTAAAAGGCCGGCCATGCGGGCCTTTTCATACGACGTGATCGTGGTGGGCGGTGGCCATGCCGGCTGTGAGGCCGCGGCCGCAGCGGCGCGGATGGGTGCGCGCACTCTGCTCCTCACCCACCGGGTCGAGACGATCGGCGAGATGTCGTGCAATCCGGCGATCGGCGGACTGGGCAAGGGCCATCTGGTCCGCGAGATCGATGCGCTGGATGGCATCATGGGCCGGGCCATCGACCGGGGCGGTATCCAGTTCCGCACCCTCAATCTTTCCAAGGGCCCCGCGGTGCGTGGACCGCGTGCCCAGGCCGACCGCAAGCTGTACAGGCAGGCCGTTCAGGACCTGCTGGCCGAGCAGGCCGGGCTCGAAATCCGCGCCGATTCGGTTGCAGATATCATTCTGGATACACGGGGCACGTGTGCCGGTGTGGTCACGGAATCGGGTGCGGAAATCAGCGCCGGGCGTGTGATCCTGACGACGGGTACGTTCCTGCGCGGCCTGATCCACATGGGGGAAACCAAGATTCCGGCCGGTCGCGTCCGCGGTGACGGGGTCGAGGAGCCGTCCACGGCGCTCGCCCGGACGCTGGATCGGCTGGGCTTCAAGTTGGGCCGATTGAAGACCGGCACGCCGGCGCGGCTCGACGGTCGCACGATCGACTATGGCGCGCTCGAGCGGCAGGACGGCGACGACCCGCCCCGGCCGTTCTCCTATCTGACCGACAGGATCACCACGCCGCAGATCCCCTGCCATATCACGACGACCACTTCGGCGACCCACGAGATCATTCGCGCCAACCTCCATCGCGCGCCGATGTACTCGGGCCAGATCGAGAGCGTTGGCCCGCGCTACTGCCCGTCGATCGAGGACAAGGTCGTGCGCTTCGGCCAGCGCGACCGGCATCAGATCTTCCTGGAGCCGGAGGGCCTGGACGACTTCACCGTCTATCCGAACGGCATCTCGACCTCGCTGCCCAAGGACGTCCAGCTGGCGATGCTGCAGACCATTCCGGGTCTGGAACGGACCAAGATGATCCGGCCGGGCTATGCCATCGAGTACGACCACATCGATCCGCGCGAACTTCACGCGACCCTCGAAACCCGCCGCGTTCCCGGCCTCTACATGGCAGGCCAGATCAACGGCACCACGGGCTATGAGGAAGCAGCGGCCCAGGGGCTGATCGCCGGCGTCAATGCGGCCGCATCCAAGCCGTTCGTCGTCGACCGGGCCGATGGATATATTGGTGTCCTCGTCGACGATCTGGTCTCGCTGGGCGTCACCGAGCCGTACCGCATGTTCACGTCGCGTGCGGAGTATCGGCTCTGGCTGCGGGCCGACAATGCCGATCAGCGTCTCACCTTGCGGGGTCTGGAGGTCGGCTGCGTCGGCGCCGAACGCGCCGCGATGTTTCACGTGAAACATGAGGCCCTGGAAGCGGCACGGAGTTTGGCCTCAGCCCTGAAGATCACGCCCTCGGCCCTGGGCAAGCGCGGCATTGCCATCAACCAGGACGGTGTCCCGCGGTCGGCGTTGGATCTCCTCGCCTATGCCGATATCGACTGGAGCCGGGTGGTCGGCCTCTGGCCGGAGCTCGCGGCGATCTCGTCCGAGGTGGCCGAACAACTGACGATCGATTCGCGGTACGAGGGGTACCTCTCCCGGCAGCGAGGAGACATCGCCGCCTATCGCCGCGACGAGGCTTTGGCACTGCCGGGTGATCTGGACTACGGCGCGATCGGGAGCCTCTCGACCGAGGTCCGCCAGAAGCTGGAGGCCAACCGCCCCGCTACCCTCGGTCAGGCCGCCCGCATTTCCGGGGTTACCCCGGCCGCCCTGGTCGCCCTCCTGAAGCATGTCCGCCGGCGTGCCGCCTAGCATGGACCCGCTCGCGGATGTTTCACGTGAAACACGGGCCCGGCTGGAAACTCTCGTCGAGACGCTCGAGCGGTGGCAGAAGGCCATCAATCTGGTGGGAAAGAACACCCTGGACGGTGCGTGGAAGCGCCATATCATTGACTCCGCCCAGGTCGTTCGTTTGATCCCTCCCGAGGTCAAAACCCTTGCCGATCTCGGAAGCGGTGGTGGCTTTCCGGGTCTCGTGATCGCCGCGATGCGCCCGGACCTCGAAATCACGCTCATCGAGTCCGATGCCCGGAAAGCGGCCTTCCTTGGGGAGGCAAGCCGCAAGATGGGTCTGGAAAAGCTTCCACGGCTCCTGATCAAGCGCATCGAGGTCGCCACGCCCGTCCAGGCGGAGATCGTCACGGCGCGGGCGCTGGCACCGCTGGCACAATTACTGGCCTGGGCGGACCGCCATCGATTGGATACCGGTATTTGTCTGTTCCATAAGGGCAAAGAGTGGCAGGCAGAGGTGGACGAGGCCAAGAAGAGATGGGATTTTACCTGCGAAGCCATTGCAAGCGTGACCGACCGTGACGCCGTCATCCTCCGAATCGGCCCCTACGGCCCCACAGATCTTCGCGATCGCCAATCAGAAGGGCGGCGTCGGTAAAACCACGACGGCGATCAACCTGGCTACTGCCCTGGCGGCGGTCGGTGAGAAGGTCCTTTTGATAGACCTTGATCCCCAGGGGAATGCTTCGACGGGTCTAGGGATATCCCGTAGTGAGCGCTCACCCGGTTCCTACGAATTCTTGTTGGGCCTCAATCCCCTCGATGCCTCCGTCCGGGCGACGCAGATCCCGGGCCTGGATGTCATGCCGGCGGCCGGCCAGCTCGCCGGAGCGGAAATCGAACTGATCGACCTGGAGCGGCGCGAGCATCGCCTGGCCGAGTCGCTGGCGGCGCCGGGCAACGACGCCCGCCACCGCTGGACGATCGTCCTGATCGACTGCCCGCCCTCTCTCGGTCTGGTCACGCTCAACGCCCTGGTCGCCGTCGATGCGGTGCTGGTTCCGCTGCAGGCGGAGTTCCTGGCCCTCGAAGGCATCGGCGCGCTCGGCAATACGATCGAACGGGTCAAGAAGAGACTCAATCCCAGGTTGCATATCTTCGGCGTGGTCCTGACTATGGTGGACCGCCGCATGACTCTCAGCCAGCAGGTAGTGGCCGACGTGCGCGCTCACTATGGCGAACTGGTCTTCGGCACGACGATCCCGCGCAATGTCCGCATTGCCGAAGCGCCTTCGCACGGCATGCCGGTGCTGATCTATGACAATGCCTGTGCCGGATCGCAGGCCTATATCCTGCTGGCGAGCGAGTTCATCCGCCGCCGGCGCATTGCAGCAGAACAGGCGATCGTCGCATGAGCCAGCCTCCGAAACCGCGTGGTCTGGGCCGCGGCCTGTCCGCCCTTCTGGGAGATGACGAAGTCGCTTCCGCCGTCACGCCGGCCGCACCCGCTCCGCTGGCGGCCTCGCAGTCCCCGAAGTCGGCGGTCGCGGCGACGGCCGCATCGACCGACGGCGAGCTGGCCCGGTCCGCCGCCAACCGCATGCCGATCACCCTGCCGATCGGCCAGCTCAAGCCCGGCAAGATGCAGCCGCGCACCAGCTTCGAGGGCATCGAGGCGCTGGTCGAGTCGGTCAAGGAATACGGACTTCTACAACCCATCCTTGTGCGTCCGCTGCGCGATGCGGCCGACTCTTACGAAATCATCGCCGGCGAACGTCGCTGGCGGGCGGCGCAGAAGGCCCAGCTCCATGACGTGCCGGTCGTCATCCGCACGATCGACGATCTGGATGCCCTGCAGATCGGCCTGGTCGAAAACCTGCAGCGCTCCGACCTCACCGCCATCGATGAGGCGCAGGGCTACAAGCGCCTGATCGACGACTACAAGCACACCCAGGAAGACATCGCGCGGATGATGGGCCGCAGTCGCCCGCATGTCGCCAACACGATCCGCCTCCTCGACCTGCCGCCGGCGGTCCAGGAGATGGTACGGGACGGCCAGATCACCGCCGGTCTCGGACGTGCCCTGATCGGTGTGCCCGATCCGCTGGCCATGGCCCGGCAAGCCGTCGCCGAAAAACTGACGGTGCGGGATCTCGAACGCCTCGCGGGCGATACCAAGAGAAAGGCCAAGGGTGGCGGCGGTTCCGCGAAGGGCAAGCCCGGACCAGCCGGCGGCTCGCCCAAGACGGCCGACACGCGCGCGCTCGAGAAGCGGCTGGAGGAGGCGCTCGGCCTCAAGGTCGATCTCGCGTTGCGCGGCCTTGGCGAACAGAGCGTGCTGACCCTGGAGATCCGCGACTTCGATCAGCTCGACACGGTGGTCGACAAGCTCACGCGGCGATAGCCCGTCCGGTCAGTTCGACCAGCCCGCGCCCATCGCGCGGTTGCTGGCGGCGACCGCGGCCCTGCCCTTGTCGGCGCCGACCTCCGTCGCCGTACAGCGCGGATTGAGCGGCAGGCCCGGCCAGACATCGACTTCGAGGAATCTCGTCTCGCCAGGCGCCAGATTCACCGTCGCCGCCTGCGCGGGGTTCTGGGTTAGCGGCGCGTAGCTCGGCACGGCGCATGTGATGACATGCTGTCCCGGGGAAACGTCGACTCGGATCCAGGTCTTGTCGGCAAGCGCGCCGATCGGCTGCTGGTTGTCTGCGACATTGAAGATCGCCTCAGTTCCCAGGATCGAACTCCGATAGAGATAGAGGACCGACCGGCCGGGCGCCGGCGGATCGAACCGCTTGCCCTCCGCATCGGCGCCCGCCCCGGCCATCGGCACGGTGGCGCAGCCAGCAAGGAGGATCGAGGCCGCCATCAAGGATCCCAGCACGCGCACTCACGCCTCCATCAAAGGGTGTCGGCGACGCAACGCGTCCGGGAGCCGGCACGTTGCGCTGCCCATACGGGGGAGGCTGCATCGCGCGCGGGAACTTTCGCGAGTTCCCGGCGTTTGCCTGACCATGGCAAGTGACACGTTGCACGAAGACCCCGACAAGCTCGGCGCCGAGGTGATCGATCGCCACCGCGCTATCGTTTCCATCATGGAAGAACTGGAGGCGGTCGACTGGTACGACCAGCGCGCCAAGGCGACTTCCAATGCGGAGCTGCGATCCATCCTCGAACACAATCGCGACGAGGAAAAGGAACACGCGGCCATGACGCTCGAATGGCTGCGCCGCAACGATCCCAAGATGGACGAGCATCTCCGCACCTTCCTGTTCAAGGAAGGCCCGGTCACGCAGATCGAGGCCAGCATGATGGGCAAGGAAGAAGACGGCGACGGCAGCCAGGGATCCGACGGCAGCCTCGGGATAGGCAGCCTGCGCAAGGTGAGCAAGAAATGAAGAACCATCTTTTCCGTGATCGCGCGCCGATCACGCAGGCCGGCTGGGACGAAATCGAGACGGAGGCCAAGCGCACGCTACGCGCGATGCTCGCCGCACGTCGCGTCGTCGACTTCAAGGGACCGCTGGGCTGGGGTGCGTCCGACGTCGAGCTCGGCCGGGCCGATCCGATTGCCTCGCCACCGGGCGGAGAGAATGTGCGCGCGCTTCTGCGTCGGATACAGCCGCTCGTCGAACTGCGCATTCCCTTCGAAGTGAGTCGCGCCGAACTCGACGCCATCGATCGAGGCGCGCGCGACCCGGATCTCGATACGGTGACGGACGCGGCGCGCGAGATCGCGATTGCCGAGGACCGCGCCATCTTTCACGGCTACAAGGCGGCGCAGATCACCGGCATCTGCGAAGCGCAGAGCGGCCAGGCCGTTGCCCTGGGCACCAGCCATGCCGACTATCCCGATGCCGTCGCCGCAGCGCTCAAGAAGTTGCGGGACGAGGGCGTCGACGGCCCTTTCGCAATGGTCCTGAGCGAGCAGCTCTACAAGGACCTGACGTCGCGCACCGATGGCGGCTATCCGATCCTCAGCCACGTCCAGCGCCTGATCGACGGACAGGTCTACGCGGCGCCCGGCCTCGACGGCGGTCTGGTGATCTCGCTGCGCGGCGGCGATTTCGAGCTGACGGTCGGCCAGGATTTCTCGATCGGCTATCTCGACCACGATGCCGAGCGCGTGCGGCTCTATATCGAGGAAAGCTTCACCTTCCTCGTCCTGTCGCCGCAGGCCGCCATTCCGCTGGTGGCGGGTACCGGCGAGACCCCGCGTTAACGGCGCGCCTTCGCCGACCGCGCGGCCTGGCTGAGGCGGAGACACAGCCGGCGGGCAATCGCCTCGTCGGGCAGGCCCGTCCGCTTGCACTCGATCTCGGCGTCGAGGATTGCGGTCAGGGCGGAACTCAGGCGTGCGAGCGGCCAGCCGCGCACATGGCGTTCGAAACGCTGGCGGACCGGCCCGCCGCGCGGCAGTCCCCTCGCCTTGAACATCGCCCCTTCGAGGTTGCCGCCCTTCGACATGTGCCCTGACACGAGATGCAGTTGATCGGCGTGCCGCTGCAGCGCGCGCACCAGCTGAATCGGATTGCCGCCCTCGGCGAAGACACGGTCGAGCGCGCGGTCCAGTCCGATCAGGTCGCCGTCGAAAGTCGTGGCAATCACGTCGTCGATTCCGATCGACGCGGTGTCGCCAAGTATGGCCATCCCGTCTTCGAGCGTGATGGACTTGCCGCTATCGCTGCCCTTGTAGAGCAGCAGCTTGTCGATCTCGCCGCGCGTCTGGCCGCGATCGCCGCCCAGGCGCTCCACGATCCACTCCAGTGCGTCGGGCTCCACCGTCAACCCCTGGGCGCGCGCGGAACTCTCGACCAGGCCTTCGAGCGCGGCCTCGTTGTCCATGTAGCAAGGCAGGGCCGCCAGACTGGCCTCCGTCTCGGCCAGCGTCCGCAGACCGGACCGCGGCGTCAGGTTGCCTGCTTCGACAACGATCAGGGCATCGCCCGCAACCGCCTCGACGAGATTCTCCAGCGCCGCGACCGACTCCTCGCCTGCCGGCCGCACCCGGATCACGCGGCGACCGCCCATCATGGACATGGCACCGAACTCGTCGGCAAGGCGCGCAGGATCCTGCTTCAGCGAATCGCCGGTGATGTCGACGACGCGGAACGGATCCTTGAGGTCCTCGCAGATCGTTCGAGCCAGCGCCACGGCGCGTTCGGCCACGAGCCCGTCATCGTTGCCGTAGATCACAACGCCCCGGATCTTCGGATCCGGCCTCTTCAGGAAGGCTTCGACCTGGCGTGCTTCGATCTTCACGATCTGTCTATAGCACCGGCCGGGCGCGCGGTTCGACCCTGCTCAATTGGAAGCCGGATAGCGGTCGAGCAGCCGGGCCTGATGACGGAAGGCACGAAGCAATGCCCGCCAGCCGCACGGCGCGAAGCCTGCCGCGCGGTTCTCGGCGGCGAGGGCAAAGACCATGGCCTGCTTCGCCAGGATGCCGCGATAGGCGGTGAAAAATGGGACGGCGGGATCGAAGAACTCGATGGCCTCCGAACCCGCACCGTTGATCTCGAGGATCTTGAAGGTGCCCTTCTGCAGCTCGGCGAGGCCGGCGAAGCGGATGTCGAAGCGCGCCACATGCAGATGCGGCATGCTCGTCGCGACCGCGTCGATACGCTCTTCCAGAGCCGGGGTGATCGCCTCGCTGCAATCCCGGTAGAGGCCGCCCATGCGGTAGGACCAGACGGCGGCGAGCGCCACGTCGGTTCCCGCATCCGGTACGCGATCGAGCGCGGCGCTTTCATAGAGCGCGGTGCGGCCGCGCAGCCGCTCGTCGCGCGCCAGCAGCGCCCGCAGCGAACTCGTGCCGTCGCCGCGCACGGTCGGTGGCGTGCGGATGGTGAGCGAGAGCAGGCGGCCGCGTGTCTCGGCGGGGCGCCGCACATAGAAGAGGCCGGCCTCGCCGGGCAGGTCGAGACATTCCTGCACGAGCAGGGACTCACCCGTCGGGTAGGCGTCGCAATAGGCCTCGAGCGCCGCATGATCGTCGATCCGCCGCACGCCGAAGCCACACCAGCCGATATCCGGCTTGGCGATGATGGGAAAGTCGAGACCGAGGGCAGCCATCGCCGCGCCCGCCCGGGCGGCCGCATCCGGCCCGGACACGACGGCAGCCGTGAGCGCCAGCCAAGGTCGCCCGGCGTCGCCGACCTGGGCGAAATAGGCGATCTTGGATTCGCCGGCGAGGCCGCCGGCGTCGATCATCGGATCGGCCGCCGAGGGCAACGACAGGCTGCGGTAGCGTAGCGAAAGCGCCAGCCACTGCACGACCATCGGAACGACCAGCAGCGGCTTGGGCAGGCTGCAGATCAGGCCCGGCCACAGGCCGGCCCGCGGCCTCTGCGCAGGGCCGGAAGTGTCGCTATCGGGCGTAAGTCTGGGCGTCATGAACTCGCTCGCGGGCAACGCAGAGCGAGTCGATCGGCTGCGCTCTACGAGGCCTTGTCGGTCGCCGGGTCGGCGGCGGCGTCCTCTTCCTGCTTGGCGCGCTCGCGGGCGGCGCGCTTGGCTTCGGCCTTCTCGGCGACCTTGATGGCCTTGAGACGCTCGCGTTCGCGACGCTCGAAATCGTAGTTCGGCTTGCGTGCCATGTGTGCTGGCCCTCCCTGGCTCTGCGGCCCTTAGACCACGACGTTTACGATGCGATTCGGCACGACGATCACCCGCTTCGGCGTCTTGCCGTCGAGTCCGCGTACCAGTTCGGGCAGCGCCAGCGCGGCGGCTTCCGCCACGTCCTTGGGCGCATCCTTGGCGAGCGCGATGGTGCCGCGCAGCTTGCCGTTCAACTGTACGGCGACCGTGACCGTGTCGTCGACCAGCAGCGCGTCCTCGGCCAGCGGCCACGGCGCATCGGCCAGCAGGCTGCGGTGGCCGAGCGCGTGCCAGAGTTCCTCCGCGAGATGCGGCGTCATCGGCCCGATCAGGCGCACGAAGATCTCAAGCGCCTCGCGCAGCGCCCAGCGTGTCGACTCATCGGTCGCCTTCACCGCGTCGATCGTGTTGGCGAACTCGTAGAGACGCGCCACGGCCTTGTTGAAGTGGAAGGCCTCGATGTCGGCGGAGATGCCGGCAATGGACTTGTGCGCCGCACGACGCAGCGCGGTGGCGGCATCGGAGAAGGTCGCGGGCCTGGCCGTGCCGATCGCCGGCAGCGACTCGATCGCCTGCGAGGCGATGCGGAACAGGCGCTGCTGGAAGCGCCAGGCTCCGGTGACGCCGGCCTCGGTCCATTCGAGATCGCGCTCGGGCGGGCTGTCGGACAGCATGAACCAGCGCGCGGTGTCGGCGCCGTAGTCGCGGATGATCTCGTCCGGGTCGACGACGTTTTTCTTCGACTTGGACATCTTCTCCGAGCGGCCGACCTCGACGGGGCTCCTGTCGGAGAGGCGCACGACCTGGCCGCCGTCGCCGCGCCCGATCTCCTCGGGCGTCAGCCACGTCCCGTCGCTCGCGCGATAGGTCTCGTGGCAGACCATGCCCTGGGTGAAGAGGCCGTCGAACGGCTCGTCGCGGCTGGTCATCTGGACCTCGCGCATCGCGCGCGTCCAGAAACGCGAATAGAGCAGGTGCAGGATCGCGTGCTCGACGCCGCCGATATACTGATCGACCGGCATCCAGTACTGGTTCTCCTCGCGATCGAACGGCGCGGTCTCGAGACCAGGCGACGTGAAACGGTCGAAGTACCAGCTCGAATCGATGAAGGTGTCGAACGTGTCGGTCTCGCGACGCGCGGGCTTGCCGCAGGTCGGGCAAGGCACATGCTTCCACGTCGGATGGCGGTCCAGCGGATTGCCCGGCCGGTCGAAGGTGACGTCGTCAGGCAACTGCACCGGCAGGTCCTTGTCCGGCACCGGCACGACGCCGCAGCTCTCGCAATGGATGGCCGGGATCGGGCAACCCCAATAGCGCTGGCGCGAGACCAGCCAGTCGCGCAGGCGATACTGCGTCGTGCCCTTGCCGACGCCGATCTCCTCCAGGCGCGCGATCACCTTGGCCTTCGCTTCTTCGACGCCGAGCCCGTCGAGGAACCCGGAGTTCACGATGACGCCGTCCTCGACATAGGGCGCGGCGGCGATGTCGAGTTTCTTGCCGTCAGCCGGCGCCACGACCTGCAGGATCGGCAGGCCGTACTTGGTCGCGAACTCGTGGTCGCGCTCGTCGTGGCCTGGGCAACCGAAGATCGCGCCCGTGCCGTATTCCATCAGCACGAAGTTGGCGGCGAACACCGGAACCGTCTTGCCCGGGATCAGCGGATGCTTCGCCAGCAGCGGCAGCCTGTAGCCCTGCTTCTCGGCGGTCTCGACCTCGGCGGCGGCGGTGCCGGTCTTGCGGCACTCGGCAACGAAGTGCTGCAGGCCGGGATCGGTCGACGCGAGGCCCTGGACCAGCGGATGCTCGGCCGACAGCGCCATGAACGAGGCGCCGAACAGCGTGTCGGGCCGGGTCGTGAAGATCTCGAGCTGGCCATGATCGGCGCCGGAGGCGTCGGTCAGTTCCCAGAAGACGCGCGCGCCGCGGCTCTTGCCGATCCAGTTCGCCTGCATCAGGCGCACTTTCTCGGGCCAGCGGTCGAGCGTGTCGAGGCGGCTCAGCAGCTCGTCGGCGAAGTGGGTGATCTTGAGGTTCCACTGGGTGAGCTTGCGGCGCTCCACGGGGGCGCCGGTGCGCCAGCCCTTGCCCTCGATCACCTGCTCGTTGGCCAGCACGGTGTTGTCGACGGGATCCCAGTTGACCCAGGCCTCCTTGCGGTAGGCGAGGCCGGCCTTCCAGAAGTCGAGGAACATCTTCTGCTGGTGGCGGTAGTAGGTCGGGTCGCAGGTCGCCAGCTCGCGGCTCCAGTCGAGGGACAGGCCCATCGACTTCAGCTGCTTCTTCATCGTGGCGATGTTCTCGTAGGTCCACTTCTTCGGATGGACCTTCTTCTCCATGGCGGCGTTCTCGGCCGGCAGCCCGAACGCGTCCCAGCCCATCGGATGCAGGACGTTGAAGCCCTTGGCGCGCTTGTAGCGGGCGATCACGTCGCCCTGCGTGTAGTTGCGCACGTGGCCCATGTGGATGCGCCCCGACGGGTAGGGGAACATCTCGAGCACGTAGTATTTCGGGCGCGCCTTATCCATCGCGGCCTTGAAGGTCTGGCGATCTTCCCAGACTTTCTGCCACTTGCTCTCGGTTTCGCTGAAATTGTAGCGCACGGTGGGTGCGGCGGGTGTCGAAGACACGGAGATGTTCCCGAAAAAGGGTGTTCCGAAAAAGACGGAGGCCGCAGCGGATGCCCGCTGCGGCCTCTCACGTCAAGCTTTTGACAGAGAGAAGTGGGCCAGTCTCAGGAACCGCCGGCAATGCGGAGCTGCCGGGCGCGCGTCAGGATGGCGTTCTCGATGTCGATGTTGGTGCGCGGGTCGACCTGGGCGTCGACCCAGTTGCCGCCCCGGGGGCTGGTCTGCTGCTTGAAGACCGAGACGCGGACGCCATCGGCACGCAGTTCGCGGTCGAGGATCGTGACCTGGACCTTCATGCGCTCGTTGGGCGTCTCCGACGGCGTGTACCAGTCGGTGATGATGACGCCGCCGAACGGATCGGCCGATACCAGCGGGATGAAGTTGATCGTGTCGAGCGACGCGCGCCACAGGTAGGCGTTCACCGCGACGCCGCTGCCGCCACCCAAATCGTCCTTCTTTTCACTCTTGGATCCGAACAGGCCGCCGGGGCCGAACAGGGTGCCCTGCTCCTGGGTGCGCCCCCCCAGTCCCGTGCGCACGTCGCCCCTGCTGCGATCGCCCGACGGGCCGGTGGCCCTTTCGATTTTGTTGCCATCGTCGGAACAGGCGGTCGCGCCGGCGGCCACGAGCGCCACAGCGGCGATGCTCACAAATCTGGACAGTCCCGTCATGGATGGCGCCTTGTCTTCCCTTTGGCCGCAAATCCGCGGCGGAGGCAGTGGCGGACCATATGCTCAACGCCCCGTGCACTGCAAGCGGCGGGGCAATATGACACAATAAGTTTTATAATAGAACTCAATTCACATCGTTGATTAGTTGCCATAAAAAACTCAATGGCGCTGGCTATCTCCCCAATGGGTCGGGGCGGGGGCAAAATGTGACAAAGACGCCACAGGTACGGGCGGAATGAAGCGACGGGGCGACCATTTCTTGACCCCCAATTTGGCGAAGTGTTTTATACCCCTGCCGCATTGGCGGATTCTGTGAGCCTCGTCTTCGGGCTTCCAGACCCGCCGGTCGGACAGGCCTTTTGGTACGTACCAGTCTCTGATCAATGAGAGAGGGAGAATGATGAAGAAGCTTCTACTTGGCTCGACCGCCTTGGTCGTCGGCGGGCTGATGGCCGCCCCGGCCATGGCAGCCGATCCGATCAAGATCGGCGTGGGTGGTTATTACACCTTCTACGCTATCGCCGGCGGCATCCAGTCGACCTACGCCACGAACGGTTCCTGGGCGCAGTACCGGGGTCTCCAGTTCCAGCAGGAAGGTGAAATCCACTTCATCGGCCAGACCAAGCTGGACAACGGCACCTCGGTCGGCGTGCACGTCGAACTCGAAGGCTGGGCGCAGGGCAGCACGGCGACGGCCGCCGCGGCCTGGATCGACGAAGCCTTCCTGTTCGCCTTCGGCGGCTGGGGCCGTGTCGAGTTCGGTTCGCGCGATCCGGCGACCTACCGTATGTACTACGGCACGCCGTCCGCGCTGATCGGCTTCGGCGCCATTCAGCACAACTCCAATTTCGCCTGGGCCAACCAGAGCGTTATCGCCAACAACAAGGCGTGGTTCCACGCCACGACGACGACCAACGCCGGTCAGTTCCAGGACGCGCAGGGCATCAACTACTTCACCCCGCGCTTCCAGGGTCTGCAGATCGGTGTCGGCTATCGTCCGAAGGTGAACGTCAACCCGCAGGGTGGCGCTGGCTCCGGCCTCGCGGTCGGTCCGGGTGCCGGCACCTCTGGCGTCTGCGGCTTCGCCAACGCCACTTCGTCGGCGAACTGCCTGACGAACGACTACTCGTATCAGGACATGTTCGACGTCGGCGCCAACTACCTGAACAAGTTCGGTGACGTCACGGTCGCGCTGTACGGCGCGTTCATGTACGCCAACTTCGTTCCGGGCAACCAGCCGTTCGGTGCCGCCGCCAACATGGCGACCGGTGCCAATGCGACCAGCTGGAAGCAGTGGGTCGTCGGTGCTCAGGTCGGCTTCAAGGGCTTCACCCTCGGTGGTGCGCTTGGCTGGGACAACCAGGGCCTCGGCTCGAACTACTACACGGGCCAGAACAACGACACCCGCTTCTACACCGCTGGCCTCATGTATGAGACCGGTCCGTGGCAGATGTCGTTCAGCTGGGTCGGTTCGTACAACAACAACGGTAACGGTTCGGTCGGCTGCGCCACCATCGCAGTCAACGCCGCGACCTGCACCACTCCGGCCGGCGCGGGCGTGCCGGGTGTCAACTCGACCGCTTTCGGTCCGGGCAACAACCCGGCCAACCTCTCGTTCGGCCAGGAGTCGGTCAACAAGTGGGAAATCGGCGTGAACTACGCGCTCGGGCCGGGAGTGAAGCTCACCGGCGGTGGTCTGCTGTACACGGCTTCGGGCCCGTCTGCTGCCGTCTCGGGCAACAGCTGGGGTCTGCTGATGGGTATGGACCTGCGCTTCTAGTCGCAGGACAAACCGGAAAATGGAAAGAGCGGGCGAAAGCCCGCTCTTTTCTTTTGGGGAAACGCCACCCGCTACCGGATCCGGCGCCCCACGAGGTTGACGAACAGGCTGGGCAGGTAGGTCCGCGACACCGGCAGCCGCTCGGTCGCCTGGCGCGCCAGCACAGCGCGGTTGTCCTCATGGTCGAGGACGAGCTGAAACAGGCCCTGTTCGACCGCGCCGGCACGCGGGTCGAGTTCCGGCCTGCCGTCCCGTTCGACGCGATAGGCGACATCCAGGCCGACATCGCCGCCGCTGTAGAACGACGACGCGATCTCCAGGTGTCCGAACAGAAGCATCAGGCCGCGGGCCGAGAAGCGCCAATAGTCGTCGGGAGTGGCATGGAACGCCTGCGACCAGGCGGCAGCCACGTAGGCCAGGCCGCCGGGCCGCAGCGCCCGCTCGATGTTGCGCGCCGCGCGTGCCGGATGGCGCGTATGTTCGAGCACATGGCAGCAGAGGACGAGATCGAACGGCTCCTCGCCCAGCCGGGACTTGAGCGTCCGCGGATCGCTGCAGATGTCGGCGACGCAGTCGACATTGGACCCCTCCGCCAGATCGAGCCCGACGAACTCTGCCTTGGTGCCGAAGCGTCTGGCGACGAGGTTTCGCCAGTTGCGCACGTTGCGCTCGGAGACGAGCGTCCGAGATCCCACCTGCAACACCCGGGGCGCGCGCCTGCCCGCCGCCTGGGCCACCCGGTCGAGCAGCAGTTCGATCTCGCGCGTAACGCTCGTGCCGACAACGCGTAACTCTCCGGGGCGCATCTCGCCGGGAGTGTCGTTGCCGGCCGGCATCAGTCCCGTACCACCAGGATGTGCATGCGCCGCGGTCCATGGGCGCCCAGCTCCATCGCCTGCTCGATGTCGCCGGTGCGCGACGGGCCGGTGATCGTGTTGACGGTGCGCGGCATCAGATTCTTGCCGTAGCGTTCGCGCAGCCTGCCCCACACATCCTCGTAGCCGGCGACCACATCGGCCTCGCGCAGCACCACGACGTGCGTGTCGGGCAGCAGGTTCAGCGACACGGGATGATCGGGGCCGGAAGCCATCACCACGGTGCCGGTTTCCGCAATGCCGGCAAAGGCCCCGGTGACCGAGACCTGGTCGCTGCCTTCACCGCGGCCGCGGCGGATCGACAGCATCTTCTGGCTCGCCCAGTCATAACCTTCCAGCAGGGGAGAGGGTGCCATGGCGACATTGGCCGGCAGGTTGTTGCGCGCGAGATAGGCCGTCACTTCGCCCGGCACGTCGTCCGCGCCGACGCGCGCGACGGTCGCGTTGAGGGTCTCGGCCCACTGGCAGAACAGGGCGACCTTCTCGGGGTGCGGCAGCTGTGCGCGCGCAACCGAAGGGCCGCGGGGAGGCGAGACGAGGCGCGCTTCGACCGCGCTCCGGGCGTCGCCCGCCAACTCGCCGCGGCGCAGAGAGCGCCGGATTCCGCCCAGGATCTGCGTCCGCGCGTCGCTCATGACTTCCTCCGCGCGGCCCAACGGGCATGGAACGTGCCGCCGGCCTGCGGCGCTGGAAAGTCGCGAAAGCGGGTCCAGCCGCCAGCCAGCGGCAGCGTGCCGTACCGGCCATCGGCGCGGCCGAACAGCGCCAGCACACGGTTGGCGATACCGGTCAGACGGCGATAGAGCGCGGGCCGTCGCGCGAGGAAACTCCACACCGCCAGCCCCTGGCGCATGCCCTTCGGCGTCAGGTGCTTCTCGAACTCGCGCTCGCGCCAGTGGCGCATCAGCTTCGGCAGTGGGATCCGCACAGGGCACACGCTCTCGCAGCGGCCGCAGAAGGTCGAGGCATTGGGCAGGTTGCTCGCCTCCTCGACGCCCACAAGCTGAGGCGTCAGCACCGCGCCCATCGGGCCGGGATAGACCCAGCCATAGGCATGGCCGCCGACGGCGCCATAGACCGGGCAATGGTTCATGCAGGCGCCGCAACGGATGCAGCGCAGGATATCCTGCATCTCGGTGCCGAGCACCGACGAGCGGCCGTTGTCGAGCAGTACGACGTGATACTGCTCGGGACCGTCGAGATCCTCGCGCTTCTTGGGGCCTGTATTGAGCGTCGTATAGGCCGAGGATTCCTGTCCCGTCGCCGAGCGTGCCAGCACGCGCAGCAGCACCGCGGCGTCCTCGAGCGTGGGGATCACCTTCTCGATGCTGGCCAGCACGATGTGCATCTTCGGCAGCGTGTTGGAGAGGTCGGCATTGCCTTCGTTGGTCACCAGCATCGACGAGCCGGTCTCGGCTACCAGGAAGTTGGCGCCGGTCAGGCCGACATCGGCGTCGAGGAACTTCTGGCGCAGGACGTAGCGCGCCTCTGCGACGAGATCGTTACGTTCCGTCAGGCGCTTGTCGAAGCCGAGCTTGGCGTGATGCTCCAGGAAGGTGTCGGCGACCTGGTCCTTGGTGAGATGGACGGCCGGCGCGATGATGTGGCTCGGCGGCTCGTTGCGCAGCTGGATGATGTACTCGCCGAGATCGGTCTCGATCGGCGCGATGCCCAGCGCTTCGAGATGCTCATTGAGCGCGATCTCCTCGGCCACCATCGACTTCGACTTGGCGACGGTCCTCGCGTTCACGCTCTTGCAGAGATCGGAGATGATCTGGCGTGCATCGGCGGCGGTCGGTGCCCAGTGGACCTTGCCGCCGAGTGCGATCACCTTGCGCTCGAACTCCTCGAGGTAGAAATCGAGATGGGCCAACGTGTGGTTCTTGATGTCGCGCGCCCGGTCGCGCAGCGCCTCGAACTCGGGCAGCCTCTCGGCCGCCTGACGCCGCCGCTCGGAGAAGCCGACCTTCAGCTTCGCCAGCGAATCCTGCAGGTTGGGATCGGCCAGCGCGTGGCCGACATTTGCCTTGAAGGCGTGTGCCGTCGATTCCATCAGCTGCGCTCCGGCTCGCCGATGGCGGGCAGGTCGCCCATCCCGGCCAGGACTTCTGCGACATGGCGCACCTGCACGGCACTGCCTTCGCGCTGCAGCTTGCCCGCCATATTCATCAGGCAACCGAGATCGCCGGCCAGCAAGGTGCCGGCGCCGGTCGAGGCGATGTCAGCGGTCTTCTCGCCGACCATGGCATTCGAAATCTCCGGATACTTCACGCAGAAGGTGCCGCCGAAGCCGCAGCAGACTTCCGGCGTCTTCATTTCGTTGAGCTTCAGCCCCTGCACCGAGCCGAGCAGTCCACGCGGCTGCTCCTTCACGCCCAGTTCGCGCAGCCCGGAGCAGGAATCGTGATAGGTCACGGCGCCATCGTAACGCGCGGCGACCTTCCTGACGCCCAGCACGTCGACCAGGAACGACACGAGCTCGAAGCTGCGGGCCGCAAGATCCTCGGCGCGTGCCTTCAGCGCGGGGTCGTCGTCGAACAGGCCGGGATAATGATGCGACAGCATCCCGCCGCAGGAGCCCGACGGCGCCACGACGGCATCGTAGCCTTCGAAGGCATCGATCACCTGCAGGGCAATGGCGCGCGTCGTCGCGCGGTCGCCGGAGTTGTAGGCCGGCTGACCGCAGCAGACCTGGAGGGATGGCACCTCGACGGTACAACCTGCTTCTTCCAGGAGCTTCACGGCGGCAAAGCCCACGGACGGCCGGAACAGGTCGACGAGGCAGGTGACGAAGAGCGCGACGCGGCGCGGGCGGGCGGAGGTGGCTGGCGATCTGGACACGTCGCGAACATGGCAGCGACGAATTTGGCGTGCAACGGCCGCTTGTCCGAAAAGGTTCGAAGGGCGGTGGAAGGGCAACGGCCACCGGATGCCGGCCCCGGGCGATGGGCCGGCTTTTCACCGCCCGCGAACCGCCGCGGGCAGGGTCCCGGCGGTCAGTTCTTGTTGGGCACCAGGATGATGGCGCGGCCTTCGCTGTTCATGCGGCCCGCCCACTCGGCGGCCTGAGCCCCACTGCCGTAGAAGATGTCGCCCCGGGCCGGACCTTTGATGGCGGCGCCCGTGTCCTGGGCGATCATCAGGCGGCGATAGGATTCGGTGGCGCCGGGCTTGCGGTAAACCGGACGGCGCGTGTCGATCCATACCGGCGTACCGTAGGGCGTGATCGTCGGATCGATGGCCATGCTGCGCTGCGCGGTGAGGGGCACCCCTTCGGCCCCGATGGGTGCCGAGGTCTTGGTATCCCGGAAGAAGATGTAGCGCTCGTTCTTGCGCATTACGTCGCGCGCCTGCTGCGGATTGCGCTTCAGCCAGTCGCGGATGGCGGGCCAGGTCGCATCCTCCTTCTTCATCACGCCCGTCTCGACCAGTACGGCGCCGATTGCCGTGTAGGGCCGGTTGTTGGAGCCGTCGAAGCCCAAAGTCATGGTGCCGCCCTCGGCGAGCTGCACGCGGCCGCTGCCCTGGACCTGAACCTCGAACAGACCGACGGGATCCTGAACGTAGGCGATCTCGAGGCCCTTGCCCTTCAGCGCGCCGGCTTCGATCTCGGTGCGCGTATAGTAGGGCTGGTCGGTGAGATCCGGCGGCTTGCGATAGACCGGGACGGTGAAGAGGCGGGAGGGAACCTTGCTGCCGCGCAGATCCGGCTCGAAATAACCCGTGAACTTGCCCGGCGCCTGGACGATCAGCGGGCGGAAATTCGTCTCGAAGAATGCGCGCGAGCCGCGGGCATCGCCGGGCTTCACCGCCGCTGCGGCCTCGCAGATTCGCGCCCATTCACCGGGCGTGATGGTCTTCTCGCCGCCATCGGTTGCGATCCGGACGTCGGGCCCGGCCGTCAGCCTGGGACACGACCGGCGAAATGTGGCGAGCGCCTCGGCGTGGCGATCCCCTGCCCAACCGGCGATCTCGTTGTAGGACGTCGGCTCCATCGCGATCCGCTGTTGCGGTGCGGAGCCGGGTGTCGAGGCGCAGGCAGACAGGAAACCGGCGACCAACAGGGTCAGGCCACCGGCGAGAAGGCTCCCTCGCATTCTCGGAAACGCCTCCCTCAACCTTCGCTTTCGGTCTTGATAAGCTGCCAGTTGGGATCACCCGATGTCGTGTCGCGACGGAACGTCCAGAGGTCGACGACCTTCTGGACCTCGTTGGGATTGCCATCGACGATCTGTCCGTCGGCATTGCGCACGACGTTGATCTGCTCGCTGACGAACCGGACAGTGACGACGGCGTTCGGTCCCTGCATTTCCGCCGCAGCGATGTCCGAGGCCTCGAAGCCGATCAGCGTCGTCTCCGCCGTCTCGTTGCGCTCGATCCGCCCGCGAATGGCGGCTTCGAAGCTGGAATAGGTGGCGCTGTCGAGCAAGGGCTTCAGCGAGCCCGTGTCGCCGCGGGCGAAGGCCTCGACGATGGCTGTGAAGGCGGCGCGCGCGCCACCGGTGAAGCCGATCGGCTCGAAGGCGGGATCGGCCGCGCGAATGGCGGCGACGCCGGGCGTCGCGCTCGGCATCACGGTGGCCCGGATGCCGCCGGGTCCGCTGGTCGGCGAGGACTGGCGCGGGGCCGGCGCATTGGCTGTCGGCAACGGCACGACATTGTCGTTGCCTTGCGACGCATCGCCGACGCGCGGCGTGGTCGGCGGCGCGGGTGGCGTGAACGGATCGCGTGCCGGCGGCTGTTCGTTGCCGGTGCGTTTGCCCAAGACGGATCGCAACCGCAGGATCAGGAAGACCGCGACCAAACCGATCAGGATGATGTCGTAGTTGTTACCCACGATGGCGCTCCGAAGGCTCGCTATCCCACGCGCTCGACTGTCTCAAATTACATAGGCTGCGAATGGGGAAAGGGCAAGGCAACGACCTGACCGCTTTCGAGCCGGGTTCATGCGGCCAGGACCAAAATATCGACGGATTCGCCAACGCCTCCGACCTGCCGGCCGGGCCGGCGCTCAAGGGGAGCGGCGGGGCGATATCCCTGGCGTTCGGCGAGCGCGTAGGTGGCGCCGTCGGTGATGGCACGGGTCCGCTCGACCTTGTTGTGCTTCTCGAGCTTGGAGGCAAAGTTCACGGCATCGCCGATGACCGTGAATTCGAGGCGTTCGCCGTCGCCCACGGCCCCGAACACCACCCGTCCCGAAGAAGCGGCGAGGCCGATGTCCAGCGGCGGCAATCCGGCGGCCCGCCGCTCGGCGGCCCAGGCGGTCGCGGCCTCCATCACGGCCTCGGCGGCCCTGAGCGCGTCAGCCGCAGCGGTCGGCGACGGTGTCACCGCGCCGAACGACGCCAGGATGCCGTCCCCCAGAAACTTGTCGATGCTGCCGCCGGCGGCCACGATCAGGGGACAGACGCGGTGCTGATAGTTCTGCAGGAGCTTCATCACCTCGTCGGGCTGAAGCTCCGTCGACAGTCGCGTGAAGCCCCGCAGGTCGACGGTCAGGATGGCGACGTCGCGCAATTCGCCTTCGCCGGCCCGGATCGACATCTCCGCCCCGCGAATGCGCGCCGCGACGCCGGGGTCGAAGAAGCGCGAGAGGTCGTGGGCCGCGACCCCCTCGCTGACCGAGCGTACCAGCAGATGGCGCGCCCGCGAGATGGCCAGCGCCAGCACCGCCGTTGCCAGCAGGATGGCGATCATCTTGTCGACCTCGGCGCCCACGAGCAGAGCGGTCGAGGTCATGTACTCGACATAGTTGTGCGTGACGTTCGGCGGGCCGCCGAGGCCGGAAGCGGCGTAGAAGGTGAGGCCGGCCCAGCCCGCCGCCGCCACGATCCCGGTGAACACCACGAAGCGGGCTTCGAAGCGCAGCGCCCGCAAGGCGATGAAAAGGAACACGTAGAACAGCGTCGGGGCCTTGAGATAGAAGGCCGCCGACTGCGCGTATTTCAAGTGGAAGGTCCAGATCAGCGCCATCAGCAGCGCGATGTCGACAATCACCGAGACGTAGAGCATCCAACGCGCCAGGCGTCTGGCATGCGCCAGCACGATGCGCACGACGCAGAAGGCCGCGTAGGTGAACAGTACGGTCAGTTCGAGCGAGAACTCGTCCTGGACCGTGCCCTCGGCCATGGCCGTGCCCTGATAGAGCGCCGTGACCAGCAGCACGATCAGAAGCTGGGTCCAGCCGATCAGAATCTCGCTGCGCTCCTGCTGGGCGCGGATGGCGTCGCGCACGCGTTCCGGGACGTTGTCCGGCCCGCCGCCGCCGTCGAACAGCCAGTCGCGGAAGCGGGAAAGCATCAGCGCTTCTCCAGCCAGAGGCTGGCGGGCATCGCATCCGGCGGTCGCGGCAGGCGCGCGATAACCGAGGCAGCCAGCCGGTCGGCCATGCGTCGCTCCGCCCAGACGCTGGAGAAAAGTGGCTTGAACGCCCCGCCGGTCAGCAGCGGCACAACGCCCTGCTGCTCGTTGTAGGCGCGCCAGCCCCAGATCGCGGGATAGTCGAAGGGCAGGAAGATGTCGTGGATGTGGACCAGTGCGCCCGACGGGAGGCCCGGCAGGACTCGGTTCAGCAGGATGTCGACGTCGCTGCCCGGCATCAGGATGTGGCTGGAATCGATGAACAGGACGTCGTCCTTCATCAGCCCGTCGAAGACCTTGGCCGGCGCCGCCTGAAGGGTCGACGACTTCACCCGGACGCCGGGCAGGTCGGCGATATCGGCCCGCGGCGCGGGATCGATCGCCAGGATTTCGCCGACACCGCCCACGGCCCTGGACAGGACGCGCGTCGAATGGCCGGACCCGACCTCGATGATGTGGCGCGGCTTGCGCTCGCGGACCAGCGCATAGGCGACCGCGGCATCGAGAGAGGGAAACCACGATTGCTCGAACAGTGCCTTGCAGGTTTCCAGCGTCTGGGCGTGCGCATCGACGGCATCGAGCACGGCGCCGAACTGGTCCGAGTGCTCCTCGAACAGGCGCTCGATCGCGGGATAGGGCGGCTGCGCGCCGGGCGGCGGCAGCAACGGCGCGTAGCGATGCGGAATGAACCAGCCGCGCGGCTTCAGGCCGAGGACGGTCGGCAATCCCAACGCAAACCGCCTCCAGCGGCCGCGCAGGCTGGGCGTGGCACTCATCGGTACATGCTCACGGCGTTAGGGTCAGGCCTTCATGGGCGACGAGCACGCGCGGCAGACCGCCCGGCGCAAAACCCGGCCGCACGGCAGCCGCCGCGCGCGCCACGTTGTCCATGAAGGCGTCGTCATGGCTGGGATCGTGATGGAAGATGGCGAGCGTGCCGACTCCGGCTGCGTCGGCAATCCGAACACCTTCCTGCCAGGTCGAGTGGCCCCAGCCGCGATAGCGCTGGTACTCCTCGTCGGTGTAGCTCGAATCGTAGATCATCACGTCGGCGCCGCGACACAGTTCGACGATGCCGTGGTCGATCGTGCCTTCCCGATGTTCCGTGTCGGTGATGTAGCAGATCGACTTGCCGAGATGGTCGACGCGATAGCCGGTGGCGCCGTTGGGATGGTTGAGTGGCGTCGTGTGCAGCGCGACGGCGCCGCACGACAGCGTGTCGCCGGCCCGGAACTCCCTGAATTCGACCCGTGCCTGGAAGATGTCGAGCGAGACGGGATAGAGCGGCGCCTGCATCAGGTGTCCGACGACCTTCTTCAGCGTGTAGGGCGCCTCCAGATGACCGGCCCACATGCGGACCGAGCTGCGCTGGTCGAAGAGCGGCGCAAAGAACGTGAGGCCCGAGATGTGATCGAGATGCGTGTGGGTGAAGTAGATGTCGATGTCGAGCGGCGCCTGGCGTGCGAGTTCGACGCCCAGCGTGCGAATACCCGTTCCGGCGTCGAAGATCATGCGCCGGCCCCCGGCGGTGATCTCCAGACACGAGGTATTGCCGCCATAGCGCGCGTATTCCGCGCCGGGACATGAGATGGATCCCCGCACGCCCCAGAACCGGACTTTAAGACCGTCGACCAACAAACTCTTCCCGGTAAGTGTGGCGCCAGAGTCCACAGGGAGGTGGGTGCCGTCAACCGAGGCGCGAGGCAATAAGATCTGGCCGCATTCTTGCGTGGCGATCCGGGCGGCTGTTTTTCACGTATTCTTGCAGTCGGCGGTCGAATCCGGCGTTCCGACTGCGTTGCCTACCGGCCGGTTCGGAGCAATACTTTGCCTATGGACACCATCAATCCCGCTACCGCCCCGGCGCTCGCCGCGCCGCCCCTGCGTTGCGCCAAGTTCGCCATCGGCCAGGTGGTGAAGCACCGCATCTACCCCTTTCGGGGCGTGATCTTCGACGTCGACCCGGTGTTTGCGAACACCGAGGAGTGGCTGTCGTCGATCCCCGAGGAAGTGCGGCCGCGCCGGGACCAGCCCTTCTACCACCTGCTCGCCGAGAACGCGCAGACCACCTACGTGGCCTATGTCTCGGAGCAGAACCTGCTGGCGGACGATACCGGCAAGCCGGTGTCGCACCCGCAGGTGCCGCAGTTCTTCAAGGAACTGAAGCGCGGCCACTATGTGTCGCGCGAGCGCGCACTGCATTAAGAGCGAGCGGCTTTACCGCAGCGCGGCCGCCACCTGATCCACGGTGGCGGTCCATCCGACGATCGCGCCCTGCGCGCGGATCATGTCGATCGCCGCCTTCTTGAATTCCGGGAAATAGCTCTCGGTCGCGTCCTCGGCCAGCAGGCACTCGAAGCCGCGGTCGTTGGCCTCGCGCATGGTCGTCTGCACGCAGACTTCGGTGGTGACGCCAGCGAACACGAGATGCGTGATTTTTCTCTCGGCCAGGATCTCGCCGAGTGGCGTCGCGTAGAAGGCGCCCTTGCCGGGCTTGTCGAGCACGATCTCGCCGGGCTTCGGGCCGAGTTCCGGCACGATGTCCGCGCCGGGCTCGCCCGCGATCAGGATGCGGCCCATCGTGCCCGGATCGCCAATCCGCATCGAGGGCTTGCCGCGCAGCCGCTTGGCCGGCGGGCAATCCGACAGGTCGGGCCTGTGGCACTCGCGCGTATGGACGATCGTCAGGCCTGCGGCGCGGAACGCCTCGATCAGCCGCCCGACCGTCGGGACGATCGCCGACAACAGGCTCACATCGTTGCCTAGGGTCGCGCCGAACCCTCCCGGTTCGATGAAGTCGCGCTGCATGTCGATCACGATCAGCGCCGTGTGCGCGGGATCGAAAGTGAAGTCGAACGGCTGTGCGGCAATGGTTTTCACTAGCGCACCCCCGGTAGCTCAAAAGCAGGTGTCATCCCGAGCGTAGCGAGGGATCCTTGCGCAGAAGCAGTTAAGGATCCCTCGCTGCGCTCGGGATGACACAAGGAGGTATCACTCGTCATCAATGCCCCGCCATGGCGCGGCCGATCGCGCCGACATCGGCGCTGGCGGCGTCGGTTTCGAGCGCAAGCTTGCCGTCGAACATGACGACGATGCGGTCGGAGAGCTGCAGGATCTCGTCGAGATCCTCGCTGACCAGCAGTACGGCGGCGCCGCGATTGCGCGCCTGGACGATACGGGCGCGGATCTCGGCGACGGCGGCGAAGTCGAGGCCGAAGCAGGGATTGGCCACGATCAGCAAATCGCCTTCGCTCGACAGTTCGCGCGCCAGCACGGCGCGCTGCACGTTGCCACCGGACAGACCGCGGATGGCCGCGTCCGGTCCCGGCGTCTTCACCTTGTAGGCTTCGATCAGCTTGCGCGCGGTCTCGCGCATCGGACCGCGCTTGAGCCAGATACCATTCGACGAGGAAGGCGGCTGGTCGAAAGAGCGCAGCGCGATGTTCTCGGCCACCGACATGTCGGCCACGCAGGCGTTGCGCAGCGGCTCCTCAGGCAGGCAGGCGATCCTGTGGCGGACCATCTCGGGGCGCGTGGCGGTGTAGACCTCGCCATGCACCAGCATCTCGCCGGCCTCGGCGTCGCGCTGGCCGGCCAGGGCTTCCACCAGTTCGCGCTGGCCGTTGCCCGACACGCCGGCGATGCCGACGATCTCGCCGGCCCGGATGTCGAGCTTCAGGTCTTCGACGGCGAGCTGGCCGACATTGTCGGCGACGGAAAGGCCTTCCAGCTTCAGCACCGCCTTGCCCGGAGCCCGCGCCTCGCGTTCGACCACGGTGCGCGTTTCGCGCCGGCCGACCATCATCTCGGCCATCATGTCGTTGTCGAGTTCGCTGGTCGGCCTGGTGCCGATGAGCTGGCCGCGGCGCAGCACCGTGACGGCATCGCAATAAGTGTTCACCTCACGGAACTTGTGCGTGATGGTGACGATGGTGATCTTGCCATCGTTCGTCAGCTTCTTCAGCGTCGTTAGCACCTCGTCGGCCTCGTCCGGCGTCAGCACCGAGGTCGGTTCGTCGAGGATCAGCAGGTTTCGCTTGAGGTAGAGCTGGCGAAGGATCTCGCCCTTCTGCTTCTGGCCGGCCGCGAGATCGGCGACGGGCGTGTCGATCGGCACGGTGAACGGCGTCGTCTCGAAGAACGACTTGAGCGCCCGCCGCTCCGCCGCCCAGTCGATCACGGCCGGCAGGTCGCCGCGCGACAGCACGAAATTCTCCAGCACGGTCATGTTCGGCACCAGGGTGAAGTGCTGATAGACCATGCCGAGTCCCAGCTCGTGTGCCTGGCGTGGATGGGCGATTTCGACCTCGTGGTCGTTCAGCAGGATCTGGCCCAGGTCGGCGGCGTAGTAGCCCATCGCGCACTTCACGAGCGTGCTCTTGCCCGCGCCGTTCTCGCCCAGCAGCGCATGGAAGGCGCCGGCCTTGATCTTCACCGTAACGTCGTCGAGCGCGGCCATCGCGCCGAAGCGCTTGGTGAAGCCGATCAGCTCGAGGGACGGCGCGGTCGTCACGCGATTGCCTTCAGGACTGCAGCCGAATTGGCGACGGCGCCGAACACGCCACCCTGCATCTCGACCATCTTCAGGGCGGCGGCGTGGTTGCCGGGATCGGTGGCGCCGGTGCAGTCCTCCAGGATCAGGCACTCGAAGCCGCGGTCGTTGGCTTCCCGCATCGTGGTGTGGACGCAGACATCGGTGGTGATGCCGGTCAGCACCAGATTGTCGATGCCGCGCGTGCGCAGCATCAGTTCGAGGTCGGTGGCACAGAACGATCCCTTGCCCGGCTTGTCGATGATCGGCTCGCCGGCGATCGGCGCGAGATCGGGAATGATCTCCCAGCCCGGCTCGCCGCGCACCAGGATGCGACCGCAGGGTCCGGGATCGCCGATGCCGGCGCCGATCTGCTGCGACCGCCAGCGCTTGTTGGGCGGCAGGTCGGAAAGATCGGGCCGATGCCCTTCGCGCGTATGGATCACGGTCCAACCGGCCTTGCGCGCGGCGGCCAGCAGCGTCTTGATCGGCTCGATGGGCGCGCGGGTCAGCGACAGGTCGTAGCCCATCTTGTCGACATAGCCGCCGACGCCGCAGAAGTCGGTCTGCATGTCGATGATGACCAGCGCCGTGTTGTCGGCGCGCAGCGCGCCGTTCCATGGCCAGGCGTAGGGGCGGGACTCGATGTGGGTCTTGCTCATGGCGGCTCCTACTTGACCGCGCCCAGCTCGGCCGGCGCGCCGCGGACGCTGCGCGCGGGCGAGCAGGTGGCGATCATCAGGGCGAGGGTAAGGACATAGGGCGCGGCGCTGAAAAGGTAGTAGCCCTGGGTCACGCCGACCGACTGCAGCGCGGGGCTGATCGCGCCCGCCGCACCGAACAGCAGCGAGGCCCACAGGCAGCGGATCGGGTCCCAGCGCGCGAAGATCACCAGCGCCACGGCCATCAGGCCCTGGCCGCTCGACAGGCCTTCGTTCCAGCTTCCGGGATAGTAGAGCGACAGGAAGGCACCGCCGATGCCGGCGAAGGCGCCGCCGACCGCCGTCGCCAGCAGGCGGACGCGGGCCACCGAGGCGCCAATGGCGAGGGCGGCGTCGACGCTCTCGCCGGCGAGCCGGACGATCAGGCCCCAGCGCGTGTTCTTCAGCGCCCAGGCCAGAGCGAAGGCGAGCAGGATGCCGAAGATGAAGAGCGGATTGACCTGCAGCGCCTGCTGCACCTGCGGGATGCTGCTCCACCCGCCGAGGTCCAGCGCGCCGAGGTTGGGCGCCTTGGGCTGGATGTAAGGCTTGCCCAGGAAGAAGGCGAGGCCGGTGCCGAACAGCATCAGGCCGATGCCGGTGGCGATGTCGTTCACCTTGGGCAGCTGGCAAAGCACCGCATGCAGGGCACCCAGCATCAGGCCGACACCGGCCGCGACCAGCACGCCGAGCCACGGCGAGCCGCTCAACAGTGCCGTGCCGTAGGCGCTCATCGCGCCCATCATCAGCGTGCCCTCGAGGCCGAGGTTGATGCGGCCGCTGCGCTCGGTCAGGCATTCGCCGAGGCTCACGAAGATGAAGGGCGTGCTGACGCGGATCGCGCCCGCCAGCATCGCCAGTGGCACGCCCCAGAAGCCGATGTCGCTGCCGTCCATGCTCAGCGTCCCTCCACGGCCCGAAAGCGCCACAGCCAGTTCCACGAGCGGCCGTACAGCGTCTCGCTTGCCAGGATGCAGACGAAGATGATGCCCTGCAGCACGACCACCGCGGCGTCCGGCAGGTCGAGGCGGCGTTGCAGCAGGCCGCCGCTGGCGCCGATGCCGCCCAGCAGGATGGCGACCGGGATGATGGCCAGCGGATGATGACGCGCGAGGAAGGAGACCAGGATGCCGGTGAAGCCGTAGCCGACCGCCAGCGAGGCATTGGCCTTGCCGTGGACCGCCGCCACCTCGACCATGCCGGCAAGGCCTGCCGCCGCGCCGCCGGCGAAACAGGCGATCAGCACGTAGCGGCCGACATTGAGGCCCATCATGCGCGCGGTCTTCGGGTTGCCGCCGATCACCTGCATGGCGAAGCCGAAGGTGGTGAAGCGCTGCACGACGTAGCAGATCACGCAGGCCGCGATGCCGAGCGCCAGGCCCCAGTGCACGTCGGAGCCGCCGATCGTTCCCAGCATGTTGGCGTCGCCGATCGGGTGGGTCGACGGCTTGTTGAGGCTCGACGGGTCGCGCAGCGGGCCTTCGACGAAGTGGTTCATCAGCGCGATGGCGATGTAGGTCAGCAGCAGGCTGGAGATCGTCTCGTTGACGCCACGGTACTGGCGCAGGCCGCCGGCCAGCGCGATCCATGCGCCGCCCGCGATCATCGCCGCCGCCGCCATGGTGAGCTGTGCCACGAGCGGACCGGAGCCCGAGACGGCGACACCCGCGGCCGCGGCCGCGACGCCGCCCAGAACCAGCGCGCCTTCGTTGCCGATGATGATCAGCCCCAGCCGCGCCGGCAGCGCCGTGCACAGCGCCGTCAGGATCAAGGGTGCTGCGCGCGTGAGCGTGTTCTGGAAGGAGAACCAGCTCCCGAACGCACCCTGGTACATGAGAGCATAGGCCTCGAACGGATCGACGCCCGCATAGAGGATCAGCAGCAGGCCGAAGATCACCGCCGACGCCAGCAGGGCCAGCGCCGAGACGGCGATGCGTTCGAAGGCGGTGCCCATGGTTACTCGCGGCTGACGTGAAGCGAAGGATCCCTCACTTCGTTCGGGATGACACTATTGTTGGGATTTGCGCAGTGCGCCGATGCAGCAAATGGTGTCATCCCGAACGAAGTGAGGGATCCTTGATTCATATGCGATGGCCCTGCCGTCATACGGGGGATGAGAAGAGTTGCTCGTCTCACGCGTGCGCGGCGTCCGTCAGGACGTCGCGCCGATCACACCCTCGACCAGGTAGTTCATGCCCTCGAGGACCGGCTCTGTCTGGGTGTAGGCGGTGCCGCCGGCGATGACGGTGTTGCCCTTGTTGTCCTTGAGCGGACCCTTGTAAATGGCGAAGCTGCCGTTGAGGATTCCGGTCTTCACCTCGTCGACCTTGGCCTTGGCGGCATCCGACACGGCCGGTCCGAACGGCGAGGTGCGGACATAGCCTTCCTTGAGGCTGCCGCGCACGAAGTTGCCCGGGACGCCGCCCTTCTTCATCGTCTCGACGAAGTCGACGTATATCTTCTCCCAGTTCCACTCCGCGCCGGTGAGGTAGCCCTTGGGCGCGAGCTTGGCCTGGTTGGTGTGATAGCCGCTGGTGTAGATGCCGGCACGCTCGGCGGTCTCGATCACGACCTTCGGGCTGTCGACATGGCAGGTCACGACGTCGACGCCCTGCGCGATCATCGAGTTGGTCGCCTCGGCTTCCTTGACGGGCAGCGACCAGTCGCCGGTGAAGATCACCTGGGTGGTGGCCTTCGGGTTCACCGACCGCGCGCCCATGGTGAAGGCGTTGATGTTGCGCAGCACCTGGGGGATCGGCTTGGCGGCGACGAAGCCAAGCTTGCCGCTCTTGGTGGTCATGCCGGCGACGATGCCGGCGAGATACTGCGCCTCGTCGATGTAGCCGAAGTAGCTGCCGGTGTTCATCGGGTTCTTGGCCTGGTTCCACAGGCCGCCGCAGTGACGGAACTGGATCTTCGGATACTTCGCCGCCATGCGCAGCATGTGCGGGTCGAAGTAGCCGAACGAAGTCGGGAACAGGAGCGTGGCGCCGTCGAGGTTGATCATGCTCTCCATCGATTTCTCGACGGCGACCGTCTCGGGCACCTTCTCTTCCTCGACGACCTTCACGCCGGCCATCTTCTTCAGGACGGCCGCGCCCTCGGCGTGGGCCTGGTTGTAGCCGTAGTCGTCGCGCGGGCCGACATAGATGAAGCCCACGACCAGCGGCTTCTGCGCCATGGCGCCGCCTGCCAGCCCGAAGGCCGCCGCGCCCGCGGCGCCGCCGAGAAGCGCCCGCCGGCCGATATTGAACTTGTCGATCATCGAACGTCCCCCTTGCTCGCTCGGGCGTCGCGGCCCGTAGGGGAAACAGCAAGTGGTGTGCCATGCCTCGGAGGCGCCAAAAGCAGGCAAATCCGGAAAGAAGAGGCACTTTGCCCACCTCAATTGTATGCAATTTCATCGCCATGCATTCTTTTTGGGCATGACTGAGTGCACAATCCGCTTTGGCATCCATCTTGTATGCAAATGGGCATGCGCACCGACCCCAACCCGACCCTGGCCGACAAGCTCGCCACCGCCATCGCCGACGGAATCCTGAACGGCACGCTGCCGCCCGGCGAACGGCTCGACGAGGTGGGACTCGCCGAACAGCATGGCGTGTCCCGCACGCCGGTTCGGGAGGCGCTCCGACAGCTCGCAATGAGCGGCCTGATCGACATGCGGCCGCGCAAGGGCGCCATCGTTTCCAAGGCCACACCCGAGGAGATCGAGAGCCTGTTCGTCGCGATGGCCGAGATGGAGGCAACCTGCGCCCGCCTCGCCGCGATGAGCATGACACCGATCGAGCGGCGGCGTTTGCAGGCACGCCACGAATCGATGGTAGCGCTGGCCGCGGCCGGCGAGACCGAAGCCTATTCCGACGCCAACGTTGCCTTCCATTCGGCGATCTACGCCGGCGCCCACAATGCGCCGCTGGCGGAATATGCGATGAGCCTGCGCCGCCGGGTCGGCCCCTTCCGCCGCGCCCAGTTCCGGATGGACGGCCGCCTGCTGCGCTCGAACCAGGAGCACGACGCCGTGGTGCGCGCGATCCTCTCCGGCGACGCCACCGGCGCCCACGCCGCGATGATCCATCACGTCAGTCTGGTGGAGGATGCCTTCGAAGCCTTCGCGGCGATCAACGCGGCTTGATCAAAAAGCTCTCCTCCCCTTTCAAATGGGGAGGAAAGCTGAAACCAGAAGCGTGTCCGCCGCTCAGTTCAGCGCGAACGGGAAATACTTTTCGCTGAGCTTCTTGTAGGTGCCGTCGGTCATCATCTCGCCGAACGCCTTGTTCAGCGCCTCGCGCAGCTTGACGTCTTCCTTGCGCAGGCCGGCGGCGACGCCCACGCCCAGGGTCTGCGTGTCCTTGATGTCCTGGCCGACCAGCTCGCAGCACTTGCCTTCGGGCTTCTGGCTCCACAGCCAGAGCTGCGCCTTGTCGCCGAACACCGCGTCAACCTCATCGTTGGCCAGCGCGACCAGCGCCTGGGCCACCGAGTCGTAGCGCCTGAGCTGGGCGGAGCGGCGGAAGCTCTTGTCGGCCCAGTCGGCGTGCATGGAATCGCGCTGGATGCCGATGCGCTTGTTGCGCAGCAGCGACGGCGGTCCGTCGAACGGGGCGCCCTTGGCGGCGATGAAGGCGCCGGGCGAAAGGTAGTAGCGGCGCGACAGGCCCATCCGCTGGCGTCGCTCACGCGTCACTTCCATCGACGACATGATGATGTCGAACTTCTTGTCGATCAGCCCTGGGATCAGCTGATCCCACTTGAGCGCGATGAACTCGCACTCCGCCTTGATGCGCTGGCAGGCTTCCTGCGCCAGCTCCATCTCGAAGCCCGCCGGCATGCCCTTGCGGTCGAGATAGTTGAAGGGCGGGAAGGCTCCCTCGGTGGCGATCGTGATCTTGAACGCCGGTGGCGTGAACGGGGATTTGGGGCCGGGCTTGCCGGCAGGCGCCGCCGGCTTGGCGGCCTGTGCGGGCGGTTTCGCCGGCGGCTTCTGCGGCGCCGGCTGTGTCTGCTGCGCGGACGCGATGCCCGTCATGGCCAGCAGCGCGATGAGACCGAACATGAGCCTCATGCGATCAGCCGCTCCAGCAGCGCGTTGAGGCGTTGCCGTCCGTCCAGCGTGGCGCGCAGGTGCGTGGCGTCGATCTCCAGGAAGCCCGCCCGAACGAGCGGTTCGAGCCGCGCCGCGTCGAGCGCGTCGACCGGATCGGCGCCGGCGACGGACGCAAAGGTGGCGCGGTCGATGCCGCCGGCCAGCCTCAGTCCCATCATCAGTGCCTCCTCCACCAGATCCCGTCCCTCGACCGTCGACGTCTCGGCCGTGCCGTGGCCCGTCCGCTCGACCGCTTCCAGCCAGGCTTCCGGGCCGCTCGACCGCCGGGTCGCCTGCTTGGCGTTACCGACGGCGAAGCGGCCGTGCGCGCCCGGGCCGATTCCGACGTAATCCTGATACCGCCAATAGATCAAATTATGGCGGCAGGCAGCCCCCGGTCGCGCGTGGTTGGAAATCTCGTAGGCCGGCATGCCGGCACGTTCGAGTCGCGCCTGTGTCTGCTCGAACATCGCGGCGGACGCTTCCTCATCCGGCAGCACGAAGTTTCCGCGCGCATGATCGGTGAAGAAGCGCGTCCCGCGCTCGATGGTGAGCTGATAGAGCGACAGATGCTCGCCGGCGAGCGCCAGCGCGCGCTCCAGCTCCTCCGCCCAAGCCTCCGGCGTCTGGCCGGGCCGCGTGTAGATGAGATCGAAGGAGTGGCGTGCGAAGTGGCGGCGCGCGGTGGCGAGCGCTTCCAGCGCCTCGTCGGTCGAGTGTTCGCGGCCGAGGAATTTCAGAGACGCTGTGTCGAGCGCCTGTACGCCCAGCGAGACGCGGTTGACGCCGGCCTCGGCCAGTGCGGCGAAGCGGCCGGCCTCGACCGAGGTCGGGTTGGCTTCCAGCGTGATCTCGATCTCGGGCGCGCTGTCCCAGAGCTCGCGCGTGCGCGCGATCAGCGCGGCGACGGTCTCGGGCTCCATCAGCGAGGGCGTCCCGCCGCCGAAGAACATGGTCTCGACCCGCCGGCCCGGCGCCTCGCGCGCGGCATGCTCGAGCTCGCGCAACAGCGCCGCGCGCCAGCGCGCCTGCTCGACGCCGTCGCGGACGTGGCTGTTGAAATCGCAGTAGGGGCACTTCGACTTGCAGAAGGGCCAGTGGACATAGACGCCCAGAGGCGCCGGGCTCATCCGAAGCAGGCCTCGACCATCATCCGGAAGGCGCGGCCGCGATGGCTGATGGCGTTCTTCTCGGCGTCGGACATCTCCGCCGTCGTGCGCGTGTCGCCGGCGGGCTGGAAGCAGGGGTCGTAGCCGTGGCCGCCGCTGCCGCGCGGCGGCCAGACGATCGCGCCGTCGAGCGTGCCGTGGAACAGCTCGACATGCTCGTCGGGCCAGGCCAGCGCCAGCACGCAATGGAAGGTGGCGCCGCGCGCGGCGTCGGTCTTCGGCACGTTACGGGCGGCCAGCTCGTCCTGGATGCGGCGCATGCCGACCATGGCGTCGCGTGTCGGCCCTTCCCAGTCGGCCGTGTAGAGACCGGGCGCATGGTCGAGCGCGTGCACGCTGAGGCCGGAATCGTCGGCTAGGGCCGGCAGGCCGCTGCCGCGCGTCGCCGCCAGCGCCTTCAGCGTGGCGTTCTCCTCGAAAGTCGTGCCGGTCTCATCGGGGGCCGGCAGGCCGAGATCGGCCGCCGAGACGATCTCGACGCCGAACGGTGCCAGCATGGTGCGGATCTCGCCCGCCTTGCCGCGATTGTGGGTCGCCACAACGAGCTTCGGCAGGACGAAGCGGCGGGCCATCAGTCGAGCCCGACCGCGGCGCGCTGCAGCTTGCTCAGTTCGCCGATGCCCTTCTTGGCGAGCTTCAGAAGCTCGAGGAACTGATCTTCCGAGAACGGATCCTGCTCGGCCGTGCCCTGGATCTCGACGATGCCGCCCTTGCCGGTCAGCACGAAGTTGGCGTCCGCTTCGGCCTTCGAATCCTCCGGATAGTCGAGGTCGAGCACGGCCGTACCCTCCCACAGGCCGCACGAGACCGCCGCCACCTCGCCGCTCAGCGGATTGGCGGCCAGCTTGCCGTCCTTGATGAGACGCTGGAAGGCGAAGTGCAGCGCCACCCAGGCGCCGGTGATGCTGGCGGTGCGCGTGCCGCCGTCGGCCTGCAGCACGTCGCAGTCGATGTTGATCTGGCGCTCGCCCATGGCCTGCAGATTGACGACAGCGCGCAGCGAGCGTCCGATCAGGCGCTGGATCTCCTGCGTGCGGCCCGATTGCTTGCCGCGCGCGGCCTCACGGTCCGTGCGCGTATGGGTCGAGCGCGGCAGCATGCCGTATTCGGCTGTCACCCAGCCCTTGCCGCTGTTGCGCATCCACGGCGGCACCTTCTCGTCGACCGAGGCGGTGCAGAGCACATGGGTGTCGCCGAACTTGACCAGGCATGACCCTTCGGCGTGACGGGAAAAACCAGGTTCCAGGGAAACCGGGCGAAGCTGGTCGGGGGCGCGGCCTGAGGGGCGCATGGATTTCTCCTGAGGGATGAGCGGCCGGTGTGTAGCGCCCGGAAGAAGGCGAATCCAGCCGCCATCCGGTGTTTAGGGTCCGATTGATGGGCTGGCTTCATTGACCCTGCTGTCTGCACTACCTACATTTTTTCCATGGCGATCCACCGCATCGGCATTCCCGGGGGCGCCCTTGCCGATTCCCCGACAGGACAACGCGCCGCCTCCGTGGCGGAGCTGAACGAGCGTGCGCGCGAGGTGCTGCGCCATGTCGTGGAAGCCTATGTCGAGACCGGCGAGCCGGTGGGCTCCCGCGCGCTCACCCGCAAACTCACCGAGACGCTGTCGCCGGCGACCATCCGCAACATCATGGCCGACCTTCAGGATGCCGGGCTGCTCTACGCGCCGCATACCTCGGCTGGCCGCCTGCCGACCGATGCCGGGTTGAAGCTGTTCGTGAACGGCCTGCTCGAGGTCGGCAACGTCTCGGAGGAAGAGCGCGAATCGATCGAGGCGCGCTGCGCCCCGTCGGGCCGCAGCGTCACCGAGGCGCTGGAGCAGGCGACCACGATGCTGTCGGGCCTGTCGCGCTGCGCCGGCCTCGTGATGGCGCCGAAGACCGAGCAGCCGCTGAAGCATATCGAGTTCGTCAACCTGGGCCCCGGTCGCGCGCTGGTCGTCACGGTGACGCAATCGGGCCATGTCGAGAATCGCGTGATCGACACGCCGCTCGGCATGCCGCCCTCGGCCCTGACCGAGGCCAGCAACTATCTCAACGCGCGCCTGAGCGGCCGCACCTTCGACGAGGCGCGGCGGCTCATCCTCGAGGACATCAAGCTGAAGCGGGCCGAGTTGAACGATCTGACCGCGCGCGTGATCGAGTCCGGTCTCGCGACATGGTCCGGCGAGCCGGGCGGCGGTGCGCTGATCGTGCGCGGCCAGGCGCGACTGCTCGAGGACATCACGGCGATCGAGGATCTGGAGCGCGTGCGCATCCTGTTCGATGCGCTGGAGCGCGGCGAGAGCTTCGTGCGCCTGCTCGAACTCGCCAACACCGCGTCGGGCGTGCAGATCTTCATCGGTGCCGACAATCCGCTGTTTGCCAACACCGGTTGCTCGATGGTGGTGGCGCCGTTCCGCGATTCTCAGGAGCGCATCCTCGGCGCCATCGGCGTGATCGGCCCGACGCGCCTCAACTATGCGCGCATCATCCCGCTGGTCGATTACACCGCGCGTGCGATCGGGCGGATGGTCGGCTGATTCATATTCCTCTCTCCCGCCAGGGGGAGAGGCGGAAGAGCTCACCAATCCTTGTCGTCGAAATCCTCGAACTGCTTCATGCGCTCATCTTCCTCCGGGCGCGGCGCGGCCTCCTCGTTGGCGGCGTGTGAGAGGACGCGCAGGCGGGTGTCGCGGGTGAGGAGCGGCAGCAGCTCCAGAAGATCGTCACGGGAGAAGGCGACGCAGCCTTGCGTGCCGGCGTAATCGTCGCGCGCGATGTGGAGGAAGATGGCGCTGCCCCATTCGCCCTCGGGCGGATCGTCGTTGTAGCCCACCACGACGACGAGATCGTAGAGCCCGTCCTCGCGCCACATCTTCTCGGCGCTCCACTCGTTGGGGATATTGACCAGCCGGTTGTAGGTCGGCGAACGCGGGTCGTCGCACCAGCCGTCATGCTCGCCGATCGGCCGCGCCGGCAGGGCGACTTTCGGCAGGACCACCAGGTCGTTGCGGTAATAGATCCGGCGCAGCGGAAATTCGCCGACCGGGGTGGCGGAATCGCCCTCGACCTTGTCCTCGCGGATGCCGCCTGCACCCACGGTGCAACGCCAGCGCCGCTCGCCCAGAGTGGCCCATCCCAGGGAAGCGTCAGCCGAATCGGCCTGTACGATCAGCACATTCTCGTCGGTCATTGCCCAGTACTCCGGTGCCCTTCATAAAGGCACGCTCTTGAGGGAGAAAGCGATGGCTTATGTCGTTACGCCGCCGGCCACCGTCGGCGTGCCGGTCCACGGAACCGGCGATCTGTTCCCGGTGCGCCGCATCTTCTGTGTCGGCCGCAACTACGCCGCCCATGCCCGCGAGATGGGACACGATCCCGACCGCGAGCCACCCTTCTTCTTCACCAAGCCGGCCGACGCGATCGTGATCTGCGCCGACCCGAAGAACCCGACCAAGGTGGCTTACCCGCCCGCCACCAAGAACCTGCATCACGAGATGGAGCTGGTCGTGGCGATGAAGTCGGGCGGCGCCGACATCCCGGTCGAGAAGGCGCTGGAGCATGTCTACGGCTACGGCGTCGGCCTCGACATGACTCGCCGCGACCTGCAGAACCAGGCCAAGGACATGGGCCGCCCGTGGGACATGGGCAAGGGCTTCGACCAGTCCGCCCCGATCGGCGAGATCTATCCGGCGGCCAAGATCGGCCATCCCGCCAAGGGCACCATCCAGCTCGATGTGAACGGCAAGACCCGCCAGAAGTCGGACCTCAATGCGCTCATCTGGAGCGTGCCCGAGACGATTTCCTACCTGTCCGGCCTCGTCGAACTCGCCGCCGGCGACCTGATCTACACCGGCACGCCCGATGGCGTGGCCGCGGTGGTGAAGGGCGACACGCTGTCCGGCTTTGTCGACGGCTGCGGCACGGTGACGTGCGTGCTGGTGTAGCGCTGGGGCGCGCGTTCTTATCCGTTCTGCACGGTGCGGGCTCTCGCGCTTGTGAAAGCGCTGCCGCCCGCCACAACTCTAGCGAAGCTAGAGTTGTTGGGCCCTGAACGTATCGCACTGGCGGGGATCACCCGTCTCCAGACCCTTGCGGAACCAGCGCGCGCGCTGCGCACTGGTGCCGTGGGTGAAGCTGTCGGGCACGACGCGGCCCTGGCTCTGCTTCTGTAGCGCGTCGTCGCCGATCGCGCTGGCGGCGGCCAGAGCCTGGTCCACGTCCTTGTCGTCGATCATCTTGCCGCCGCGCTGCTTGTCGGCGCGATTGGCCCAGACGCCGGCGAAGCAGTCGGCCTGGAGCTCGGTGCGCACCGACAGCGCGTTGCTGTCACGCTTGCTCATGCTCTGGCGCATCTGCTGAACCTTGCTCGAGATGCCGAGCAGGTTCTGCACGTGATGGCCGACTTCGTGCGCGATGACATAGGCCTGCGGAAACTGGCCGGGCACGCGGAAGCGGCGCGCCAGCTCGTCGAAGAACCCGAGGTCGAGATAGACCCGCTGGTCGGCCGGGCAATAGAAGGGGCCCATCGCCGCCTGTCCGACGCCGCACTCGGTGCGCGTGGCGTCGCGGAACAGGACCAGCTTGGGGTCGCGATACTGGCGGCCCATGTCGCGGAAGATGTCCTGCCAGACATCCTCTGTGCTCTTGAGCACGCGCGACACGAACTGGCTCTCGGCGTCGCCGGCCGGCGCCTGCGTGCCCGGCGTGCGGCTGGCCGAGGAGGAGGGAGGCGCCGGCATGGAGCTCGAGGTGCCGCCCCCGCCGCCCGCGATGTCGCTCAGGATGGCGCCCGGATCGGCGCCCATGATCATGGCGATGACGACGAAGGCCACCAGGCCGAAACCGCCCTTGAACAGCCCGCCCCCGCCGCCGCCCATCGGGATGGGAAAGCCGCCGCCGCCCAATCCCCCGCCGCCGAACCCGCCGCCTTCGCCGCGGCGATCCTCAATGTTGTTGCTCTGGTCGCCATCCATCTGCATGGCAGGTCTCCTTGGTCGAGATGTTCCCGACGAGATCGTCTCCGGATCGTCTATAGTGCCCGGCGATGAGTCTCACCATTGCGACCTGGAACATAAACTCGGTCCGGCTGCGGATCGAAAACGTCGAACGGTTCGTGAAGTTGCGCAAGCCCGACGTGCTGTGCCTTCAGGAGACCAAGTGCCCGGACGAGTTCTTCCCGCACGAGGCCTTCGAACGGATGGGCTACACCCACCGCTTCGTGCAGGGGATGAAGGCCTATAACGGCGTGGCGATCCTCTCCAGGGTGCCGTTTGCCGCCGGCAACATCCACCACCGGTGCGGCAAGGAGGATTGCCGGCATGTCGAGGTCGCCCTGGACGTCGGGGGCGATCCGATCCTGCTCGACAATCTCTACATCCCGGCCGGCGGCGACATTCCCGACCCCGACCTCAACGTGAAGTTCGCGCACAAGCTGGATTTCTACCGCGAGATGGCGGCCTGGTATGCCGAGCGCAAACCCGGTCCGCGCGCCCGCAAGGGCCTGCGCCGCATCACCGTGGGCGACCTCAACGTGGCGCCCCTGGAGCACGACGTGTGGAGCCACAAGCAGCTCCTCAAGATCGTCTCACACACGCCCATTGAGGTTGAGCTGTTCGGCAAGCTCCAGGCGTCGCTCGACTGGATCGACGTGCCGCGCAAGTTCGTACCCGAGAACGAGAAGCTCTATTCATGGTGGAGCTACCGCAACAACGACTGGCGTGTGTCCAATCGCGGGCGCCGGCTCGACCATATCCTGGCGAGCCCCGCTCTTGCCGGGGCGATCCGCAGCCACCACATCGACGCGGACTTGCGCGACTGGGAGAAGGCATCGGACCATGTGCCGGTGTCGGCGACGTTCGAGGTCTAGGGGGAGCCCGCCATGCTGCAGATAATCTTTACCATCCTGATCGGCTTCGTCGTCGGTCTTCTCGCCCGCTGGATTGGTCCCGGCGGAATGATCCAGGGCTTCTGGGTCACCGTTCTGATCGGCGTCGCGGGCTCGGTGATCGCCACCTATGGCGGTCAGGCGCTCGGCCTCTATCGCGCCGGCCAGCCAGCTGGGTTCATCGGCTCCGTCGTCGGCGCCATCGTGCTGCTGGCACTGGTCCAGCTCTTCGGCCGCTAACGCACGCGGTAAAGAAAGTACCGGTCCTTCGGCACGCCCGGAGGCTCGGGCAGACGCTGCCAGCGCGCGACGTCGAGCGACTGGTTCGCCAGCACGTAGCCGCCCGAGGCTGCCAGACGGTCGAGCGCCGGCCCCAGCCACCTGCCCATCGCGACGTTCGCTTCGTGGTCGCCGGTGCCGAGATCGGTGTGGATCAGCGCGGCCGTTGCGCCGAGCTTTCGCGCTGCTTCGTCGATCGTCCGGTCGGCATCGCCGAGGAACAACCGGTCGTCGGGCGGGATGCAATCGGGATGGGCGGCGACCTTGCGCTCGAACACATAGATGTCCCGAGCCGGAAAGAGCTCGCGGAGATGGTCGTAGGTGCGGCCGTTGCCCAGTCCGACTTCGAGGATCGGGCCGGGCACGGCATCGACCATGGGCTTGAGGAAATTCAAGGCATCGCGCTGTGCCTGCATGCGCGCGATGAAACTGTCGAGACGGCTCATGACGATACGATGACTCTTCGAACGCTCAGGCGGCCCTGGTGGCGGCGCGCAGCTTCTGGTTGGTGTCTTCCAGGCGGTGGGCCAGCTCGCGCATGATCTCGATCGCCATCTCGGGGAATTCCGCGACCAGGCGATAGAACATGTCCTTGGTGATCTTGAGCGTGGCGAGCGGTTCCTTGGCCTTGATCGTCGCGGTGCGTGGAACGTCGCACAGGATGGCGATCTCGCCGAAGAAGCTGTTGCGCTTCATCTCGGCCACCGCGATCTGGCCGCTCGGCGTATCGATCAGCACGTCGGCGGTCCCGCCCAGGATGACGTACATCGTGTCACCCGGATCACCCTGGTGACAGACTTCCTGGCCGACGGCGAAATTCACCCTCTCGCTGGTGAAGGCCAGAAGTTTCAGTCTCGCCTGCTCGACCTTCGAGAAGATCGGCACGCCCTTCAGCAGCTCTACTTCTTCGTTGAGGTTCATCGTGTCCTCCTCGGTGCGCTTACGCCGATGCCATGAGCTCGGCGTAGAGCCCGCCTTTAGCCGCCAGCTCCGACGGCGATCCCTGGGCAACCACGCGGCCGCCCTGCATGACGACAATCGTTTCAAACGGTTCGGCCTGGTTGGGCCGGTTGGCGATCCAGACCACACCGCGATTGCTCTCGGTCGCGCAGGCCAGGACGTTGTCGCGGATGCGGTCCTGGGTGCGGCCGTCGAACATGGCGACCGCCTCGTTGACCACCATCAATTCGGGACGCTTGATCATCGCCCGGGCGATGCCGAGCTTCTGGCGCTGCGTCGAGGGCAGTCGCTTGCCGCCGACGCCCACATTGTATTCCAGGCCGACCTCGATCACCGAATCGCGGAGGCCAAGCTCGTTGAACACCTGGGCGATCAGGGTCCCGATGCGCGCCTCCGCCTGTGCCTGCCCATAGACCAGGCGGCCGAACAGGATGTTGTCCTGCAGGGTGGCGGCACTGTTGTACCGTTCGAAATCGTAGAACTCGACGGCGTCCCGCAGGTTGGCGGGCAGGTCGTCGGCAAAGGCACGCCGGGCACCGAGGATGCGCTCCTCCATCGCCGCGTCGATCAGGCCGAGGCGATGGCGCGCCTCGATGTAGCGGAACGGCAGGGTCATCAGCCGGATGCGGTCCGCTTCGGGCACCGCCTCAATGCCCTTGCCGCCGAGACGTTGCAGCAGCAGGCGGACGTTGGGCAACTCGTCCGCGGAGATGAAGCTGTACTGCTCGAACAGTGGATTGTCGGGCGACAGGCCCGAGAAGAGTTCGACCATGGTCTCGGCGATGCTGAGGCCCATCCGCTGCAGGTCGAGGTCGAGCCCGGTCTTCTTCAGCACCGACATCACGTAGGGATCGGTCGCGAGGTTGTCGCCGTCGAACTGCTTGCCGAGCGCGGTGCCGAACAGCAGGTTCTCGGCCACCGACAGGTTCTTGTTGTAGTGGTCGTCGTTGAACGGCTCGACGAGGCCGGCATAGGTGCCGTCCTGCAGGTGTTCGTGCAGCGTATGACGGGCCTTCAGGATCTTCCCGGCGAGGTCGGGCCGTGCCGCCGCGTCGATCGTGCCGCGCAGGCCCAGCGAGTAGATGTCCTCGTCCAGCTCGACCTGCTTCAGCACCCGCACCATGCAGGGCAGCAGGTCGGCCGGGCCGGTGGCGCCCGCCAGCTCGTAGTCGACCCAGTCGGCATTGGGATCGAATGCCGGATTCCCGGCCCGCTCCGACTCCTTCCAGAAGGATTCGCGCAACGCCCTGGTCGCCTCGTCGTAGGTGGCTGGCAGTACCGGCCGGATCTTGAGGCCGAACAGCAGGTTGTCGCGGACCGACAGCGGGAACAGGTAGGTGTCCTGGCCGACATAGGCCAGGCGCGAGCCGATGACGTACTCCGGCAGCTGGAAGAAATCCTTGCCGTCGATGCGGATCGAGCCGCTGCTGGGCAGCGTCTGGCGCGCCAGCACATAACCCAGGACTTCCTTGCCCGAGCCCGAGCCGCCGATCACCGCCACGCGGCTCGTGGTCGGCAGGGTGAGCGAGACGCTGTCGAGCTGCTTGACCCGGCCGTCCTCGGAAACCACCACGCCGACCAGCGCCAGCTCCTTGCCGAGCGGCGGCGGCGGCCCATCGGGGATCGCCTGCAACTCGGGCGGCATCATGCCTTCGGGCTGGAACTGGTCGATCACCTGCTCGTACTTGATCTGCACGTCCTGGCGCTGCTGGTCCCAGTCGATCAGCTCCTTGATCGGCGACGGCAGGTCCTTGTAGGCGAGCAGCACGCCGACCACGGCACCGACGTCCATCTGGCCAGTGATCGCGAAGTAGCCGCCCACCAGGTAGATCGCGAACGGCGTCGCCTGCGACAGGATGTTGTTCCAGAACTTGGCGACGAACTTCTTCTGGTAGAGGTCGAAGCGGATCTTGAAGATGCGGCCGAGCCGCTCGGAAATGTCGGCGCGCTCGTAGTTGGCGGCGCCGTGGACGTGGATCTCGTGCACGCCGTCGGCGGTCTCGGCGATGCGCCCGGCAAGCTGGCGAGCCGAGATCTGGCGCTGGCGGCCCAGCACCAGCACGGGCTTCCGAAGGCGCGGGATAATCGCCATCTGGACCGCCAGCAGCACGATCACGATGATCCCGAGCAGCCAGTTCTGCATCATGATGAAGATGATCGCCGTCAGCGCCTGGCCGCCCAGGAACATCGGCTGCACGAAGGCGTCGCCAATGAAGCCTCCCAGGGGCTCGACCTCGTCCTTCACCATGGTCGCCAGTTCGGCCTGCTTGACCTTGCGGAAGTGGGCCGGCGGGAAGCGCAGGATGCGGTCGTAGAGTTCGTAACGCAGGCGGCGCAGCATGCGCTCGCCCATACGGCCCTTCTGGGTGTTGATCGTCTTCTTGAACAGGCCGTTCACAACGACTGCACCCAGGAAGACGAAGCTCATGACCACGAGGTACTGGAGCTGGTCGACCTGGAAGCCGTCGAAGAAGCGGATGACCTTGCCCGGGAGGATGGCGCTCAGGTCGAGTTCCCAGACCAGGAACGGTATGGTCTTGCTGTCCTTGAACGCGTTGCCCTGGATGCCGTTGTTGATGACGGATTTCGGCACCGTCAACGACATGAAGTAGAAAACCTGGGCCAGGACCACCAGCAGCAGGATCACGACCTGTTCGGGCCGGCTGTGCCGCCAGATGTAGGAGAAGAGGCTGCGTTCCATGAATCCTGCGTCGCCGCGATCGCGACTCTCCCTATAGGCGATCAGTCCCTTGATTACATTAGATATTTTCCCGGTTGTCGCACCGGGGGTTCGCGCCATCGCCGGCTTGTGGCATAGTCGCGCCGTCGTTCACCGGTCGGGGCAATAGCCGCTTCGGCGAGGGAGAGGCCAATGCCCGCCAGCACCCGGTCCAAGCGTGTGCTTCTCTACAGCCACGATTCGTTCGGCCTCGGCCATGTAAGTCGCTGCCGCACGATCGCCAATGCTATCGTCGAAGCCGACCAGTCGGTTTCGGTGCTGATCCTGTCCGGCTCGCCGGTCGTGGGCTCCTACGAATTCCGTTCGGGCGTCGATTTCGTGCGCATCCCCGGCGTGGTGAAGATCGAAACCGGCGAGTACGATTCGGCGAACCTGCGCATGAACGTCGAGCATACGCTCGAGATGCGCACCCGCATCATCCGCGACACCGCCGACATCTACCGGCCGGATCTCTTCATCGTCGACAAGGAGCCGCTCGGGCTGCGCGGCGAGGTCGGCCCGGCGCTGCGGCTGCTGAAGGACCGCGGCACGCCGCTGGTACTCGGCCTGCGCGACGTGATGGACGATCCCGCCCAGCTTGCCAAGGAATGGGAGCGCAAGAACGTCGTGCCGGCGTTGCGTGATCTCTACGACGAGATCTGGGTGTACGGCCTGCCGCAGATCAACAAACCGCTGACCGGCATCGACGTGCCGCCGTCGGTTCGGCACAAGATGGTCTACACCGGCTATCTGCGACGCGAACTGCCGCTGCACGGCGACGTGCCGCACGAGATGGAGGAGATCGACGGTCCCTTCATCCTGGTCACGCCCGGCGGCGGTGGCGACGGCGACGAACTGGTCGACTGGGTGCTGGCCGCCTACGAGACCGATCCGAACATTCCCTACGGTGCCGTCATCGTGTTCGGCCCGTTCATGTCGGCCACTGCGCGCGAGGCCTTCAAGGAACGCGCCGCGAAGTTTCCGAACATCCGCACGCTCACCTTCACCAACAATCTCGGCGCCCTGATGCAGAAGGCGGCCGGTGTCGTCGCCATGGGCGGCTACAACACCTTCTGCGAGATCCTGTCGTTCGACAAACGGGCGATCATCGTGCCGCGCACCCGGCCGCGCCTCGAGCAGTTCATCCGCGCCCGCGCCGCCCGAAACATCGGTCTGATCGAAATGCTCGACGCAGGCCGCGGCCGCGCGCCCCAGGCCATGGCGACCGCCCTGCGTCACCTGCCGCAGCAGGGCTTGCCCAGCGACGTCGTGGTCCCAGGCCTGCTCGATGGCCTCGGCAACGTCTGGCGGCTCGTGTCCAAGCAGCTTTCCCATCCGCATCGGGGCCCTGCGTCGCTCGAAAGCGCCGTACAAGGCGGCGAACTCGCCTCCGCCGACCCGGTGCCGGGACGCGCGCGGACCTGATCTTCGGCCATCGATGTCGCAAACGGTCGGGGCAAAAGTCGCGGTCATCCTCAAGGGCTGGCCGCGTCTCTCTGAGACTTTCATCGCGCAGGAGATCGCCGGACTAGAGGCGCGCGGCATCGCGCTCGAACTCTGGTCGATGCGCCGGCCGACCGACAAGGCGCGCCATCCCGTCCACGATCGGGTGCGCGGCCGGGTCACCTACCTGCCGGAGTATCTGAAGGACGAGCCGGGTCGCGTCTTCGCCGCCTGGCTGAAGGCGCGTCGTCTGCCGGGTTATGCCGCGGCGCGTGCCAAATTCCACGCCGACCTGGAACGCGACCGCACGTCGAACCGTGTCCGCCGCTGGGGCCAGGCGCTGGTGCTGGCCGCCGAATTGCCGCCCACGGTCGAGCGGCTCTATGCCCATTTTCTCCATACGCCGGCGTCCGTCACGCGCTATGCCGCCGCGATGCGCGGCCTGCCGTGGAGCGTGTCGGCGCATGCCAAGGACATCTGGACCAGCGAGGACTGGGATGTCCGCGAGAAGCTGGACGACTGTGCCTGGCTGGTGACCTGCACCAACGTCGGGCTGCAGCGGCTGAAGGAACTGGCGCCGAATCCGGAGAAGCTGCGGCTCGTCTATCACGGGCTCGACTTCGCCCATCTGCCGGCGCCCCCGCCCGCGCGTCCGCCGCGCGACGGCTCCGATCCCCGCGATCCGGTCGTGGTCCTGTCGGTCGGGCGCAAGGTCGAGAAGAAGGGCTACGACGATCTGCTGAACGCGCTGGCCTCGCTGCCGGCCAACCTGCACTGGCGCTTCGAGCATATTGGCGCCGGTAGCCTGTCCGATACGCTGAAGGCGCAAGCGTCGTCGCTCGGCATCGCCGATCGCTGCGTCTGGCACGGCGGCCAGCCGCAGAAGGCGGTGTTCGCGGCACTGGCCGCCGCCGACCTGTTCGTGCTGGCGAGCAAGAAGGCCGCCGACGGCGACCAGGACGGCCTGCCCAACGTGCTGATGGAAGCTGCCCATCAGGGCCTGCCGCTGGTATCGACACAGGCGGCGGCCATCGGCGAGTTCGTCGAGGACGGCAGGACGGGCCTGCTCGTGCCACCGGCCGCCCCGCGCGAACTCGGCCTCGCGCTTGGCCGCATGATCGCCGATCCGGCCCTGCGGCAGCTTATGGCGCAACGCGCCGGCGAAGTCGTGCGCACGCGCTTTTCCTACGAAGCCGGCGTCGACTGGATCGCCTCGGCGCTGCAGGGCAAGCGGAGCGAGGGCACCGTCACCGCGCGCGCCGCGGAGTAGTCATGCGCGTGCTGCTGCACACGCCGCTGAAGGCGCCCGACAATCCTCTGCCTTCGGGCGACCGCGAGATGGCGCGCGGACTGGTGCGACTCCTCGAACGTCTCGGCCACAAGGTTCTGATGCCGGAAGCGAGCCGGGTCGCTCCCGGCGCACCGCCGGTCGCCACGCATCTCGGATTGGAGCGACGGGCAAGGGCACAGGCCGCACGGCTGATCGATCGTTGGCGTGCATTGCCGGCCCATCATCCCGAGCGCTTCGATCTCTGGTTCACCTACCATTGCTATTACCGGAAGCCCGACTGGCTGGGCCCCGTCGTGTCGCAGGCGCTGGGTATTCCCTACGTGATCGCCGAGGCCTCGCATGCGCCGCGGCGTGCCCAGGGGCCGACGCGGATCGGCCATCGCGCCGTCGAACGCGCACTGGCGGCAGCGGATCTGGTGCTGACCGTCAATCCGCGCGACGTGGCCGGCGTCAAGGCGAGGTTGCGTCCCGGTGCACGTCAGCTCTGGCTGCCGCCATTCATCGACGTCGCACCGTTCCGTGTTCCCTCGCGCCGCGATCCGGGACAGCCGCCCTTGCTGCTGAGCGTCGGCATGATGCGCACGCGTGACAAGCTCGAGTCCTACCGCGTGCTGGCGCGCGCCTTCGCCCTGTTGAAGGACCGTGCGTGGCGGGCGCTGCTGGTGGGCGACGGCCCGGCGCGCGCCGAAATCGAGGCGCTGATGGCGCCGTTCGGCACGCGTGTGCGCTTCGCCGGTGCCGTGCCGCATGCGGAACTGCCGGCGCTTTACGCGGCGGCGGACCTTTACCTTTGGCCTGCGATCAACGAAGCCTACGGCATGGCCTTTCTCGAAGCCCAGGCGACCGGCCTGCCCGTCGTCGCCGGCCGCACCGGCGGCGTGCCCGCGGTCGTGGCCGACGGCGTGAGCGGCTTGCTGACGCCGATCGGCGATGCAGCCTCCTTTGCGGCTGCCATATCGCGCCTGCTGGATTCACCGGACGAGCGTGCGCGTCTGGGTGCCGCTGCGGCCGCGCGCGTTGCCTCTCGGCACGACGAACGGGCCGCCGCCCAGGCACTTGCCGCCGCCCTGGCGACCTTGCGGCGATGAGGGCGATACCATTCGCCCTCCTGCGTCATGCCCCCACGGTCTGGAACGGCCACGGCCGGCTGCAGGGCCTCACCGACACCTGTCTCAGCCCCGAGGGCGAAGCGGCAGCCCGGAACTGGCGCCTGCCGGCGCCTGCCGCCGGCTGGAAGCGCGTGAGCAGCCCGCTGCAGCGTGCGCGCCGCACCGCCGAGCTCGTGCAGCCTCCGACGCCGATCGTTCTCGACTCCCGCTTGCGCGAGATGAGCTTCGGCATCTGGGAAGGCTTTACGGTGAAGGAACTGCGCGCGACCGGCGGCGAACGGTTCGCGGCGGCGGAAGCGGCGGGGCTCGACTTCCACCCACCGGGCGGCGAGTCGCCCCGCATGGCGATGATGCGCCTGTCGCAATGGAGTTCGACCCTGACCGAGCCTGTCGTTGCCGTATCGCACAAGGCCGCGATCCGGGCGCTGCTGGCGCTGGCGACCGACTGGAACATGCTGGGCCGGCCGCCGCACAAGCTCGACTGGAAATGCGCGCACTTCTTCGTCGCCCAGGATGAGGGGCGCGTGGCAATCGAGCGACTGAACGTGCCGCTCGAAGGCGTGCCATGACGGCGCGTGTCTTCTTCTATGTGCAGCACCTGCTCGGCATCGGCCATCTGCGCCGCGCCGCGGCCCTGGCGCGCGCGATCTCCGCCGGTGGTTTCGACGTGCTGCTGGTCTCGGGCGGCGCGCCGGTCGACGGGTTGGCGCTGGGCGGGGCGCGGTTCCATCAGTTGCCGCCGCTGCGCGCGGCCGATGCGCGGCTGAAGGAACTGGCGCAGCTCGACGGCACGCCGGTCGACGAAGCCTTCAAGGCGAAGCGGATCCGGCAATTGCTCGACCTGTTCGAGGCCGAGCAGCCCGACATCCTGCTGACCGAGCAGTTTCCGTTCGGCCGCACGCAGCTCCGCTTCGAGCTGATGCCGCTGCTCGACGCGGCGCAGGACCGGCCGTCGGCGCCGTGGATCGTCTCGTCGATCCGCGACGTACTGCGCCGCACCGCCTCGCCCGCGCGCGTCGACGAGATGGTGCAGACCTTCGAGGCCTTCGATGCCGTGCTGGTCCATGCCGACCCTGCGCTGGTGCGGATGGACGACAGTTTTCCCGCCTGGCCCGACATTCGGGACCGCGCGCTCTATACCGGCTACGTCGCCGATGCGGGCGCGGAACTTCCGCCGAAGACCGACGTGGGCAAGGGCGAGGTGATCGTGTCGGCCGGCGGCGGCGCCGTCGGTGCGCCGTTGTTGCATGCGGCCATCGCCGCCCGACCGCTCTCCCCACTGGCCGATCGCCGCTGGCGCCTCCTGGTCGGGCCGAACATGCCGGATAACGACGTCGCCGCGCTGCACGCTTCGGCCGGAGAGACCGTCATCGTCGAACCGGTGCGCTCGGATTTTCCGTCGTTGCTGCGCAACGCAGCTCTTTCCATTTCACAGGCGGGCTACAACACCGTGGTCGAGACGCTCTGTCATGGCGATCGCGCCGTGCTGGTGCCGTTCGGCACGGCGCGCGAAACCGAGCAGGCCGACCGTGCAAGGGTGCTCGTCGAGCGCGGCATGGTCGCCGCCGTCGCTCCCGACGCTCTGACGCCGGCGAGCCTCGCGGCGGCAATCGCCAGGGCGTGGGCCGGTCCATCGATCCGCAGCTTTCCGCCGGTCGATGCCAGCGGCGCCGCCGCCACGGTCGCGGCGCTGAAACAGATGGTGTCGCCATGAGCCGTTGGCAGGCGCTTGCCGACGAGGACGCGCGTTGGGGCGAGGCGGGCCGCACGGCCACGCTCTGGTGGCGTGACGACGATGCTGTCGATGTCGGTGAGCCCCTCGACAGGCTGCTCGCCATTGCGCGTGACACCGCCACGCCGCTCGCGCTCGCGGTCGTGCCGGCCAGGGCCACGTCGGCCCTGGCGAGCCGCCTCGCCGGCGAGGCGGGTGTCGACGTGCTGCAGCATGGCTATGCCCACACCAACCATGCGGTCGCGCCCGAAAAGAAGATCGAGATCGGCCTGCAGCGGCCGGCAATGCTCACCCTTGGGGAATTGGGTACCGGCTGGATGGCGCTGGAGCAGCGCTTCGGATCGCAGGCGCTCGCCGTCATGGTCCCGCCCTGGAACCGCATTGCGCCGGTCCTCGTGCCGACCCTGCCGGAGATCGGCTATCGCGGCCTCTCGACCTTCGGACCGCGTCCCCGCGTCCATCCGGTGCGCGGCCTGTTGCAGGTCAACACGCATGTCGACCTGATCGACTGGAAGGGCGGCCGCCGGTTCGCCGGCGAGGAGACGGTGGTCGATGCACTGGTCGCATCGCTTTCGCGCGCACGCGCGGGCGACGGCGAACCGGTCGGCGTGCTCAGTCATCATCTTGCGATGGACGCCGGGGCATGGGATTTCCTAAGGTCGTTGTGGGAAATAACAAAGACACTGGAGAACGTCCGTGTGCTCGGCGCGCGCGAGCTGTTCGGTGCTGAGGTCAGGGGTCAGGGAGGGCGCGGGTGAATTCCGCCGATCTGCGCTATCCGCAGAAGACGCTGGTTGCAGACTATACGCGTGCGGCGACGGGCGTCGCCCTGTGCGGCGCGCCTCTGCTGCTGCTCGACGTGAACCGCTGGCTGGCTGCCATCCTGCTGGCGGGCCTGGCGCTGTTTGCGCTGTTTCTCGTCCGTACGGCGCTGCGTCACCGGACGCGCTACGTGCTCAGTCCGGACACGCTCTGCGCGGACGGGCCGGGGGGCACGCTGGTGGAATGGAACCGTCTCGACCGGCTGAAGCTCAGTTATTTCTCGACCAAGAGAGACCGGTCTGATGGCTGGATGCAGCTCAGTGTCGGCTCGACAGGCGGCAGGTTGATAAAGGTCGATTCCGCCCTTGAGGGCTTTCACGATATCGTGGAGCGGGCGGCGCAGGCGGCCGAGGCCACCGGCGCGCCGCTCAGCGACGCGACGCGGGCGAATCTGAGGTCGATGGGCATCGTGGTCGTGGGTCAGGAAGAAACCGTATGAAGGATCTGCTGCGCGTCGAGGACCTGACCGTCGAGTTCGGTGTGCACGAAGGCGTGCTGCGCGCCGTCGACAAGGTCTCCTTCTCAATCCCGCCCGGCGGCACGGTGGCGCTGGTCGGCGAATCGGGCTCCGGCAAGTCGGTGTGCAGCCAGGCCATCATGGGCCTGCTGCCCCGCACCGCCACCATCGCTTCCGGCTCGATCCTCTTCCAGGATCCGCGCGTCAACGAAGGCGTCGTCGACATCGCCCGGATCGACCGCTCCGGCCCGGCCATGCGGCGCATCCGGGGCGGCCAGATTTCCATCATCTTCCAGGAGCCGATGACCTCGCTGTCGGCACTGCACACGGTGGGCGACCAGATCGGCGAGGCGGTCGAGCTGCACGGCGCCCGGCCGGGCGGCCCGCTCGGCGGCAAGAACGGGCGCAAGCTCAGCCGCGCCGAGATCGATGCGCTCACGGTCGACATGCTGCGCATGGTCGGCTTCCCCGATCCCAAGCGGGCACTGCGCACCTATCCGTTCGAGCTGTCGGGCGGCCTGCGCCAGCGCGCGATGATCGCGATGGCGCTGGTCTGCCGGCCGGCGCTGCTGATCGCCGACGAGCCGACCACCGCGCTCGACGTCACCATCCAGGCCCAGATCCTGCGCCTCATGAAGGACCTGCAGTCCGAGCTGGGCATGGCGCTGCTGATGATCACCCACGATCTCGGGGTGGTCGCCAACGTCGCCGACGACGTGGTGGTGATGTATCGCGGCAAGGTCGTCGAATCGGGCGACCTGCACGACATCTTCCGCGATCCTCAGCATCCCTATCTCCGCGCGCTGCTGCACGCGGTGCCGCGCTTCGACATGAAGCCCGGCGAGCGCCTGCAGCCGATCCGCGAGATCAAGGGTACGACAGGGCATCTGTTGAAGGAGAAGCCGGTCTCGTCACCGACCGCGACCTTCAATCCCGACGCACCGGTGCTCAAGGTGCGTCACGTCACCAAGACTTTTCGTATCCGCAAGGCCGACACGCTGATGGAACAGCTGATGGGCAGCGGCACGACGCGCGCCATCCGCGCCGTCAACGACGTGAGCTTCGACGTCATGCGGGGCGAATGCCTGGGCCTCGTCGGCGAATCGGGCTGCGGCAAGACCACGCTCAGCAAGATGCTGATGCGCGGCATATCGGCGGACGCCGGCCAGGGCGGCCGGGTGATCTTCGACGACTGGGGCCGCAAGATCGACGTGATGAGCCTCGAGGGCGAGGAGCTGAACCGCTTCCGCACCAAGCTGCAGTTCATCTTCCAGGATCCATTCGGCTCCTTGAACCCGCGCATGACGGTGTACGACATCCTGGTCGAGCCGCTGGTCATCCATAAGATCGGCGACGATGCCTATCGCCGCGAGATGGTCGCCGAGCTGATGGAAATGGTCGGCCTCGACCGCCGCCATCTCAGCCGCTATCCGCACTCCTTCTCCGGTGGCCAGCGCCAGCGCATCGGCATCGCCCGCGCGCTCGCGCTGCGCCCCGACATGGTGATCTGCGATGAACCGGTCTCGGCGCTCGACGTCTCGATCCAGGCGCAGATCCTGAACCTGCTGAAGGACCTGCAGAAGCAGCTGGGCCTCACCTATTTGTTCATCAGCCACAATCTTGCGGTGGTCGACTACATCGCCGACCGCATCGCCGTGATGTGCGCCGGCCGGCTGGTCGAACTGGCGCCGGCGGGCGAGCTGTTCCGCAATCCCATGCATCCCTACACCAAGGCCCTGCTCTCGGCGGTGCCGATGCCCGATCCCGATTCCCGCCTGGATCTCGGCGCGCTGATGGAAGGCAAGGCGTCGGACCCGACGGTCTGGCCCGAGCCGTTCCGCGACGACGGCGGGACGCCGCTTTTCTGGACCGAGGCCGAGCCCGGCCACTATGTCCGCGTCTCGCGGCCCAACGGGCGAGAGGTGGTCTGACATGCTGCAGTTCATTGTCCGCCGCGTTCTTCTGATGATCCCGACGCTGTTCGTGATCAGCGCGCTCGTCTATTTCATCATCGACCTGCCTCCTGGCGACTGCGTGACCTCGCAGATCGAGGAGCTGCTGGCGCGCGGCGATCCCGATGCCCACGCCCGGGCCGCCGAGTTGCGCGATCTATACGGCCTCAATCATCCGCTCTGGCTGCGCTACTTCGAATGGGTGGGTGGAATCTTCTACTGGGATTTCGGTCTTTCCTGCCAGGATACGGTGCCGGTCGCCGACCTGATCAGCGAAAGGATGATGCTCACCATCATCATGGAAACCTGCACGATCGCCTTCATCTGGATCGTGTCCTTCGTGATCGGCGTCTATGCCGCGACGCATCAGTACAAATGGGGCGACTACGTCGCGTCGTTCATCGGCTTTATCGGCCTGTCGATCCCGAACTTCCTGCTGGCGCTGGTGCTGCTCTATGTCGGCAAGGTCTATTTCGGCCTGTCGATCGGCGGCCTGATGGACCCCGAGTACATCGACAAGCCCCTGAGCTGGGGCAAGGTCGTGTCGGTGATGCAGCACCTCATCATTCCGGTCATCGTGATCGGCATGTCGGGCACCGCCGGCATGATCCGCCGGCTCCGCGCCAACCTGCTCGACGAGCTGCAGAAGCAGTATGTCGTCACCGGCCGGGCCAAGGGCCTGCCGCCGATGAGGCTGCTGGTGAAGTATCCGCTGCGGCACGCGATCAATCCGTTCGTCGCCGACATCGGCGGCCTGCTGCCCGATGTCATCTCGGGCTCGGTCATCGTCTCGGTGGTTCTGTCGCTGCCGACCACGGGCCCGATGCTGCTGAGCGCGCTCAAGACACAGGACGTGAATCTCGCCGCCACCTTCCTGCTGTTCGTGGCCGTCCTCACCGTCATCGGCATGCTGATCTCGGACCTTGCGCTCGCCGCGCTCGATCCGCGCATCCGCTTCGGCAGTTCGGAAAAGTGAGGGTGCCATGACCGACACGACACCCACCGGCACCACACCCGATCCCAACCGCCGCGCGCCGCACTTCGTCTCGCAGGAGCCGTGGGACCCCTACGTCGCCGACAAGCTGACCGCCGAACAGGAACGCTACTATATGGCGGGCCAGTGGAAGCTCATGTGGTGGCGCTTCCGCCGCCACAAGCCGGCCGTCGTCTCGATGGCCTTCCTGCTGCTGATGTATTTCTCGACGCTTATCAGCGAGTTCATCGCGCCCTACGATTTGCACACGCGGCACTCGCGCTACATCTTCGCGGCCCCCCAGTCGGTCCATCTCTTCCACGAGGGCTCGTTCCTCGGGCCGTTCGTCTATGGCCTCAAGATGGAACGCGATCCGGCGACGCTGCAGCGCATCTATTCGCCCGACAAGACCAAGCCGCAGCCGCTGCGCTTCTTCTGCCTGGGCGAGAGCTACGAGTTCTGGGGCCTGATCGAGGGAAGCTTCCATTTCGTCTGCCCGCCCAAGGATGGCACCTTCTTCCTGCTGGGGACCGATCGATTGGGACGCGACATGTTCAGTCGCATCGTCTATGCCGCGCGAATATCCCTCACCATTGGCATCATCGGCATCGCGCTGTCGTTCGTGCTCGCCTTGGTGCTGGGTGGGCTCGCGGGCTATTACGGCGGCTGGATCGACAGCGTGGTCCAGCGACTGACCGAGATCATCAAGAGCTTCCCGCATTTGCCCTTGTGGCTCGCATTGTCCGCCGCGCTCCCCGTCACCTGGTCGCCGCTGCTGGTCTATTTCGGCATCACCATCATCCTGGCGCTGCTCGACTGGCCGGGCCTCGGGCGCGCCGTCCGCTCCAAGCTCCTGTCGCTGCGCGAGGAGGATTATGCGGCGGCCGCCCAGATGATGGGCGCCAAGCCTGCCCGCATCATCGGCCGTCACCTGCTGCCGGGCTTCATGAGCCATCTGATCGCCTCGGCCACGCTGTCGATTCCGTCGATGATCCTGGCCGAAACGGCGCTGTCGTTCCTCGGCCTGGGGCTGCGGCCGCCGATCACCTCGTGGGGCGTGCTGCTGAACGAGGCGACGGACATCAACGTCGTCGCCGTGAACTGGTGGCTGATGTTGCCGGTCGTGCCGGTCATTCTCGTGATTCTCGCCTACCAGTTCATGGGTGACGGAATGAGAGACGCTGCGGACCCCTACGCCTAAGCGCGAAGCGCTTAGGCGTGGCGGGCGTCAGGGCCTGTAACCAGGCCCGGGAGCCCGCGCGGTTCAGAACGGATGGGGGTGTTGCGACACCTTCAAGTCCTTGAAATCCTTATCTATTCTGCACGGTGCCGGCTCCCGGGCCTCAGAAGGCCCTGCCGCCGGCCAGTGCGCCGCAAGCGGCGCACTTTGCTCCTGCAGGCCCTGCCGCTCGCCGGGGTTACACGCCCAGCGCTCCGCGCCGGGCGTGTAACCCAAATACCCCGATTTTGCCCCATTTGGGTCTAGCGGAGGCCACCCGGGACTTCCATCTAGGTTGGGTATCTCCCCCGAACGTGGTCCCCCCAAAGCCACGTTCTAGCCTCCTCGGAGGCGCTCAGGCCGTCATCTCACTCTCCCCCGAGATGACGGCCTTTTTCTTTGCCTGCTTCCGGCGTGCTAGGACGGCGCCCATGGCGCCTCCGCTTCTCGAAGTGACCGGCCTGTCGTGCCGCCGCGGCGGCCGGCTGGTATTCGACCGTCTTTCCTTCGCCCTGGGCGAAGGCGAGCTCCTGGCGCTGACCGGGCGCAACGGCAGCGGCAAGACCAGCCTGCTGCGCGCATTGGCCGGGCTGACGCCGCCTCATGCCGGCACGATCGCCTGGCAGGGCGCCGACATCAGCCTCGACCCTGAGACCTGGCGGGGGCGGCTGGCCTGGCTCGGCCATCTCGAGGGGCTGAAGGGCGACCTCACGGTGATGGAGAACCTCGTCTTCGCTGAACGGCTGCGGGGTGGGGAGGCGGGGGACCGGCTGGAATGGGCCCTCGTCGCGTTGGACCTGATCGGTCTTTCCGCACGCGAGGTGCGGACCCTGTCGGCCGGCCAGCGTCGTCGCACCGCGCTCGCCCGCATCGTCCTGTCGCAGGCGCCGCTCTGGCTGCTCGACGAGCCGCTGAACGCGCTCGACGTGCCCGCCCAGGCCGCTTTCCGCACAGCGCTCCAGAGGCATCTCGCGGCCGGCGGTCTCGCCATTGCCGCGACGCATGCCGAACTCGGCATCGAGGGACGCTCGCTCGAGCTCGGGCCAGCCCTTTCAAGCACCTCTCCCCCGCTAGGGGGAGAGGCAGGGTGAGGGGGATGCGCACCGTGTTATCCCCTCACCTAACCTCTCCCCCTAGCGGGGGAGAGGAATATGAAGGTCGAGCAGCATGAGCGGCTTCCTCGCCCTGCTGCGGCGCGACCTGCATCTCGTCTGGCGGCGGCCGGGCGATGTCGGCGTCGTGCTCGCCTTCTTCGTCGTGGCGACGGTGCTGTTTCCGTTGGGCATCGGTCCCGAGACCAACGTGCTGGCGCGCATCGCCGCGGGCGTCCTGTGGTGCGCCGCGCTGTTCGCGGCGCTGCTGTCGCTGGAGCGGCTGTTCGCCGCCGATTATGAGGACGGCACGCTCGACCTGCTGCTGCTGGCGCCGTGGCCGCTCGAGCTGGCGGCGCTGGCCAAATGCCTCGCTCACTGGATCGTGACCGGCCTGCCGCTCAGCCTGCTGGCGCCGGTGCTGGGCGTCGCCTTCGGCCTCGACGGGCAGAGCCTGCTGGCGCTGGGCGCGACGCTTCTGGTCGGCACGCCCACTTTGTCGTTGATCGGCGGGCTCGCGGCGGCACTGACGCTCGGGGCACGCAAATCCGGCGCGCTGCTGGCGCTGCTCGCGCTGCCGCTCTGCGTGCCGACGCTGATCTTCGGCGCCGGCGCGATCGAGACGCTGGCGGCGGGCGAAGGCATCGTGACGCATGTCGCAATCCTCGCCGCTCTTGCATTGGTCGCCCTGGCCACGACGCCATGGGCGATTGCCGCAGCCTTGCGGCAAGCCGGCGAATAGGGAGGATGGGGCCGATGGCCGACCTGCATTTTCTCGCCAATCCTGCGCGGTTCCGGCGCTTCTCCCAGCGCGTGCTGCCGGGCCTCGGCTTCGCCACGGTGCTGATGCTGGCGGTCGGCGTCTACTTGGCGTTCTTCGTGGCGCCGGAGGACTACCAGCAGGGCCAGACCGTGCGGATCATGTTCGTGCACGTACCGTCCGCCTGGCTGTCGATGGGCGGCTACGCGATGCTGGCCGCGCTCGGCGCTTCGCTGCTGGTGTGGCGCCATCCGCTGGCGGCGCTGATGGCGCGCGCGGCCGCACCCGTAGGCGCGAGCTTCGCGGCTGTATGTCTGCTCACCGGCTCGCTGTGGGGCCGGCCGATGTGGGGCACCTACTGGGTGTGGGACGCGCGCCTCACCTCGATGCTGCTGCTGTTCTTCCTCTATCTCGGCCACATCGCGCTCAGCCGCGCGTACGATTCGCCCGAGCGCGGCGACCGCGCCGCGGCGATCCTGGCGCTGATCGGCGTGATCAACCTGCCGATTATCAAGTTCTCGGTCGACTGGTGGAACACGCTGCACCAGCCGGCCTCGATCACGCGGCTCGACGCGCCGGCGATCCACAATTCGATCCTAGTGCCGCTGCTCTGGATGGCGGTCTCGCTGCTGTTCCTGTTCGTCTACCTGGTGCTGCTGCGGACCGAGACCGAGATCGACCGCCGCCGCCTCGAGAATGCCGAGGCCGCGGCATGAGCAACCACGCGGCCTATATCCTCGCCTCCTATCTCGCCGCCGCACTCATCCTGGGCGGGCTGGTGATCGCCTCGCTCGGTGCGCGCAAGCGGGTGCGGCGCGAGCTGGCCGCGCGCGGTCTGGACAAGCGCCGATGACTCCGAAACGCCGCCGCCTCTGGTTGCTGCTGGGCTCGCTGGCCACGCTCGGCGTCGCGGCCACGCTCGTGCTCACGGCGCTGAACGACAATCTCGTCTTCTTCTATTCGCCGACGCAGGTGGCGGAGAAGAGCATCGGCCCGGACCGCCGCTTCCGCCTGGGCGGTCTGGTCGAGCAGGGCAGCGTGCAGAAAGAAGGGCAGGTCGTGCGCTTCACGGTGACCGATACGAACAAGACGGTGAAGGTCACGTATCGCGGCATCCTGCCGGACCTGTTCCGCGAGGGACAGGGCGTGATCGCCGAGGGCTCGATCGGCCCGGACGGCGTGTTCACCGCGCGCGAGATCCTGGCGAAGCATGATGAAAATTATATGCCTCCCGAAGTCGCGAAGGCGCTCAAAGAGTCGGGGCAATGGAAAGACAAGAAGTGACCGGTGGTGCGAACCCCCTCACCCAGCCTCTCCCCCAAGGGGGAGAGGAGCATGAGGAGAGGCGCCTCTTTCTTCCTCCTCTCCCCCGTGAGGGGGAGAGGCTGGGTGAGGGGGCGTCTTGATACCGGAGCTTGGTCATTTTGCGCTGATCCTCGCGCTCGCGGTCGCGCTCGTTCAGGGCACGCTGCCGTTGATCGGGGCGTCGCGCGGTGATCTCAGACTCATGGCCCTCGGCCGCACCGCGGCGCTGACTCAGGCGTTCCTCGTGCTGCTGGCGTTCGGCGCGCTGACGCAGGCCTATGTGACGTCCGACTTCTCCGTCCTCAACGTCGTCGACAATTCGCATTCGGCCAAGCCGCTGCTCTACAAGATCAGCGGCGTGTGGGGGAATCACGAAGGGTCGATGCTGCTGTGGGCATTGATCCTCGCGCTGTTCGGCGCCGCGGTCGCGGTCTTCGGCAACAACCTGCCCGACACGTTGCGCAGTCGGGTGCTCGCCATCCAGGCGCTGATCGGCGTCGGCTTTCTGGCCTTCCTGCTTTTCACCTCCAACCCGTTCGCGCGCGTGTTCCCGGCGCCGCCCGACGGCAACGGGCTGAACCCGCTGCTGCAGGATCCCGGCCTCGCCTTCCATCCGCCACTGCTCTATCTCGGCTATGTCGGTTACTCGGTGACTTATGCCTTCGCGGTCGCCGCGCTGCTCGAAGGCCGGGTCGATGCCGCGTGGGCGCGCTGGGTGCGGCCGTGGGCGCTGGCGGCCTGGTGCTTCCTCACCCTCGGCATCGCGCTGGGTTCGTGGTGGGCCTATTACATCCTGGGCTGGGGCGGCTTCTGGTTCTGGGATCCCGTCGAGAACGCCTCGCTGATGCCGTGGCTCGCCGGCACCGCGCTGCTGCACTCGGCCATCGTGGTGGAGAAGCGCGACGCGCTGAAGAGCTGGACGGTGCTGCTGGCTCTGCTGGCCTTTTCGCTGTCGCTGCTGGGCACCTTCCTGGTGCGCTCGGGCGTGCTCACCTCGGTGCACGCCTTCGCGCAGGACCCGTCGCGCGGCATGTTCATCCTGGCGTTCCTGCTGTTCGTCACCGGCGGCGGCCTCGCGCTCTACGCCTGGCGCGCGCCGCAGCTGCAGGGCGGCGGGCTGTTCCAGCCGGTCAGCCGCGAGGGCGCGCTGATCCTGAATAATCTCCTGCTGTGCACGCTCGCGGCCACCGTGCTGCTGGGCACGCTCTACCCGTTGTTCCTCGACCTGCTGACCGGCAACAAGGTCTCGGTCGGTCCTCCGTTCTTCAACGCGACCTTCGTGCCGCTCTGTGCGCCGCTGTTCGCCGCGCTCTGCGTCGGCCCGTTCCTCGGCTGGAAGCGCGCCGAGCTGTGGCCGGCGCTGATGCGGCTGCGGATCGCGCTGGTCGTGTCGCTGGCCGCCATCGTCGTCACCATGACGACGATCGACAGCCGCTCGACCTTGGCGGCGCTCGCCTTCGGCTTCGGCGTCTGGCTGATCGTCGGCAGCCTCGCGTCGCTCAGCGACCGCGTCCGCAGCGGCACGCTCCGAACCATCCCGCGCTCGACCCTGGGCATGGTGATCGCCCACGCCTCGCTGGGCGTCGTCGTGCTGGGCTCGGTCGCGACCTCGTCGTGGAACACCGAGCTGATGCAGACGATGAAGCCCGGCGACCGCATCGCCTTCGCCGGCTACAGCGTGCTGCTCGAGCGCATGGACGAGGTACGCGGCCCCAACTACATCGCCGAGCGCGCGACGCTTAACGTCAGCGTCGGCGGCAAGCCCTACACGGTGCTGCAGCCCGAGCGCCGGCTGTTCACCGTGCAGCGCCGCCAGGTCGCCGAGACCGCCATCCAGACCAACCTGCTGCGCGACTTCTACGCCACCCTGGGCGAGGGCGATCCGAAGCAGGGCTGGGTGATCCGCCTCTATCTCAACCCGCTGGCGCCGTGGATCTGGCTGGGCGCGGCGCTGTGCGCGCTGGGCGGCTTCGTCTCGCTGTCGGACCGGCGGCTGCGCATCGGCGCGCCGTCGCGGAGGCCCGCCCCTCAGGCGCCGCCCCTGCAGCCGGCCGAATAGATGCGCCGGCTCCTCTTCATCCTGCCGCTGCTGACGCTCGCGCTGATGGCGGGCTTCTTCGCCTGGTCGCTGACCAGCGGCCGCGACCCCGCCTCGATCGGCTCGGTGGTGGTGGGACGGCCGGCGCCGAAGCTCGACCTGCCGGCGCTGCGGCCGGGCGAGGCGCCGCTCACCGACGAATCCCTGCGCACCGGCAAGCCGGTGATCGTGAATTTCTTTGCAAGCTGGTGCACGCCGTGCCTGGCCGAGCATCCGCTGTTCACGCGGCTCGCCGAGCGCGACGGCGCGACGATCGTTGGCATCGCGTGGAAGAACAAGCGCGACGACGCGCTGCCCTGGCTGAAGCGGCTGGGCGATCCCTACCGGCTCGCGGGCCTCGACCTCGACGGCAAGACCGGCCTCGACTGGGGCCTCTCCGGCGTGCCCGAGACCTACCTGATCGACGGCGCCGGCATCGTGCGCCGCCACTATCGCGGACCGATCACCGAGCGGGATCTGAACGAGACGATCCTGCCGTTCCTCAAGGGGGCGGTGAAGTGATCGGCGCCCGTCTTTTCATGTTCCTCTCCCCCTTGGGGGAGAGGTTAGGTGAGGGGGTGCGCCGCCCCCTCACCCAGCCTCTCCCCCTGGCGGGGGAGAGGAGCTTGAGTTGGAGAGCGCTGCTCTGCCTCCTCGCGCTGCTATTCACCCTGCCCGCCCTCGCCGTCGAGCCGTCGGAAGTCCTGCCCGATCCCGCGCTCGAAGCCCGCGCCCGCGAGATCGGCCGGGCATTGCGCTGCGTCGTCTGCCAGAACCAGGCGATCGACGATTCCTCGGCCGAGGTGGCGCGCGACATGCGCCGCGCCGTGCGCGAGCGGCTGACGGCCGGCGACAGCGACGCCGACGTCTTCGCCTTCATGGTCGCGCGCTACGGCGACTACGTGCTGCTGAAGCCGCCCTTCAAGGCCGGCACGCTGGTCCTGTGGCTGGGCGCGCCGCTCCTGCTGCTGGTGGCCGGCGCCGCGCTCCTCCTCGCCGCGCGCCGCCGCCGGCACACACCGATCGTGGCGCCCAAACCGCTCGACGAGGAGGAGCGCCGCCGCCTCGATGCGCTCCTGAAAGGCTGACGGGCCATGCTCGAATTCCTGCTGGCCCTGCTCACCACCGCGACCGTCGCCGCTTTGCTCTGGCCGCTCCTGCGGATGCGCCTGCCCGCACGCGACCGGCTCTCCGGCGAACTGGCGATCTACCGCGACCAGCTCGCCGAACTCGACCGCGAACGCGACGCCGGCAGGCTGAAGCCCGCCGAGGCCGCCGCCGCCCGCACCGAGATCGAGCGCCGCATGCTGGCCGCCGGCGACGCCGCCGCGGCCACCGTCAAGACAAGGACCGCCACCGACGCGGCACAGAAGTGGCTGCCGCCCGCACTCTCGCTCTTCGTCCCGCTGCTGGCGCTGGGCCTCTATTTGCAGACCGGCCGCCCCGGCCTGCCCGCCGCGCCCTTCGCAGATCGCGGCACCGAACACGCGCCCGCCCCGCAACAGCTCGACGTCGCCGGCCTGCTCAAGGAAGCGCGCGCCCGCCTCGCGCAGGACCCCAACGACGCCGACGCGCTGGCAGCACTGGGCGAGGGCCTGACCCTGGAGGCCGGCGGCACCGTCACCCCGCCCGCGCTCGACGCACTGCGCCGCGCGCTGCTGGCGCGGCCCGACGATGCGCGCATCCTCTACTATCTCGGCCTGCACGAGGCGCAGAGCGGCGATTCGAAGGCCGCGATCGCCCGCTGGCGCGACCTCGAGGCCAAGAGCCCACCCGACGCGCCCTATCTCGGCCTGCTGCGCGCCGAGATCGCGCGGGTGGCCAGGGCCGCCGGGATCGAGATGCCACAAACCCAGACACCGCAATCCACCATGCCGACGCCCAGCCGCGAGCAGCAGGAGGCGATGGCCCAGCTCCCGCCGGAGCAGCGCCAGCAGGCGATCCGCTCCATGGTCGAGGGGCTGGCCGCGCGCCTCGCCGACGCGCCGCAGGACCGCGCCGGCTGGCTGCGCCTGGCCAATGCCTGGAAGGTGCTGGGCGAGAACGCCAACGCCGCCGACGCCTACGGCCGCGCCGACACGCTGGCCCCCGTCGACGCGCGCATCCTGGCCGACTGGGCCGAGGCGCATGTGCGCCAGCTCGCGCCCGGCGCCGCGCCCTCGGCCCAGGCCGTGGCCGTGCTGGAGCGGCTGGAGAAGGCCGAGCCGCGCAACGCGCTGGCCCTGTTCTACCTGGGCGTCGCCGCCGAAGCCGCGGGCAACAAGCCGGCGGCGCTGCAGCGCTGGAAGACGCTGCTGGCGCTGTTGCCGGCGGATGCGCCGATCCGCGGGATGCTGGAGGAGCGGATCAAGGCGGCGGGGGGGTGAGCTAAGTTGAGGGTGGGACCTAGCAAAGTTCACGAACTTGAATGTAACCCTGTCGGCCAGCGAGGCGTACTTAGCTCGGCATTTCCGGCCTTTTTGACCCAATCGAGCTGCGCCGTACCACAAAACCTCCCACATATTAGTTGGGATGCGTAGGCATGGATGCCTACCGTTGCATACCCTTCGATATCAGTCGCGCGACAGCTGAATAAGCAGGGAGCGCTGGATGAACAACCGGTTGCACCGCGTCCCAGCACATTGCAATCATGTGGCGTCGCATAGTCGACCAGTGTTGAACTAAGCCTGCATGATAGGCGAGTGGAAGAAGAAAACTGAGAAACGGGATCATCGCCTATGAGTCATTTGCATAAATTTTCTGAAGCGAAGGCGACATTCGATGCCGACCATGCGAATGCAGCAACATCAATCTGCATTGTACCGGTTCGCGGCAAGGCTCGCCCTAATGATTCAATTCGCAATGTGAGGGGCGAGCCCAATGAACAATATTACAAATGGCAGTTTGTTTATGGACTCGTGCACAGCGGCCTATATCCAAAAGATTACATCGGAGTGGAGGTCCATTTCCCAAAGGGAAATAAAGGTTCGGCCGCCCTGCAGCTAGATGGGGCGATTTTCGATGATGCGGCTTGGCTGGACCGCTACAACGCCTACTGGAACGACAGGAAGAGCAGTGATCTCGAATGGTTAAACGACCACTTGCTTGCAACTATCGAGTTCAAGAAAAATGACAAAGAAATTGAGAAGGTTTTCGCCGGCCAGATAAGGCCGGCTATGCGAGAAAAGGAGCCATCGGACGCTTACGTACTAGGCATGTACTACGACGCCGAGCGGCTCTATATGTTTCACCGCCGTTCGGGCTTGTATCTTCGATACGATGAATCCAAGAATCAAAAGGGGTTGGCCAGCAAGGTGGGGGATTTGTCCCTTCATTTGCCAGATCCCTACGCCTTCATTCCCTCATTTGAGGAGTTGAAGGCCAAGGTTCACAAGCCATCGACTCTCAATCGCGCCGCACGGGGGATTTCTGACCTCGACGTAATCACAACGATTTCCTCGGTGCAAATTCAGACCGCTCTGTCCGATGTACTGCGGGCAATGGACAAGGCAGGTCTGGTAAATCAACGGGGATATCAAATCCTCGTTCAAACCCTTGCCCTCAAGATTTTCGACGAGAAAAGAAATGAGGTTCGAAAGGACCGCCACCTGCAGTTCTTTGTGACGGACGAAGAAGCCTCCTTTAGCAATCTCGGGGAACCCAAGGTCCAAGGTTTTGTAGATCGCATGACTGCGCTGCGAACTGACGCATCTGCGAAGTATCAAAAAATTCTGCGAAACAACGAGATCGACTGGAGAAATCCAAGTCACGTTCGAGTTGTGGTCGCCATCAGCCAGGCGTTCCAAGATTACTCATTTGCACGGTCTGCGAGGAGTGATCTTTACCAGCTTGTTTTTTACAACTTTGCAAACTCGTTTAAGCGCGATGAAGCCGCTCAATTTCTTACGCCGCTGCCCGTTATCGATTTCGTAGTTAAACTGGTCAATCCCCGCGATGGCGAAACTGTTCTTGATCCCTGTTGCGGTATCGGAGACTTCTTGTCGCTTTCCTTTGTAAACGCATCGACGAAAGCGTCCGGCTGGCAATTGGATGATGCGAATATTTACGGCATCGATCTAGACGAAAACATGATCACGCTCGCGACACTGAATATGCTGTTGAACGGGGACGGTGAAGCTAAGCTATTCGACAAGCCAGACAAGGGATCGATCCTCTACAAGATCGCCCAGGGAAGCCCCCCGGCTTTAGTTTCATTGCTTCCTGACCATCACCAGCGAGGGAACTGGGATAACTGGCCAGATCAAACGAAGCTGCAGAAATTTGATGTGGTCCTAACTAATCCCCCCTTTGGGGAAGATCGCGCTTACAGGGTTAAGTCGGACACCGACCGGCGCATCATAGAGATGTATGAAACTTGGCACATCACCCGCGACAGAAGTACCTCGGATGAAAATGGCGGGTCTCCGGGAGCGAAGGTTCCTGCAAGGAAGTCGCCCAAAGGGAGCGACAACATCGATCTTGGAATCGTATTCCTTGAGAATGCATATCGAATGCTCAAGGACGATGGACGGCTTGGCATCGTGTTGTCCAACTCCATCGCTTCGATCAATCGTTGGACCAAAATTCGCGAATGGCTTGCGACCAAACTGCGTTTAGTGGCGTTTTTCGATTTGCCGTCGAACGTATTCGCAGAAACCGGCGTGAATACAAGTATTTTGGTAGCCTACAAGCCAAAGGCCGACGAGTTAAGGCGGTTGAGCGAGAGCGGCTACAGCATTTACGCCCGAGACATTGAACGCGTCGGATACGAGAAGCGCACGCTTAAGAGAAATGTTTTTTTCAATCCGCTTTTTCAAATGGATGAGACGACATTTGACATTCGAGTTGACGTCGAAGGGCGACCACTTCTCGACGAAGAGTTTACTGAAACACTCTCGGACTTCCGCACATGGGCCTTGGGTCAGGAGGAAACGCTGCAGCGCCTCTTTCTAAAGGAAGGCTAATGTCCTACCTACATGTACCCAAAGAGATATCGCTTGCGACCCTGAAGGCCGCCAACAGTTCCCTTTCCGCGGGAATGTACAAGCGAGTCGAAATCCCTACGTCTTCGACCAAACCCGTTCGCGACTTAATTGAAGGTTACGACAAGGGATCTGACCCAGGCTCCATGTATTACCTGCGTCACTCAACCCACCATTTCATTCGCACCAAAGCCCTTCAGGACCATAGCTGTTTAATATACCCCAAGGGCGGCGCTATTGCTCCAATCAGCCCTCGCGTTTTCGAAGACCTTCAGCTTTCCGATGGCGATATAATTATGTCGAAAGACTCGAACGTCGGAGAGTGTGCAATCATTAACGGCTCCGGCTGGAAAAACCACATGCTTAGCGGCGGTGTGGTTCGTATTAGGCCGCGAATCAATCGCTATTATTTTTTCTCATTCCTAAAGCACAACCTCTTCCGGGAGGATCTCACGGCGCGAGTGCCTCGGGGAGCCACGATCAAGCATGCAAATGAACTCTGGCTTGATTGTGCAATTCCGTTTCCGGCAGGCGCTAATTCAGAGCGTGTGACCAAATATGTTTCGGCTCTGATGCAAAGCATTGTCGAAAAGGAAATTGCGATACGCGCTAAAAACGACTCAATAAATAGCAAGATTGAGAACGAGTTGCTCTCGGGTCAAGTCGGCAGCCCGTACGCGTTCTCGCATCCCACCCTCGCGGAAATTCGGTCGCAAAAGCGTTTCGATGCTGCCATTTACTCCGAGTCTTACAAGAGGGAAGCCTTCCTAATAAGCAACTATAAGTTTGGAGCCGCGAACTACGACGACATGGGCTTTGACATTGGTCGAGGCCAAAACCTCCAAATTACTAGCATTGGCCAAAGCATTTACTCAGATCATCCGCGGTCCGACTTCTATCGGCTAGTCGCTCCCACTGATATTTCGGAGTTCAGGACGGTCGAATCTTTTCGATACTTGGGCAACAAGCGTAAGCTTGAGGTAGTAAAGAAGGGTGATGTGATCTTCGGCGCGGAGGGCTTTGGAAAAGGCCGTTGCATCATCCTGGTGGACGAGCAACATCGTACAATCTCAAATATTCATGGCGTGATTTTTCATCCGCGCGATGGCTCGATGACCAAAGGCATTTTCCTTGGATGTTTCCTGGGATACCTGCGGCGGAAGGGCATTGTCGACGCCGTCGGCGCAGGCGGGTCCGGAGGCAGTTTGGCGATTGGCTACCTAAATAAGGTGCTTATTCCTAATTTCTCGGAAGAGATCCAAGAAGAGATTTCGACGCTGTATCACTTTGAAGAGCCATGCCCGAATGGATCTCCAACACTGGCAACATTTGTGAGTTGGCACCGGGAGTGGAACGAAAAGCTGGGCATTTGGGAACTAGATCGTGAGATGAAGGTGCTTCAACGAACACTGCGCGATGTCCAGGACAAGATAATTGAGGGGAGCGACGTCGCCTTGCCAAGCTGGGCCGTCGATGACTTATAGGCCACCGTGTTTTCCGATCAAGATAGCGTCCTGACGATTGGCCGGAAGACAGTAGACAAGCGTAAGGCGGCATCTTCGAGCCAAGCAAAATAGATGGGCCAGCTCACTTCATCTTCAAGTGGGGAATCGGGGCGCAAATGCACAATGCGGCAGGCATGTCCGTCTGGAAGTTCGTTCCACTGTAACTGCATGCCTAACTGGTTTTCGAGTGCCTGCTGCTGCGCTTGCAATTGCTTAAACATCGACTTCGAATTTGGGTGATCGATGTAAACTTCCACGCTCACTCGTCGGTCCCTCGAAACGACAGAAGCAGCGAGGTGGATGCCAGCGCGGCCCAATGCCAGATTTGTCCAGTGTTGAGGCAGCGGTTTTTGCGGCCTCAAGGTAGATGCTTTCGCTTTCAGCCAAGCTGACCATTCAGTCCAGAACTTTAGCTGACGTTGCTTCGTGGGCGTAGTGGTTGTGGCCACCTTGGCACTTTCGCGGCTTGTCTTCGTCCAGTCGTTAGGTTTGACCAAGACGTTAAAACTCGGGGCCATCGGGGAGTCGCCAATTCGCCAAAGTTCAACTTCAGCAGCAAAGAAGTTCAGCCCTGCAGTCGTGCTTTGGTTAAGGAAGTCCAATGCGGCCACATGCTCAGGGCGAAAAGACTCCGCCAGCCAAATGACTTTTTTGGCACCTACCCCAGCTGCATAAGTGATTATCTGTCCCAAGTGAGAATGGTTCGTTTTCTCCAACTGGTTTTCGATAATGACTTGGCCGTCATCGTCGGAACAAAGCACATCAAGTTTGAAATCTCCGACCCAATGCTCAGTTCCCACCAGCTCCAGTTCCACTAGTCCTAGCGCCTCAGCTAATAGCTCCAGGTTCTCTTCCTGCGCCAACCAAGGCGTAAACTCTGCTGCCTCGTGCTTCCAGGCTTCTCGTAGATTGATTCGCTCTAGTTTGCCGAGCGGGGTTTTCATGGTGGTCCCTTCAGAATGGCAAGCAGCTTGACAGCATAGAGCGTGAAGAAACACAAGGCGGCTTCAATCCGACCTAGCTTGATTGTAAAGATTCTCCGGATTGTTGTGCCGCGATTAATCGCACCACTTAGTAGTTAGGCCTTTGGCCGAGCGGTGTGCTCCGGGTCTGGTGGTAGAATGCTGGCCGTGCGACGTCCGCCCTTGCTCGACGATGACGATTTGTTTTGGAGGCATGGTTGTGTGCCGACAGCGTGCATGCGCCTGTCTCGCAGCCAGCAATGCTAGGAAGCCTCGCTCCAGCGTGACGAGAGAGCCTCATTACCTCCCAGACAATCGCCGCCTCGCCTGTGCTGGCCTATCTCCCGCGTGGATCAACCATCCGCAGGAGGAAGCCATGTCCCATCCCACCGCCACGCCCGACGCCGTCGTCGAGGCCTACGTCGCTACCTGGAACGAGACCGATCCCGTGCGCCGCCGCGTCGGCCTTGCGGCGGCCTGGACCGGGACGGGGATCTACCGCGATCCGGTGATGGCGAGCGACGGGCCTGCCGGGATCGACGCCATGCTGGCGGGCGTGCAGGCGAAGTTCCCGGGCTTCGTGCTCAAGCGCACCTCGAAGGTCGACGCCCATGGCGGCCTGTCCGGTAGCCCAGTGGGGCTCTATCTGCGCTTCACCTGGTCGCTGGGTCCAGTCGACGGGCCCTCGGTCGTCGAGGGTGTCGATTTCTGCACCCTGGCGCCGGACGGGCGGCTGGCGTCCGTGGTGGGCTTTATCGACAAGATGCCGGGTTAAGAAAGCACGCGACGGTTGCTGTACCAATCTGTACGGCAATCTATCATCCCGTCTGATGGGTTATTGGAATAACCCGTCAGATGGGTTATTCTCATGCCGACCGTCCATCGCGCTGGAAATCTGCGCTTCGTGATCTTCCTCGACGATCATGGGCCGCCCCATGTCCACGTCTTCTCGGGGCGTGCCGAGGCGAAGATTCTCCTCGGATCGGACGGTGAGGGGCCGGAGCTGGAGTGGGCGCGTGGCTTCGATCGCGCCGGCCTGCGCCGGGTGCTCGTCGAAGCCATGGCGAGTCGGGCGAAGCTGCGGGCTGCATGGCGGCGGGTTCACGGCGCCGAAGGATGAGGAAGGTCGAGATGGCTGGGGATCGGTCGAAGGCTGAGTTGGATCGCGAAATCGACCGCGCCCTGGCGCGCGGCCGTCGCCGTGCCGTGACCGAGCCGCAGGCCGAGCGCGCGCACTATGAACGCCGGACCGGCCGGGTCGTGGTCGATCTGACCAACGGCTGCAGCTTCGTCTTTCCGGCGCGCTCGCTGCAGGGGCTGGCGCAGGCGACCGACGCGGAGCTGGCCGACATCGAGATCCTCGGCGCCGGCCATGGGCTGCACTGGCCCGCGCTCGATGCCGATTTCACCGTGCCCGGCCTGCTGATGGGCGTGTTCGGGACCCGCGCCTGGATGATGTCGGAGCTGGCCCGCCGCGCCGGCCAGACGAAATCCAAGGCCAAGGCCGCCGCCGCCCGCGCCAACGGCCGCAAGGGCGGCCGTCCGCGACGCGTGGCTTAGTTAAGCCGCTTCCCGGCCTTCTGAGGCCGGCACTTCCTTCACCTCGACCGGCGCACTCCGGATCAGGTGGTCGAAGGCCGACAGCGCGGCCTTGGCGCCCTCGCCCATGGCGATGACGATCTGCTTGTAGGGCACGGTCGTGGCGTCGCCGGCGGCGAAGATGCCGGGGACCGAGGTCTGGCCCCTGGCGTCGATCTCGATCTCGCCGCGCGGACTGAGTTCGATCGCGCCCTTCAGCCACTCGGTGTTGGGCACCAGGCCGATCTGCACGAAGATGCCCTCGAGCTCGATCGTCTTCTGCTCGCCCGACGTGCGGTCCTTGTAGGCGAGGCCCGTCACTTTGGCGCCGTCGCCGTGCACCTCGGTCGACTGCGCCGAGACGATCACCGTGGCGTTGGGCAGCGACCTGAGCTTGGCCTGCAGCACCGCGTCGGCGCGCAGCTGGCCGTCGAACTCGATCAGCGTGACGTGGCTCACCAGGCCCGCGAGGTCGATCGCCGCCTCGACGCCGGAATTGCCGCCGCCGATCACCGCCACCCGCTTGCCCTTGAACAGCGGGCCGTCGCAGTGCGGGCAGTAGGCCACGCCCTTGTTGCGATACTCGGCCTCGCCGGGGACGTTCATCTGCCGCCAGCGCGCGCCGGGCGAGAGCACGATCGTCCTGGCCTTCAAGGTCGCGCCGTTCTGCAGTTCGACCGTGGCCAGGCCGCCCGGCTGCGTCGCCGGCACGAGCCTGGTGGCGGTCTGCAGGTCCATCACGTCGACCTCGTAGTCCTTCACGTGCGCGGCCAGCTCGGCGGCCATCTTCGGGCCCTCGGTGTGGGAGACCGAGATGAAGTTCTCGATGCCCATCGTGTCCAGCACCTGGCCGCCGAAGCGCTCGGCGGCGATGCCGGTGCGGATGCCCTTGCGCGCCGCGTAGATCGCCGCGGCCGCGCCGGCGGGGCCGCCGCCGACCACCAGCACGTCGTAGGGCTTCTTCGCGGCGATCTCCTCGGCCGCGCGTTCGCTCGCACCGGTGTCGAGCTTGGCCAGGATCTGCTCCAGGCTCATGCGGCCCTGGCCGAACGGCAGGCTGTTGAGGAAGATCGAGGGCACGGCCATCACGCCGCGCTTCTCGACCTCGTCCTGGAACAGGGCGCCGTCGATCGCGGTGTGGCGGATGCGCGGGTTCAGCACGCTCATCAGGTTCAGCGCCTGCACCACGTCGGGGCAGTTCTGGCACGAGAGCGAGAAATAGGTCTCGAACGTGTAGTCGCCGTCGAGGTTCTTCACGCGCTCGATCGTGTCCTGCGCTTCCTTGCTCGGGTGGCCGCCGACTTGCAGCAGCGCCAGCACCAGCGAGGTGAATTCATGGCCCATCGGGATGCCGGCGAAGCGGACCGAGATGTCGGTGCCGGCGCGCACGATGGCGAAGGAGGGCTTGCGCATGTCCTCGTCGGCCTCGGCGAAGCTCACCTTGTCCGAGAGGGTCGCGATCTCCTGCAGCAGCTCCTTCAGCTCGGCCGACTTCGCGGAGTCGTCGAGCGAGGCCACCAGCTCCACCGGCATGGTCAGGCGCTCGAGATAGCCCTTCAACTGCGTCTTGAGGTTGGCGTCCAACATGGGAGGTACTCCTTGGAAAACTCTCGCCCCGCTTTCTTCAAGTTCCTCTCCCCCGCTAGGGGGAGAGGCTAGGTGAGGGGGCTTCCACCGGTGTTTCCCCCCTCACCCAACCTCTCCCCCCAAGAGGCGGCGTGAATACACGCCGCGGGGGAGAGGAGAATGAAAGAGGTCTTCATGTTCCTCTCCCCCGCTAGGGGGAGAGGTTAGGTGAGGGGGGGTCTCGCGATGCTTCCCCACCCAGCTCCTTAGATCTTGCCGACCAGGTCGAGGCTGGGGGCCAGCGTCTTCTCGCCTTCCTTCCAGGCGGCCGGGCAGACTTCGCCCGGATGAGCGGCGACGTACTGGGCCGCCTTGACCTTGCGCAGCAGCTCCGAGGCGTCGCGGCCGATGCCGCCAGCGGTGATCTCGACGATCTGGATCTTGCCATCGGGGTCGACCACGAAGGTGCCGCGATCGGCCAGGCCCGCTTCCTCAATCATCACGCCGAAGTTGCGGGTGATGGTGCCGGTCGGGTCGCCGACCATCACGTAGTCGATCTTCTTGATGGCTTCCGACGTGTCGTGCCACGCCTTGTGGCTGAAGTGCGTGTCGGTCGAGACGCTGTAGATCTCGACGCCCAGCTTCTTGAACTCGGCGTAGCTGTTGGCCAGGTCCTCGAGCTCGGTCGGGCACACGAAGGTGAAGTCGGCCGGGTAGAAGAACACGACCGACCACTTGCCTTTGCCCTTGAGGTCGGCGTCGGTCACGTCGATGAACTTGCCCTTCTGGAAGGCGGTGGCCTTGAACGGCTTGATCTCGGTGTTGATGAGGGACACGCTTGAAACTCCTTGGTTAACTCTTCGCAACGGTTACTTAGGTTCGTTCTAAGATCGTTTAAAGCGAAAAATACCGAATTGAATAATCGCTTAAGACGATTACATAGGGTGCATGAAACCCGTCCCCACCCTGCGCCAGTTGCGGTACCTGGAAGCCGTGGTCGAGCGCTGCCACTTCGGGCAGGCCGCCTCCGCCTGCAACGTCAGCCAGTCCACCCTGAGCGCCTCGATCCAGGAGCTGGAGGGGTTGCTGGGCGCCCCGCTCCTGGAGCGCACCAAGCGGTCGGTCGTGCCCACGGCGCTGGGCCGCCTCGTGGCCGAGCGGGCGCGCGGCCTGCTGAAGGGCGCGGAGGATCTGGTCGACCTGGCACACGCGTCGCGCGATCCGCTGTCGGGGCCGCTGCATCTCGGCGTGATCCCGACCATCGGCCCGTTCCTGCTGCCGCGAACGCTGCCGACCCTGCGCAAGGCCTTTCCCAAGCTGCAGCTCTACCTGCGCGAGGACCAGACGGCGCGCCTGCTCGACCGCCTCGACAGCGGCGAACTCGACGCCGTGCTGCTGGCGCTGCCCTATGCGCTGCGCGATCTGGAGGTCATGGAACTCGGCGAGGACCCGTTCTCGATCGTCCAGCCGGCGGGCCACCGGCCGGCCGCCAACATCGCCGACGAGAACCTGCTGCTGCTGGAGGACGGCCACTGCCTGCGCGACCAGGCGCTGGCGGCCTGCGAGCTGGAGGGCGCGCGGCGCAATGCCGGCTTCAACGGCACCAGCCTGCATACGCTGGCGCAGATGGTGGCCAACGGCCTGGGCGTGACGCTGATGCCGCAGATGGCCATCGACGCCGGCATCCTGCGCGGCCTCGACGTCACGGTGAGGCCGCTCGCCGGGGCGGTGCCCCATCGGCGCATCGGCCTCGTGTGGCGTCGTTCTTCCGCGCGCACGGAAACCTTCCGCGCGCTCGGCGAGGCGCTGACGGCCGAACTCGCGAAGTCATGAAGAAGTGCAGGTCAGCTCTGCAGGATTGAGTCGACGGGTCCCACAGGCGCCCGTGCTAGGTCGGGAGTGCAGAGAATAAAGGCCTGTGCGCCCGACCGCGGATCTCGCGGTCGGGCTCTTTTTTTGTCTCACAGGCCGGCAGCGTTACTGCTGCTGTCCGGGCGCCGGAACCGGTTCCGGAGTCGGCGTCGCGGGGATCGGCGTGATCCGCGGCACCTCGGGTGTCCGGGGCGCGTTGGTCGTCGCGCCGATCCCGGCCGGATCGGGGCTGCGGGCCATATCGTTCCGGTCCGCCGTGTTGCCCGAGAAGAACATCAGGCCCGCGGCGGCCACGATGGCCGCCACCACGCCGACCACGAGGTAGAGCCCGCGGCTTGGCGCCTTGGGTGTCATGACGACGTCGTCGTAGACGGGTTTGTCGAGCCTCGGATCGTAGTCGGTCATGGCGCTACTCCTGTGGGGTGGCCTGGGGGGCTGCCGGAGTCGGGGCCGCCGGGTTCGCCGGCATCGGAATCGCGGCCGGGCGATCCGGATTGGTGGCGCCCGGCGTGGCCGGGGTTTCCGTCACGGTCCGCTCGATCGGCGCCTGCGCCTGCTCGGGACCCATGCTGTTCTGCGGATTGCCGAAGTACAGGAAGCCACCCACCAGGGCGACGCCCGCAAGCACGGCGAGCAGCACATACCCCGGGCGTCCGTCATCCGGCGCACGATAGGGGTCGGCCTGGCGGTTCAGGGGGGTGTAGCCGGGACGGCCGGGACCCAGGTTGGGATCGTAGTCGCTCATCTGGTCCTCCTCTTGCTGTGTGTCTGCGCGTCCAACGACTCCCCGCAGCCAATGGTTTCCCCGCGAGGGGGTGGCTGCTACCCTGCCCTGCAGATTCCGGAGGTCTCATAAATGCCCGATTCGCTGCCTTTTTCCGCTGGTGCGACGCAACCGGCGCTGCTCGATGCGGCGGGCGCGGCCGCCCTCGTGGCGTCCTACGCGCCGGTCAGCGTGACCGCTGCCGTCAAGGATATCGGGCGTATCGATGCGCACATGGGCCGCTTCATTGCGCTTTCGCCGATCTGCCTGATCTCGACGGCCGACGCCTCGGGCAAGCAGGACGTGACCCCGCGCGGCGATCCGCCGGGCTCCTTCAAGGTGCTCGACGAGAAGACCATCGCGCTGGCCGACCGCCCCGGGAACAACCGGCTCGATACGCTGCGCAATCTGCTGGAGAACCCCGAGGTCGCGCTGATCTTCCTGCTGCCGGGCGTCAACGAGACGGTGCGCGTCGCCGGCACCGCGCGCCTCTCGGTCGATCCGGCGCTGCTCGACTCGATGGCGGTGCAGGGCAAGGCGCCGAAATGCGCCATCGTGATCTCGGTGCGCCAGGCCTATCTGCACTGCGCCAAGGCGCTGCTGCGTTCGCGCCTGTGGTCGCCGGACTATGTCCAGCCCAAGGGCGCTTTCCCGTCCATCTCGCGCATGGTGGGCGACCAGATCGGCCTCAGCGAGGAGGAGAAGAAGAAGCGCGAGGCGGCCACCGAGCACGCCTACAAGGAAGGCCTATGGGCACCTATACAGTAACGGGACAGCGCGCCCGCCAGATGCGGGTGGTGCCGGCCGACGTGTTGAAGCGGCTCTATGCGCGTGACGATACCAAGGGCCTGGTCCAGACGGGCGCGCATCTCGCGCTGCTCGTTCTCGGCGGCTGGCTGGTGCTCGAGACGCGCGGTACCTGGTGGGTGCTGCCGGCGCTGCTGCTGCAGGGCGTGTTCGTGAATTCGCTGTTCGGGGCGATGCACGAGTCGGTGCATTACGGATCGTTCAAGACGCGCTGGATGGCCGACGTGCTGGCCTTCTTCTCGGGTGCGGCGATCCTGAACAATGCCGGCTTCTACCGGCACTATCATCTTGCCCATCATCGCTACACCCAGGATCCCGATCGCGACCCCGAGCTGATCACGTCGGGCACCCCGCGGACCTGGGGCGCCTATCTTTTCCGAGTGAGTTCGATCCCCTTCCTGATGATTCGCGCGCGCGACATCTTCCTGTTTCCCTTCGGCTTCCGCGGCGACGTCACCTACATCCACGAGGCGGCCTGGCCCGAGGTGCGGCGCTGGGGCCGCTGGCTGCTCGCCTTCTATGCCGTGCTGATCGTGGGCTCGATCCTGCTCAAGACCGATGCCGTGCTCTGGGTCTGGTTCATCCCGCTGCTGGTCGGCCTGCCCTTGCTGCGTCTCTATCTCCTGACCGAGCACACGCTCTGCCCCAACAGCGACGACGGCTTCGCCAACACGCGCACGACGATCTCAAATCCCATCGTGCGGTTCCTGATGTGGAACCTGCCCTATCACGCCGAGCATCACCTGCTGCCGAACATTCCGTTCCATCACCTGCCCGAGGCGCACAAGCATCTGCGGCCGCACCTCAAGTATATAGCCAGGAGCTATACCCAGACACACGGTGAGATCATCCGCAGCTTCGGCTGAACGAAACGGGGCGAGGATATGAGGACAAGCGAAGGCATCTGGTCGGCGGATCATGTCCGGCTGCAGCGCGGCGGCACGCTGAAACAGGCCCGGATCGTCTGGAAGACCTACGGCACGCTGTCGCCCAAGCGCGACAACGTCATCCTCTATCCCACCAGCTACGGCGCCCATCACACCGACATCGAATGGCTGGTCGACGTGCGCCACTGCCTCGATCCCAGTCGCTACTTCATCGTCATCCCCAACATGATGACCAACGGCCTCTCCTCCTCGCCGTCGAACACGCCCGATTTCCCCGAGGTGACGACCTTCGACAACGTCATGCTGCAGCGGCAGATGCTGGTGGAACTGTTCGGCATCGACCGGCTGAAGCTGGTCTATGGCTGGTCGATGGGCGCGCAGCAGGCCTATCACTGGGGCGCGCTGTTCGGCGAGGCGGTCGAGCGCATCGTGGTCAACTGCGGCTCGGCGAAGACCGCGCCGCACAACTTCGTCTTCCTCGAAGGCATCCGCACCACCTTGCAGTCCGCCGCCACGCCGCAGCAGGGCCTGCGCGCCATGGGCCGGATCTATGCCGGCTGGGCACTCAGCCAGACCTTCTATCGCCGCGAGATGTGGCGCGGCCTGGGCTTCAGCAGTCTCGAGGATTTCCTCGTGCGGTCGTGGGAAGCCAATTTTCTGCGCCGCGATATGAACGACCTGCTGGCCCAGCTTTTCACCTGGCAGCACGGCGACATCTCCGCCAACGATCTCTATCGTGGCGACCTGCAGATGGCTTTGGCCGGTATCAAGGCCAAGGTGCTGCTGATGCCGTCGGCGACCGATCTCTACTTCCAGACGGACGACAACAGGGAAGAGTTGCCGTATCTCAAATATGGAAAGCTGGTGGAGATCCCGTCGGTCTGGGGTCATCGCGCCGGCAATCCGCGCGACAATCCCGAGGATGCCGCGTTCATCGATGCCCAGGTGGAGGCTCTGCTGAATGATTGAGATGCTGCCCGCGGACGGGCTGGTGATCGTCGCCAAGCACGAATGCCATACCTGCGTGCTGGTCGAGCCGGTGATGCGGAGCCTCGACAGAGCGGGTGCGCTCACGGTCATTACCCAGGACGATCCGGCCTTTCCCTCCGGCGTCGGCCGCGTGCTCGACGACCAGCAGCTCGAACGTTCGTTCCATCTCAGGATCGAGGCCGTGCCGACGCTGATCCGCTACGAGGGCGGCCGCGAAGTCGGCCGCACCGTCGGCTGGGATCGAGCCGAGTGGACCCGCCTCGCCGGCAGCGCAGCCGAGGGCAAGGGCCTGCCGGCCTGGCAGCCGGGCTGCGGCTCGCGCAGCGTCGAGCCCGGCGTCCAGGAAGCGCTGATCGCGCGCTACGGCGATCCCGGGCTCGCGTCGCGAGAGATCCCGGTCGGCGAATGGGACGATCCCATCGAGGCCTGCTTCGAGCGCGGCTGGAGCGACGGCCTGCCCGTCGTGCCGCCGACCGACGAGCGCATCCTGCGCATGCTGGGCGGCACCGACCGCAAGCCAGACGAGGTGGTGGGCCTGGTGCCGCCGAATCTGGCGCCCTGCACGGTCGAGAAGGTGGCGATCAATGCGGTGATGGCCGGCTGCAAGCCGGAATACCTGCCTGTCGTGCTGGGCGTGCTGGAGGCGGCGCTCGATCCGCTGTTCGTGCTGCACGGGCTGCTCTGCACCACGCACTTCTCTGGGCCGCTCGTCATCATCAATGGACCGGCGGCGAAGGCCGTCGGGATGAATTCCGGCGTCAATGCGCTGGGCCAGGGCAATCGCGCCAACGCCACGATCGGCCGCGCGCTTCAACTCATCGTGCGCAACGTGGGCGGCGGGCTGCCGGGCGGCATGGACCGCGCGACCCTGGGCAATCCCGGCAAGTACACGTTCTGCTTCGCCGAGGACGAATCCGATCCGGACTGGGAGCCGCTGGCGCAACGCCGCGGCATCGAAGCCGGCAAGAGCGCCGTCACGCTGTTTCACGCCGAGGGCGTCCACGGCTTCATCGACCAGAAGTCTCGCACGCCGGAGGAGCTCACGCGCTCGCTGGCGATGGGCCTGTTCGGGGTCGGCCATCCCAAGCTCTGCGACTCGGGCAACGCCGTGCTGGTGCTCTCGCCCGAGCACTATCGCATCTTCAAGGACGGCGGCTGGAATCGCCGCCGCATCGAGGACGAGCTTTACCAGGCGCTGAAGCGGCCCGGCCGCGACCTCATCCACGGCGCGCAGAACGTGCCGGAGGGACTGCCGGCGTCGATGGCCGACAAGATCGTCGACAAGTTCCAGCCCGACGGGCTGCTGATCGTTCGCGCTGGCGGTCCTGCCGGTCTATTCTCCGCCATCATCGGCGGCTGGCCCGGTCAGCGTGTGCGCGAGGAATGCCAGGCCGTCACCCACGAGATTCGCTGAAGGAATTTCCCATGAGTTATTCGAGCAAGCTGCGCGATCCCACCGCCGAGACCTCACCGACCCGCCGCGCCCGCCTGGCGCCGCCGGCCTCGCTCGACGGCAAGGTCGTCGCGCTGATGGATATCGGCAAGTCGCGCGGCGCGGAGTTTCTCGACCGGCTCGAGGGCCACTTCAAGTCGGCCGGCGTGACCACGAAGCGATATCGCAAGCCGACCAATACCAAGGTGGCGCCCGCCGCGGTGATGCAGACCATCGCCGCCGAAGCGCAGCTCGCGGTAATCGCCTTAAGCGATTGAGGCTCATGCACATCGTGCAGTCTGCACGACCTTCATAATCTCGACGGACGCGGGCTCCCCGGCGTCAACATCGTGACCACCGAATTCGTGGACGGCGTCACCGCGCAAAGCGATGCGCTGGGCTTCGAGCCGGCTGTCGTCTACGTCCCGCATCCCATCCAGAACCGCACGAAGGCCGAGGTCGAGGAAATCGCCGACCGCGCCTTCGCCCAGGTCATGGCGATGTTGAAGAGCGCCTAGAGTCTTTCCGTCTCACATTGACCGACCTCATCCTGAGGAGGCGCGAAGCGCCGTCTCGAAGGATGGGCAATAAACTCGGTGCGCGTGCCCACCCTTCGAGACGCGCTCCTGCGGAGCGCTCCTCAGGGTGAGGTGGTCTTTGCAGTGGTGATTCTTCCTCGACCGGAAAGGCCCTAATCCTTCTCCGGCACCACGGCCGGCTGCACGGAATTGTCGTTGGCCGAATCGGCATCGGTTTCGACAGGTGCCGACGATTGCGGCGGCAGCGGTGCGTTGGCGATGAAGGCCGCGACGACGGCGGCGGTGGCGCGCGGCGCTTCTTCCATCGGGTTATGGCCGAGGTTCTCGAAGATCTCGAGCTTGGCGCCCTTGATGTCCTCCTGGAAGCGGAACGCGTCGGCGACCGGCACCCAGCGGTCCTTGGCGCCCCAGATGATCAGCGTCGGCACGTCCATGCGCCTGAGCGGCGTGGGATCGAGCGGTTCCTGCGTGCGGGCGCGCTGCAGGGTCGCCTCGCGATTGCCGGGGAAGCGCTGAAGTTCGGAATAGCGCCGGATGCGCTCGGGCGTCACCATTGCAGGGTCGGCATAGACCTCGGTGAGAGATCGGCGGACCAGCCCCTCCGGCTTGAAGTAGATGCCGATGTCGCCGACGACCGGCGTGCGGGCGAGGCGGGTCGGCAGCGGCGCCTCGCCGCCCTTGCGCGGATAGCCCGCGGCGTCGACGAGGATGAGCTGGATGACGCGATCGGGCCGGGTCGCGGCGAAGGTCCAGGCAACGGCCCCGCCCAGCGAATGTCCCGCCACGACGACCTTTTCCAGGCGGAGCGTGTCGATCAGCACCTCGATGAAGTCGGCATAGGCTTCCACCGTATACTCGTCGCGCGGCCAGGCACCGGTCAGGCCGTGTCCCGGCAGGTCGACGGAAATGACCCGCGCCTCCTTGCCGAGTTCGCGCGCCCAGCCTTCCCACGTGTGCAGCGAGCCGTTCGAGCCATGGATCAGCAGGATCGGCACGCCGTCGGGATTGCCCTGCTCGCGGACATGGGCGCTCACGCCGCCGACATCGACGAAGCGGGAGCGGTCGTTCGTGTAGCGGGCGATCAGCGTCTCGGGCCGCAGCGAGGGCGCATAGGCCCACATCGCCACGCCGGCCAGCACGGCGACGCCGAACAGCGCATAGAGCGGCCAGCGCCGCCGTGGGGCCTCGTCCCTACGGCGCCGGGGTGGCATCGCCCGGTCTTTCGGTGGAGGTCTCCTTCGTTTCCGGCGAAGGGTCGGCGTGCAGCGAGAAGTTGAGCTTGTCGAGGCCCCGAACCTTGAACTCCGGGACGGGGCTGGGGTCGATGATCTTGTTCTCGATCAGCTTCTGCAGGAGCGCGCGGTTGAGATCGTTGGTGACGATCAGCCGGTCCTCGAGGCGGGCAACGAACACGAACAGCTCGAAGTCGAGGCCGCTGGAGGCGACCTTCACGAAGCGCACGATCGGCGCCGGCACGCGCAGCACGCGGGCGTGGCCCAGCGCGGCTTCGCGCAGTATCGCTTCCATCGCATTCACGTCCGTTCCGATCGGCACCGTCAGCTTGATCTCGATGCGGCTCGACGTGTCGGAATAGGTGCGGTTCACGACCGGATTCTGCAGGAACAGGCTGTTGGGAACGATGACGTGGGTGCGCTGGAAGGTCTCGATCTCGGTCGCCCGGATGTTGATGCGGCGCACGAAGCCTTCGTGGCCGTTCACGGTCACCCAGTCACCCGCCTTGATCGGCCGCTCGACCAGGAGGATCACGCCCGAGATGACGTTGTTGGCGATGTTCTGGAGGCCCAAGCCGATGCCGACCGACAAGGCGCCCAGCACGATGGCGAGGTTGGTGAAGTCGACGCCCAGCGCGCCGATGCCCACCAGGATGGCGATCATCACGCCGGCATAGTTGAGGCCGGCATCGATCGACTGGCGCAACGGCAACGGCGCATCGACCGTCGGCAGCACGCGATCGCGTACGATGCCGCGCACCAGCCGCGCCAGCAGCATGCAGACGAAGAAGGCAACGATCGCCATGCCCACGTTGCCCAGCGAGATCGTGACGCCGCCCACCTTGACGCCGCGCAGGAGCTGGCCGAACCCGTCCATGATCGCGTCGGTGTCGACGTTCCAGGTCGCGGGGATGGCGATCGACAGCAGCAGGATCAGGGCCGCGTCGAACACCAGCAGCACCAGATACTGGCCGCGCAAGCTGGTGTCGGGCGCCAGCCCGAGGCTGCGACGAACCCACTTGCCCGATGGCGAGTTGGGGGACGCCGCCGCTTCCAGCAGGTCGGCGACGAGCCGGTGCAGCAGCAGGGCGATGCCGATCAGCAGGCAGGTCGTCGAGATCGCCGAATGGAGGTGCGAGCCGAGGGTCGCGTAGCCGATGAGCGAGAAGACGATCGACGAGAAGACCGCGACCACGAGCGCGAGCCGCGCCACGGTCCACCAGGTGCCGCCGATCATCGGTGGCAACTCCGAGCCTTCGGGACGGGCCGCCCGCCAGGCGCGGTTTGAGAGGGCAGGCAGGCTGAGGACAGCCACGACGCTGGTCAGCACGACGGCGCCGACCGCGGCCACGGCGTCGCGCCCGTCGCCGCGCGTCAGCGCCAGGTAGATGAATTCCAGAGGCAGGCTCACCGAGAACAGGCGGCGCAGGGCTTGCGACAGATAGTGTGCGGCATCGTCGGTCAAGGGCAGCACGCGCCACTCGGGGCGCTGCGGCGACAGGCCGGCGGAGGTCATCCCGAAGACCAGCAGCAGCAGCACGAGGCGCAGCACGGCATCGGGAATCAGCGTGTCGATCGGAGCGGGTGGATGGCTGGCCAGCAGCAGCTTGCCGATCAGCCACACCGCCAGGATGGGTACGAGGACGAGACCGAGCCCGTCGATGGCCGTCACGATGGTCTGGTCGCTGTGGGCGTCGATATGCGTGCCGCCCCGTCCGAATCGGCGACGCAGCCATCGCCCGACCCACCACAGGAGGATCGTGATGACGGCCCACAGGCCGAGGGGCACCAGGTCCGGGCTGGCGGAGCCCAGCGACAGGAAACCGTCGCGGCTCCAGGTCGCCATGGCGGTGGTGAGGCCCTTCACCGACGCCACAAGCTGCGGCCCGATCTTGTGCCAGACGCCGGGCGACAGGGGCGAGGGATCGCGACGCAGCAGGGTCTGCAGCACCAGTTCGCCGCGCAGCCTGGTCATGCGTTCCAGAAGCTGGTCGGCACGGGCGATCACGACCTCGCACTGCTTGTAGCGGCTCTCCGCGACCGTGGCCTGTTCGGTCAGCCGTTCGCGCTCGGCCTTCACCGCATCGGTCTCGGGGGGCGCGTCGGTGCCGGGCTTCAGTTCGAGTGGCGCCAGGAGCTTCTTGGTGTCGGCCAGGTCGTTGCGGGCCAGGGCGGCCGCGGCGAGCGCCGCCGCCCGCACATCGGTTGTCTGCTCGCGCAGCCCATCGATCTCGACCGGCAGCAGGTCGGCCTGCTCCGTGCGCGCGGCGATGCGGTCGAGCTGCCGCCCCCACAATTCGATGAGCTGGCCGAACGGTCGCTGCGGCACGACGGTCTGGGCCGAGGCCGCGACACTGGCGAACAGCAGCACGAGCCATGTGAGGCGGGCTAAAGATCGCATTCGCTGAGCGATTCCCGGAAACGACGAAAGGATTTCGTGGTCCCTACCACGGGCGGCCCGGATCGGGCCATGCCGACGGCCTTCTGGCCCCGCGAGAGGGCGAAATCAGGGCGCATTTCGCTGCGCTCCCGTCACGGCCGCTTCGCCGTTGACAGGGCCGGGACGACGCGGAACCTTGCCGCCCGAAACGAAAAGGGAGACAGGCATGGCCGAGGGCCAAGGTTCCGTTGGCGAAGTCCGCATCAAGCCCGACCGCCTGCACGACTTCACGATGGCGATCTGCCGGGCCGATGGCAGCTCCGCCGAGGAAGCGAAACTCGTCGCCGACCATCTCGTGCTGGCCAACCTGTTCGGCCACGACAGCCACGGCGTCGGCATGATGCCGCACTACATCCAGAACACGATCAACGGCGCCTGCAAGCGCAACCACCACGCCAAGATCGATCGCGACAACGGCGCGGTGATCGTGGTCGACGGCGGCGCCGGCTACGGCCAGGTCATCGCCAAGGAGGCGATGGACATCGGCATCGAGCGGGCGAAGAAGCACGGTGTCTGCGTGGTCGGCCTGAAGAACTCCCACCATATCGGCCGCATCGGCCACTGGGGCGAGCAGTGCGCGCGCGCCGGCATGGTCAGCACCCATTGGGTGAACGTGCATGGCCACAAGTCGCTGGTCGCCCCGTTCGGCGGCGCCGAGGCGCGCTTCACGACCAACCCGTACTGCACGGCCATCCCGCGCAAGGGCCAGGAGCCGATCGTGCTCGACTTCGCCACGAGCCAGGTCGCGATGGGCAAGGTCCGCGTCGCCAACAACAAGAAGATCCAGATGGAGGAAGGCCTGCTGATCGACGCGGCGGGCAATGCCACCACCGAGCCCGGCGTGATGTACAACGCGCCCTACGGCGCCATCCTGCCGTTCGGCCTGCACAAGGGCGGCGGCCTCGCCGTGATCTGCGACCTGCTGGCCGGCGCGCTGACCGGCGGCCGCACGCACAGCCCGCGCACGATCAAGAAGGACGGCACCGACATTATCAACAACATGCTGTCGATCATCATCGATCCCGATTCGATGGGCGGCACCGCCTTCTTCGAGGACGAGGTCGACAATTTCATCGGCTGGGTGAAGTCGGCCAGGCCGCAGCCCGGCGTCGCCGAGGTGCTCGTGCCGGGCGAGCCCGAGCGCGCGCGCAAGCTCGATCGCGAGAAGAACGGCGTGCCGATCGACACCACCACCTGGCAGCAGCTCGTGGACACGGCGCGCACGGTGCGCCTGAACGACACCGACATTCCCCAGATGTCCGGCGCCTGACGCGACCGGAAGACAGGAGAGACCGAGCATGGCCAAGATGAAGCTCTACTACGCGCCCTCGTCGCCCTATGCGCGCAAGGTCAGGGTGCTGGCCATCGAGACCGGGCTCGACAAGAAGCTGGACCTGGTCAACGTCGCGCTGACGCCGGTGGCGCCCAATGCCGACGTCGACAAGCACAATCCGGTCGGCAAGATCCCGGCGCTGTCGATCAAGAACATGGACCTCTTCGACTCGCCGGTGATCTGCGAGTATCTCGACAGCCATCACAAGGGTCGCAAGCTGTTTCCGCGCAAGGGCCGCGAGCGCTGGATGGCGCTGCGCCAGCAGGCGATGGCCGACGGTCTGCTCGATGCCGCGCTGCTCGCCCGCTACGAGAGCTTCCTGCGGCCCGAGGAGAAGCGCTGGCCCGACTGGTCGAAGGGCCAGATGAAGAAGATCGACGGCGTGCTCGACCAGCTCGAAGCCGAATCGAAGGTGCTTAAGGGCAAGCCGACGATCGGCACCATCTCGATCGGCTGCGCGCTGGGCTATCTCGACTTCCGGTTCGCCAACCACGACTGGCGCCACAAGCGGCCCAAGCTCGCCAAGTGGTTCACCGCCTTCTCGAAGACGCCGTCGATGAAGGCCACCGTCCCGCCGCCGGCCTGATCGACATGACCGCCGACGAAATCATCGCCCGCCTCGGGTTGCAGCCGCACCCCGAGGGCGGGCATTTCCGCGAGACCTTCCGGGCGGCCGATCCATTGGGCAAAGGTGGACGCGGCGCCAGTACGGCGATCTTCTTCCTGCTGAAGGCGCGCGAGCGTTCGCATTGGCACAAGGTCGATGCCGACGAGGTCTGGCACCATTACGCGGGCGCGCCGCTCGAACTGTCGATGAGCGACGATGGCCACGCCACGCGCCACCTGCGTCTCGGAAGCGATTTCGGCCTCGGCGAGACGCCGCAGATCGTGGTGCCGCGCGGCGTCTGGCAGGCCGCGCGCTCACTCGGCAACTGGACCCTGGTCGGCTGCACCGTGGCGCCGGCCTTCGACTTCGCGGGCTTCGAACTCGCCCCGCCCGGCTGGCAGCCGGGCGCCTAGCGCTTCCAGAGTTCGCGCGAAGCCAGCACCGCGCCGACCGTGACCAGAAGGGCGGCGGCGATCAGCGTCCCGGTTGGTTCGGCGAGGCCGCAGGCGACCAGGATCGCGGTCGACAGGATCGGCGTGGCGTAGGAGATGGCGCCCAGCGCGCGAATGTCGCCGCGCTTCACCGCATGATCCCAGAAATAGAAGGCCGAACCCGCCGGCCCGAGGCCCAGCGCCAGTACGGCCAGCCAGGCCGTCCCACTCGCCGGCCAGACGGTGCGCTCGAAGGCCAGATGGCAGGCGAGCGAGAGCAGGGCCGACGCGGCGCAGAAGGCGGCGATCGCATCGGTCGGCGTCTCGCCGAAGCGGCGCGACAGAACGGAGTAGATCGACCAGGCGAAGGCGCAGCCCAGCGCCAGCAGGTAGCCCAGCGCGTGGCTGTCGGCGAAGTTCAGCCCGCGGCCAAAGGCCAGCAGCGCCACGCCCGCGAAGCCCAGGGCGGCGCCGGCCAGATGCGGCCAGCCCAGACGTTCGCCCGCCAGCGGCGCGGAGAGCAGGACGATCAGCAACGGCCAGAGATAGTTGATGAGGTTGGCCTCGGCCGGTGGCGCGAGCTGCAGGGCCGCAAAATAGAGGGCGTGGTAGCCGAACAGGCCGCCGATCCCCAGCAACCAGACGCGCGCCGGCCAGCCGACCAGTCCGGCCCACCCCACGCCGCGCGAAAGCGCGCGCACGATGCCGATCGCGGCACCGACCGAGAAGGTCATGGCGACCATCTGGAAGGGCGGGATCGGGCCGGCCAGCACCGAGAGGAGGGCGAGCGAACTCCACAGGGCAATGGAGATCAGGCCCGCCGCCATGGCCTGGCGCCGGATACTGGGGTCGGTCGTCATCGACGCCGCATAGAGAATGAAGCGGAGATTGTCGAGCGGATGCGCAGAACGCTTTTCGCGAGTACGATGCGGCTGCAGCGGAGCCTGGATGTTCGTTAGGCCGACCAATCCGATCAGTCATCGACTGGCGCGTATCGCCTTCATCTTAGCGACCGTGGGGTCGCTGATCGTAGCCGTCTCCGGCCCGCTGCATCGTTACCTCGGCCTCGACATCGAGGCGGCCATCGCCGTCTTCCGCTATGGCTTCTATCTCACGGTCGCGGGCATTGCGCTCGGGCTCGGCACCATGCTGCCTGCACGGCCCGGCGACCGGCGGCGCGGCTTCGTGGCGGCCTTCCTGGCCATCGTGATCGGTGCTGCCGGCGCCTGGGTGCCTCTGCACTGGTTTCTGGAGGCGCAGCACCGGCCGGCGATCAACGACATCACCACCGACACCGCCAGCCCGCCGCCGCTGGTCGCCACCGCGCAATTGCGGCGCGGGGCGCCCAATCCGCCCGCCTATCCGAAAGACAATGCCGCGATCCAGCGCGCCGCTTTTCCCGACATCGAGCCGGTAATACTGGCCGTGCCGCCGGCGGAGGCCTTCAAGCGCGTCGACCGCGTGGCCACGGCACTGGGCTGGGAAATCGTGGCGCGCGTGCCGGCCGACGGTCGCCTCGAGGCGATCGCGACCAGCCCATGGTTCGGCTTTCGCGACGACATCGTCGTGCGCATCCGGCCGCAGGGACCGGGCAGCCGCATCGACATCCGCTCCAAGAGCCGCATCGGCGAAGCCGATCTCGGCGGCAATGCCGAGCGCGTACGCACCTTCATCGCGCGCCTCAAGGCCGAGATCTGACGCTCTACGCGAGCGGCAGCGTGAAGCAGAAAAGCGTGCCCTGGCCGTTGGATTCAATGAGCGCGATGTCGCCGCCGTGCAGGCGCACCAGGTCGCGGGCGATGGCCAGCCCGAGGCCCGTGCCACCCGGCCGTCCGCCGGACGTGAACGGCTGGAAGAGCTGCCTTGCCACCGCGGGCGGGATGCCGGGTCCGTTGTCGGACACTTCGAGCAGCAGGTATCCGCCGTTGCGGCGGGCGCGGACGGTGACGCAGGTGGCGCCGGCCTCGAAGGCGTTGCGGCCAAGATTGATGAAGACACGATAGAGCACGTCGCGGTCGCACCGCGCCGCGCCGCCGCGCCCGATCTCGTTGATCCAGGTGCGCAGCGCATTGGGATCGTGGTCCTCGCCCTGCTCCTGAAGCGCCACGCCGACCTCGTCGACCAGATCGGCGAGATCCACGTCGGCCAGCCGGGGGGACGGCTTGTCGCGCACATATTCGATCGCGTCGCTGGCCAGCCGCGCGGCGCGGTCGATCGTGTTGAGGATGGTCGGCGCCAGCGCGCGGGTACGCTCGTCGTTGCTGCGCGCCAGCCGGTCCGACAACAGGCGTGCCGTCGAGAGCATGTTGCGCAGGTCGTGGTTGATCTTGTTGGTCGCGGCGCCGACCTCGGCCAGCCGCGACTTCCGGCGCAGCGACGCGCGCAATTCGCGCTGGAGGATCTGGAACTCGCGGTCGACCACGCCGATCTCGTCGTTGCGTCGCGGCGGCGCGCGATCGGTGTTCGCCTCTTCCGGCGCGCGCCGGAAAGCCGTCATGGCGGCCGACAGGTCCTGGAGCGGACGGACGACCAGCCAGCGCAGGGCGAGGTAGAGAAGCGACGCCGTGAACAGGGCGATGATGACCGACAGGACAAGGATACGGCTGGCATAGGCGTACATCGCCTCGCGCATCGGCGGTTCGTCGGCGACGATCCAGACCATGGCGCCGGGCATGCGCATCGATTCGCCGCCGACCCGGATATAGTGTGAACCGTTGCGTGCCATCGCCTCCAGCGCATCCCAGATCATGCCGAGGGCGCCGCGGTCCTTCAGATTGAAGCCCTGCATCTCCGGCCGCGGCTCGATGTTCATGAGCGCGCGCTTGGGCTTGTTCGGCTCGACCAGCACGACGGCTTCGACGCGGGCATGCGCCAGCAGCGAGCGCTTCACCTCTTCCGTCACCATGTTGTCGGGCGTGGCGTCGAGTGCGAGCGCCGCCAGCGTGCCGCTCTCGATCAGCTGTTCGAGATAGACCAGCCGGAAGCGCGCGATCGAGGGCAGGAAGATCGCGACCTCGGCCGTCATCACGGCGACGACGACCAGCCCCAGGATTCGCCACGACAGGCCGAAGGCAGGACTGCGCCGCCGCGCGGGGCGGACGGATTGTTCCGTCAGGGTGGCGTCGGCGGTCATCGCGCCACTTTACCAGACCGGCAATCGGGCGAGGAAGCGGACCAGCCCGCGCGTGCGCGGCCCGAACAGCGTTTCGGTATAATAGCTGCCCGCCGCCCGTTTGGCGGTTTCGCCGAGCGTCGGATAGGGCGGCACGAACCCGGCCAGGGTCGAGATCTTCAGCCGGCCGGCCATGGCCAGGCACCAGGTCTGGATCAGTTCGCCGGCCTGCGGGCCGGCGATGCCGGCGCCCAGGACGCGACCGCGACGGTCGGTGATGGCCTTCACGAGGCCATCGGTTTCGTGCTCGGTCTGCGCGCGGTCGTTCTCGGAGAATTTCCAGCGCAGGACCCTGATGCCGTCGCCGTGCTTCGCGCGCGCCTCGCGTTCGCCGAGGCCGACCTGTGCCAGTTCGGGGTCGGTGTAGGTCGCCCAGGGCACGATGCCAGGATTGAGCTTCGCCGGCGCCCGGAACAGCGCGCCGCGGATGAAGAGAGAGGCCTCGTGACCGGCCATGTGGGTGAAGGCGTAGAGGCCGTTGCAGTCGCCGATCGCCCAGACGTTGCGGTTGGAGGTCCTGAGCGAATCGTCGACGGTGATGCCGCGCCTGTCGTGGGCAATGTCGGCCTTGTCGAGATCGAGTACCTCGACGTTGGGAATCCGTCCGGCCGCGACCAGAAGATGCGACCCCTCGATCCTCTCGCCGCCTTCGAGCACGGTCGCGATGCTGCCGCCGGTGCGCTCGACCGACGCGACCCGCGTCCCCTCGCGAATGTCGATTCCCTCGGCGCGCAGCCGGGTCACCACGATCGCCGACAGTTCGGGATCGTCCTTGGCCAGGCAGGTCGCCGCTTCCAGCACGGTGACGCGCGCGCCCAGCCGCCGGAAGGCCTGCGCCATCTCCACGCCGATCGGCCCGCCGCCCAGCACCATCAGGTGCGAGGGCAGCGTGCGGTTGGCGAAGATCGTCTCGTTGGTGAAGTGCGGGACCTCGGCTAGGCCCGGCACGGGCGGCAGTGCGGGGCGCGAGCCCGTCGCCAGCACGATGCGCTTGCTGCGGATGCGGTGGCTTCCCGCCAGCAACTCGTTGCGGCCGACGAAGCGGGCTTCGTCCTGCAGCACCCGCACGCCGAGCGCCTCGAACCGTTCGACGGAATCGTTGGGCGCGATCGCGGCGATCACGCCCGCGACGTGATCCATCACCTTGCTGAAATCCACCGTGGGCTCGACCGGCGCGATGCCGAAGGCCGCGCCGCTGCGCTGCGCCTGGGCCGCGCGGGCGGCGGCGATCAGCGCCTTCGACGGCACGCATCCGAAGTTGAGGCAGTCGCCCCCCATCGGCCCACGCTCGACCAGCACGACGTCGAGGCCGAGCTGGGCGGCGCCGGAGGCCACGACCAGACCGGCCGAGCCGCCGCCGACGATGCAGACATCGGGCGTGAGCAGGCCGCTCATCTCAGGCCCCGCGCTTGCGGCGCAGGCGACCGTAGATCACGGGGACCAGCGACAGGGCGGCGAGGCCCAGCAGCGGCACCAGAATGCGTCCTTCGAAGATGATCCCGAGATCGGGCTGTTCGCCTCTCTTCAGCACCATGCCGAGTCCGGAGCCAACGCTGGCATAAACCACGGCCGCCGGCGCGATGCCGAGCATCGTCGCGGGCACGTATCGCCGCAGCCGCATGCCGAGCAGGGCCGGGACGATGTTGATCAGCCAGAAGGGAAACACCGGCACCAGCCTCAGAAACAGCAGATAGCTGAAATCGTTGTGGTGGAAGCCCGCCTCGAAACGCGCCAGCCGGGCGCCGGCGCGCTCCCGGAAGAGATCGCGAAAGGCGTAGCGCGCGGCGAGGAAGACGGCGATCGAGCCCGCCGTCGCGCCGAGAACGGAGAGACCGGCGCCTGCCCAGGTGCCGAACAGGAATCCGCCGACCGGCGTTGCCAGGATGGCGATCGGCAGCGAGAAGGCGACCATGAACGCATAGGCCAGCATGAACCCGAACGCCGCCAGCACCTGGTGTGCAGCGACCCACGCCGTCAGCGTCGCCTTGTGACGGGCCAGCATCTCGAATGAGAAATAGCGCTCGAGACCGAGCAGCAGGAAGGTCGCCAACCCGGCCAGCAGGATCGCCACTGGCAGCAGCCGGCGCAGTGTCGACGGGTTCATCTGGCCTTTCGTCTCGTTCAGCTTCGATATTGACGCTGCGGCGCCGATCCTCAAAGCACATGCTTTCACGCCTGGGTGAGCGACCGCCTCATGAAGGCAGGCCCGGATCGGTCGCCGCGAGACCTGGCCTTTGCGCCATCCGTTCCCACCACGCGGTCAGCCGCGGCCGCATCCCCAGCAGCTCAAGGCCACGCCTGGATTGCGCGAAGTAGGCGATCATGGCGCCGAGATGGAGGTCGGCCAGCGAGAGATCGGGACCGGTGAGCCATTTGTCGCTCGCCGCCAGCGACTCCAGGGCGTCGAGCACCTTGGCGGAGGAAGCCAGGCCCTTCTCGAGCTCGACCGGATCGCCGGCCGTCCCGGCATGGGGGCGAACGACATCGTGGACGAAGACCTGCCGGACCAGCGGCCAGTAGGCGTAGGCGTCGACCACGCCCATGATCTGGTCCATGCGGGCGAGCCGGCGTGTATCGGCGGGCTGGAGGGCGGGTCCTGGAAAGGCCCGGTCGATGTAGCGGACGATGGCGCCGGTCTCGTAGAGCCCGAATCCGTCATGGACCAGGGCCGGCACGCGTCCGAACGGGTGGAGGGCCAGATAGGCGGCAGGAATGTCGCCGGCGAAGGGGTTAACCTCCACCCGCTCGTAGGTGACGCTCTTTTCCGACAGCGCCAGACGGGCGATCCGGACGTACACGCTGTAGCGGTAGCCGTGAAGAATGAGGGTCATGGAGCATCCTAGCCCTCGTTGACTCCGGCGGGGCACATGCTTATTACCTCGCCCACGGATTTCGCCCCCGGTGCACCGCGCGGGGGCCTTGTTGTGTTCTAAGGAGTTGCGTCATGAAACGCACTTATCAGCCGAGCAAGCTGGTTCGGGCCCGCCGTCACGGCTTCCGGTCCCGCATGGCGACCGTCGGAGGCCGCAAGGTCATCGCGAACCGTCGTCGGTCCGGCCGCAAGCGTCTGTCGGCCTAGTTCTATTGGCCGCGGCGCGCCTCGGGCGTCTGCCGAATCGTAGCGACTTCCTACGCGTCCAGGCCGGGCGGCGATGCGCCATGCCCGGCTTCGTGCTGCAGGTCGCGCCTCTTCCGGCCGATCTCGTCTTTCCGGCCATCCGGGTCGGCTTCACCGTCAGCCGCAAGGTCGGCAACGCCGTCGTCCGCAACCGGGTCCGCCGCCGGCTGCGCGAAGTGGCGCGCCTCGTGATCCCGCAGGCGGCGCGCGCCGACCAGGATTACGTGCTGGTGGGCCGCCAGGGAGCCATCGGCCGGGACTTCCTCGCGCTGCAGGCCGAGCTGCAGGAGGCACTGCGGCGCCTCAAGTCCCTCACCGTCGCGACGCCATGACTGCCCCTTGATCTGCATTGGCTGCTTGCGCCGGAGCGCTTAAATCGCCAGTTTCCGGGCCGCATGATGTCCTTGGTCCTGCGCGGCGCGATTCGTTTCTACCAACTCACGCTCGCCTACTTCTTCGTCGGTGCCTGCCGCTACGAGCCGTCGTGCTCGGCTTACGCGGTCGAGGCGCTGTCGAAGCATGGCGGGCTGCGGGGAAGCTGGCTCGCCGCGCATCGACTGTGCCGCTGCGGCCCCTGGGGGGCTGGTGGCTACGATCCCGTTCCGCCGGCCGCCGCGCGCCCGCGCACGCCGCTTTCCTGTCACTCCGCCCGGCGCACCTGACGCGTCACGAAAGATCGCCGACCAATGGATCAGAAGAATTTTATCGTCGCCATCGTCCTCTCGGTGCTGATCATCGTGGGCTGGCAGGTGGTGTTCCCGCCTTCCAAGCAGGCGACGCAGAACGGCCAGCAGCAGGCGTCGACACAATCGGGCGCGCCCGCGGCACCGGCCGGTCAGAATGGCACCGCGCCCGGTGCGGCGCCCGGTCCCGGCAGCGTTCCAGGGCAGCAGCCGATCGTGAGCCGCAGCGAAGCCGTTGCCCTCACGCCGCGCGTCACCTTCAGCACGCCCGAGCTCGTCGGTTCGATCTCGCTCAAAGGTGCGCGCATCGATGACGTGCAGCTCGTGAAGTATCGCGAGACCATCGATCCCAAGAGCCCGCCGGTGCCGGTCCTGTCGCCGGTCGGCAGCAAGAGCCCCTACTACGCCGAGTTCGGCTGGTCCGCGTCGGATCCCGCGATCAAGGTGCCGGGCGCCGACACGATCTGGACATCGGAAGCGCAGAGCGTAGCGCCCGGCAAGCCGGTCAAGCTGACCTGGGACAACGGCCAGGGCCTGGTCTTCGGCCTCACCATTGCGATCGACGAATTCTTCATGTTCGACGTGAAGCAGAGCGTCGAGAACAAGACCGACAAGCCGGTCACGCTGTTCCCGTGGAGCCTGATCGTCCGCTATGGCGAGCCGACCTACGAAGGCATGTACATCCTCCACGAGGGTCCGTACGGCGTCTTCAACGGCACGCTGAAGGAATTCAGCTACTCTGACTTCAAGGGCGGCAAGCAGCAGAAGATCGCCACGACCGGCGGCTGGGTCGGCATCACCGACAAATACTGGATGTCGGTGCTGGTGCCCGACCAGAAGTCCAAGGTCGACGTCTCGATCAAGCAGACCGGCGCCGGCGCCGACGTGAAGTACCAGGTCGACTATGTCGGCAGCGGCGTCGCCGTCGCGCCGGGCGCGACCACCACGACCGAGGCCCGGCTGTTCGCCGGCGCGAAGATCGTGCGGGTGATCTCCGACTATGAGAGCAAGTACGGCATCGAGAAGTTCGACCTCACGATCGACTGGGGCTGGTTCTGGTTCTTCACCAAGCCGCTATTCTGGCTGCTCGAGTGGCTCTACGTGCATCTCGGCAATTTCGGCCTGTCGATCCTGGTGCTGACCGTGATCGTGAAGGCCGTGTTCTTCCCGCTGGCCAACAAGTCCTATGCGGCGATGAGCAAGATGAAGCGGCTCCAGCCCGAGATGGAGAAGCTGAAGGAGCGCTATGGCGAGGACCGCCAGCGCATGAACCAGGAGCTGATGCAGCTTTATCGCCGCGAGAAGGTGAATCCGGCGGCGGGCTGCCTGCCCATCCTGGTGCAGATCCCGGTGTTCTTCGCGCTCTACAAGGTGCTCTACACCACCATCGAGATGCGCCATCAGCCGTTCTACGGCTGGATCAAGGATCTGTCCGCGCCCGATCCGCTCACGATCCTGACCGGCTTCGGCATGTTCCCGTGGGACGTCCCGACGTTCCTGCACTTCTTCAACATCGGCATCTGGCCCATGATCATGGGCGTCACGATGTACCTGCAGCAGAAGCTGAACCCGCAGCCGACCGATCCGGTGCAGGCGCGCGTGTTCCAGTTCCTGCCGATCCTGTTCACCTTCATGCTGGCGCCCTTCGCCGCCGGCCTGGTGATCTACTGGGCGTGGAGCAACACGCTCTCGATCGCGCAGCAGTACATGATCATGCGCCGCCACGGCGCGCCGATCGGCAACAAGGCGGCACCGGCGGCACTTCCGGCCGCGCCGGCTCCCACCGACAACAAGAAGGGCGGCAAGGGATCCGGCAAGAAGAGCTGATGCCGGACAAGTCACCCGACGCCGCGGCCGACGAGGGATTCTCGCCGGCCGAGATCGAGGCGGCCCGCAAGCTGTTCGCGGGCCCCTGCGACTTCGTCTCGGGCGCCGCCTCGGTCGAGTCCCTGCCCGGCGTCTCGCTGCCGGAAGTGGCGTTCGCCGGCCGCTCCAATGTCGGCAAGTCGAGCCTGGTCAACGCGCTGACCGGCCGTCGCACCCTGGCGCGCGTCTCGGGTAATCCCGGCCACACGCGGCAGGTCAATTTCTTCAACCTGGCCGACCGGCTGATGCTGGTCGACCTGCCGGGTTACGGCTTCGCCAAGGTCTCGCGCTCGATGAAGGAGACCTGGCAGGATCTCGCCTCGGCCTATCTGCGCGGTCGTCCGACCCTGATGCGCATCTTCGTGCTGATCGACGGCCGGCACGGCGTGAAGGAGAGTGATCGCGAGACGATGCGCAACCTCGACAGCGCGGCCGTCTCCTACCAGATCCTGCTGACCAAGACCGACTATCTGCGCGCGTCGGACATCCCCGCCGCGGTCAAGGCCGCCGAAGCGGTGGCGCGCAAGCACGGCGCGGCCCACCCCGAGGTGCTGCCCACCAGCAGCGAGACGGGTTTCGGCATTCCGGAACTGCGCGCCGAGATCTTCGCGGTCGCGCAGCTTTAGAATCTCCGTCGTCTCGACCGGAGCCTCGCGCAGCGAGGCTCCGGTCGAGACGATGAGGTCTATATTTACGCCGCGTCGTGGAAGATCACGCCCAAAGTGAAGCGCTCGCCTTCGCGCAGGCTCGACACGCCGTGGCGCATGGCGGTGCGATGCCAGCCGCGCACGCCCTTCGACGGTCGTTCGTTGACCGCAAAGATCGCCGCATCGCCCTGCTCGAGCGGCACGACCTCGCCGCGCGACTGCATGCGCGGCCGCTGCTCGACCAGCATGAACTCGCCGCCGGTGAAGTCGCGGCCGGGGGCACTCAGCAGCACGACGACCTGCAACGGAAACACCATCTCGCCGTAGAGGTCGCGATGCAGGCAGTTGTAGTCGCCCGGCCCGTAGCGCAGCAGCAGCGGCGTCGGCCTTGTCTGGCCGGCCGCGTGGCACTCGCGCAGCCAGGCGTCCAGGGTCGCCGGGAAGCGCCTGGGCTTGCCGAGCTGCTCGTTCCAGCGGTTGGCGACCTCGGCGAGCGCCGGATAGAGCGCCTGCCGCAGTCGCTCGACCGGCTCGGGAAGGTCGTAGGCGAAATACTGATACTCGCCCTGCCCGTAGCCGTGGCGCTGCATGACGATGTGCTTGCGGAATCGGGCCTGCTCGGGCCACAGGGCGGCCAGCGCCCGGCACGCCTCGGCGTCGATCAGGTTCTTCGCCACGGTGAAGCCGCGATTTGCCAGGGTTTCGCTGTCGAAAATCTGTGTAGCTGCCATTCGGACATCCTGACGCGGCGGGACCGGTTCTTCTATCCGCGACCCGCCTGATATATTATGCGCCTTGGCCCTCTCCCGCGCGGAGAGGGCTTTCGTTCAATTGGGGATGCTGGAAATGGCCGAGGCTGTTCAACCGGACAAGGAGCAGAAGCGTCTCATCCGCATGGCGGAGACGATCTCCAAGGCGCTCCCCTACATGCGCCGGCACAACGACGCCACCTTCGTGGTGAAGTATGGCGGCCACGCCATGACCGACCCGAAGCTCGGCGACCTTGTCGCCCGCGACGTGGTGCTGATGAAGCAGGTCGGCATGAACCCGATCGTCGTCCATGGCGGCGGCCCGCAGATCAACAAGATGCTGGAGAGGGTCGGCATCAAGAGCACGTTCGTGAACGGGCTGCGCGTCACCGACGCCGCGACGATGGAAATCGTCGAGATGGTTCTGGCCGGCTCGATCAACAAGGCGATCGTGGCCGACATCAACGAATGCGGCGGCATCGCCGTCGGAATCTGCGGCAAGGACGGCAACCTGATCCTGGCCAAGAAGGTCACGCAGATCCGCGATCCCAAGACCGGCGAACTCCTCAATGTAGACCTGAAGCAGGTCGGCGAGCCCGCCAAGATCAACGTCATGGTGCTGGAGCAGCTGCGCCGCGCCGACGTGATCCCGGTGGTTGCCCCGATCGGGTTCGGCGTGAACGACGAGCTGACCTACAACATCAACGCCGACACCTCGGCCGGCGCCATCGCCGGGGCGATGAAGGCCAAGCGCCTGCTGTTCCTGACCGACGTGCCGGGCGTCCTCGACAAGGACGGCAAGGTGATTCCCGAGATGACGATCGAGCAGGCGCGCGCTCTCATCGCCGACGGCACGATCTCCGGCGGCATGATCCCCAAGGTCGAGAACTGCATCGATGCGGTGAACTCGGGCGTCGAAGCCGCCGTCATCATGGACGGGCGGGTGCCGCACTGTCTCCTGCTGGAAGTCTTCACCGAAGCGGGCGTCGGCACCATGGTCCGGCGCAGCTGAGCCCGGTCTGACCTTGAAAAGCCCCTTTTCCCTGCATATTTAGGCCCAATGGCTCTCCTGCCCATCCTCACGGCGCCCGATCCGCGCCTGAAGAAGAAATCCCTGCCGGTCGACGCCGTCGACGCCGGTGTGCGCCAGCTCATGGATGACATGCTGGAGACGATGTACGACGCGCCCGGCATCGGCCTCGCCGCGCCGCAGGTCGGCGTGCTGAAGCGTGTCATCGTGCTCGACATCGACCGCGAGGACACCAAGACCGGCCCGCTGTTCATGGCCAATCCCGAGATCGTCGCGGCGTCGGACGAGGACGTCGCCTACGAGGAAGGCTGCCTCTCGGTGCCGGACCACTATTCCGACGTGGTTCGTCCCGCGACGGTAACGGTTCGCTACCTCGACCGTGACGGCAAGCAGCAGGACCTCGCCTGCGACGGCCTGCTGGCGACCTGCGTGCAGCACGAGATCGACCATCTCGACGGCGTGTTGTTCATCGACCACATCTCGGCGCTGAAGCGGAACATGATCCTTCGCAAGCTCCTGAAGGCGCGCAAGGAACAGGAACGCGACGCGGCCGAAGGCCGGCCCGCGAAGGCCCACGCGAAGGAAGATCCCGAGCACGCACTCTGAGGTTGAGGCGGGCGCGACGCGCTGACCACAACCAAGGTGTCATCCTGAGCGTAGCGAGGGATCCTTAATCTTCTGCCGCGCGAGGATCCCTCGCTACGCTCGGGATGACACTGTTGTTGGAGCGAGGCTCCTTGCAAGCGATTCAATCGATCAGCTTGCCGTCGGCATCGAAGAACGGAAACGGGCCCTCATAGTCGCCGATGACGGCGGTGTGGGTCACGAGCTGGCCGTCGTTCCACCAGTGCAGCATGAATCCCGGCGGCTCCATGCAGAAGCGGCTGGGGGCATCGGGATGGATGTCGAGCGCCACCTGATGGGCGGGACTGGGGCAGGTCATGGCCGGCCGGCCACCGACCTGGGCGTGGATCGTGCGATGGAGATGGCCGCACAGGATCAGTTCGATCTGGGCATGTTTTGCGACGACGTCCGCAAAGGCCTCGCGGCCCAGCAGCCCGATCTTGTCCATGTGGCCGATGCCGGTGACGAACGGCGGATGGTGCATCATCACCAGCGTCGGCGCTTCCGGCTTGTCGGCCAGCGTCCGGTCGAGCCAGTCGAGGCGCTCGCGGCAGAGTTCGCCGCCGCCCTGGCCGGGGACCAGCGTATCGAGGCCGACCAGGCGCAGCGGATAGTCGTCGATCGCGAACTGCAGGAACCTGCCCCGCTCCGGCAGGTAGCCGCCGTCGCGGAAGGCGTCGCGCATCGCCTCGCGCTCGTCGTGATTGCCCGGGATGGCGACGATGCGCTGCCGGATCGGCGCCAGGATCGACTTCAGGTGTTCGTATTCCTCGGGCCGGCCGAGATCGACGAGGTCGCCGGTCAACAGCACGATGTCGGGTTGCGGGCTCAGCGCCAGAAGCTCCTGCACGCAGCGGCGCAGCATGGAGGCCGTGTCGACCTTCCTGTAGGCGAGCTTGCCGGGCAGCTTGATGTGGGTGTCGGTGATCTGGGCAATCAGCATGTCATGCTCCTCACAGGACCAGCAGGCCGCGCGGATCGATGGCCAGGCCCACCGCCTCGCCATGCTGGAAGTCGCGTCGCGCCGTGCTCTCGATCACCAGCGGGCGCTCCTCACCGACATCGACGAAAAGCCGCGTGCGGTCGCCCAGGAAGAAGGCCGACGCCACCTTGCCTTGCAGGCTCGCCGCCTCGCCGCTCTCGGCGACACGGATGTCCTCGGGCCGGAACAGGATCTCGGTCGCCGTGGCGGGCGCTTCGGCCCAGGGAACGATGCCGGCTTTGCAGCGGAAGATGCCTTCGCGGGCCGTGCCGGTCAGCCGGTTCATCGTGCCGATGAAGTCGGCCACGAAGCGCGTGGCCGGTCGCTGGTAGATCTCGCGCGGCTTGCCGATCTGGGCGACGCGACCATGCTCCATGACGACGATGCGATCGCCCAGTGCCATCGCCTCGGCCTGGTCGTGCGTGACGTAGATCGCCGTGATGCCGAGCGAGCGCAGCAGCGAATCGATGTCGAGGCGCAGCGTGTCGCGCAGCTTGGCGTCGAGGGCGGTCAGCGGCTCGTCGAGCAGCAGCGCCCGTGGCCGCACCGCGATGGCGCGCGCAAGCGCCACGCGCTGGCGCTGGCCGCCCGAGAGCTGGTCGATGCGCCGGTCCGCGAGCCGCGTGATCTGCATCATCGCCAGCATCTCCGAGACGCGCGCCTTCACCTGCGCATCCGGTACCTTGCGGATGCGCAGGCCGTAGCCGACGTTGCCGGCCACGGTCATGTTCGGGAAGAGCGCGTAGGACTGGAACACCATGCCGACATTGCGCTGCTCGATCGGCAGGTGCGTGACATCGACCCCGTCGAACAAGACCTTGCCGCCGGCATCGGGCTCTTCCAGCCCGGCGATGATGCGCAGCGTCGTGGTCTTGCCGCAGCCGGAGGGGCCCAGGAACACGACGGTCTCGCCGGCATGGATGGCGAGATCGAGCGGCTCCAGCGCGCGGGTACCATCGACGAAGGTCTTGGCGCAGTTCTCGAGCGCGATGGAGACGGGTTTGCCGGCGTCGGTCATTCTGTTTCCTCCGCCACCAACTTCACCGGTCGCGGCTTGGCAAAAGCCTGCATGGCCAGCAGCAAGGGCATGATCATCACGAAGAAGACGAGCGTGTAGGCGCTGCCGACCTCGAGCCGCAGCGACGCATAGGCGTCCGCGAGGCCCACGGGCAGCGTCTTGGTGAACGGCGTGTGCAGCAGCCAGGTCATGTTGAATTCGCCCATCGACAGCGTCACCACCATCAGCGAGCCGGCGAGGATGCCCTGGCGGCAGTTGGGCAGCACGATGTCGCGGAAGCGTTCCCAGAAGCCGGCGCCCAGCGACGCCGCGCCTTCCTCGAGCGTCTTGAGGTCGATCGCCATCAGCACGGCGAGCACGCTGCGCACCATGAAGGGCAGGGTGAAGAGCACGTGGCCCACCAGGATGAAGGCCCACGAGGTGCGAAAGCCCGACAGGGTGCCGTAGGTCACGATCAGCGCCAGTGCGGTCGCGAGGCCCGGCACCGCGACCGGCATCACCAGCAATTCCTCGATGGCGCGGGTCAGCGCGTTCTGGCGCTTGGCCAGCACGTAGGCCGCCGGGATGCCGAGCACGAGTGTGGCGGCGAGGCAGGCGAGCGACAGGCCGATCGACAGGAAGATCGTGTCGCGATAGCCGTTCCAGACCTCCATCACCCAGCGCAGGGTGAGGCCGCTCTCGATGCCGACGAAGTAATTCACCGTGAGGCCGGCCATGATCGAGAGGATCATCGGCACGATCAGGAAGGCGCAGACCAGCAGCGTGAAGCCGAGCTGGAAGTAGAAGAGACCGCGACGCTTCATGTCAGCCTGCCGCCGCGACGCTGGATCCGGCGGCGGTGCGTGCCGCTGCGAGGACAACCCAGGTGACCGCGCCCAGCACGAAGCTGAGCGCCGCCGCCATGGCGATGTTCGCCGAGAGGGTGAACTCGGTGTAGATGACCATCGGCAGGACGTCGATCCGGGCGGCGAGCGTGAACGCCGTGCCGAACGCACCGACCGCCGTCGCAAAGCAGATCGCGCCCGCGGAAATGAAGGCGGGCTTCAGCCCGGGAATGATGACGTCGAGCACGACGTGCCACGGCGAGGCGCCCAGCGAACGCGCCGCTTCCTCGAGCTTGGGGTCGAGTTTCTCGGCGGCAGCCATCACGGTGAGGATGGTGCGCGGGATCGAGAAATAGACGTAGCCCATGAAGAGGCCGGAGAGCGTGTAGGCGAAGACCAGCTTCTCGCCGGTCAGCGCCTGCGTCACCTGGCCGATCAGGCCCTGGCGGCCGGCCAGCATGATCACCATGAAGCCGATCACCACGCCGGGAAAGGCCAGCGGAAAGGTCAGCATCGCGACCAGCATGCCGTTGCCGGGGAACCGGTTGCGCTGCAGGAACACGCCGGCAATGCCGCTGATGACGAGGGTCGCGGCCGTCGTCGCGGCGGCCACGGCGAGGGTGGAGAGCAGGCTGTTGAAGTAGTTGGCGTCGGTCACGATCGCGGCATAGGCCGCCCATCCGGTCTTGCCGCTGCCGCCGATGAAGAACAGCCGTGCCATGGGCAGCAGGAAGAAGGCCGCGAAGAAGATGCCGGCCGGCAGCAGGAGGAAGATCAATCGGCGGAGTTCGTTCCGCATGGTTGGTGGTTCCTTCTTGCACACCCCTCATCCTGAGGAGGCGCGAAGCGCCGTCTCGAAGGATGGGCAATCAGCGTAGTGCTCGTGCCCACCCTTCGAGACGCGCTCCTATGGAGCGCTCCTCAGGGTGAGGTCGTAGCTGAGAGCAGCGGGGTGGCGACCTTGCCGTCACCCCGCTGTACCCGTCCCGTCAGTTCACTTCCTTGCGGTAGCGCTCGACGATCTGCGGCTGCGCCTTGGCGAGGCTCTTGAGGTCCACCGGCTTGGCGCGGGCATATTCCGCGTCGGGCAGGAACTTGGCCTTGGCCTCGGCCGACAGCCGGTCGGCGAAGACCGGGCGCAGATAGGCATTGCCCCACATCGCCTGGCTCTCGTCGGACAGGACGAAGTCGAGCACCTTCTTGCCGTTGTCGGGATTGGGTCCCTTGTTCACCAGGCCCATCACATAGGGGAACACCAGCGTGCCCTCCTTCGGGATGACGAACTGCACCGGCGCCTTGTCGGTGTACTGGCCGCGATAGGCGTTGAAGTCGTAGTCGAGCAGGATCGGGATCTCGCCCGAGATCACGCGGGCATAGGAAGTCTGCTTCGGCACGATCGGCTGGTTCTTGGCCAGTTCCTTGAAGAACTTGATGGCCGGATCGAGATTTTCGTAGGTGCCGCCCAGCGCGAGGTTGATCGCCATCACGCCGAGCTGGCCGACGGCGGCCGAGGTCGGGTCGAGATAGCCGACGAGGCCCTTGTATTCGGGCTTCAGCAGGTCGGCCCAGCTCTGCGGCACCGGCTTGTTGCCGAGCGCGGCCTTGTTCACGAACAGGCCGAGCGTGCCGGAGTGGATCGTGAACCAGTTGCCGTCGGGATCCTTGAGGTCGGCCGGGATCTTCTCCCAGTTCTTCGGCTTGTACGGCGTCAGCACGCCGGCATCCTTGGCCGGATCGGCCGCGATGCCGCCGAGATAGGTGACGTCGGCCACCGGGCTGCCCTTCTCGGCGATCAGCGCGGCGATGGCCTGGCCGGAGTTCTTGTTGTCCGGCGGGACCTGGATGCCGAGCCTGGCCTGGATGGCCTTGAGCTGCGAGCCCCAGTCGGCCCATTCGGGCGGGCAGTTGTAGCAGATGGCCCGCTGCTGGGCGGCGGCGCCCGTGATGTTGCCCAGGGCGACGACGCCCAGGGCGGCCGCGATGGCGAGATGTTTCAGCATGGGATCAACCCCTCCTTGTTTGACCAGTCGAACCGTTGGACGCGACGTCGTCTGACCAGACGACGAGCCGGACGCCCGCGTCGCGCAATTGCCCGGCAATGGCATCGGGCGGCGGCCGGTCGGTGAAGACGGCGCTCGCCTCTGTGACGTGGCCGCCGCGCACCGTGGCGCCGCGGCCGAACTTGGAATGGTCGAGGACGAGGAAGCGCTGGCGGCAATGCTGCGCCAGCGCGCTGCGCATCGTGACCTCGTCGGTGCTGAAATCGAGCAGCGTGCCGTCCTCGGCGACGCCGCCGACGCCGTAGATGCCGATGTCGGCGGCGAAGCGGCCGAAGAAGCCGTGGGCCTCGCCCGCCACCACGTCGTGATCGAGGTTGCGCAGGCGTCCGCCGGCCACCGTGATCTCGCTCGAAGCGCTGCGGCTCAGCGCCAGCGCGACGTTGAGGTTGTTCGTCATCGCGCGCAGCCCGGCATGCTCGGCCAGCGCCAGCGCACATTGCTCGGGCGTCGTGCCGATGCCGAAGAACAGCGAGGCGCCGTCCGGTACGTCGCGCGCCACAAGCTGGGCGATCCGCCGCTTGGCGTCGATGTTCAGGACGCGGCGGGCGGGATAGGCGAGGTTCTCGCCGTCGGGCGGCAGCTCGACGCCGCCGTGGCGGCGGCGCAGCAGGCCACGGTCGCAGAGCAGGTTCACGTCGCGCCGGATGGTCTGCGGCGTCACGCCGAACTGAAGGGCAAGCGCCTCGATCGCCTGGAACCCGTCCCCCCGGACGCGTTCGACGATGGCGCGGGCGCGATCTTCCGCCTGCATTCCCGGATCCTGAGCCCGTTTCCTGTCCCGTTCGATCTGCATGGTTCGAATGAACAATGCAGACAGTTGTTTTCGTTCAGATGACTTTCACATGAACATTATGTGTCGTCAAATGAACGAAGGCCGAGCGAAGCTGGGCCAGGGAGCGTCAGGACATTGCGCAGCAATGGCGGGGAGCGTCGACGGCAGAGGGATCACTCATGACCCCTCCGGCCGCCTCGCGTGGCGTTCTTGCCTTTTCTGCGCGGCGCGGGCCTCTGCGCCTTCGTCGCTTCGCTCCTGCAGGCGCTGCCGCCCGCCGGCGCGAAACGAGTTTCGCGCCTTACTGAGCCGCGATCTTCGACGCGGCCGGCGCGAAGTCGCGTTCCATCTCGCGGCGCAACTTCACCGCAGTCAGGGACTCGTCCATCACCACGTCGGCGTAGGTCAGGGACTGGCCGGCCTTGATCGGCTTTACCAGCTTGACGTTGTGCGCGAGGCCGAGCGGCAGGCTGCCGAGGCCGGTCGACTTCTCGGACGGGAACAGCTTGCCGTAGACCGTGTAGCCGCCCTCGCCGTCCAGCATTTCGCCGGGCTTGAGGTCGCGCTTGGCGGTGGCGATGACGTCGGCATGGAAGCCGATCGGCGTGCCGGTCGGTTCCTTGCGCAGGCCGATAGAGGCGACCGACATGCCGACCTCGAGGCCGATCAGGTGCCAGCGCTTGTACATGACGGAGTAGCGACCGCTCGGGTCGGTCTGCAGCATGTACTCCTCGAAGCAGTTCTTCTGGTACTCGGTGGCGGCCTCGAACACGACCCACACGCCCTTGCGGATCTCGTAGGGGATGGCGCGCCCGTCCTTCTCCAGCGACGAGGCGACTTCGACCTGGCCCTTGTGATGGAGCTGGCCGCCTTCGGAGATCGGCCGCATCACGAAGGGCAGGTCCTCCACGGAACACGGCGGGAAGGCGAGGCCGTCCGGCGCCGGCGTGAGGCCGGTGGCATTGGCGACGGCGGTGCTCTCGATGGCGGGCTTGGAGCCGTCGAGGAACGAATTGAACATCTTGGGGTTCAGGCCGCCGCGCCTGGCCTGCTCCTCGTTGAGGCCCCAGTATTTCCACACGGTCTCGGGCGTCGACTGCGCGAAGTGCGGCAGCCACTTGTGGCCGCGGCCGGCCGCCGTCACCTCGAAGCCCGAGGTGCGGGCCCAGTCGACCAGCTCGCAGATCAGTGCCGGCTGGTCGCCATAGGCCAGGGAGTAGATCACGCCGGCAGCGGCGGCGCGCTTGGCCAGCAGCGGGCCGCAGAAGGCGTCGGCCTCCACGGTGACCATGACGACGCTCTTGCCGTGCCTAAAAGCTTCGAGCGCGTGCTCGACGGCGGCGATCGGATCGCCGGTCGATTCGACGATGATGTCGATCTCGGGGTGGCTGACCAGCGCGCGCCAGTCGTCGGTGAGATGGGTGCTGCCGTGCTTGCGCGCGTCCGCGAACGAACTGGCCTGCGTCACGTCGGGCTTCCAGCCGAGCCGCGCCAGGTTCTCTCTCGCGCGGTCGGGCGAGAGATCGGCGATGCCCAAGAGATGGATGCCCGGCGTCGTGGGAATCTGCGACAGGTACATCGAGCCGAACTTGCCGGCGCCGATGACGCCGATGCGCAGCGGATTGGCTTCGGCCGCGCGGGCCTGAAGCATGCGATGGAGACTCATTGTTTCCTCCGGAAGTCTTCGTTTATTCCGCCGCGACCTTGCGATTGACGGCGCGGATTACCGCATCGTCTTCCCAGGCATCGATCGGCGTGAAGTCGCGGTGCGCGATGTAGTCCGGCCGCTTGAAGCGGCGGATCGCGTTGCTGATCGAATTGTAGGTCACGTAGATGATCTGGCGATCCCACGGCGACATGTTGGGGCCGCTGCCATGGACCAGCGTGCCGTGGAAGAAGATCGCCGAGCCCGGACCGCCCTTGGGCGCGACGATGCCGCCCTGGTCGACGAGCTTGGCGATCGTGTCGTTGTCGATCGTCCAAAGCGGATACGACGTGGTGGTGAGGTCGTGCTTGGCCTCAATCGCGCCCTTCTTGTGGCTCCTGGGAATGAACCACAGAGGACCGTTGAACTCGTTCACCTCGTCGATGAAGACCGCGAGGTTCATGGCGCGCGCCTCGGGCATGTCGTCGTCGGCCTTCCAGGTGCCGTAGTCCTGGTGCCACTGCCAGACATCGCCGTCGAAGGCGGCCTTACCGTTGATCTTGAACTGGTGGATGTAGGTCTTGTCCTTCAGCAACTGCTCGGCCGGCTCCACGAAGCGCGGATGATGGATCAGCGCCTCGAACACCGGATGATAGGTGTGGACCGCGAAGGCGGTGCGCACGACGTCGCCGGTCTTCTCGCGGATGTTCTCGGGACGGCGTTGGGCGAAGACCTCGGGCACCGAGGACTTCAGGATCTTCGTTTCTTCCGGCGAGAAATATTCCGGGAAGAAGAGATAGCCCTCTTCGTCGAATTGCTTCAGCTGCTCAGAGGTGAGCTTCATGGTGGTTCCTCCTTTGGCTTGTCGTCTTTGCTTGTAGAAGCGCCGTCTTCAGGCGGCGCGGGAAATCACGACTTTCAGACGTCCCGTGAGAATGTCGGCCATCTGCTCGGCATGGCCCCGGCACAGCGCCTCGGCCTCGGCCGCCTGTCCCGCCTCGAGGGCGCGCAGGATGCCTTCGTGCTCGTCCCACACACTGACGCGCAGATCCTCTTCGCTCAAGGCGGCCGCCATGACCCGGCGCAGATGCTGCCAGTGCTGCTGCGCGGTCTCGCCGATCACGGGATTGCCCGAGGCTTCATAGACGAAGAGATGGAAATCGATGTCGGCCTCGATGACCGACGGGATGTAGCCGCTTGCCACGGCACGCCGGCCGACGTCGAGCAGGGCCCGACCGCGCTGCACGAGGTGGGGCGTGTAGTTCGCGGCGGCGAGCCGGGCGGCGGCGCCGTCGAGGGCGGCGCGGACGACGTAGAGATTGCGCGCCTGCTGCACGTCGAGCGGGGCGACGCACACGCCCTTGCGGCCGGCGTCGATCAGGAAGCCCTCGCGCCGCAGCAGCATCATTGCCTGCAGGACCGGCTGGCGGGACACGCCGAACTGCTGGGCGATCTCCTCCTGGGTGATCCGGGCGCCGGCCTTCAACTCGCCCGAGCAGATCGCCTCCAGGACGGAATCGTGGATACGCTCGGAAAGATCGGGTTCAGGCTGGATCGGACGCATGGCCTGTATACAGAACACCGAAGGGCCGCGAGTCAACCGCCTAGCGAACTTTCAGCCCTTTCGATGCAATAACCTGGAGGCCGCGATCGGGATAGTCGGTGATCAGCCCGTCCACGCCCAGGTCGATCAGCCGGGCCATCTCGGCCGGCGCGTTCACCGTCCAGGGAATGACCTTGAGGCCCAGAGCCTGCGCTTCCTTCACGTTCTCCGCCGTGACGTTGCGCCAGAACGGGGACCATACGGTGCAGCCCGCCTGCCGGGCCAGCCGGGGGACCGAGCCGCCCTGGGCGGCCAGGTCGAGCCCGCCCAGCCAGGGCGAAGGCTTCCCGCTGGCGCGCTGGACCGTGTCGAAGTTGTTGCTCTCGATGGTCAGGCAGGCCGTGGCGATTTCCGGGGCCAGCTTTCGGGCCTCGATCACGGCGCGCCAGTCGAAGGATTGCAGCGTCGTGCGGGCCTCGGCCTTGCCCTTCCGGATGCCATCGACCGCCAGCTTCGCGAAGGCCGCCGGGTCGAGGGTGAGGTCGGGCTTGGCCGGGTCGATCTTGATCTCGATGTTGAACCGGACCTGGGGCGCGGCCTGCGCGAAGAACTCGGCGAGGGTCGGGGAGCGCTGGCCGTCGACCGGCTTCTGCTCGGGGAACTGCTGGGCGTACTTGCTGGCCGGGTTCACGCGACCGATGTCGTAGCGCTTGAGCTCATCCAGGGTCAGCGTGCGGATGGCCGGTCCCGAAGTCGTGAGCCACTGCCCGTCCGGGCCGCGCGTCAGGTCGGGATTGAGCACGGGGTCGTGGCTGATGACCACGACGCCGTCGCGCGTCACCGCGAGGTCGGTCTCGAGCGTGGTGACGCCGAGATCCTGCGCCACCTTGAAACCCGCCAGCGTGTTCTCCGGTGCCAGCCCGCGCGCGCCGCGATGGCCCTGCAGGTCGAAGGCCGCCGCGAGGGCGGTGCTAGCCGCCCAGATTGCGCAGGCGAGCGATGCGATCCGCGATATCGGGATGTGTGGCGAGAAGCGCCGGAGTCTTCGAGGTGAACTGGTTGATCGGGTTGACGATGAAGAGATGCTGCGTGGCACGACTCACTCCGGGAAAGGGCGCGGCTTTCTCTGCGAGCTTGCCGAGGGCAGAGATGAGACCGTTTGGATTGCGCGTGAACTGCACGGACGTCGCGTCGGCAAGGTACTCGCGCTGGCGCGACACCGCCATCTGCACCGCCTTGGCCGCGATCGGCGCCAGGATCGCGACCACGAGCAGGACGACGATCAGGATGCTGCCGCCCGAGCTGCCCTTGCGGTCGCTGCTGCGCATCCGGCCCAGGTTCATCGTGCGCAGGGCCATGTCGCAGACCAGCGCGATCAGGCCGACCGTGACGCCGACCACCACCATGTAGCGCGTGTCGAGGTTGCGAAGATGCGCCATCTCGTGCGCCACCACGCCCTGCAGCTCGTCGCGATCGAGCGTGTCCAGCAGGCCCCGCGTGACGGCGATGGTGCCGCTGCCGACCTTGTTGCCGGTGGCGAAGGCGTTCAGTGCGTCGGTCTCCAGCACCATGACCTTCGGCATCGGCACGCCCGCGGCGATCGAGATCTCCTCGACGACGTTGTAGAGCTGCGGCGCGTCCTTCTTCTCGATCTCCTTCGCGCCGGCCATCGACAGCACCATCCTGTCGCCGACCGCCAGCGAGATCGCGCTCCAGCCGATGCTGGCGGCCGCCATCAGGCCGGCGCCGGCAATGCCGACCTGGCTGACCGCGGGCAGGGAGCCGGAGGACTCGCCTTCGAGCAGCACGCCGACCAGATAACCGATCCCGCCCGCCAGCGCGGTGAGGACCGCCAGCAGCACCATCGTGTTGCGGCGGTTCGCCGCCTGTGCGGCGACGAAGTCCGTGGTGGCGCTCATGCGCCGCTATCCGTCAGCGCAGCGCGACTTTCGGCACTTCGCGCTCGGCCTCCGGCATGTTGAACAGGTCCATCGGCCCGAAGCCCAGCGACGCCGCGGCCAGCACGGCGGGGAAGCTCTGGCGGCGCGTGTTATAGGTGTTCACCGAGTCGTTGTAGAACTGGCGCGCGAAGGCGATCTTGTTCTCGGTGGTCGTGAGCTCCTCCTGGAGCTGCATGACATTGTCGTTGGCCTTGAGCTGCGGGTAGTTCTCCATCAGGGCGAGCAGCCCGTGCGTCGCCTGGCTGAGCGCCGCTTCCGCCGGCCCCGATTGAGCCGGGTTGCCGGCCGCCGCGACCGCGTTGTTGCGCGCCTGGATCACCTTGGTGAGCGTCTCCTGCTCGTAGGCCATCGCGTCCTTCACCACCTGAACGAGATTGGGAATGAGATCGTGCCGGCGCTTCAGCTGCACGTCGATCTGGCTCCAGGCTGTCTGCGCCTGGTTGCGGCCGCCGACGAGGCCGTTATAGACGGCGATCAGCCACAGGCCGATGGCGACGACGATGCCGAGGAAGATCCATGAGCTCATGCCAGTTCTCCTTTGCCGCGGCCGCCAGTCTAGTCATGATCGTGGCCGCCCGGGAGGAATAACGATGGAAACGTCAGAACTGCTGAAGTCTTTCTGCTCGGCCGTCGAGCGCCGCGACGGCAAGGCGTTCGCGAGCCTCTTCACCGAGGATGCGGTCTATCACGACGTGTTTTACGGCGATTTCGTGGGCCGCGAGCGGATCGCCGAGATGATCGACGACTGGTTTCATCGCACCGCGCACGAGTTCCGCTGGGACATGCACCGGCCGGTGAGCGACGGCAGGATGCTCTACGCCTACTACACGTTCAGCTACGTCTCGAAGCTGCCCGGCGCAGAAGGCAAGCGCGTCGGCTTCGAGGGTTGTTCGATGATGCAGCTGCGCGATGGCCTGATCCTCGACTATCGCGAGGTGGCCAATGTCGGGCCTGCCTTCGTCGAACTGGGCTTCGCGCCCGAGCGCACGTCCAAAATCCTCGCCAAGGAGGGCGCGCATCTCAGGTCACAGCCCGAGTGGAAGCGCCATCTGGCGTAGGGGCGGACGATCAGCCGTTATAGGCGCGGCTGCCGCGGTCGCGCAGCCACAGGCGGATGAGCAGGCGCTTGCGCTCTGCATCCGGCCAGTCGCGGAACCCGGTGCGCTTGTGGCCGAGCGCGCGATTATCGATCAGCTGCATCTGGCCGGGCTGAAAGACGAAGCGTGCGGCCATGCCCGGCGCGTTCAGGATCGCTTCGAAAGCTTCGATCGCGGCGACCCCCTCGGGGTCGAGATCGACGCCGGCCAGGGCATGGCCGTTGGTCACCTGGAAGCGCGACAGCCGGGCGATCAGGCGGCCGTCCTCGCGCTCCAGCATCGGATGGTGCGTCGTCATGACGTCGCCTGGCGCATGCTCGCGCTGGCGGTCGAAGTAGAACGGCTGGTAGAGCCTCGGCAGCAGGTCGGGATGCTGCCGGCGCATTTCCTCATGCGCGGCCGCAAAGCTCACGATGCCGCTCACGCCGCCTTCCATCGCCGTGCGCACGCACAGCAGGCCGACATAGTGCGGCGGGACGAGATTGTAGCTGTTGTCGGTGTGGAAGTTCTGTTCGGCGTTGGTGATGTCGGGACGCACGCCGTTGCCGGGAGGTTTGCCGAGATCGGTGACGTCGTAGATCGAAGTGCCGTCCCATTTCTGCGCCACCGGGCGGGCGACCAGCGAGGCCAGCAGCCACCACACGGCGCGCAGGCCATCCTTCGACCAGCGCTCGACGGGCAGGCGATCGACGATGGCGAAGCCCGGCCCGTCATCGAGGCTCTGTTTGACGTCGCGCATGAAGGCGCGCGACGCGTCGAGCGGGAAATCCTCCGGCCGCAGCAGGAGGAGCGGCACGGGATCGCGATCGAGTGCGGCGACGAGCCGATCGAGTTCGCGCCCGACGTCGCCGGGGAGCGCGATCCGCCCCGTTTCCGGCGCCAGCGTGTCACCGCGCCAGAGCAGCCGATCGGGCATTGCCTCGCGAGGCAACGGCACGGAAAGGTCGGCTGCGTCGGCCACGGTCGTCCTAGTCGCGCAGCAGCTCGTTGATCGAGGTCTTGGAGCGGGTGCGCTCGTCGACGGTCTTCACGATCACGGCGCAATAGGTCGACGGACGATCCGGACCGCCGCCGATGTTGCCGGGCACCACCACCGAATAGGGCGGCACCTTGCCGATGTGGATCTGGCCGGTGGCGCGGTCGACCACCTTGGTGGTGGCGCTGATGAACACACCCATCGAGAGCACCGCGCCGGTGCCGACGATCACGCCCTCGACGACCTCGGAGCGGGCGCCGATGAAACAGTTGTCCTCGATGATGACCGGGTTGGCCTGCAGCGGCTCGAGCACGCCGCCGATGCCGACGCCGCCCGAGAGGTGGCAGTTCTTGCCGATCTGGGCGCAGGAGCCGACCGTCGCCCAGGTGTCGACCATGGTGCCGGTGTCGACATAGGCGCCGAGGTTGACGAAGGACGGCATCAGCACGACCGACGGGGCGATGTAGGAGCCGCGGCGCACGATCGAGCCGGGGACCGAGCGGTAGTTCGCCTTGGCGAAGCGGGCGGCGTCCCAGCCGGTGGTCTTGAGCGGCACCTTGTCGAACCAGGGGGCGGCGCCCAGGCCGGGGAACGACGCGCCGCCGTCCATCGGCACCGAATCGTAGAGGCGGAAGGACAGCAGCACGGCCTTCTTCAGCCACTGGTTCACGACCCATTCGTCGCCGAACTTCTCGGCGGTGCGGAAGGTGCCGTCGTCGAGGCCGGCGATCGCCGTCTCGACCGCGTCGCGGACTTCGCCCTTGGTGGCGCTGTTGATGCCGTCCCGCGCTTCCCAGGCCGCGTCGATCGCGGTTTGCAGCTGCTTGCTCATCGAAAATCCCTCGAAAAATGCCGCCGGACCATAGCGGCGGGAGGCCCGGAGTCAATGTTCCGGCTATGCTGCGGCATGGCCTTCAAGATCCCCGAATCGGTGCTGGTTGTGGTCCATACGCCCCGGCTGGACGTGCTCGTGCTGGAGCGCACGGGGACGGGCCTCTGGCAATCCGTGACCGGCTCGCGGGAGCTGGACGACCCCGACCTTGAGGCAACGGCCCGCCGCGAGTTGCTGGAGGAGACCGGCCTGGCGGTCGGAACGCTCACCGACTGGCGGCAGACCAACCGCTACGAGATCTGGGCGCAGTGGCGCGGACGCTATGCGCCCGACGTCACCCACAATGTCGAGCATGTCTTCGGTTTCCAGGTGCCGGAGCAGACCGTGGCGACGCTCGACCCCGCCGAGCACGTCGCGCAGCTCTGGCTGCCCTGGCAGGAGGCCATGAAGAAGGTCTTTTCGCCCACCAACCGCGACGCCATCTGGCAGCTCCAGCGGCGGGTGCTGACGAAAGTAAGTAGAAGGATTCCTCGCTGCGCTCGGAATGACACGGATGTAAGTGCCGATGCAGTTGAGAGTGTCATCCTGAGCGAAGCGAAGGATCCTTCATCATAGGCGATTGCCCCCCGCCCGCTCTCGGGCATAGTGGCTCCGCATGACTGTTCCCCACGTGGCCGCCGCGCCGCCCGTCCGTGAAGCCTCGAAGCTCGGCCAGGTCAGCTGGGCGCTGTTCGACTGGGCCAACCAGCCGTTCTTCACCATCATCACCACCTTCATCTTCGCGCCCTACTTCGCCAACGTGCTGGTGGGAGATCCGGTGAAGGGCCAGTCGGCCTGGGCATTCACCCAGTCGGCCTCGGGCATCCTGATCGCGCTGATGAGCCCGTTCCTCGGCGCCATGGCCGACGCCGGCGGCCGTCGCAAACCCTACATCCTCTTCTTCCAGCTTCTGCTCGTCGCGGGATGTGCCGGCCTCTGGTTCGCCTATCCCAACCGCTCCGACCTCATCCTGCCGATCAGCTGGGCGGTCATCCTGGCGACGATCGGCGCCGAGATGTCCATCGTGTTCAACAATTCCCAGCTGCCCAACATCGTGCGCCCCGAGCGCATGGGCTGGCTGAGCGGCTTCGGCTGGGGGCTGGGCTATTGCGGCGGCCTCGTCTCGCTGATCGTCGTGCTCGCGGTGTCGATGCCCTCGATGTTCGGCCTTTCGGCGGGCGACGGGCCACTGTTCGGCCTCGACGTGCCGAGCCACGAACTGGAGCGCCTGGTGGGTCCGGCCTCGGCGTTGTGGATCGCGATCTTCGTGCTGCCGATGTTCCTGTTCACGCCCGACTCGGCCGGCGCGCGGCGCCAGCCCCTGCTGGTCGCGGCGCGCGAAGGCGGGCGTTCGCTCCTGGCGACCCTTAAGCGTGTTCCGCGCTTCGGCAACGTGCTGCGCTATCTCATCGCCTTCATGCTCTACAATGACGGTCTCGCCGCGATCATCGCCTTCGGCGGCGTCTATGCCGCCGCGACCTTCGGCTGGAGCACGGTGACGCTCGGTATCTTCGGCATCATCCTGACCGTCTTCGCAATTCCCGGCGCGTTTCTGGGCGGCAAGCTCGACGACTGGATCGGCAGTAAGCGCACGGTACAATTCGCCATCGCCGGCGTGATCCTGGCGACCCTGGGCATCGTCAGCGTTACCGCGACGCATGTTTTCTTCGTGGTGCCTGCCGATCCGATCAGCCCGACGCGCGGCCTGTTCGGCTCGCTGCAGGAGAAGGTGCTGATGGGCTTCGCGCTGATCCTGGGCTTCTGCATGGGGCCGATGCAGGCGGCCAGCCGCACGATGGTGGGCCGCATCGCGCCCCCGGGCATGACCGGCGAGTTCTATGGGCTGTTCGCCCTGTCGGGTCGCGCCACGGCCTGGATGGCGCCGTTCGCCATCGGCGTCGTCACGGCGGCGACGCAGTCCACCCGCATCGGCATGGCCTGCGTCCTGTTCTTCCTGGTGGTAGGCTTCATACTGCTCTGGAAGGTGCGCGAGGAGCGCGCCACCCCCGTGTGAAGGAGGACCGCATGATCACCGCTATCGTGAACTTCAAGTTGCCGGCCGACATCGATGCGAAGAAGGCCGCCGAACTCTTCAAGGGCTCGGCGCCCAAGTATCGCGGCATGAAGGGCCTGATCCGCAAATATTATCTGTTCGACGGCGAGAAGCGGATCGGCGGCGGCGTCTATCTCTGGAAGAGCCGGGCCGATGCCGAGGCGGTCTATACGCCGCAATGGCAGGCCTACATCGCCGAGCGCTACGGCGCGCCACCCGAGATCCGCTATTTCGAGACGGCTGTCGTCGTCGACAACGACGCCGACACGATCACCGCCGACGCGGCCTGAGCGGCACCGCCGACGCCGCCTGAGTGGCATCGGCGGCGCCGGTTCTCAGTTGCCGCGACGCGCCGCCTCGATCCGGGCGACGTCGATCTTTTTCATGTCCATCATGGCTTCGAAGGCGCGCCTGGCTTCGTCGCCGCCTGCCGCCAGCGCGTCGGTCAGCGCGCGCGGCGTGACCTGCCACGACAGGCCCCATTTGTCCTTGCACCAGCCGCAGGCGCTCTCCTGGCCGCCGTTGCCGACGATGGCATCCCAGTAGCGGTCGGTCTCTTCCTGGTCGTCGGTGGCGATCTGGAACGAGAAGGCCTCGGTCTGTTTGAAGACCGGACCGCCGTTGAGCCCCAGACACGGGATGCCCAGCACCGTGAACTGCACCGTCAGCACGTCGCCCTTCTTTCCCGACGGATAGTCGCTCGGCGCCTTGTGGACGGCCGTGACCTGGCTGTCGGGAAAGGTCGCCTCGTAGAAGCGGGCGGCTTCCTCGGCGTCCTTGTCGAACCAGAGGCATATCGTGTTCTTTGCGGTTGCCATCGGCCTGTCCTCAGACGTCGAGGATCGGCGAGAAGCCGCCGTAGATCATGCGCTTGCCGTCGAAGGGCATCTGATGATCCTTCATGCGCGGATCCTCCATCATCTTCTTCCAACCCTCGTCGCGGACCTGCCTGGAAGGCCATTCGATCCACGAGTAGACGATCTTCTCGTCGGGCGTCGCCTTCACCGCGCCCTTGTAGTCGGTGACCTTGCCGTCGGGCACGTTGTCGCCCCAGGTCTCGACGATGCGGAGCGCGCCGTAGTCCTTGAAAACGGTTGCCGCCTTCTTCGCCATGTCGAGATAGGCCTGCTTGTTGCCGGCCGGCACCGCCGCGACGAAGCCATCGACATAGCCGGTCCTGGAACCCGTCTTGCCGGCCTCGTCGAGGATCGGCGTAAAGCCGGCGACGATCATGCGCTTGCCGTCGAACGGCATTTCCATCTTCTCCATGCGCGGGTCGCTCATGAGCTTCTGATGGGCTGCGTCGGCCACTTCCTTGCTGGGATATTCGATCCACGAGAAGACCACGACCTCGTCGGGCGTGGCCTTCACGGCGCCCTTGAAGTCGGTGAGCTTGCCGTCCGGTACGTCGTCGCCCCAGGCCTCGACCTGGCGGGTGGCGCCGAATTCCCTGGCGATCGGCGAGAAGTCCGCGGCGGCCTTGCGATAGGCTTCCTTCTTATCGGCGGGCACCGGCAACACGAATCCCTGCACGTAGCTCATGGCGACCGTCCTTTCGGTTGATTTCGGAAGGAAGAGTTGATATCAACGTAATTACATCATGTCAAAGAATTCGAACGCCACGTTCCAGACGACGGTTCACGTCTACAATCACTGCCTTTGCTTCGCCGCGCAGCGTGCCGCCCGTGCGTTGGCGCGACGGTTCGACGAGGCCTTGTCACCGATCGGGCTCACCAGCGGCCAGTTCTCGCTGCTGACCTCGCTCAACCGGCCGGAGGCACCGTCGATGGGCTCGATCGCCGCGCTGCTGGTGATGGATCGCACCACGCTCACCGCCAACCTGAAGCCGCTGGAGCAGCGCGGCTGGGTCGAGATCGCGGTCGATCCGGCCGACCGGCGCGTGCGCCGGCTCATCCTGACGGCGGCCGGCCGCCGGGTGCTGCAGTCGGCGCTGCCCATCTGGCAGGACGTGCATGGCGAGATCGACCGGCTGATGCCGGCCTCCGATGGCCGCACCTTGCGTCGCGGCCTGCGGGCGCTTGCTTAGCGCGTCAGGCGGCGAGAGCGCCGATCCCCGCCACCGCGATGGGCAGGGCGACGAGCGCGAAGAGGGTCTGCATGGCGGTGATGCCGGCCATCAACGGAGCGTCGCCGCCGAGCTGGCGGGCCATGATGTACGCCGAGGAAGCGGTCGGCAGGGCCTGGAAGAGGAGCGCCGTGACCAGCGCCGGCCCCGTCAGCCCCATGAGCGAGGCGACGAGCACGGTTACCACCGGCATGGCCAGGAACTTGATCGCCGAGGAGGTGGCGACCGGCGCCATCCAGCCCCGCAGCGATCCGAACTCCAGGGCCGCACCCACGCAGAGCAGTCCGAGCGGCAGCGACGCAGCACCCAGAGCCCGCAGCGCCGGCTCGACACCGGACGGAAGGCCGAGGCCCAGAAGCTGGAAGCCGATGCCCGCGAAGGAGCCGAGCACCAGAGGATTCGTCACCAGCTGCCTGGCGATGCCACGGCCGCTCAGCCGCGCGGATCCGTGACGGGCGAACACCAGAACACAGAGAATGTTGACGGTCGGCACGATCGCGGCGCTGCAGAGGGCTGCCAGCGCGATCCCCTGCGCGCCGAACAGGCCGGCAGCCAGGGTGACGCCGACATAATTGTTGAAGCGGATGCCGCCCTGGAAGATCGAGGTGAAGGTCGGTCCGTCGACCCGGAGTACCGGCCGCAGCGCGACGAGCAGCGCGGCTACCGCCAGGATCGAGAGAATGAGGGTCGTCGCGAGTTCGCGTGCCGGCAGCGCGTCGAGCTTGGCGGTGGCGAGACTGTGAAAGAACAGGCACGGGACCAGCACGTAGTAGCTGAGCCGTTCCGCCTGCGGCCAGAATCCCTCAGCAAGGAAACCGAGGCGCCGCAGCCCCATGCCGAGCATGATCAGCAGGACGATGGGCAGGAGGGCGAGGATCACGTCGGCGCTCATGGCCATTTCTGTACGCCGCGGTCCACCCCGAGCAGAAATTCTGAATACTCAATAGATCGATGAGTAATTATCATCGAATCCATGTCGCTTCGCGCCCTCCGCACGCTCCAGGCCATTGCGCGTCACGGATCCTTCGCCGGCGCCGGCAAGGCGGTCGGCCTCACCCAGTCTGCCGTGAGCCTGCAGGTGAAGGCACTGGAGGAGGAGTTCGGTGCGCCGTTGTTCGATCGCTCGCGCCGCCTGCCGGTGCTGACCGAGGCGGGCCGGATCGTCGTCGCCCGGTCCGCCGAGGTGCTCGCGCTGTACGACGACATTTCGGCTGCGCTGGGCGATGAACGCTCGCTTGCGGGTCGCCTGCGGGTCGGCGCCGTACAGACGGCGCTGGCCGGCGTCCTGCCCGATGCGCTGGTTGCGTTGAACCGCGCCCATCCGCGCGTCCGCGTCTCCGTGTCGGTCGGCCTGTCGGCGGAGATGGCCGAGAAGGTCGCGGCGGGGGAACTCGATGCGGCGCTGACCACCGAGCCGGTGCGGCCCTATCCGGCCGGCCTCGTCTGGACGCCGCTCTATCAGGACCGCTTCTGGCTGTTCGCGCCGCCGGGCCAGGCGCGGCGCAGCGCGCGCGACCTGCTGGCCGAGCTGCCCTTCATCCGCTTCGACAGCAAGGCGTGGGCCGGCCGCGTGATCGACCGCGAGCTACGGCGCATGCGGGTCGAGGTCCACGAGGAGATGGTGCTCGACAGCCAGGACGTGATCCTGCGCATGGTCGAGAAGGGGCTGGGCGTCGCCGTGCTGGCGGTGTCGGACGAGATCTTCGCCGGCCTGCCACTGACCTGCCTGCCGTTCGGCGAGCCGCAGCTCATCCGCAACATCGTGATGCTGGAGCGGCAGGACCGCCGCGGAGGTGGACTCGCCGTGGCGCTGGCCGATGCCGTCAAGGGCGCCAAGGAAGCGGCATCGGCGACGGCCCGGAAGCGCCCGAAGGTCTCCCGCAAGGCTAAGCCGCGACGGTCTTCCCCCTGAAGGTGCAGAGGTCGCTCACGACGCAGGCCGGACACAGCGGCGTGCGGGCCTTGCAGGTGTAGCGGCCGTGCAGGATCAGCCAGTGATGCGCATGCAGCTTGTATTCCTCGGGCACGCGCTTCAGCAGCTTCAGTTCGACCTGCAGCGGGTTCTTGCCCGGCGCCAGCCCCGTGCGGTTGCCGACGCGGAAGATGTGCGTGTCGACGGCGATGGTCGCCTCGCCATAGGCCACGTTCATCACCACGTTGGCGGTCTTGCGGCCGACGCCCGGAAGCGCCTCCAGCTCCTCGTGCGTGCGCGGCACCTCGCCGCCATGCCGATCCAGCAGGAGGTGGCTGAGCGCGATCACGTTCTTCGCCTTGGTGCGGAACAGGCCGATGGTCTTGATGTGGTCGATCAGCTTCTGCTCGCCCAGCGCCACCATCTGGGCCGGCGTCTTCACGAACTCGAACAGCGGTCCGGTGGCCCGGTTCACGCCGACATCGGTGGCCTGCGCCGAGAGCACGACGGCCACCAGAAGCTGGTAGACATTGTCGTATTCCAGCTCCGTCTCGGGCTCCGGCATTGCCTTCCTGAGGCGTGCAAAGAACTCGGGGATGACGGCGGTCTTCATCAGGGCCATATAGCTTCCTACCATGACCGAAGCGCCCGTTCCGGCGGTTCATTTCGCCACCTCGCTGAAGCCCTATCGCAGCCTGTCTGCGGACGGCTTCCGCTTCGTCATGCTGGCCGCCGTCGCGGCCAACCTGGTGATCGGCCTGCCCCTGTTCCTCATGGGCGCCTGGCCGGTCTTCGGCTTCATGGGCCTCGACGTCTTCCTCCTGTGGTGGCTGTTCCAGCGCAGCTATTTCGACGCACGGCGCACCGAGACGCTGACCCTGACCGACCACGACCTGGTCGTGGTCCGGATCTCGCCCGACGGCGAGCGCGAGGAGCTGCGGCTCGACGCCTACTGGCTGAAGGTCGAGGCGACCGAGGAGCGCCTGGTCGTGACCTCCCGGGGCAACCGCGCCGTGATCGGCCGCTTCCTCGGCCCCGAGGAACGCTTGAGGGTCGCCGACCGCCTCAAGGCCGCCATCGCCGAGATGCGCGCGCCCCGTTACGATCACGGTTGGGACGAGTAGCTTAAGGAGACTTCGAGTTAAGCCCTCTCCGCCCGCGCGCAGCGCGGGGGGAGAGGGAGGGGACCCGCGTAGCGGGGAGGGTGAGGTGGGTCTTCGACTCTCATTCCCGCACGACGCATCCGTATCAGGCGCCACCTCACCTCCCCGTTGCTGCGCAACGGGTCCCTTCCTCTCCCCCACTTCGTGGCGGAGAGGACATGTGAGATGGCCTTGCTCAGAGCCCCAGCACGTCCTTCATGCCGTAGAGGCCGGGCTTCCTGCCCTCCAGCCACTTGGCGGACTTCACCGCGCCGGCGGCATAGGTCTCGCGGCTGAACGAGCGGTGGTTGAGTTCGAGCCGCTCGCCGGCCGCCGCGAAGTAGACCGTGTGCACGCCCACCTCCTCGCCGCCGCGCAAGGTGGCGAAGCCGATCTCGCCCGTCGGCCGCGCGCCGGTATGGCCGTCGCGGCTCTTGCGCCAGACTTCCTCGAGCTGGACCTTGCGGCCGGCTGCCGCCGCGCGACCGAGCGCCAGCGCGGTACCGGAAGGCGCATCGATCTTGTGGCGATGGTGCATCTCCAGCACCTCGATGTCGTAGCTGGGATCGAGCATCGCCGCGGTCTTCTCGACCAGCGCCAGCAGGATGTTGACGCCCAGCGCCATGTTGGCCGCCCACATGATCGGCACCTTCTTCGCCGCGTCGTGGATCAGCTTGGTCTGGATGGGATCGAGGCCGGTCGTGCCGATCACCATGGCGACGCCCTTGTCGCTCGCGACCTTGGCATGGGCCACGGTCGCTTCCGGCACGGTGAAGTCGATCACGCACTGGGCGGCGGCGATGGCGGCGGCGCTGTCGTCGCCGATCAGCACGCCGTTGGCTTCGATTCCGGCAACCTCGCCTGCGTCCTTGCCCAGCGCCTTGCTGCCGGGCCTCTCGCTGGCCGCGGCCAGCGACACGCCCTCGGTGCGTGCGATCTGTCGAACCAGCATCTGGCCCATGCGCCCGGAGGCGCCGACGACGGCGATCTTCATCTCGTTCCTCTCAAATTTCTTGGCGTAAACTAACGAATTCAGGACGAGGGGAACACATGCTCTTCATGGTGGTCGAGAAGCTCAAGAACCAGGACGGCAAGGCCGTCTATCGCAAGCTCCAGAAGGGCCGCGGCCTGCCCGACGGGCTGGAGTTCGTCGCGAGCTACGTCACGGCCGATCTCGGCCGCTGCTTCCAGCTCATGCGCACCGACGACATCACGACGTTCCAGCGCTGGATCGCCGACTGGCAGGAGGTCGTCGAGTTCGAGGTCGTGCCGGTGGTCGAAGGCAAGACGACGCGCGAGGCCCTCGAACCGCTACTGTAGGAACAGATTCCGACGAAGGAGAGCAGGCGATGATTACAGGTGGCTGCCATTGCGGCGCGATTCGCTATCAGGCCGGGGGCGACGCCCTCCACCACGCGCTATGCCATTGCACGGACTGTCGGCGGCACGCCGGGGCGCCGATGGTGGGTTGGACGATGTACCCGCACGATGCGGTCAAGGTGACCAAGGGCACTCCCAAGGTCTACGCCTCATCGGAGCATGGAAGGCGGCATTTCTGCCCCGACTGCGGCACCGGGCTGTTCTACGACAACGCCAAGATGTTGCCGGGGCTCATCGATATCCAGAGCGCGACTTACGACGATCCGGATGCAGTGCCGGCGCAGGTCCACATCCAGGTCGCCGACCGGATCGGATGGATGAAGAACGCCCATGAGCTGCCAGCGTTCGACCGCTATCCGCCGCAGCCGTGACGCGGGCGGCTACTTCCAGGGATCGGCCACCTTCGGCCAGAACGGCGTCTTGCGCTTGGTGTAAGGCCAGCGGGTGACGTCTGGGTCGGCGGCGCCGGGCGTGGCGACGTAGAGGATCTCCTTCGCGACGCCGACGAAGCCGTTATAGAAATGCTGCGCCGACTTCACGACGACGACGCGGTAGTCCGCGGGCTCGGCGCCGACCGCGCGGAAGGCGTCGGCGTGGAAGGTCTGGTTGCGGCGCGTGCAGATCGCGATGTCTACATGCTCCGACGAGAGCAGCGCCATGTCGCCGAGCGGGGACATCACCGGCCCGTAGGGCTGGAAGACGTTACGGGCGATCTTCTTCACCGTGACGTCGAGGTCGACCGGATCGCCGCTCACTGTGCCTGACTTGCCGCCCAGCCGCATGCGGATGCGCGCGCCCTCGCCCGCCTCCTCGGCGATCTGAAAGGCCATCGGATCCCACATCACGCCGAACAAAGCCGGGCCGATCTCGCGCTCGACCAAGGCCTTCAGCACGAAGGTCGAATCGCCCGGCGCGCCCGAGCCCGGATTGTCGGCGCGGTCGGCCAGGACCAGCGGTCCCTGGTTGTGCGAGGCGGCGCGGTCCATCGCCTCGTCGATGGTCAGGTATTTGGTGGCATAGCGTTCGCGGTTGTCCCACAGCTCCTTGCCCAGCTGCTCGGCCAGGGCTTCGGCCTTCTTCATGTCGCCGTCGGCCACGACCAGGGTGCGGGTGCCGACATCTTCCACGTCGGCGAAGGAGAAGCCGTGGCTCAGCGAGACGGAGAGGATGCCGTCCTTGCCCTCGAGGCTCTTCATGCGGACGACGTACTCGCTGATCGGCGGCACGGAGGTGCGGTACTGCGCGATCATGCGGCAGTCGTAGCGCGCCATCACCGGCTTCACCTTGCCCTCGACCGTGTCGGCAATGATGGCAAACAGCTCGGCCGCCCGCTCCATCGTGTCGGTGTGCGGGTATTCCTTGTAGCCCACCAGCACGTCGGCGCTGTCGAGCATCAGCGCGCTCAGGTGACAGTGCAGGTCGAACTCGGCGCCGATCGCGACCTTGGGCCCGACGATGGCGCGGATGCGCGACAGGAGATCGCCCTCGCAGTCGTCGTAGCCGTCGGCCACCATCGCGCCGTGCACGTTGATCAGCACGGCATCGAGCGGCAGGGCCGCCTTCACGCCATCCAGGACCTCGTCGCGGAAATCCTCGTAGACCTTGCGCACGGTCGTGCCCGAGGGGGCGGCGAAGGTCGAGAGCCCCTCGATCACCGTCCAGCCGCGCTTCTCCGTCTCCTTGCGCCAGACATGCATCGGGGCGGTGAAGTTGGTCGGCGCGTGCTTCGTGGCGTCGCCGTGCCAGATGCCGTGCTCCTGATAGCCGCGCAGGCCGGTCGGGAAGGGCACGAACTGGTTGGTCTCGGTCCCGAGGGCCGCGATGAACACACGCTTGGTCAACGAATTACTCCTTGGCGCAATGGCAGCCCACGACATGGTCGTCGACCACGCCCGAGGCTTGCATGAAGGCATAACAGATCGTGGAGCCGACGAACTTGAAGCCGGCCTTCTGCAACGCCTTGGACAGGGCGTCGCTCTCGGGCGTTCGTGCCGGCACGCCCTTCAGGTCCTTCGGGCGGTTCTTCTTCGGTTTGCCGCCGACGAAGCTCCACAGGAACCTGGAAAAGGAGCCTTCGCGCTCCATGAGCGCGAGATAGGCCTGGGCGTTGGTCACGCTGGCGGCGATCTTGCCCTTGTGGCGGATGATGCCGGGATCGAGCAGCAGCTTCTCCAGCTTCGCAGGGCGATAGCGCGCGATCTTCTCCGGGGCGAACCCGTCATAGACCTTGCGATAGTGCTCGCGCTTGCGCAGCACCGTGATCCAGGAGAGGCCCGCCTGGCAGCCTTCGAGGGTCAGAAGCTCGAACAAAGCGCGGTCGTCGCGCAGCGGACGGCCCCATTCCGTGTCGTGGTATTTCTGGTAGAGCGGATCGTCGGAGACCCAGCCGCATCTTGGCTTGCCGTCCGCGCCGCTCACTCTATCGTGCTTCCAAACCATGTGAGGAAGCTACCCAATGTCCAAGGTCCCCGCCAATCTGAAGGTCTGCATTTTCGATGTATTCGGCACCGTCGTCGACTGGCGCGGCAGCCTGATCGCCGACCTGCCCGCGCTCGGCAGGAAATACGGAATCGAGACCGACTGGACGAGCTTCGCCGACGACTGGCGCGGCCTCTACCAGCCGCAGATGGGCCGGGTGCGCAAGGGCGAGCTGCCGTGGACGCGCATCGACGACCTGCACAAGGAAGCCTTCGAGATGCTGCTGCAGAAGCGCGGCCTCAAGCATCCGGGCGAGGAAGGCGCGTGGGAGTTCACGCACCTCTGGCACAAGCTGCGCCCCTGGCCCGATTCGGTCGAGGGCATCGGCATGATGAAGAAGAAGTACGTCGTGGCCACGCTCAGCAACGGCAACGTCGCGCTGCTGATCAATATGGCGAAGAACGGCGGCATCCCGTGGGATCATTGCTTCTCGGGCGAGACCTTCCATCACTACAAGCCCGACCCCGAGGCCTATCTCGGCGTGGTCGACAGCATGTATCTCAAGCCCGAGCAGGTCATGCTGGTCGCGGCGCACAACAACGATCTCGCGGCGGCGCAGAAGTGCGGCCTGTCGACCGGCTTCGTGCTGCGCCCCGGCGAACACGGCCCCGGCCAGACCCGCGACCTCAAGGCCGAGGGCGACTGGAACGCCGTTGGCACCTCGATGATCGATCTCGCGAAGAAGCTTGGGTGCTGATTCTGCTGAATAAGGATCCTTCGCTTCGCTCAGGATGACACCGATTTTTGGATCGGCGCACTGCGCCAATCCCAGCAATAGTGTCATCCCGAACGAATTGAGGGATCCTTAGCTCTCTTACACCCCGATCGTCGTCAGATCCTGGAACCAGTGCTGGGCCTGGATGTAGGACTTGATCTTGGGTGACAGCGCGTGCGGGTTGGTGTCGTGGACGACCCAGATCAGCACGGCGTCGTCGACCACCTTCTCGTGCACCCTGGCCATGATGGCGTCCTGCCTGGCCGGATCGAACTGCTGGAGCGCCTCGTCGATCAGCTTGTCGACCTCGGGGCTGGCATAGTTGCTCCAGTTCACGCCGACGGGCGCACCCTGGTTGGACGCGAAGAAGCGCGTGAAGGCGTAGAGCGGATCCGACGTCACGTAGGCGATGTTGTTGGCAGTGACGTCCTTGTTCATCTCGGCCTTGGCGCCGGCGCGCCACGCGGTGTAGAGCGCCTCGAGCTCGACGACCTTGAATTCGAGGTCGATGTAGACGTCCTTGAACATCTGCTGGATGGCCTCGTTCATCGGCAGAGACAGCATCTGGCCGCTGCCGCCCGAGGCGACCACGAATTTGGTCTTGAGCGGCTGGGCTTTGCTGAAGCCGGCGGCGCTCATCAGCATGCGCGCCTCGTCCGGTGCGAACTTGATCTCGAAGTTCGGCTTGCCGAACCACGGGCTCGACTTGTCGACCTGGCCGAATGCCGGCGTGGCGAGGCCGCCCAGCAGCTGCACGATGGCGGTACGGTCGATCGCGAGGTTGGCGGCCTTGCGCAGGCGGATGTCGGTCCACGGCGAGCCCGGCAGCATCGACGGGTGATAGTTCCAGACGTGCGGCGTGACGTTCTGCACGATCTTCATGCCGGCCTTGGTCAGGCGGTCGACCGTGTCGGGCGTCGGCGTCTCGATCAGATCGACGGAACCTGAGAGAAGGGCGGCCGTGCGCGTCGCACCCTCGGGTGCGACCACGAGGATCATGCGGTCGGCCTTGGGGATGCGCTTGGGGTTCCAGTACGCCTCGTTCTTGACCAGTTCGGCGCGCTCGCGCGGCACCAGGCGGGCGAGCTTGAACGGGCCGGTGCCCGACGGCTCGGAGGCGAACTTGTTCCAGTCCTTGCCGAGCTTCTCGAACTGCGCCGGGCTCGAGACCAGGAACCACAGCATCTGGTAGGGAAAGAGCGCGTCGACGACCTTGGTCTTCACCTCGACCGTCATGTCGTCGATCTTCTTGTAGCTGGCGACCGACGGCAGGCGCGGCCGCACCTGCGAGGCCTGGCGCTGATCGAACTGCGGCGCCTTGGTATCGAACACCTTGTCGAAGTTCCAGATTACCGCGTCGGCGTTGAACGCGGACCCGTCATGGAACTTCACGCCGTCGCGCAACTTGAAGGTCCACAGGGTCTTGTCGGCGTCGTTGACCTTCCACTCGGTGGCGAGGCCCGGGATCAGCTTGCCCGGCCGGTCGGAGATATCCATCTCCCAGGCGACCAGCGGATCGTAGAGCGTGTAGCCGGTGAACTTGTAGGCACCGGCGCCGCGATCGGGCTGGCCGGTGGTGAGCGGCACGTCGGCCATCGAGATGCCGAAGCGCACGACCTTTTCCTGTGCAAGCGCGGGGATCGGCAGCGCCGCCAGCGCACTGGCGGCAATGAAGGTACGGCGGGACACGCTCATTTCGGGACTCCTGTCAGAGTTTCGGTCGGTGCGAGCGCCACGGCGTGGCGCGTTCGTAGGCGGATCCGGCGGCGATGACGCTGGCTTCGTCGAAGGCACGGCCGGCAAGCTGGAAGGCGAGCGGCATGCCGTCGGCGCCGAAACCGCAGCACACCGCGGCGGCGGGCTGGCCGGTGACGTTGAACGGCATGCTGAGCGAGGGCTTGCCGAGGAAGTGGAAGATCGGCGCCGGCTCCTCGAAGATTTCCGGCGGGCCCCACTGGTTGGCCGTCATCACGAGGTCGTAGCCGCGCATCGCCTCGCGCGTGTCCTGCTGCAGCTTGCGGCGGAAGCGCAGCGCCGAGATGTACTGCTCGGCCGACAGGAAGGCGCCGAGCTGGAAGCGCCGCCGCGTCGTGTAGCCGAACTTCTCCGGCCGCTCGATCACGTCACGGCGATGGATGGCATGCGCCTCGGTGGTGATGATGACGCGGCCGCAGATGTGATAGTCGCGGATATCGGGGAAGACCACCTCCTCGACCGTGGCGCCGAGGTCGCGCATCACGCGCACGGCCTCTTCCATGCCCTTGGCCATGTCTTCCGACAGCTTGCCGTCCGGGCCTTCGTACCAGCTGCGGGCCAGGGCGATGCGCATGCCCTTGATCGGGCGCTGCGCCGCGGCGCCGTAGTCGACCTTCGCGGTGCGCGCGGAGGCCTGGTCGTTGGGATCGTGGCCGGCCAGCACGTCGAGCATCAGCGCGCAGTCCTCGGTCGTCCAGGCCATGGGCCCGGCGGTGTCGAGGCTGAAGGAGAGCGGGAAGACGCCGCAGCGACTCACAAGCCCATAGGTCGGCTTGATGCCGGCGATGGCGCAGTAGCCTGCCGGGTTGCGGATCGAGCCGCCGGTGTCTGATCCCATCGCGCCCATGCAGAGCGCCGCCGCGACGGCCGCGCCCGAGCCGCTCGAGGAGCCGCCGGGCTGGAACTCGATGTTCCACGGGTTGCGCACGGGCGGAAACGGCTGGTCCGGCGTCATCGCGCCGTTGGCGAACTCGTGGGTGCCGAGTTTGCCCAGGATCACGGCGCCGCCGGCCTTCAGGCGCCGCACGGTCTCCGCATCGATCGCCGGCACATAGTCGATCCTGAGATGCGAGTGGCCGGTCGTCTTGATGCCGGCCGTCTCGTAGATGTCCTTCAGGCCGATCGGGATGCCGTGCATCGGCCCGCGCCGCAGGCCGCCGCTCATCTCCATGTCGGCCTGGCGCGCGGCATTGAGCGCGATGTCCGCCGTCACGGTGACGTAGCTCGAGAGGTTGCGATCGACGGTGGCGATGCGCGCGAGGAAGGCCTCGGTGAGCCTGGTGGAAGTGAGATCGCCGCGTGCCATCAGGCGACCTGCCTCGGCAATACGGAGCGTCGTGAGATCGGTCATGGGACCCTCCTACTCGTCGGCCCGGAAGATCTGCGGCGGCTCGGCTGCCCAGGCCCAGCGCTGGGGGATGCGATCCATCAGGCCGAGCAGCCCGACATAGCCCTTGTGCAGATGCCCGATGTCTTCCTCGGTCAGGGTGAGACCGGTCAGCGCGGCGCGTGCCCGAAACTCCTCGAGCGTTGGCGCCTTGATCGACGATGTCATGAGAATCCTCCGCCCGGCCGAACATGCAATCGACATGCCGCGTGATTCGCGGTGGCCGGCATCGCGTTGGCTTGGCGCTTGCATGATGGAAGGCGCGAGCGTCTCCCGGTGGGGTTGTCGACGCGATCGCCGAACTCAGGAGCGATGAATGTTCAAAGGCCTTCGTATCGCCGTTGCCGGCTTCGGCGTTCTCGCAGCGACCGCGTTGCCTGCCTTCGCACAAGGCACTCTGCGCATCGGCATGACAGCCGCCGACATTCCCCTGACCACAGGGCAGCCCGACCAGGGCTTCGAGGGTTTCCGCTTCGCCGGCTATACGATCTATGACGCACTCGTGAACTGGGACCTGTCGAAGGCCGACACGATCGCCGACATCCGCCCGGGTCTTGCGCTGTCCTGGGCGCCGGTCGAGGGCGAGCCGACCAAGTGGGTCTTCAAGCTGCGCGAGGGCGTGAAGTTCCACGACGGATCGGACTTCGACGCCGATGCGGTGATCTGGAACCTCGACAAGGTCCTGAACGACAAGTCGCCCCAGTTCGACAGCAAGCAGCTCGCCCAGGTGCGCGCGCGCATCCCGACGCTGGTCGGCTACAAGAAGATCGACAAGAACACGGTCGAGCTCACCACCCGGATCGTGAACTCGCTGTTCCCGTACGACATGTCCTACGTCTTCTATTCCAGCCCGGCGAACTGGGAGAAGCAGGGCAAGGACTGGAACAAGGTCGCGCTGAACCCGTCGGGCACCGGCCCGTTCAAGGTCGACCGCGTCGTGCCGCGCGAGCGCCTGGAACTCTCGCGCAACGCCGAATACTGGGAAAAGGCGCGCGTGCCGAAGGTCGACAAGGTGATCCTGTTCCCGATGCCGGAGGCCGCGACCCGCACGGCCGCCCTCCTGGCGGGCCAGGTCGACTGGATCGAAGTGCCGGCGCCCGACGCCATCCCGCGCCTCAAGCAGGGTGGCATGACCATCGTCACCAACAAGTATCCGCACAACTGGGCCTATCAGCCCAGCATGGTCGAGGGCTCGCCGTGGACCGACATCCGGGTGCGCAAGGCGGCCAACCTCGCGATCGATCGCGCCGGAATCAACAAGCTGCTGGGCGGCCTGATGATCGAGTCCAAGGGCCATGTCTATCCGGGCCATCCGTGGTTCGGCTCGCCCTCCTTCGACATCAAGTACGATCCGGCGGCGGCCAAGAAGCTGCTGGCTGAAGCGGGCTACAGCGCGACCAAAAAGCCGAAGATCAAGATCGCGATCTCGACCTCGGGTTCGGGCCAGATGCTGCCGTTGCCGATGAACGAATACGTGCAGGAGAACCTGAACGCCGTGGGCTTCGACGCGACATTCGAGGTCATGGAATGGAATGCGCTGGTGACCTTCGCTTTCCAGCCGGTGACGGGCGACAACGCCAAGAAGGCCGGCGTGAACGGCATCAACATCAGCCGCGCCACGGTCGATCCCTACTCGGCTTTCACGCGCCTGATGAACAGCAACTTCGTGCCGCCGGTTGGCGCCAACTGGGGCGTGCTGAAGGACGAGAAGCTCGATGCCATGATCAACAAGGCGCACACCAGCTTCGACAAGGCCGAGCAGACCAAGGCCCTGTCCGAGGTCCACACCTACATCGTCGACCAGTCCTACTGGGTCTGGATCGCGCACGACCTCAACCCGCGTGCGATGAGCCCCAAGGTGAAGGGCTTCGTGCAGGCGCAGAGCTGGTTCCAGGACCTGACGCCGGTCGAAATCAAGTAGCGCAACACGCATCAAAGAGAGGCGGGCCGCAATGCTCCTCTACGCCCTACGCCGCCTGATCTACCTCGTCCCTGTCGCCTTCGGCGTGTCACTGCTCGTCTTCGCGCTGGTGCACCTGGCGCCGGGCGATCCGATCTCCGCGATCGTGCCGCCGGATGCGCCCAAGGAAGTGGTCGACAAGCTCAAGGAGTATTACGGCTTCGACAAGCCGCTGCCGGTGCAATACCTGCGCTGGCTCGGCGTGACGCTGACCGGCGACCTCGGCACCTCGATCGGGACCGGCCGGTCGGTCGCGGCCGAGGTCGGCAGCGCCTTCGGCAACACGATCATCCTGGCGATCGCCGCCACGCTGTTCGCCTTCACGCTGGCCGTGATCCTGGGGACCGCGGCGGCCTATGCGAAGTCGCGCATCGTCGACCGGCTGGTGACGCTGATCTCGCTGATCGGCGTCAGCGTGCCCCACTTCTGGCTGGCCATCGTGCTGGTCATCATCTTCGCGGTGGAACTGGGCGTGCTGCCGCCCATGGGCATCGGGCCGGAAAACTCCACCGGCTGGACGTTCGACCGGGCGCACCTCGCGCACATGGTGCTGCCGACCATCGCACTCTCCGTGATCCCGCTCGGCGTCGTCACCCGCACGGTGCGATCGACCGTGAAGGAAACGCTCAGCATGGAGTTCGTGACGGCGCTGCAGGCCAAGGGCATGCGGGACAGCCGGATCCTGCTCCATGTGCTGAAGAACGCCGCGCCGACCTGCCTCGCCGTGATGGGCCTGCAGGCCGGCAACCTGATCGGCGGTTCCATCCTGATCGAGACGGTGTTCGCCTGGCCAGGTACCGGCTTCCTGCTGAACAGCGCCATCTTCCGCCGCGACCTGCCGATCCTGCAGGGCACGACCCTCGTGCTCGCCGGCTTCTTCATGTTGCTCAACCTGACCGTGGACATCATCCAGACCATGGTCGATCCGCGCATCAAGCGAGGCTGAACCCATGGCCCTGCAAAGTCCCTCGCTCGACGTCGGCGGCGCCGTCCTGATGGCGCCGAAGCCCACCGCCGGTGGTCGCGGCTACTGGCAATCGGTCGGGCGGCGCCTGCGCCGCGACCCGGTCACGCTGATCTGCGCGGCGATCCTGATCCTGCTGGTGCTGGCCTCGATCGCCGCGCCCTACCTCTATCTCGCAGACCCCTACAAGACGTCGATGATCCGCCGTCTCTATCCGCTCGGCTCGCCCAATCACTGGCTGGGCACCGACGAGCTGGGACGCGACATGTTCGCCCGCCTGATCTATGGCGGCCGCCTGTCGCTGTTCATGGGCGTGACACCGGTCGTCTTTGCGCTGCTGATCGGTGGCTCGCTGGGCATCCTGGCAGGCTTCGTCGGCGGCAAGACCAACATGGCGATCATGCGCATCATGGACGTGTTCTATGCCTTCCCGTCGGTGCTGCTGGCGATCTCGCTGTCGGGCGCACTGGGCGCCGGCACCGAGAACACGCTGCTGTCGCTTACCCTCGTGTTCATTCCGCCGATCTGCCGCGTCTCGGAGAGTGTCACCACCCAGGTGCGCGGCTTCGACTTCGTCGACGCGGCCAAGGCCAGCGGTGCCTCGGCCTTCACCATCGTGCGCGTCCATGTGCTGGGCAACGTGCTGGGACCGATCCTGGTCTATGCGACCTCGCTGATCAGCGTGGCGATCATCCTGGCCGCAGGCCTGAGCTTCCTCGGTCTCGGCGTCAAGCCGCCGGAGCCGGAATGGGGCCTGATGCTGAATACGCTGCGGCAGGCGATCTACGTCAACCCGGTCCTCGCGGCCCTGCCGGGCGTGATGATCTTCATCACCTCGATCTGCTTCAACCTGATGAGCGATGGCCTGCGGGCGGCCATGGATGTGAAGGCCTGACATGGACACGCTGCTTCCCATCCAGGACCGCGGCGGCCCCGCCCAGCCGCTGCTGCTCGCCACCGGCCTGCGCAAGCACTTCCCCGTCGCGGGCGGCCTGCTCGGCCGCACGACCAAGGTCGTGCGTGCCGTCGACGATCTCACCCTGTCGGTTGCCAAGGGCGAGACTCTGGGTGTCGTGGGCGAGTCGGGCTGCGGCAAGTCGACGGTGGCGCGGCTCCTCATCCGCCTCATCAAGCCGGACAAGGGCACGATGGTGCTCGACGGCGATCCGGTCGACGAGCCGCACGGCATCACCGTGAACGAACTGCGCCGCCAGGTGCAGATGGTGTTCCAGGATTCCTACGCCTCGCTCAACCCGCGCCTCACCATCGCCGAGACTCTGGCCTTTGCACCGCGCGCCCACGGCCTGCCCGCGGCCGAAGCGCGCGAGCGCGTGCGCGACCTTCTAAGCAAGGTGGGCCTCGATCCGGCAAACTACGCCACGCGCTATCCGCACGAATTGTCGGGCGGCCAGCGCCAGAGGGTGAACATCGCGCGTGCCCTCGCGCTCCGGCCGCGCCTGATCATCCTCGACGAGGCGGTATCGGCGCTCGACAAGTCGGTCGAGGCGCAGGTGTTGAACATGCTGGTCGACCTCAAGACCGAGCTCGACCTCACCTACGTTTTCATCAGCCACGATCTCAACGTCGTGCAGTATCTCAGCGACCGCGTGCTGGTCATGTATCTCGGCAAGATCGTCGAACTGGGTCCGGTCGAGGCGATCTACGGCAATCCGCAGCATCCCTACACACGCGCGCTCCTTTCGGCGCGGCCATCGATGGACCCGCGCAAGCGGACCCACGAGGCGCCCATCCAGGGCGATCCGCCCAATCCGATCGATCCACCCTCGGGTTGCCGCTTCCGCACGCGCTGCCCCTTCGCCGAAGACGTCTGTGCCCGCCTGGAACCACCGCTGGCCGATGCCGGCGCCCAGGCCGTGGCCTGCCACATGCGCGTGCCCGGTTCGGGACATTCCAAGGCGGTGGCCGCATGACCGACCAGACCAACCTCCTCGAGGTCCGCGACCTCCACGTCACCTTCGTCACGCCAGACCGCACGGTGCACGCCGTCAACGGCGTCAGCTTCGATCTCGCGCGCGGCGAGACGCTCGGCATCCTGGGCGAATCCGGCTCAGGAAAAAGCGTCACCCTGCGCTCGATCCTGCGGCTCCATCCCGAGCATCGCACACGCTGGTCCGGCAGCATCAAGCTGCAGGGCGACGAGGTGCTCGAGATGGGATCCAAGGCGCTGTCCGACCTGCGCGGCCAGCGTGTCTCGATGATCTTCCAGGAGCCGGCGACGGCGTTCGATCCGGTCTTCACCATCGGCCAGCAGATTGCCGAGACGGTGCGCCGCCATACCGGCAAGAGCGAAACCGAGGCCATGAAGCGGGCCAAGGACCTGCTGGAAATGGTGCGCATCCCCTCTCCGGCGCAACGGCTCAAGGCCTATCCGCACGAGATGTCGGGCGGCATGCGCCAGCGCGCCATGATCGCGCTCGCGCTCTCCTGCAATCCCACCCTGCTGCTGGCCGACGAGCCGACCACGGCGCTCGACGCCACGGTGCAGATCCAGGTGCTGCTGCTGATCCGCGAGCTGCAGCGCGAGTTCAACCTCGGCGTCATCTTCGTCACCCACGATATCGGCGTGGCCGTCGAGGTCTCCGACCGGATCGGCGTCATGTATGCCGGCAAGCTGGTGGAGATGGCGCCGGTCGAGCGCATGGTCGACGCGCCGCAACATCCCTACAGCCGCGGCCTGCTGGCTTCGACCGTCCATGACGGCATGCGCGGCCAGCGTCTCGAATCCATCCCGGGCGCGCCGCCCGATCTCGCGGAAGTCCCGTCCGGCTGCAGCTTCGCGCCGCGCTGCAAGTTCGTCCGTCCCGATTGCACGACGGCGGTCCCGTCGCTGCGCGACGTCGAAGCCGCGCACGCGGTGCGCTGCGTGCTGGCGGCGTAGAGTCTTTCCGGCGAATTTGAATCAGTCGAGCAATTGCCTCACCCTGAGCAGCATCGCGCAGCGATGCGTCTCGATCGCGCGGGGTAACCCCCGCGCTTTGGTGGGGGCGCGCAACCAGCCAGTTGCCCATCCTTCGAGACGCGCCGCTTCGCGGCGCTCCTCAGGATGAGGTAGGTGCTTGAATCGATTCAATTCATTTCCGGCCAGCCTCTCAGGATGAGGTGGGGCGGGTGAACTTGAAGCGGAAAGACTCTACCGGTAGCCCAGTGAGCCTGAATGTCGGCGGCCTCAGCCGCCGAACATCTCCTTCACCTTGCTGAAGAAGCCTTCGGATTCGGGGCTGGTCTTGCCGGCCTTCTCGAATTCCTTGAGCAGTTCCTTCTGCTTGGAGGTGAGGTTGGTGGGAGTCTCGACGTTGATCTCGATGTACATGTCGCCGTGCTGGCTGGAGCGCATGATCGGCATGCCCTTGCCGCGCATGCGGAACTGGTGCCCGTTCTGTGCCCCGGCGGGAATGTTGACGCGGGCCATCTTGCCGTCGAGCGTCGGCACTTCGATGTTGCCGCCCAGCGTGGCCTGCACCATCGAGATCGGCACTCGGCAATGCACGTCGGCGCCCTCGCGCTCGAAGAGCTGGTGGCGGCGCACCGACAGAAACACGTAGAGATCGCCGGCCGGACCGCCGCGCGCACCGGCCTCGCCTTCGCCGCTGAGGCGAATGCGCGTGCCGTCCTCGACGCCGGCCGGGATGTTGACCTTGAGGGTCTTCTCGCGACGGACGCGGCCCTGGCCCGCGCAGCTCTTGCACGGCTTGTCGATCACCTGGCCTGCGCCGTGGCAGGTATGGCAGGCGCGTTCGACGGTGAAGAAGCCCTGCTGCGCCCGGACCCGGCCGCGGCCCTGGCAGGTCGGACACTGGTGCGGCTTGGAGCCGGCCTCGGCGCCGCTGCCGTGGCAGACTTCGCAGGAGACCGAACTCGGCACGCGCACCGTGGCTTCGGTGCCGCCATAGGCCTGTTCGAGCGTGATCTCGAGATTGAAGCGCAGGTCCTGGCCGCGCATGTCGGCGCGTCCGCCGCGCCCGCGCTGGCCGCCGGCGCCGAACATCTCCTCGAAGATGTCGCCGAACACCGAACCGAAATCGAAACCCTGTCCGCCCTGGAACGGACCGCCCGGACCCGCGCCGCCCTCGAAGGCGGCGGCGCCGTAGCGGTCGTAGGCCGCACGCTTCTCCGGATCCTTCAGGATGTCGTAGGCGTGGTTGATTTCCTTGAACTTCCGTTCCGCTTCCTTGTCGCCGGGATTGCGGTCGGGATGGTGCTGCATGGCGAGCTTGCGGTACGCCTTCTTGATGTCGTCGGCACCGGTCGTGCGCTCAACTCCAAGCAGCTCGTAAAAGTCTTGCGACATAGCGGTTTACGCAGCCCCCACTGGCCCCTTGCAGATCGGCCTCCCGCTCGCGCGAGAGGCCGTCGTCCCATCTAGCCGGGTGTCCCCGATCAGGATCCCGTCTTCTTGTTCTTGTCGGTGACGTCCTCGAACTCGGCGTCGACGACCTTCTCGCCCTTGGCGTCGGTCGCGCCGCCGCCGGGCGCACCGCCCGCGGCCCCTGCACCGGCCTGCGCCTCGGCCTGCTGGGCCTTGTACATGGCCTCGCCGAGCTTCATCGCCGCCTGGGTCAGGTCGTTGGTCTTGCCCTTGATCGCCTCGACGTCCTCGCCCGCCAGAGCGGTCTTGAGGCCCTCGAGCGCACCTTCGATCTCGGCCTTCTCGGCGGGGCTCACCTTCTCGCCGTACTCCGCCAGGTGCTTGGTCGTGGAGTGGACCAGCGCCTCGCCCTGGTTGCGGGCGTCGATCAGCTCGCGCTTCTTCTTGTCCTCCTCGGCATGCAGCTCGGCATCCTTAACCATCTTCTGGATGTCGGCCTCGCTGAGGCCGCCCGAAGCCTGGATGCGGATCTGCTGCTCCTTGCCGGTGGCCTTGTCCTTGGCCGAGACCTGCACGATGCCGTTGGCGTCGATGTCGAACGTGACTTCGACCTGAGGCACGCCGCGCGGTGCCGGCGGGATGCCGACCAGGTCGAACTGGCCCAGCATCTTGTTCTGGGCGGCGATCTCGCGCTCGCCCTGGAACACGCGGATGGTCACCGCGGTCTGGTTGTCGTCGGCCGTCGAGAAGGTCTGGCTCTTCTTGGTCGGGATGGTCGTGTTGCGCTCGATGAGGCGCGTGAACACGCCGCCCAGCGTCTCGATGCCGAGCGACAGCGGCGTCACGTCGAGCAGCAGGACGTCCTTGACCTCGCCCTTCAGCACGGCCGCCTGGACTGCCGCGCCGACCGCGACGACTTCGTCGGGATTGACGTTGCGGGCCGGCTCCTTGCCGAAGAACTGCTTAACGACCTCGATGACCTTCGGCATGCGCGTCATGCCGCCGACCAGGATGACCTCGTCGATCTGGCCGGCCTGCAGGCCGGAGTCCTTGAGCGCCGCCTTGCAGGGCTCGAGCGTCCGCTGCACCAGGTCGTCGACCAAGGCCTCGAGCTTGGCGCGCGAGAGCTTGATGACGAGGTGCTTCGGGCCCGACGCATCGGCCGTGATGAACGGCAGGTTGATCTCGGTCTCCTTGGAATTGGAGAGCTCGATCTTGGCCTTCTCGGCCGCTTCCTTCAGGCGCTGCAGGGCCAGCTTGTCGTTGCGCAGGTCGATGCCCTGCTCCTTTTTGAACTCGTCGGCCAGGTAGCTGATGATGCGCTGGTCGAAGTCCTCGCCACCCAGGAAGGTGTCGCCGTTGGTCGCCTTCACCTCGAACACGCCGTCGCCGATCTCGAGGATCGACACGTCGAAGGTGCCGCCGCCCAGATCGTAGACTGCGATCGTGCCCGTCTTGCGCTTGTCCATGCCGTAGGCAAGGGCAGCCGCCGTCGGCTCGTTGATGATGCGCAGCACTTCAAGGCCGGCGATGCGGCCGGCGTCCTTGGTGGCCTGGCGCTGGGCGTCGTTGAAGTAGGCCGGGACGGTGATGACCGCCTGGTCGACCTTCTCGCCGAGATAGGCCTCGGCGGTCTCCTTCATCTTGCCCAGGATGAACGCCGAGATCTGGCTCGGGCTGTACTGTTCGCCGTTCACCTCGACCCACGCGTCGCCGCTCGGCGCCTTGTCGATCTTGAAGGGGACCAGCGTCTTCTCCTTCGCGACCATCGGATCGTCGAAGCGGCGCCCGATCAGGCGCTTCACGGAATAAAGGGTCTTCAGCGGATTGGTGACCGCCTGACGCTTGGCCGACTGACCGACCAGGCGCTCGCCGCCGTCGGTGAAGGCGACCATGGACGGCGTGGTGCGCGCGCCCTCGGAATTCTCGATGACCTTGGTGTCGCCGCCTTCCATGACCGCGACGCACGAGTTGGTCGTACCCAAGTCGATGCCAATGACTTTCGCCATGATTCTACTCTCTTCCCTCGGCAGGCCGTTTCGGACCCAAAGGCGTCCGATCAGCCCCCGTAATATGGTTACCTGCCGGAAAAACCGGATCAGGACAGGGGCTATATAGGTCCTGTCCGGCCGCCTGCAATGGACTTAAGGACCAAAATCTCCGCTGGAAAGTGCCGTCTGACGCACTACCAGCGATTCAGCCGGAAAGGCCGGTGCGACCGGCCCGACCCTAGTTTTCGTTGCCAGCCGAAGGGCTGGAGGCGGGGCCGCCCTTGGACACCGCGACCATGGCGGCACGCAAGAGGCGGCCGGCGATCAGGTATCCCGGGATCAGTTCCTGCACGACGGTGCCGGACGGAACGTCGGGGTTCTCGATCTCCATCATGGCCTGATGGAACTCGGCGTTGAACGGCTTGCCCAGGCTCTCGATGCGGGTGACGCCATGGCGCTCCAGCACCGACTGCAGCTCGCGATCGGTGGCCTGGATGCCGACGATCACGTTGCGCAGGGCCGGGTCCAGGGAGTCGAGGTCCGCCGGCAGCGCCGACAAGGCGCGGCCGAAATTGTCGGCCACGGAAAGCACATCGCGGGCGAAGCGCTCGTTCCCGAACTTGCGCTCCTTCTCGACGTCCTGCTGGGCGCGGCGGCGCACGTTCTGCGCCTCGGCCAGGGCCCGGAGCTGCTTGTCCTGGAGATCGGCCTTCTCGGCCTGGAGCTGCTCGACGAGACGCTGCCATTCGGCGGCGCTTTCGGGCCGCGGCGGAATGTCGATATCGTCGGGGTCGACCGGCCCATCCGCCGGCGTGCCGCCCGCGGTTGGATCGCTGGCCATGTGTTGTCCCTTTTGTTGGTCTGTTGAAGCGACCTTCACTTAGGGATGACCCCGGCCCGGGTCAACTGCACGCGGCCGATCGTCCGGACGCGGATCAGACGGCCTGCAACGGAGCCTGAAGCCGGGTGCCGCGAACGATGATGCCGCCCCGGTCTCCGATGGTCACCGTGCCGTAGCGCTGGGCGAAAATCTCCGGCAGCGGCCGGGCGCGCTCGGCGGCCAGCCACAGTCGCAGAAGATGGCGACGGCGCTCCGGCTCGGGCCAGTCCTCGAATCCGGTGCGGTCGTGCAGCATCGTGTGGTTGTGAACGAGCTGCACGTCGCCCGGCTTGAACTCCATGAACGTATTCAGCGCCGGGTCGTTGGCCAGCGAGTCGAACATGTCGAGCGCCTCGACGAGTTCCGGCGTGTGGCGCGGCGCTTCGGGAAACCGCTGGGCCGAGTCGATGTACTGGCGCTGGTAGATCGCGGTCAGGTAGCCCTGGTGCCAGTTGAACACCGGAATCTCGAAGAACGGCTTCTGGCCCTCCGGCACTTCGCCGCGCCGGTCGGTGGCGATCGGCTGGAACAGCAGCTTCAGCAGGTCGGGTCGCCGCCGGCGCATCTCGTTGAAGATCGTGGTGGAGCTCACCAGCGCCGAGAGGCCGCCGGACTTCGCGGTCTTGAGGCAGAGCAGGCCGACGATGTCGCAGGAATCGGTGTGATAGGTCTGGCGCTCGTGCGTCTGGTAGATGCGGACGTTGGGATCGTTCACGTCCATGCCGAGATCCTGGACGTGGCCCAGCACATGGCCCTTGCCGTTCTGCGAGCGCGCGCTGCCGAGATGGGCGCCCAGCCCGAAGAAGGCCGTGGCCGCTTCGCGCATCGACCAGCGTTCGACCGGCAGGCCGCGCAGAAGCAGAAAGCCACGCCCGTTCAGCACCTCGTCGTCGATCCGCGCCCTCAGCCGGGCGCCGAGCGTCGGCAGGGGGAAATCCCGCGGCTTCAGCACGGCGATGTCGGCATCGCGCGCCACGAGCGCCCGCGTGGCGGCCTCTATTTCGGCCACCTCGGGGGCACCGAGCGGCATCATCCAGTCGTCGCGCTTGGCGATCTCCGGTCCATACCATGCGGCGGCGCCGGTCTGTTCCGGTGGCAGTTCGAACGACATGATGGGGTTTCCTCGTTTTCTTTTGGCTCAAGCGTCCCAGGGGAACCTTGGGGCGAAGAGTTCGGTGTCGCTGGTCGAGAGCCGGTAGCTCTCGGTGGCGTTGACGAGCGCGGCGCGGATGCCCGGTTCCAGCGCGCTGTGGCCGGCATCGGGCACCACGACGTAGCGCGCCTCGGGCCAGGCGCGGGCCAGCGCATCGGCGGTCACCGGCGGACACACGATGTCGTAGCGGCCCTGCACGATCGTGCCGGGCAGATGGCGGATGCGGCCGAGATCGGCCCAGGGCCAGCCTTCCGGCAGGAAGGTGCCGTTGGCGAAGTAGTGAGCCTCGATGCGCGACAGCGCCAGCGCGAAGCCGCCATGGTCCGTATCGAACGGCGCCCGCACCGTCGGATAGAGCGTCGAGCAGGCCGCCTCGTAGCGGCTCCAGGCGCGTGCCGCCGGCCGATGCAGGTCGGGATTGCGGTCGATCAGCCGCCGGTAATAGTTGCCCAGCAGGTCGCTGCGTTCTTCTTCCGGCAGGTGCCCGGCGAAGTCGCGCCACGCCTCGGGGAAGATCGTGCGCATGCCATGGAGGAACCAGTCGATCTCGGGCCGTGCGCCGAGGAAGATGCCGCGCAGGATGAACCCCGTCGCGCGCTCGGGATGGGCGAGCCCGTAGGCGAGCGCGAGCGTGCTGCCCCAGGAGCCGCCGAACAGCAGCCAGCCCGGGATGCCGAGATGCTTCCTGAGCTTCTCCATGTCGGCCACGAGCGCGGTCGTGGTGTTGTCGTGCAGTTCGCCGAGCGGCACGGAGCGGCCGCAGCCGCGCTGGTCGAACACCACGATGCGATAGAATTGCGGGTCGAAGAAGCGGCGATGCACGGGTGCGGAGCCGGCGCCGGGTCCCCCATGCAGGAACACGACGGGGACGCCCTCGGGATTGCCGCTCTGTTCCCAATAGATCGTGTGACGACCGTCGACCGCCAGCATGCCGCTGGCATAGGGCGATATCTCGGGAAACAGATCGGAGCGAAGCGGGGTTTCAGAACGCGGCATGCGATTGTCCTTTGGCATCACTGCCATAGCGACGCGAGTCATGCCAGCCTTGCAATGCCAGCCTTGCAATGATTGCCGCGTCCGCGCCCGAGCGTCTAAGGTCGAGACGTCCCAGGAGGATTCGTGGAATTTCGCCGCATTCTGGCACTGGTCGCGGTGCTGGCCGCAGCCGTCGCCTGCACGCCGCCCGCAGAACCGCCGGCATCGACCACGGGCGGGCGCGGCGCCACCGCCCTGCCTCGCGACATCGAGAAGCTCGTCGGGCCGGCCGACCGCGATGCCGCCCTGCAATCCTACGTCGATCGGGTGGGGCAACGGATCGTCACAGCGGCAGGCCTCTCGGGGGGCTATCGCTTCCTGGTCCTGGATTCACCGGTCGCCAATGCCCACGCCGTGCAGTCCTATGTCTTCGTCACGCGCGGACTCCTCGCGCTCCTCGAGAACGAGGCCGAACTGGCCGCCGCGGTCGGCCACGAACTCGGTCATCTGGTCCAGCGTCATGCGGCCCAGCGCGCCCGGGTCCGCCAGGGGGTGCTCGACGCCGCCGTCCAGGCCGCTGCCACCAGCGGTTCGGTCAATGTCGGCCGTTCGGTCGCCCAGGACGGGCTTCTGGCGCTGCGGCGATATTCGCGCGAGCAGGAGCTGGAAGCCGACCGGCTTGCGCTGGGCTACATCGTAAAGGCCGGCTATCCCGGCAGCGCGATGGCATCCCTGATCGACCGCCTGCGACGCCAGTCGGCGCTCGAGGCCCAGATCATGGGCGAGTCCCCGGATATCGGCGACAGGCCGAGCGCGTCGTCGACCCACCCCGCGCCGATGGAGCGCACGTCGGCCATCGAAGCGCTGCCGCTGGCGAAGGCCCCGGGTGACTCGAACCAGAAAGGCTATTTCGCCGCCATCAACGGCATGTCGGTCGACGACCCGCCGAGCGAAGGATTCATCCGCGGCCGGTCGTTCCTGCATCCTGTGCTGAGGATCGCTTTCACGGCACCGCCCGGGTTCCGCCTGTTCAACGAAAGCGACGGCGTGCTCGCGGTCAATCGGGAGCGTTCGCTGATGGGCTTCTCCTGCCTGTCGACGCCGGTGACGGGGCCGCTCGACGACTGGATGCGCAACAGGCTGAAGCCCACGCCGACCGACATCCAGACCTTGGAGATCAACGGTGCAGAGGCGGCGATCGGCGCCCGGCCGCGCGGCTCCGATACCGGTCTCGGCCAGGCGCGCTACGTCGCGGTTCGACAGGGCGGCCGGGTCTGCAACTTCGCGATGGTGAGCGAGGGTGTGGATCAGGACCGCCAGATCGCGGCCATGATTGCGTCGGCGCGCACCTTCCGGACCCTTTCGGCGGCCGAGGCGGCGGCGCTGCAGCCCTACCGGCTGCGCATCGTCTCGCCGGCCGGGTCGACGCCAGCGTCGCTCGCCGCCTACATGCCCTATCCCGATCTCAAGATGGAACGCCTGCTGGTCCTCAACGCCGCGCAATCGCCGGCCGAACTCGGCAGCCGGGCGCAGATCAAGGTCATCGAGCCCTAGCTCAGGGCTCCATCCTGTCGATCACCGCGCCGTCGGCGTCGATCGCCACGGCGGCCGGCGTCTCGCGCGTGACGGTGAGGATCCGGCCCTCGTCCCGGGCGGCGTTCCTCGAAGGCCCGCTGCCGCGCACGACCCGCACGATGTCGGGCCAGCCGCCGTCGGTCGCCTTGCCCAGCGCCTCGTCGAGCTGCGTGTCCGTTTGCGCGTTCCACCAGAAAGCGTCGGCCTGCTCTCCCAGCGGACGGCCCGGATCGACGCCGTTGGCGGCGAAGACCACGCGGCCGTCGGCGCTGAGCGCGGCCCGCGACAGGGCGTTCAGGAGATCGCCGTGGCCCGGCTGGTGGGTCTGCCGTTCGCGCAACCCCGTGGTCCACCGGGCGATCGCGAGGGGCCCGTTGCGGCAGGCGATGCGTCCCTCGGCGATCGAATAGCCGTAGGCTTCGATGACGGCTGCGAGGCCGCGCGCCAGCATCCAGTCGAGCACGTCGAGGGGTGACAGGGCGAACTGGAGCTGCAGCACCTTGTGCCAGATCTCCTCCTGGGCGCCGCGCAGGAAGACGAAATCCTCGACCTCGGCGCCGGGGCGGGCGAGCAGGCGCCGGCGCAGCAGCAGCATGAGATCGATCGTGCGGGGGGTATTGCCGGCCGCGCCCAGCATGTTGCCGAGAACGACCAGCCGGTCGCCCGGCGTCCATCGCTGCATCAGCGCGCCGCCCAGCCGTTCGAGGGCGGCATCGTCGCCGGCCAGGGCGCCGAGCGCCCATGTGGTGCCGCCGTCACGCAGACGGGCGATCGAGGCGACTTTGCTCATGGGTCTGATGGGTCGGGCTCGGGCCGGATGCTGGAGGTGCGGACATGAAAAAGGCGGCGCGACAGAGGTGTCGCGCCGCCTTTTATCTCATTCCGTGCCAGAACCGGCTAGGCGACCTTCTGCAGAACGCTGTTGAGCTTCTGGGTCGCCAGCTCCTTGTCGATCCGCTCGACGGCGGCGAGTTCGCGCGCCAGCCGGTCCAGCGCCGCTTCGTAGATCTGGCGTTCGCTGTAGGACTGGTCGGGCTGGCCGGCATTGCGGTGCAGGTCGCGCACGACTTCGGCGATCGACACCGGGTCGCCGGAGTTGATCTTGGCTTCGTATTCCTGGGCGCGGCGGTTCCACATCGCGCGGCTGACGCGGCTGCGGCCCTTCAGGGTGACAAGCGCGCTTTCCATGATCTTGCGCGAGCTGAGCTTGCGCAGGCCGGAAATCTTCGCCTTGGCCACCGGAACGCGCAGCATCATGCGCTCCTGCTCGAACGAGATGACGAACAGGTCGAGCTTGTGACCTGCGATCTCTTTCGCCTCGATATCAATCACGCGGCCGACGCCATGCGTCGGGTACACCACGAAATCGCCCTTCTCGAAGGCATATTCCTTCGGCTTGGCGGGCGCCTTCTTCGGCTTGGCCATATCGTCTAGTCCCTTCACAACAGCCCCGCTTTCTGCGATACCGCGACCCACCGCATACGCTCCCCTGCGTATTCGGCCCGGCATCGCAAGCATCGGTAAGTTTCTTTCGGATACCGATACGGATACCGAGCCAGCGGCGGACCGGACCCCGGACCGCTTCCAGCCACTGGGTTATACCAGAAATTCCACGCGGAGTCGCGCCCGATGTTGCATTTGAGCAACGGTCTGGCTATGCAATAACTGCATGGCTATTGCAAAAGGTACAATAAAAGACTTGCGAGAGTAGTCTCAGCGCGCGGCGGGCTTGTCGCTGAAATACTTCTCGAACTTGTCCTTCTCGTCCTTGAACTGCTCGGCATCGCCCGGGGCCTCGCCCTTGCGGGTGATGTTCGGCCATGTGACCGACAGGGTACGGTTCAGCTCAAGCCACTTCTCCAGGCCCTTCTCGGTGTCGGGCAGGATGGCATTGGGCGGGCACTCGGGTTCGCACACGCCGCAGTCGATGCATTCGTCCGGATTGATGACCAGCATGTTCTCGCCCTCGTAGAAGCAATCCACGGGGCAGACTTCAACGCAATCCATGTACTTGCACTTGATGCAAGCTTCGGTAACGACATAGGTCATAAAGGCTCCAGAAACGAGCGGCGGCTGCTTAACGCGCGAACTCCGGTGACGCAAGGCATACGACGGAATGGCCGCAATCTAGCGGCCCTTTTCACGGCGAGTCGATCTCCTCATACAACGTGCGTGCCTCTGGCGCAGGGCCGCGCCGTTCGCCGAGCGCGATGACGCGCACGACCTTGACGTTGGGACCCAGCGCGAAGGTAAGGACCATGCCAGGACTGACCGCCGCATGCGCCTTGTCGACGGCGCGGCCGTCGATCCGGCAGCGGGACTTCTCGACGTAGCGGGCGGCCAAGGTGCGTGTCTTGAAGAAACGCGCATGCCAGAGCCACTTGTCGAGCCGCATCGCGCGTCAGGACCTCAAGAGCGGCTACTTCTTCCCGCCGAGCTTGAGCTCGAGCAGCTTGGCGAATGGCGAATCCGCCGTCGAATCGCCCTTCGTCTCGGTCGTCGCGTAGAGACGCAGCGCCGGACCGCCATTGTCGCGTCGCGGTGGGCGCGGCCCGCGCCGATCATCGCGTCCCTTGTTGTCGTGAGGCGGACGCCCGTCCTTGCGATCCTGTCTCGGCCCGTCAGGACGTGGTCCATCGGAACGCGGCCCGTCGCTGCGTGGGCCGCCGCCGGGGCGGGGTCCGCTGCGGGGGCCGTCGTCCCTGCCGCGTGGCGGGCGGGGCGTGTCGGAAAAGAACTGACGCTCGTTCGGCCGCTCCGGCCGGTCGCGGCGGCGCTGGTCACGCTCCTCGCGCTGTTGCTTCTGCTGCAGTCGCTGGCGCTCGCGCTGCTCCTCGCGCTCACGCACGAAGCGCGGCTTGATCGAGAAGGCGTGGAGCGGGCCGTTTTCCTCGGACGGCGGATGGACGCGATAGCCCAAGCCACGCAGCACGTTGGCCATCTCGGGCTCGGAGCAGCCGACCAGCGACATCATCTGCGGCGTCGCGCGGAACCAGCCCGGCGGTAACGGCCGTGGCTCCTTCTTCGCGGGCTTGGCGTCTTCCGACGCGGCGCCGGTATCCGAGGCGGATGGCGCCGTCTCGGACGCTGTATCCGGGGCAGGCGGCTCAGAAACGGACGGATCGGCCACTTCCTCTGCCGGAGCGGCTTCGGCAGCCGGGGCAGACTCCTCCGCCGGCGCTTCGGCGACCGGTTCCGGGGAAACCGTGTCGGCAACAGCAGCCGGGGCTTCCACCTCGGTCTCCGGTGCGGTCGCGGTCTCCGCCTCCGCGGCGGCTTCCGGCTCGTTTTCGCCGAAGGCGGCCGCGACGATCGCCCATTCGCTGATCTCGTCGGCGGTCGCGGCTGCGGGGATCGCCGGTGCCTCACCGGCGGCCGGCCGCTTCTCCCGCTTCTCGGGTTTTTCCGGCTGTTGCGCGCGGCGCGCCGATTCGCGGCTGTCGCGCACGGCGCCGCGGGCCATCGCGGCCAGGCGCTCCACCATGTCGGCCCGGATCGCGTGGTCGCCCAGCGGCAGATAGCCGATGGCACCGTAGAAATCGCGCTCGGCATCGCGCGGCAGGTCCATCGACGTGCGGCCCTCGGCTGGCAGCGGCGGGATGGTTTCGCGATTCTTGGCGATCATCCAGAGGCCGGCGCGCAGGCGAATCGGCACCGGCTTCAGCATGCTCGGGAAATAGAGCGAGAAGACGCCGACGCGAACGCCCAGGCGCGCCAGGGCCTTGCGGTCTTCCTCGCTGAGCTGGGCGAGCTGCTCCTCGACGGGTCGGCGGGGCAGCACGCCCAGACCCTCGCAGAGCTGGAAGATCACGCCGCGGGCGCCGGCCGGCAGTTCGGCGGTGGCGCGCGCGTCCATCAATTCGCTGAGGCCGAGGCGGATTCGCGTCTCGACCCAGGTCGCGGCGCGCTTGCGCACTTCCTCTCGCTGCGGGCCATCGAGCAGGTCGGAGGCGATGGCCTCGACCTTGGGCGCCAGCACGTCGCCGGACGGCAACAGGCGCGCGACGGGGCCGCCGCCCCAGCAGACCCGGAGCAGGCCGTCGAAGACGATCTCGCCATCGGGACTGTTCACGAAAGCCTGCAGGCGATCGGGCAGATCCTGGCGCAGCGCGCGCAGGGCCGCGCTCAGCACCGCCTTCTGGTCGGTCTGTCCTTCGGTTGCATCCGGCACAAAACGAAAGCCCTCGATGCGTCCGAGATGCTCGCCTTCAACGATGACTTCGCCGGCTGCGGCGATTGTCGAATTCATTTCACCCTCATCGCGCAATCTTCGTACAAGCAAAGCCGCGCGTCTATCGACAAACCGTTGCGTCAGCCGCTGATGCAGAACGTCGGAAAGCCTGTCCTCGATGGCGCGGGCGCGTTCCTGCCAGTGGACGGCGCGCTGAATCCAGTCGGGACGATGCGAAATATAGGTCCAGGTGCGAACGTGCGCGATGCGTGCCATCAACGTGTCGATGTCGCCGTCAAAGTGCTCCAGGCGCTTCACATGGCTCTCGATCCAGTCTTCGGGCAACCGCTCGCCGCCCTGCGTCAGGTGGCCGAAAATCTGGCCCAGCAGAGTCGTGTGCTCTTCCGTCATCGTCTTGCGGAAATCGGGAACCTGGCAGACCTCCCACAGCAGCCTGACGCGCTTGGACGAGTGAAGGCGCGGCAAAAAAGCCGACTGTGCCGCCAGGGTCTGCAGAGCGAGCTGGTCGTCCTGCTCGCGTACGCGCTGGAGCGCGGCATGCGGCGGGCTGGCGTTCAACGTGGCGATCAGCGACGGCACCGAGCGGAAGTCGAGATCGGTATTGCGCCATTGCAGGTCGCGCAGCGGATCGAAGCGGTGGTTCTCGATCGCCTCTACGACGTCCGGCTCTAGGCCGCTGATGCCGGCCGTCGTGCCGAAGGTGCCGTCGTTCATGTGGCGTCCGGCGCGGCCGGCGATCTGCGCCAGTTCGCCGGTGCGCAGCGGGCGGGAGCTTCGGCCGTCGTATTTGCGCAGGGAAGCGAACCACACATGGTTCACGTCCATGTTGAGGCCCATGCCGATCGCGTCGGTCGCCACGAGGTAATCCACCTCGCCCGACTGGAACATGTCGACCTGCGCGTTGCGCGTGCGCGGGCTCATCGCCCCCATGACGACCGCCGTGCCGCCGCGCTGTCGGCGGATCAGTTCGGCGATCTCGTAGACTTCGTTCGCGGAGAAGCCGACGACCGCGGAGCGGCGCGGCAGGCGCGTCGCCTTCTTCGGGCCGACATAGGTGAGGTTGGAGAAGCGCGGGCGTGCGACGACGTCGATGTCCGGCAGCAACCGGTTCAGCACCGGGCGGATCGTGTCCGCCCCCAGCAGCATGGTCTCGTTCAGCCCGCGCGCATGCAGCAGCCGGTCGGTGAAGAAATGGCCGCGCTCCGGATCGGACGCCATCTGCACTTCGTCGACCGCAAGGAAGGAGACCGGCCGGTCGACCGGCATCGACTCGACGGTACAGACGAAATAGCGCGCGCTCGCGGGCGCGATCTTCTCCTCGCCGGTGATCAGCGCGACCTGGGCGGCGCCCTTCAGCTTGACGATGCGGTCGTAGTTCTCGCGCGCCAGCAGGCGCAGCGGGAAGCCGATCATGCCCGAATCGTGCCCGAGCATGCGCTCGATCGCGAGGTAGGTCTTGCCGGTGTTGGTGGGACCGAGGACGGCGGTCAGGCGGCCGGAGGCGCCGGAAAGCGACATGGTCGGCACCTTCGCTTGCAGCCGCGGCGGAAGCAAGGCGATCGGCCGGCGCCTGAACTCAGCCCGAGTAGGCGGGTTCCAGCTTGTTGCAGCCGATCATCGGACCGTGGTCGGTCTCCTGCACCAGCACGGCCATGCCCTGGGTGGGTCCGATGCGGGCGCCGGGGATCGTCCAGCTCCTGGCCGTACCGTCCCAGCGATCGACCAGCTCGATGTGGCGCACGGTGTTGAAGTTCTCAATCATGCGGCCCTGGTTCTCGCCGCTTTTCACCGGTGTCGTATGCCGGCGATCGTAGATCGCCAGCGTTACGTCGGCGACGCGACCGCCGAGCGGGAAGGCGTCGAGTTTGATCGAAAGCGGGCCGCCGAGGGACCGCGAAAGGTCGGGGGTCGCGCGTCGCGTCGCGCGGGCTTGGGCGCGGGCCAGCAGCGCCTCGATCGGCGCCCGATCGCGCCCGGTATCGTGGCCTATTCCCTCGACCACCATCTCGGGCGTGTAGACGTAGCGTTGTTTCAGGGTCCGCGCATAGGCGCGCTGGCGCTCCGTGGTCTCGCGCGACGCGAACGGATCCCGCCAGCCGATATAGTCCCAATAGTCGACATGGAAGGCGAGGGCCACGATGTCCGGCCGCTTCGAAAGGCGGCCGAGATGGGCATCCGCCGGTGGACAGGAGTTGCAGCCTTGCGAGGTGAAGAGTTCGACCGCCCAGGGACCTTCGGTGGCGGGTCGCGCCGAGACCTCGCGCGACAGGCCGGCCGCAACGGCAGCGGCGCCGATCAGCACCGATCTGCGGCCGGGAGAGGAGGCAATCGACATGATGGACAGGATGCGCGCGCCGGCCCTCGCCTGCCAATCAACAATCGGTCACTGACCGGTGACGTACTGATCACGTCGCGCGGTTCGCCTCGTCTGGACTCGACAAGGGTAATATTATAACAATCTATTCCCATGCCCCACCCTCGTTCTCCCGGCACGACCCTGCTGGCCATGAGCGCGCCGGCTCGCGTTTCAGCCGCGCTCGGCCTTTCGGCCCTGCTGTGGCTCTGCGCCTGGTGGGCGCTGTGATGAGCGACATGACGGCCGCGCTTCGCTTGACCAACCTGACCGTCAGCTACGACCGCCATCCGGCCGTCCATCACGTGTCGGCGGAGATCCCGGCCGGCGAGATGACCGCCATCGTCGGCCCCAACGGCGCCGGCAAGAGCACGCTGCTGAAAGCCCTGCTGGGCCTGGCGCCGCGGATCGAGGGCCGCATCGAGTGCACGGCCAAGCGCATCGCTTATCTGCCGCAGCAGGCGGAGATCGACCGCTCCTTCCCGATCTCGGTGCTCGACACGGTGCTGCTCGGCCGATGGTCGCGCTTCGGCGGCTTTGGTGCCGCCAAGCATGTCGACCTGCACGATGCCCATCATGCCATCGAGGCGGTTGGGCTCGGCGGCTTCGAGCGCCGTCCGATCGACACGCTCTCGGTCGGCCAGTTCCAGCGCGTGCTGTTCGCGCGCCTGCTTCTGCAAGACGCTGATCTTGTCCTGCTCGACGAGCCGTTCGCCGCGATCGACAGCAAGACCGTTGCCGACCTGATGGTGGTGATCCGCCGCTGGCGGGAAGAGAAGCGTACCGTCGTGGCAGTGCTGCACGATTTCGACCAGGTGCGACGCGACTTCCCGCATGCGCTGCTGCTGGCGCGCGAACTGGTCGACGTCGGTCCGACCTCGCGCGTGCTCTCGTCGGAGAACCTGCTGCGTGCCCGCGCCATGGCGGAAGCCTGGGACGAGCATGCCGGCGCCTGCGAAGTGCCGATGCGGCTCAGCGCCTGATCGAAGGCTGCGTCCGATGTTGTACGAGTATGTGATCGCGCCCTTCGCCGATTTCGGCTTCATGCGCCGCGCGCTGGTAGCGAGCCTGGCGTTGTCGGTCGGCGGTTCGGCGATCGGCGTGTTCCTGATCCTGCGCCGCATGAGCCTGATGGGCGATGCGCTGGCACATTCGCTGCTGCCCGGTGCGGCCATGGGCTTCCTGATCGGCGGCCTCTCTCTGCCGGCAATGAGTCTCGGCGGCTTCATCGCCGGCGTTGCGACGGCGCTCCTGTCGGGCGTGATCGCGCGCTTCTCCAGCATGCGCGAGGATGCGAGCTTCGCCGCCGCCTATCTCACAGCGATGGCGCTGGGCGTGCTCATCGTCTCGCTGCGCGGGTCGGCGGTCGACCTGATGAACATATTGTTCGGCGCGATCCTGGCGGTCGACGACGGCGCGCTGATCCTCGTCGTGTCGACGGCGACGGCGACGCTGGTCGGGCTTGCCGCCATCTATCGCCCGCTGGTCGTGGAGTGCTTCAACCCCGGTTTCCTCGCCGCCATGGGCGTGCGTGGCTCGCTTTATCACTACCTCTTCCTGTCGCTCGCCGTGCTGAACATGGTGGCGGGCTTCCAGGCGCTGGGCACCCTGATGGCGCTGGGCCTCATCCTGTTGCCGGCCGTTGCCTCGTCCTTCTGGGCGCGCGAAGTCTGGTCGATGAGCCTGGTCGCCGCGCCAATGGCCTTCGCGTCGGCGGCGGTCGGTCTCCTCGTTTCGTTCCATGCCGGTCTGCCGTCGGGTCCGGTGATCGTGCTGTTCGCCAGCTGCTTCTTCCTGCTGTCGCTGCTGTTCGGCACGCGCGCCTCGGTGCGGGCGCGCCTGTCGCGACCGGTTCACTTGCGCGGGTAACGCGGCAGGCTAGGGTGACCTCCGCGGAGGAAACCTGAAATGACCAACTCACCGGTGCCGGGCGTCACGCTCAAGACGACGACGGCCAACAACATCCACATGCGTTACGCCGAGGCCGGCAGCGGACCGCTCGTCCTGTTCTGCCACGGCTGGCCCGAGAGCTGGTATTCGTGGCGCCATCAGCTCCAGGCGGTGAGCCAGGCCGGCTTCCGCGCCGTCGCGCCCGACATGCGCGGATATGGCGGAACGCAATCGCCCGAACCGATCGACCAGTACACGCTCTATCATCTGGTGGGCGACATGGCCGAGCTGGTGAAGGCGCTGGGCGAGACGAAGGCGGTCATCGTGGGGCACGACTGGGGCGCGCCCGTCGCCTGGCATGCCGCCCTCTGGCGGCCCGATCTCTTCACTGCGGTCTCGGCCATGAGCGTGCCCTACGCGCCGCCGGGCTATGTCGACATCCTGTCGGCGCTGGAGAAGCTCGGCATCGACAATTTCTATCTTCAGTACTTCCAGAAGCCGGGCGTGGCCGAGGCCGAGCTGCAGCAGGACATTCGCGGTGCCCTGCGCAAGCTCTACTATACGGCCGGCGGCGAGATGACGGAGAAGGACAAAGGCTTCGGCCGTCTGACCGGCGGCACGCTCCTGGCCAATACCGTCGATCCCGAGAAACTGCCCGCCTGGCAGAGCGACGCCGATCTCGATTACTACGCCGCTGAGTTCGCGCGTGCTGGCTTCCGCGGCGGGCTCAACTGGTACCGCAACCTGCGGCGCAACTGGGAGCTCAGCGGTCCCTGGCGCGGCCAGCCGATCCGCCAGCCCTCGCAGTTCATCGCCGGCAGCCGCGACGGCGTGCTGCGCTTTCCTGCGGCCAAGAGCCAGCTCGAAGCCTATCCGAAGACCCTGCCCGGCCTGCGCGGCAGCCACATCCTCGACGGCGCCGGCCACTGGGTGCAGCAGGAGCGTGCCGCCGAGGTGAACCGCCTGCTGATCGAATTTCTGAAGGGCCTTTAAGTCGAGCGACGCGCCGCCGCTAGACCAGCGTACGCAGTTCGGCGGTGGCGACCGACAGCATGGCGAGGTCGATCGTTCCCGCCGCGGCAAGGTCCTCCTTCAGCAGCCGGTCGACCCGTTCCAGCGCCAGCTTGCGCGGTTCGCTCCAGGCGGCGAGAGCCGCTTCGGGATTGCAGTCGTTGCCGCCACCGGCCCGCAGGGCCGACCGCAGCAGGTCGGCGTGCAGGGCGGCCAGTTCATCCTGCAAGGCGAGCGCGGCCTGCGAGGGCCACAACCCATCGCGCGGCAGCTTCTGCGCGGCATTGGCCAGCAGAGCGAGCGACAGCCGCTCGCCCAGCTTGAAGTAGAGCCTTGCCGCGTTGCCGATGGAGCAGCCGTTGGCTTCGGCGGCCAAGGCGAGATCGCCGGCCGCGGACAGCGTCTCGAGCGCCGCGGCGCGGCGGGCGAGATCGGCCGGCGCGCCCATCGCCTCGAAGGCGGCGGAGCGTTCGCCCAGCGCCGCGCCTTCGGCTTCGCCAATCAGGTCCGCGCGCAGGTCGCCCAGTTCGGCGACGGCTCGGCCGAGCTGCGCGGTCGCGGCGGTCGTGTCGAGCGGCTGTGGCAGGCGGCGCAGGGTCCACTGGACGGTGCGCACGACGAAGCGCTGCGAGGCGACCAGCATGCGAAGCTGCGCCTCGGCCCTGAGCTGCCCGTCGAGTGCCTCGATGTCGACCCACAGGTCGCGCAGCTTCCAGGCGTCGCGCACGACGGTGAAGGCCTGGGCGATGGGAGCGGCCGTGGCGCCGGTCCGCTGCGCGACGGTGTGCACGAAGGTCGGGCCGCAGCGGTTGACCAGCGAGTTCACGACCTGAAGCGCTGTGATCTCGCGGCGCAGGCGATGTCCCCGGAGGGCGGCCGCATGCTTCTCCTGCAGCGGCGCCGGGAAGTAGCGCAGCAGTTCCTCCTCCAGGCGCGGATCGTCGGGCAGGTCGGACGCCAGGATCTCCTCGTGGAGGTCGATCTTGGCGTAGGCCAGCAGCACGCACAGTTCAGGACGCGTCAGCGGCTGGCGATTCTGCGCGCGCACGCGCATCGCCGCCGAGTCGGGCAGGTATTCGACGGCACGGTCGAGCCGGCCCTTGCGCTCCAGCGCGCGCATGAAGCGTTCGAGGCGGTCATGCTCCTCGGCCGCCTGGCCCTCGGCGACGCTGATCGCCTGGCTCTGCTGGTAGTTGTGTCGCAGCACCAGGGTCGCGACTTCGTCGGTCATGGAGAAGAGCAGCGGATCGCGCGCCTCGACCGTGAGCGCCCCCGAGGCGATGGCGCCGCCGGTCGCGATCTTGATGTTGACCTCGTGGTCCGACGTGTCGACGCCTGCCGAGTTGTCGAGCGCGTCGGTGTTGATCCTGCGCCCCCCGAGGGCGGCTTCGACGCGACCGCGCTGCGTGAAGCCGAGATTGGCGCCCTCGCCGATCACGCGCGCGCGCACCTGCGCGGCATCGATGCGGACGGAATCGTTGGCGCGGTCGCCGGCATCGGCGTTGGTCTCGCTCGACGCCTTCACATAGGTGCCGATGCCGCCGAAATAGAGCAGGTCGACCGGCGCCGTCAGGATGGCGCGCAGCAGGTCGAGTGGCGCCATGGCCGGCGCCTCGATGCCCAGCACCGCGCGCGCCTCGGGCGACAGCGTCACCGACTTGGCCGCCCGGTCGATGATCGCCCCGCCGGCCGACAGCAGGCTCTGGTCGTAGTCCATCCATGACGAGCGCGGCAGGGCGAACAGCCGCTGCCGCTCGGCGAAGCTGGTCGCCGGATCGGGCGAAGGATCGATGAAGATGTGGCGATGGTCGAACGCCGCCACCAGCTTGATGTGCGGCGACAGCAGCATGCCGTTGCCGAACACGTCGCCCGACATGTCGCCGACGCCTGCGACGGTGAACGGCGTCTCCTGGATGTCCTGGCCAAGCTCGCGGAAGTGGCGCTTCACCGATTCCCAAGCGCCGCGCGCGGTGATGCCCATCTTCTTGTGGTCGTAGCCGGCCGAGCCGCCCGAGGCGAAGGCATCGTCGAGCCAGAAGCCGTAGTCGCGGGCCAACGCATTGGCGATGTCTGAGAAGGTGGCCGTGCCCTTGTCGGCGGCAACCACGAGATAGGGGTCGTCGGCGTCGTGGCGCACCACGTCGGCCGGCGGCACCACGCTGCCACCCGCATAATTGTCGGTGATGTCGAGCAGGCCGCGGATCAGGGTCTGGTAGCAGGCGATGCCTTCGGCCTGGATCTGCTCGCGGGTGCCGCCTGCGGGGGGCTGCTTCACGTAGAAGCCGCCCTTCGATCCCACCGGCACGATGACGGCGTTCTTCACCATCTGCGTCTTCATCAGGCCGAGGATCTCGGTGCGGAAGTCCTCGCGCCGGTCGGACCAGCGGATTCCGCCGCGCGCGACGCGTCCGCCGCGCAGGTGGATGCCCTCCATGCGCGGGCTGTAGACGAAGATCTCGACCAGTGGCCGCGGCGCCGGCAGTTCGTCGATCGCACGGCTGTCGATCTTGAAGGAGATCCAGTCCTTCGTGCCGCCCGACTGCCAGTAATTGGTGCGCAGCGTGCAGAGCACGGCATTGTGGAAGCGCCGCAGGATGCGGTCCTCGTCGAGCGTGCCGACCGCTTCGAGCGCGGTCGCGAACTCCGTCTCGATCGCGGCGATCCTGTTGCCGCGGTCATCGGCAGCGGCATCGCCCAGCGACGGATCGAAACGCGCCCTGAAGAGGTCGACCACCAGGCGCGCCACCTTCGGGTAGGCGGCGAGCGCACGCTCCATATATTCCTGGCTGAACGGGATGCCGGCCTGTCGCAGATACTTCGCATAGGCGCGCACGATGGCGACCTCGCGCCAGGCCAGTCCGGCGCCGAGCACGAGCCTGTTCAGCCCGTCGTTTTCGAGCGTGCCCGCGCGCAGCTTCTCGATCGCCTCGACGAAGCGCGGTCCTGCGGCGTCGAGATCGACGGGCGACTTGTCCGCGGTTTCCACGCGCAGCACCTGCATGGCCACGCCATGGCTCTGATCGTCGCCGCCCTCCTTGCGCAGCAGGAACGGCGCCTCGCTGATGACGCGCAGGCCGAGGTTTTCGGCGAGCGGCAGGATGTCGGACAGCGCGATCGGCTTGCGCGGATGGAACAGGCGGAGCGCAAAGCGATGTGCCGGCATGCCGCTCCGTCGCCCGACCTGCACGCCGAACCCGGCGCCGTCCACGATCGTCTGCAGCAACTCGATGTCGATGAGAGCCTGTGCCGCGTCGAAGGTCTCCCGATAGACGGCGGGAAACCAGTCGCGCCAGCGACGGGCGGCGGCACGGCCCTCGGCTTCGCCGAATTTGGCCTGAAGGGCGGCGCGCAACCGGTCGTTCCACGAGGTCGCCGCGTCCATCAACGCGCGTTCGAGCTCGACGAGATCGGGGCCCGCCTGCTCCGGCGCGTGGAGCTTCAGCGTATAGAGCGACTGGACCAGCGCGGAATTGCTGCCGACCGAGGAGGCGACAGAAGTGACGTGGCCGTTCCAGGTCTTCTCGAGGATGGCGGCGAAGCGGGCCGAGAGCGTCTCGTCGAAGCGCTCGCGCGGCACGAAGACCAGCGCGGTGGCGAAGCGGCCGACCGTGTCCAGGCGCGAGAACAGCGCGACGCGCCGTCTTTCCTGAAGCTGCAGGATGCCGAGCACATGGTCGTAGAGCGTATTCTCGTCGACCTGGAACAGCTCGTCTCGCGGATAGGCATCGAGGATCGCCAGCAGCGTCTTGCCGTCATGTCCGTGGCGATCGAAGCCCGACCGTCGCAACAGGCTCTCGATCCGGCCGCGCAGCAGCGGCACGTCGTGAACCGGCGCGTGATAGGCCGCGGAGGTGAAGAGGCCGACCAGCCGGTGTTCGCCGGTGACGCGACCGTCGGCGTCGCAGGTCTTCACGATCACGCAATCCATCGCGCCGCTGCGATGGACCAGCGATTGCCGGTCGGTCTTCACGACCAGGATGTTGTGCGGTCCACGCGCGAAGCGGGCCATCGCCTCGCCGCTGCCGACGCCGGGCTCGAACAGGCGCACCTCGTCGCGGCGCAGGATGCCCAGCGCCGATCCCGGCACGATCTCGTAGCGCAGGCCGGCGGGCTGGCTCGCATCCTCGACATAGCGGTAGCGGCGATGACCGAGGAAGGTGAAATGGTTGGCCTCGAGCCAGCGCAGGAAATCCTCGTACTCGGCCAGGTTCGGCGCGTGGCCGGGCGCGAGGTCGAGGATGGCGTCGAGGCAGGCGCGGCGCATCGCACGCCAGTCGTCGACCGCGACGCGCACCTCGGCCAGCACGCGGGTCAGCGCCGCGGCGATCTCGTCCAGCAGCACCGGATCGGTCTGGCGATCGATCTCGATGTGCATCATCGATTCGGCGCGCGCGCGTTCGCCGGTTTCGAGCGCGATGCCCACCAGGTCGCCGTCGAGATCGCGTCGCGCCGCCAACACCGGATGAGCGAGCAGGTGGACGGAAATCTCCCGGCGATTGAATTCGTTGGTGATCGAATCGACCAGAAACGGCATGTCGTCGTTCACGATCTGCACGATCGTGTGACGGCTCTCGAAGCCGTGGTCGTCGAGTGCCGGATTGAAGATCCTTATCTTGGCGACGCCGGGCAGGCGGCGGCGCGCGAACGACAGGAGCGAGACCGCCGCCGCGGCCCGCTGCTCTACCGGCGCGGCCGCCAGATCCTTGTCGGATACGCGGCTGAACAGGCGGCGTGCGAATTGTGCGGCTTCCTCGCCGCCGGGCTGAAGGGCGGCGGCGCAGATGGCGTCCAGCCCATAGACACGCGGCGTCGACGAATTGGCCATATTTTGTGCATTCCTCGCGAATCCGGGACGGATGTTACGCCTGACCATGACATTCTGACGACGGAGTCTTGGCGAAGCCGAGAATGCCCACCGAATCGCGGCTTTGGCGAGGTGGTCCCGCGCGGGCGAGCCGATTCGCTGCGGTTTCTGTCCTGGGCCCACGGAATCCGCGGGGAAGCGCGTTTTGTTCTCATGCTATGCTGCACATGCGAAGGTGAAAAACAGGTGCTTGAAACAGAATTTCAAACCGATTTTTCGCCCGATCTTTCAAGAGGTTAACCAACCATTCTTGAGATTCACATACGGGGAATAAATTTCGCAATGACAGGGTCGGCGCCACGCGTACTATCTATGGATAGTGGGGAGAGACGAACCGCTCCCTACATCTAGGTGTCTTCCACAGAGTGTTCTATCCACAACTGTGGACAAAAAGAAAAAGGGGACCGCAAGTGTTTGATGTCGTTCAAGTTCGAAGCGGTGCGCGGGTTGTTACCGATTCATCGCGGGATGCCCGCCTGACCGTTTTCGGCAAGGCCACACTGAACGACCGGTATCTGCTGCCGGGCGAAAACTACCAGGACATGTTTGCGCGAGTCGCCTCGGCCTATGCCGACGACGACGCCCATGCCCAGCGTCTCTACGACTACATCAGCAATCTCTGGTTCATGCCGGCCACGCCCGTGCTGAGCAACGGCGGAACCAGCCGCGGCCTGCCGATCTCGTGCTTCCTCAACGAGGCGAATGACAGCCTCGAGGGCATCGTCGGGCTGTGGAACGAGAACGTGTGGCTGGCGTCGCGCGGCGGCGGAATCGGCTCCTACTGGGGCAATCTCCGTTCGATCGGCGAAAAGGTCGGCATGAACGGCAAGACCTCGGGTGTGGTCCCGTTCATCCGCGTGATGGACTCGCTCACGCTCGCAATCAGCCAGGGCTCGCTGCGCCGCGGATCGGCCGCCGTCTACCTCCCGGTGAACCATCCCGAGATCGAGGAGTTCATCGAGATCCGCCGCCCGACCGGCGGCGACCCCAACCGCAAGGCGCTGAACCTGCATCACGGCCTGCTGATCTCCGACGCCTTCATGCGCGCGGTGGAGAACGACGAGGAGTGGGCGCTGGTCAGCCCGAAGGACGGCGCCGTCCAGCGCACTGTCTCGGCGCGCGCTCTGTGGATCCGCATCCTGACGGCCCGCGTCGAGACCGGCGAGCCGTACCTCGTGTTCGTCGATCACGTGAACAACGCCCGGCCCGAGCACCACAAGCTCGCCGGCCTCGAGGTCAAGACCTCGAACCTGTGCAGCGAGATCACGCTGCCCACCGGCATCGACCATCACGGCAAGCAGCGCACTGCCGTCTGCTGCCTGTCGTCGCTCAACCTCGAGACCTATCTCGAGTGGCACGAGCATCCGCACTTCATCGAAGACGTGATGCGCTTCCTCGACAACGTGCTGCAGGGCTTCATCGACACCGCCGGCTCCGACTTCGCGCGCGCGACCTATGCCGCGATGCGCGAGCGTTCGGTCGGCCTCGGCGTGATGGGTTTCCACTCCTTCCTGCAGGCCAACGGCATCCCGCTCGAATCGGTGATGGCCAAGGTGTGGAACAAGAAGATGTTCAAGCACATCCGCGCCCATTGCGACGAGGCGTCGATGACGCTCGGCAAGGAGCGCGGCGCGTGCCCGGATGCCGCCGACTTCGGCTTCCAGGACCGCTTCTCCAACAAGCTCGCGATCGCGCCGACCGCGTCGATCTCGATCATCTGTGGCGGCGCCTCGCCCGGCATCGAGCCGTCGGCGGCCAACGTCTACAACCACAAGACCCTCTCGGGCTCCTTCGTGGTGCGCAACCCGTACCTCGAGAAGGTTCTGGCCCAGAAGGGCAAGAACGACGAGGACACCTGGACGGCGATCATGACCGACCAGGGTTCGGTGCGTAATCTCGACTGCCTCGACGATCACGAGAAGGCGGTGTTCAAGACCGCGTTCGAGATCGACCAGCGCTGGCTGGTCGAGCATGCCGCCGACCGCACGCCCTATATCTGCCAGAGCCAGTCGCTGAACATCTTCCTGCCGGCCGACGTGCACAAGCGCGACCTGCACCAGATCCACATGATGGCGTGGAAGCGCGGCGTGAAGAGCCTCTACTACTGCCGCTCCCTTTCCATCCAGCGCGCCGAGAGCGTCGCGGGCGAAGCCCTCGCCGCACCGCTCGGCGACCATGCCCTTACGGCGCCCAAGACCGATGCTCCCTCTCCTCTGTTCCCCGGAACGCCGCCGGCACAGAGCAATGACTACGAAGAATGTCTTAGCTGCCAGTAAACGAGCGTTGTCCCCCTGTCGCGTTCCCGGCGTTCGGGACCGCGGCAGGGGATTTTAATTTCAAGCGACCCCATTCATTCGCCCGACATATTGGACGCCCGCGCCATGTCACTCCTCGACGCCAAGCCGATCTACAAGCCGTTCCACTATCCCTGGGCCTACGACGCCTGGCTGACGCAGCAGCGCATCCACTGGCTGCCCGAGGAAGTGCCGCTGGCCGACGACGTGAAGGACTGGCGCAACAAGCTGACCGACAGCGAACGTCACCTGCTGACGCAGATCTTCCGCTTCTTCACCCAGGCCGACGTCGAGGTGAACAACTGCTACATGCGGCACTACAGCCGCGTCTTCAAGCCGACCGAAGTGCAGATGATGCTGGCCGCCTTCTCGGCGATGGAGACGGTGCACGTCGCCGCCTACAGCCACCTGCTCGACACGATCGGCATGCCCGAGACCGAGTACTCCGTCTTCCTCACCGTCAAGGAGATGAAGGACAAGTACGACTATATGCAGGGCTTCAACGTCGACTCGAAGGCCGACATCGCCAAGACGCTGGCCGTGTTCGGCGCTTTCACCGAGGGCCTGCAGCTGTTCGCCAGCTTCGCGATGCTGATGAACTTCCCGCGCTTCAACAAGATGAAGGGCATGGGCCAGATCGTGACCTGGTCGGTGCGCGACGAGACGCTGCACTGCAATTCGATGGTCAAGCTGTTCCGGACCTTCATCCAGGAGAACCCCGAGATCTGGACCGAGGAGCTGCAGCGCGAGATCTACGTCGCCTGCTCGACCATCGTCGACCACGAGGACGCCTTCATCGACCTCGCCTTCGAACTGGGCGGCATCGAGGGCATGACCGCCGTCGACGTGAAGCGCTACATCCGCTACATCGCCGACCGCCGCCTGACCCAGCTCAGCCTCCAGCCCATCTATCGCGCGGATGCCAAGAATCCGCTGCCGTGGATGGACCAGATGCTCAACGCCATCGAGCACACCAACTTCTTCGAGAACCGCTCGACCGAATACTCGAAGGCTTCGACGCGCGGCACCTGGGACGAGGCGTTCAGCTAGCGCCTGGATGTGATCACTGACCTACCCATTCGGGTGGGGGTTGTCGTCGCCATGCGCGACGGAGGGGCCATGACCCCATCGCCCTCGAAGACGAGGGCACTTCCCCTTTGCGGGCTCCGCAAAGGGGAAGGAACCGAAGTGATCCTTCAACGGCCGCCTGAAAGACAACAGGCCGCCCCCGCGCGGCTCAGCCTTCGCCGAAGGTCCGCTTGTAGGTCCTGGTCATCACCTCGTCGAAGCGCGAGCCGGGAACGAAGTCGGACATCTCGTCCGGCCGCGTGAGACCGGGGAGCTGGCGCGCGCAGTCCGAAGGCTCGCCGAGCACCTGCGTGATCGGATAGAGCGCCGACCAGGCGGGGACGCCCTCGTAGTCTTCCTCTTCGTCGGCGACATGCTTGTCGCGGATCTTGCCCGAGGCCGTCTCGATCTCCATGCCGATCATGGTCGTGGCCTTGAACTCCTGCTTGTTCGGCTGGCGAATGAGCTTGGAGCGGCCGGGATAGATGCGGTCGATGAAGCGGTCCATCAGCTTCAGCTTCTCGTCCGGATCGTCGATCACATGCGCCTTACCGAAGGCCATGACGGCACGGTAGTTCACCGAATGATGGAAGCCCGAGCGCGCCATCACCAGCGAGTCGAGATGCGTGACCGTGAGGCAGACGTCGACGCCTTCCTTCTGGCTGCGGATCATGCGGCTGGCCGACGAGCCGTGCCAGTAGAGGTGACTGCCCTCGCGCCAGAAGCCGGTTGGCGTGCAGTAGGGGCGGCCGTCGATCACGTAGGCGATGTGGCAGACCAGGGCGGCATCCAGAATCGCATGGATGCTCTCCTTGTCGTAGCGGCCACGATCGTGGACGCGCTTCACCTTGTTCACGTTGGTGACGGGGTAGCTGTCGGGAGGATTGACCGAATCGGGAGGGCTCATGGCTTGACCTTTGGCGCACCGGGAAGGGGGTTGCTTGCCGGAAGACCATCGTCGGGATACGGATCAGGTGAAAGAGCCAGTTTGGCGGAAAGAGACTGGACCAGTTGAACCCCCGACCGACGTCCCGTTCCCGGCGTGCTCCGCCGCTCGGCCTTGCGCTCGATCCGACGTCGGCCGAGCCGCTGCATCGCCAGATCGGCGAGCAGATGCGGCGCGCGATCCTCGATGGACGGTTGAAACCCGGAACGCGGCTGCCCTCGTCGCGCCTGATGGCCCAGGACCTCGACTGCGCGCGCGGCACGGTGGTGCTGGCCTTCGATCAGCTCGTCGCCGAGGGCTATGTCGTGAGCCAGGCCGGCTCGGCCATGTCGGTCGCGGCCGACCTGCCCGACGAGATGCTGACCGTGCCGCGGTCCGGCACGCCACCGCAGGGCAAGACTGTCGCCAGGCCCGCCGTGGCGCGTCGGGCGCGGGCCCTGCTGGCGGAGAGTCCAGCGCCCGTTTCCGCCGGGCCGCCTCTGGCCTTTCCCACCGGACAGCCGGATCGCGAGGCGTTTCCCTTCGCGCTGTGGGCCAAGCTGCTGGAGCGCGAGTGGCGGCGGCCCGGCGTCGAGGCTGCGAGCGCCGTCCATCCGTTCGGCCATACCGGTCTGCGCGAGGCGATTGCGGCCTATCTTGGCGTGGCGCGCGGCTTCACCTGCGATCCGGGCTCGGTCGTCGTTACGACGGGCATCCGTCACGGGCTCGCGCTGTTCGCGGAAGTCGTGCTCGATGCCGGCGACACCGCCTGGGTCGAGGAGCCGGGCTTCATCGGCGTGCGCGACGCGCTGGCGACGTCGGGCGTGCGCGCCGCGCCGGTCGCCATCGACGGATCGGGCTTCTCGCTGGAGACGGCGCTGGCCCAGGTCCCCGAAGCGCGCCTGGCTGTCGTGGCGCCGGCCCATCACTTTCCGCTCGGGACCGTGCTCAGCCTGCAGCGGCGCCTTGAATTGCTGAGCTGGGCCGAGCGCACCAAAGGCTGGATCGCCGAGGACGATTTCGACGGCGAGTATCGCTACAGCGGCCGCCCCCTGCCGCCGCTGCGTTCGCTGGACCGGGCTGGCCGCGTCGCCTACTTCAGCAGCTTCTCCAAGCTGCTCTTCCCGGCGCTGCGTCTCAGTTTCCTCGTCCTGCCGGCCTCGCTGGTCGAGGCCACCGAACGGATCATGGACCGCGTGTCGGTCCGCGCGCCGCTGCTGGGCCAGGGCGCGCTGGCGCGCTTCATCGCCGAGGGCCATTTCGCCACCCATCTGCGCCGCACGCGCCAGCTCTATGCCGGCCGCCACGAGGCCTTGCTCGATGCAGCCGCGCGCCATCTCGACGGCCTGCTCATCGTGGCGCCCGATCCCGGAGGCATGCACCTGATCGCCAGCCCGACTCCCCGGCTCGGGCCGCGCTTCGACGATGTCGTGGTGACGGCGGCCGCGGCGGCCGCGGGCCTGATCGTCCAGCCGCTCTCCGTCTGCTATGCCGGCCCGGCGCGGCGGCACGGGCTGATCCTGGGCTATGCGGGAACGCCCGAGGCGGAGATCGATCGTGCGGTCCTGAAGCTGCGGGACGTGGTGCTCGGCGCGACCGGCCAACCGAGGCGTGGCCAGCGGCGCTGAGCATCGTCAGCCGGTGCGCGCCGCCTTTGCGGCCTCGAAGGCGGCGAGGCGTTCGGGGAGCTTGCCGAGCGAGGTGCTTGCCATCGAGGCGGCCGCGGGTTTCGGCAGCGTCTCGTAGAAATGGCAGGCGACGCGATGGCCGTTACCGGCGTCGCGCAGCTCGGGCTGCTCCTGGCGGCAGCGCGGCTGGGCGTGGATGCAGCGCGTGTGGAAGCGGCAGCCCGGCGGCGGGGCAAAGGGGCTGGGCACGTCGCCGGCCAGCAGCACGCGCTCCTTGCGCACGCTGGGGTCGGGGCGCGGGATCGCCGACAGCAGGGCCTGCGTATAGGGATGTAGCGGCCGGTCGTAGAGGTCGCGCTTGTTGGCGATCTCGACCAGCTGGCCGAGATACATCACCGCGACCCGATCGCTGATGTGCTTCACCACCGCGAGGTCGTGGGCGATGAAGAGGTAGGAGAGGCCGAAACGCTGCTGCAGGTTCTGCAGCAGGTTGACGATCTGCGCCTGGATCGACACGTCGAGCGCGGAGACCGGCTCGTCGCAGACGATCAGGTCGGGATTGACCGCCAGCGCGCGGGCGATGCCGATGCGCTGGCGCTGGCCACCCGAGAACTGGTGCGGATAGCGCCTTGCGTGCTCGGGCAGGAGGCCCACCACGTCGAGCAGGTCTTTCACGCGCGTCGCGCGCTCGGCCTCGGTGTGGAGGTCGTGCACCGCCATCGGCTCGGCCAGGATCTCGCCCACCGTCATGCGCGGGTTGAGCGACGCATAGGGGTCCTGGAAGATGATCTGCATGTGGCGGCGCAGGCGGCGCAGAGCGTTCTTGTCGAGGTCGGCAATCTCCTCGCCCTTGAAACGCACCGAGCCCGCGGTCGGGTCCATCAGGCGCAGCACGAGGCGGCCGGTCGTCGACTTGCCGCAGCCCGATTCGCCCACCAGCGCCAGGGTCTCGCCGCGCGCGATCTCGAAACTCACGCCCTCGACGGCGCGCACCATGCCGATCACCTTGCGGCGGATCAGGCCACGGCTCACCGGGAAGTGCTTCACCAGCCCGTCGACCTGCAGGACGGGTGTTGCTTCGGTGGCGCTCATGCCGCCCTCGCCAGTTCCACGGGCGCCTTCCAGCAGGCCACGCGATGCTCCGGTCCGAGGTCGCGCAACGGCGGCGGCTCGACATGGCAGCGCGGATCGGCGAAGGGGCAGCGCGGCGCGAAGCGGCAGCCCTTGGGCTGGTTGTTGGGGCTGGGCACCGAACCTTCGATGGTCGACAGGCGTTCGCGGTCGACCTCGATGCGCGGGATCGAGCCCAGCAGGCCGATCGTGTAGGGGTGCTGCGGATCGGCGAACAGGGCGTCGACCGGCGCGCTCTCGACGATCTTGCCGGCGTACATCACCACCACCTCGTCGGCGATCTCGGCGATGACGCCGAGATCGTGGGTGATGATCAGCATCGCCATGCCGAGCCGGCGCTGCAGGTCCTGCAGCAGGTCGAGGATCTGGGCCTGGATGGTGACGTCGAGCGCCGTCGTCGGCTCGTCAGCGATCAGCAGCGCGGGCTCGCAGGAAAGCGCCATCGCGATCATGACCCTCTGGCGCATGCCGCCGGAGAGCAGGTGCGGATAGTCGTCTACGCGCTGTTTGGCCGAGGGGATGCGCACCAGCTCGAGCATTTCGATCGCGCGGGCCTTGGCGGCCTGCGGCGACAACTGTGTATGCGCCATGATGGCTTCGACGATCTGCTGGCCGATCGTGTGGACCGGATTGAGCGAGGTCATCGGTTCCTGGAAGATCATCGACATCTTGCCGCCGCGCAGGCGCCGGCGTTCGTCGGCGGAGAGGCCGAGAACATCCCGGCCTTCGAACAGGATCGCGTCGGCCTCGACCTGGCCCGGTGGGCTCGCCACCAGGCCCATGACGGAGAGCGAGGTCACGCTCTTGCCGCAGCCGGATTCGCCGACCAGCCCGACGGTGCGGCCGCGCCCGACGGAGAAGTCGATGCCGTCGACCGCGCGGAAGAGGCCGCGGTCGGTGTGGAAATGGGTCCGGAGACCGCGGACCTCGAGGAGCTTTTCCATCAGAAGGAGTAATCCAGGCCCTTGTAGAAGGTGTTCTGGTAGAGCATGTGCGGCCGCACGCCCTTCAGCTTCTTGAGGCTGGTCGTGTACATCGCGATGTTCATGACCGGCATCCAGAGGTGCTCCTCGGTCACCCGCTGCTGGGCGAGCGCATAGTACTTGGCGCGGTCGGCTTCGGAGATCGAGGCGCGGCCCATCTTCAGGTACTCGTCGGTCTTGGCGTCGTTCCAGTTCATGCGGTTGGGCGCCGGGATGTTCTTGGAATCGAAGTAGAAATTCAGCAGGTCGCCCGACGAGATATAGGGGAAGGTCACCGTCCACAGCTCGAAGTCCTGCTTGCCCATCTCGGCCGGCGCGATGGTCGAGTCGTAGCCCACGATCTTCCAGTCGATGCCGATCTTGCGCATGTAGCCCTGGATCGCCTCGGAAACGCGCGGGAAGTAGGCGACCTGGGTGAACAGGACCCGCGGCGCCAGCTTGACGCCGTCCTTCTCGCGGATGCCGTCGGCGCCGACCTTCCAGCCGGCCTCGTCGAGCAGCTTCTTCGCCCGCTCGACATCCTCCTTGATGAGACTCTTGGTCGAGTCGGCGAAGTCTAGCGCTTTGGGATCGATGAAGGTGTAGGCCGGCTCGGCGTTGCCCAGCATGATGCCCTTGACGATGTCGGCGCGGTTGATGGCGATGTTCATCGCCTCGCGCACGCGCTTGTCGGCCACCATCGGGCGCGTCGTCTTGTAGCCGTAGTACATCAGCTGGAAGTTCGGCTTCGCCTCCTGGACGTTGAGGTTGGGCGACGCCTTCACCTGCTGGATGAACTGCAGCGGGATCTGGTGCGTGACGTCGAACTGCCCGCCCATCATCGCGGCCACGCGGCTGGAATCCTCAGGGACTATCTTGATGCTGAGCTTCTCGAACTTCACCGGCCCCTTGTTGGCGTACATCGACGGCCCCCATTTGTAGGCGTCGTGTCGCTTCAGCACGATCTCGGTGCGTGGCTGCCAGCTCTCGAAGCACCAGGGCCCGGTGCCGTCGATCGCCTTGACGCCGTAGTCCTTGCCCAGCGCCTCCACGCTCTCCTTGTTGTGAATCGCCGTCGTAAACATGGTGAGCTGCAGCAGCAGGTCGGCGAAGGGCTCGTTCAGCTCGTACTCGACCGTGTAGGGATCGGGTGCGCGCAGCTCCTTGATGTTGCCGGCCCGCCAGGCAAGTGGCGCCTTGAGTTCGGGGCTCTTCAGCCGCTTGAAGCTGTAGATGACGTCCTCGGCGGTGAACTTCTTGCCGCTGCAGAAGCTGACGTCGTCGCGCAGCTTGAAGGTGTAGAGCTTGCCGTCGGGACTCACCGTCCACGACTTGGCGAGATAGGGGATCGCCGTCTTGCCGTCCCAGTCCATCGCCACCAGCGTGTCCTGGAACATGTTCACGATGTCGGAGGTCGGCGACCACGTCGTGCGCTGGCCGTCGTAGTGCGGTGCATCGAGCGACTTCATCATCCGCAAGGTCTGCGCCTCCGCCACCGGGGAGAGGCCCATCACGCCAAGCAACGCCGTTACGCCCTTCAGGAACTTACGCATCGCTTCCTCGCCTTGTTGTTGTTCAGTGCGTCACGTCGGGACCCTTGTCGAAGGAGTGTGCAGGATCAGCTCTGCAGTCTTGGATCGAGGACGTCGCGCAGGGCGTCGCCCAGAAGATTGGCGGCCAGCACGATCACGAAGATCATGAAGCTGGGGATCGTCGCGATGTGCGGCGCCATGAACAGGAAGTCGCGGCCTTGCGCCGCCATCATCCCGAGCTCGGCGGTCGGCGGCTGGGCGCCCATGCCGAGGAAGCCCAGCGCCGAGCCGATCAGGATGATCTGGCCGAAGCGCAGCGTCAGGAATACGAAGATCGTCGAGATGCAGTTGAGCGTGAGGTAGCGCCAGATCAGCGTGCGGTCGGAGACGCCGACGGCGCGGCCGGCTTCCATGAACTCCTGGCTCATGATGCCGATCGCCGCGCCGCGCGCCACGCGCGCCACGTCCGGCACGGTCGCCACCACCAGCGCAATCACCACGGCCGTGAGGCCGGCGCCGAAGATCGCCGCCACGGCGAGGCCGATCAGGATCGCCGGGAAAGCCAGCATCACGTCGACCAGGCGCATGATCCAGCCGTCGAGGCGGCGATAGTAGGCCGCCAGGATGCCGAGAAAGCCGCCCAGGAAGCCGCCGACGATGACGCCGACCAGGCCGAGCATCAGCGTGTTGCGCGCGCCGTAAATGACGCGGCTCAGTATGTCGCGGCCGGTATTGTCGGTGCCGAACCAGTGCTCGGCGCTGGGCGGCTGCATCACCTTGGTGAGATCGGTGAGGTAGGGATCGTAGGGCGCAACCAGCGGCGCGAAGACGGCGGCGAAGCCGATCGTGGCCAGCAGCAGGGCGGCCACCATGGCGACCTTGTCGCGCATCAACCGGCGCAAGACGCCGGACCGGGAGAAGAGGCCGTTCTCTTCGGTGCGGGCGGGGGCGGCGTTGAGGGCTTCGACGCTCATGACCGCTGCATCCTCGGATCGAGATAGACGTACAGGACGTCGACGATCAGGTTGATCGACAGGAAGGCGATCGCGAGAATCATGATCGCGCCCTGCGCCGTCGGGAAATCGCTCGAGACGATGGCGCCGACCGCCAGGCGTCCGACGCCCGGCCACGAGAACATCGTCTCGGTCACGACGGCGCCGCCCAACAGGAACGCCGCCTGCAGGCCGATCAGCGTGACCACCGGGATCATCGCGTTGCGCAGCGCGTGGTGCACGATCACCACCGTCTCGCGTAGGCCCTTGGCGCGCGCGGTGCGGACATAGTCGGCGCCCAGCACCTCGAGCACGGCGGTGCGCGTCAGCCGCGCAATCGGACCGATCAGCACGCTGCCCAGCGTGAGCGCCGGCAGCACGAGGCTCGGCAGGCCGCCGTCCCAGATCGGGCCGGTGCGGCCGGTGAAGGGGAACAGGCCCCACTGGAAGCCCATGTACTGGATCAGGACCAGGCCGATGAAGAAGACCGGCATCGACACGCCGGCGACGGAAACGGCCATGATCGCGCGGTCGACCAGCGTGCCGCGCCGCACGGCGGCGAGCGTGCCCAGCGTCAGGCCGAAGGGAATGGCGATCAGCATGCCGCCCAGCATCAGCTCGACCGTCGGGCCGATGGTCAGCGCCAGCTCCTCGCTCACCATCTTGTTGGAGATGATGGAGCGGCCGAGATCGCCGCGCAGGACGCGGCCGATATACTCGGCAAACTGGACCGGGATCGGGCGGTCGAGGCCGAGCTCCAGGCGGATCGCTGCGATGGTCTCGGCCTTCGCGTCGGGCCCGGCGATGATCATCGCCGGGTCGGCGGGCACCACCTGCAGCAGACAGAAGCACAGGAAGAGAACCCCGAGCAGCGCGGGAAACGAGATCAGCAGGCGGTGGACGATCTGTCTTCCCATGCGCCGTCCTCGGACTGGTTCGGCCAAGGCGAAGCGCGCCGGTTTCCCGACGTGTCTCGACGTTTCTCCCTGGCAGCCGCTGCTTCGGTCAGACCAGCGCGGCGTTTATTATGCAGGGATAGTGCATGCGAAATTTGCCGATGTCACGCCCAGCCTCCGGCGTGAGGAAGAACGTGTCCGGTAATGAAGCCGGCGCCATCGGAGCAGAGAAAGCAGATCGTCGCGCCGAGTTCGTCCGACTTGCCGAGACGGCCGAGCGGAATCTGCGCCGTCATCTTGGCCATCGCCTCGCGGTTGGCGAGCAGCGCCGGCGGGAAGTAGTCGGGGTTCTCGACGTAGTTCGAGCCGACCGCATTCACGGTGATGCCGTCGCGTCCCAGTTCCTTGGCGAGCGAGGAGACGAGGCCGTTCCCCGCCGCGCGCGCGGAGACATAGGGCGCATAGTTCGCGATGCCGCGCAGCGGCGCCGCCGAGGAGACGAACACGATGCGGCCGGACTTGCGCTTGCGCATCGACGGCGCGACGAGCTGCGTCAGCCGGAACGGCGCCACGGCCATGACTTCGAGCGCGTCGCGGAAATCCTCGATCCGCGCCTCGCCGAGGGGTGCGCGCAGGGCCGGGTAGGCGTCGTTGTTGACCAGCGCGTCGATATGACCGTGTCGCTTCACCGCCAGCTCGACCATCGCCGCCGGCTCGACGGCCGACAGCGCATGGGCGCCGGGAAACTGCGATTCGTACTTGTGGCGTGCGCTCGGCGTGTCGAACGACGGATCGTGCGCCAGCACGGTCGCACCCTGGGCCAGCGCGACCCTTGTGGTGCCGTGCCCTGCGAATTTCTCGACGTTGGTGATCAGGATGACCCGGTCTTTCAGCAGCATGGCGATTCCTCTAGGTTGCGGCCCCATGGACCCAGCCGTTCCCGACGATCCTAGCGCAGCCCGCCCCGAGGGACAGGCCCCGGACGGTCGAGCGTCCTTCGGATTCCGCGACGTGCCGGCGGCGGAGAAGGCCGGCATGGTGCGCGAGGTCTTCGCCAGCGTGGCCCCGCGCTACGACCTGATGAACGACCTGATGTCGGGCGGCGTGCACCGGCTCTGGAAGAACACCATGGTCGACGTGGTGAACCCGCGTCCGGCTGAGAAGCTGCTGGATGTGGCCGGCGGTACCGGCGACATCGCCTTCCGCCTGCTGCGCCGCCAGGGCGATCGTCCCGACGTCACCATCTGCGACATCAATCCCGCAATGCTCGAGGTCGGCCGTGACCGCGCCGTCGATCGTGGGCTGCTGCACGGGCTCACCTGGGCGACCGGCGATGCCGAGCACCTGCCGTTCCCCGATCGCTCGTTCGACGCCTATACGATTGCCTTCGGACTGCGAAACGTCACCGACATCGATCAGGCGCTGCGCGACGCCCATCGCGTGCTGAAGCCGGGCGGCCGCTTCTACTGTCTCGAATTCAGCAAGGTCACCTCGGCGCCGGTCGGCCGCGTCTACGACGCCTATTCCGAACGCGCACTGCCGTTCTTCGGCAGGGTCATCGCCCGGGACGCCGACTCATACCGTTATCTGCACGAAAGCATCCGCCGCTTCCCGCCGCAGCGCGAGCTGGCGGCGCGCATGCGGGCCGCCGGGTTCGCCAACGTCTCGTGGCGCGACATGTCGCTGGGAGTCGTGGCGCTGCACCAGGGCTGGCGTATCTAGATGTTCCGCGCACTTCGAAACGGTTGGCGCCTGCTGCGCATGGCGGTGAGCTTCGCGCGTCACGATGCGCTGTTTCCGCTCGAGTCGCTGGGCATCGCGCCGGCGCTGATCGCCTGGGCGCGCCTGTTCGCGCCGCGCGGCGACACGCGCCGTCCGGGCGAACGGCTGGCGGCGGCACTGCAGGACATGGGCCCGTCCTTCATCAAGCTCGGCCAGGCGCTGTCGACCCGCGCCGATCTGTTGAGCGAGGAAGTGGCGGCCGATCTCGCGCGCCTGCAGGACCATATCCCGGCCTTCCCCGGCGCCGAGGCGCGACGGATCATCGAAAGCGAGCTGGGCCAGCCGCTCGCCGCCGTCTTCTCCAGTTTCGACGACGTGCCGGTGGCGGCCGCCTCGATCGCTCAGGTCCACTTCGCGGTCACGACCGACGGCCGCGACGTCGCCGTGAAAGTGCTGCGGCCCGGCATCGGGAAGGCCTTCGAGCAGGATCTCGACCTTTTCTACTGGATGGCCGAACTGGTCGAGCGCACCCAGCCGCGCTTCCGCCGCCTGAAGCCGGTCGAATCGGTGCGCGCCTTCGCCGACGTGGTGCGGGTCGAGATGGACCTGCGCATGGAAGCGGCGGCCGCCGAGGAGCTGGGCGAGAATTTCGCCGACGATCCCAACTACCGCGCGCCCCGGATCGACTGGGACCGCACCGCCGAACGCGTGATGACGCAGGAGCGCGTCGACGGCATCCCGATCGGCGACCGCGACGCCATCATCGCCGCCGGCCACGATCCGCACGAGATCATGCGCAAGTGCGCCGAGGCCTTCTTCTACCAGGTGTTCCGCGACGGCTTCTTCCATGCCGACATGCATGGCGGCAACGCCTTCGTCGATCGCCAGGGCACCATCGTGCCGGTCGACTTCGGCATCATGGGCCGCGTCGACGAGGATACGCGCGGCTATCTCGCCGAGTTGCTGGTGGCCTTCCTGCGCCGCGACTACCACGCCGTCGCCGAGGTCCAGTTCCGGGCGGGCTACGTCCCGCCCGACCAATCGCTCGAAACCTTCGCCCAGGCCTGCCGGTCGATCGGCGAGCCGATCTTCGGCAAACCCAGCCACCAGATCTCGATCGCCCGCCTGCTGGCCCAGATGCTGCGTGTCACCGAACAGTTCGAGATGAGCGCACAGCCGCAGCTCCTGCTGCTGCAGAAGACTATGCTGATGGCCGAGGGCATGGGCACCAAGCTCAATCCCAACGTCAACATCTGGGAACTGGCGCGGCCGCTGATCGAGGACTGGATGGTCACGCATTTCGGTCCGCGTGCCACGGTGAGCCGCGCCGCCCAGGACCTTGCGCAGGGTCTGCGCCGATTGCCGCGCCTGATCGACAGCCTGCACGTCGTGGCCGAGCACGAACGGCGCAAGGCCGAGCGCGACGCCGAACAGCCGACACAAGCCAGCCGGTTCAGGGCGCGCTTCGCGGAGGTCGTCGCCATACTCGCCCTGATCGCGGCCATCGCGGCGTGGTGGCACTGACCCGTGACGACCGACCAGATCGTCATCGGCCTCGCGATCTTCCTGCTCGCCGGCACCGTCAAGGGCCTGGTGGGGCTCGGCCTGCCGGCTATTTCGATCGCCTTGACGTCGCTGTTCCTGCCGCTGTCGGAGGCGATCGCGCTGATCGCCCTGCCGACCATCGTCACCAACGTCTGGCAGGCGGCGGTCGGCGGCCATTTCTGGCACATCGTGCGCCGCCAGTGGCCGCTCATGCTGCCGCTCACGGTCGTGCTCTATCTCACGGTCTGGCTGATCGGCCAGAAGGGCCCCGACTGGGCCTTCGTCGTGCTCGGCACCGTGCTGATCATCTACGCCGCCCTCGGCCTTTTCCGCATCCGGCTCACCATCCATGCCGATCTCGAGAAGCCGCTGGCACCGGTCATCGGCGTGGTCTCGGGCTTCGTGGCGGGGCTGGTCGGGGTGCCGATCGTCCCCCTGATGCCCTATCTCCAGGGCCTCGACATCAAGCCGGTCGAGCTGGTCCAGACGCTGGGCGTCGTCCTGTGTGCCACGTCGCTCACCCTGACGGCGTCGCTGCTGTTCTTCGGCGTGCTCGACGGGCCGCGCGCCATGGTCTCGGGTGCCGCGGTCCTGCCGGCCCTCGGCGGCATGTGGCTCGGCCAGCGCATCCGCTCGCGCCTTTCGGTCGAGCAGTTCCGCCTGGCCGTGTTCTGGGCGCTGCTGGCCACCGGCCTCTATACTGTCGCCACCCGCCTCTTGTGATAGGCTCAAGGCCATGTTGCACGGCAAGCGTATCCTGCTGATCGTCGCGGGCGGAATCGCGGCCTTCAAGTCGGCGGAACTGATCCGGCTCCTGCGCGGGCGCGGCGCCTCGGTGCGTTGCGTTCTCACGGAAGCGGGCGCGAAGTTCGTGACGCCACTCACCTTGCAGGCTTTGTCCGAGGACCGCGTCTACGGCGACATGTTCTCGCTGACCGACGAGAGCGAGATGGGCCACATCCAGCTTTCGCGCGATGCCGACCTGCTGGTTGTGGCACCGGCCACCGCCAACATGCTGGCCCGCATGGCGGGTGGCCTGGCCGACGATCTTGCCTCGACCGTCCTGCTCGCAACGGACAAGCCGGTGCTCGCGGCGCCCGCGATGAACGTGCGCATGTGGACCCACGCCGCGACCGTGGCCAACGTCGAGACGCTGAAGAAGCGCGGCGTCAGCTTCGTCGGACCCAACGACGGCGCCATGGCCTGCAACGAGCACGGCCCCGGCCGCATGTCGGAGCCGGCCGAGATCGTGGCCGCCATCGAATCTCTGCTGGTGCGCGACCGGCCCCTCGCTGGCAAACGCGCGCTGGTGACCTCCGGCCCGACGCGCGAGGCGCTCGACCCGGTGCGCTTCATTTCCAACCATTCCTCGGGCAAGCAGGGCCACGCCATCGCCGCCGCGCTGGCTGAACTCGGCGCCGACGTGACGCTGGTGAGCGGGCCGGTCGCCGTGCCCGATCCGCACGGCGTGAAGGTCGTGAAGATCGAATCGGCCGACCAGATGCTGGCCGCCTGTCTTGACGCCGGCGCCCTCGACATCGCCGTCTGTGCCGCCGCCGTCGCCGACTGGAAGGCGGCCCGGCCGGCCACCGGCAAGATCAAGAAGAAGGCGGGCGCCCCGCCGCCGGCCCTCGAACTGGCGCCCAATCCCGACATCCTGGCGACGCTGTCCAAGGCCGGCCCCAAGCGGCCGGCGCTGGTGGTGGGCTTTGCCGCCGAGACCGAGAACGTGGTGGCCAACGCGATCGACAAGCGCATCCGCAAGGGCTGTGACTGGATCGTCGCCAACGACGTGTCGCCGGCCACCGGCACCTTCGGCGGCGAACGCAACACGGTTCACCTGATTACCGCCGCCGGCACCGAGGACTGGCCGCCGCTGGGCAAGGGCGATGTCGCGGGCCGCCTTGCCGGCCGTATCGCACTTCATCTGGCGGAAGCGGCCAGGAAGCAGGCGGCGGAGTGATCGGGTCCAGCGCAGGCGGGCATTTGACGGGGGAACGATGAAGGGCGTCGAGAGCATCGAGATCGAGGTGGTGCGGTTGCCGCATGGTCGCGACCTGCAGCTTCCCGACTACGCGACGGCCTCGGCCGCCGGCGCCGACCTGCTGGCCGCCATCGACCAGGACATCGAGCTCGGGCCGCTGGAGCGGAAGATCGTGCCGACCGGCATCTCGATCGCGCTGCCGGTGGGATTCGAGGCCCAGATCCGGCCGCGTTCCGGGCTGGCGGCCAAGCATGGCGTGACGGTCGCCAATGCCCCCGGCACAATCGATGCCGACTATCGCGGCGAGGTCGGCGTGATCCTGATCAATCTGGGCAAGGAGCCTTTCCGCATCGAACGCGGCATGCGAATTGCACAGATGGTCGTTGCACGCCATGCCCGTGCCGTCTGGCGAGAGGTCCCGGCCCTCGACGAGACGGCCCGCGGCGCGGGCGGCTTCGGATCGACAGGGGTCGTGACCGGCTCGAGCAAGAGAGCCTGACAGGGACGAGAACGGGATGCCTCGCCTCAGCAAGAAGACGATGTTCGCGATCGAGGCGGTCCTCGACGTGGCCTTCCACGTCGGCGAGCACCCGGTGCGCAGCGGTGACATCACCGAGCGCCAGCGTATTCCCAAGCGCTATCTCGAGCAGGTTCTTCAGCATCTGGTGCGGGCCGGCATCCTGGCCGGCAAGCGCGGTCCCCGCGGCGGTTATCGCCTGGGACGGGACAGATCGACCATCACCCTGGGGGAAGTCGTGAGGGTGGTGCGCAATCTCGAAGTCGAGACCGAGCCCAGCGATCCCTCGATCGGCTCGCCGCTGGCCCACGAGGTCGTGTGGCCGCTGTGGGAGAAGCTGCGCGAGGAGATGATGGCGCAACTCGACCGCGTGACCATCGAGGATCTCTGCCAGCAGGCCCGCTCGAAGGGGCTCAACGTTTCGGAAACGGCACAGCACGCAGGCCACGCGACGATCTGATATACAGCTCCCCGGTTTCATCCGGAGGAGCAAGACATGGCCAAGAAGACCGCCGTTGCGAAGGCTAAGAAAGCCAAGCCGCTGCCGCGCAACAAGAAGCTCTACGACGAAGGCATGAAGATGCGCAAAGCCGTGCTTGGCGCGGCCTACGTCGACAATTCGCTGGCCGGCGCGGCCAACGACGAATTCATGATGGCCTTCCAGGACATCACCACCGAATATTGCTGGGGCTATGCCTGGACGCGGCCGGGCCTGTCCAAGAAGAACCGCTCGATGCTGAATCTCGCCATGCTGGCGGCACTCAATCGCGGCCCCGAGCTCAAGCTCCACATCAACGGCGCGCTGAACAACGGCCTCACCAAGGACGAGATCAAGGAGATCTTCCTCCAGGTCGCGATCTATTGTGGCATCCCCGCCAGCCTCGACGCCTTCAAGACCGCCAGCGGCGTGTTCAAGGACCGCGGCATCTGAGCCATGGCCGAGGTCCGGCCGGCACGGGCCGGTGAGGCGGCCAGCCTCACCGCGCTCTGCCTGCGTTCGAAGGCACACTGGGGCTACGACGCGGAGTTCATGCGGCTCAGCGCTCGCACGCTGAAGGTGCACGAGACCGACATCGCCGCCGGCCGCGTGCTGGTCGCGGCGGACGGCGGCGACCGGCCTCGCGGCGTGGCCTGCGTCCAGGGGGAAGGCGAAGTCGTCGATCTCGCCGACATGTTCGTCGACCCGCCGGCCATCGGCAGCGGCGCCGGCCGACTGTTGTTCGACGCTTCTGTCGTGCTGGCGCGGGGGCTCGGTGCCCGGCGCATGACCATCCTGGCCGACCCGAACGCTGCTCCGTTCTATGAGCGGATGGGCGCGCGCTTCCTGCGAAACGCGCCGTCCGACGCCATTCCCGGGCGGCGGCTGCCGCTCTATGAATACGATCTCACTGCAAGGGTTGAACCATGACGACGACGCTCGCGCCTCCCGCCACCATCGCTTTCATCGGTCTCGGCATGATGGGCCGCCCGATGGCGAAACGCCTGATCGAGGCGGGCTTCACGCTGCGCGTGTTCGACGTCTCGCAGAAGGCGGTCTCCGATTTCGTCGGCGCCCATCCCTCGGCGCTGGCCACCGCCTCGGCGAAGGCCGTGGCCCAGGGTGCCGCGGCGCTGATCACCATGCTGCCCGACGGCAAGATTGTGCGGCAGGCCGTGCTCGAAGGCCAGGATCCCGCGATCGAGGGGCTGGAGGCTGGCGCGGTTGTCATGGACATGAGTTCGTCCAATCCGGTCGACACGCAGAAGCTGGCGCGCGACCTCGCGGCGCGCGGTGTCGCGCTGCTCGATGCGCCGGTGTCGGGTGGCGTGAAGCGTGCCATCGACGGCTCTCTCAGCATCATGGTGGGCGGCGCGGCCGCTGACCTCGAACGCACGCGCCCCGTGTTCGGCGCCATGGGCAAGACCATCACGTTGTGCGGTCCCGCCGGCGCCGGGCATGCTCTGAAGGCGCTCAACAACTATCTCTCGGCCGCCGGCCTCGTCGCCATGTGCGAGGCGCTGGTCGTCGGCGAGGCGTTCGGCCTCGACCCCGGCACGATGGTCGATGTGTTCAACACCTCGACCGGCAAGAGCAACGCCACAGAGGTCAAGGGTCGGCAGTTCGTCGTGCCGCGCAACTTCTCGGCCGGTTTCACGACGGCGCTGATGGCCAAGGACCTGCGCACCGCGGGCGACGTGGCCAGGCATCTCAAACTCAAGATGCCGCACCTCGAGCAGGCGGTGTCGTACTGGACGGCGGCCGACGGCAAGCTGGGCAAGGGCGCCGATCACACCGAGATCTTCCGCTACGCCGAGATGCTGGCCGAGCAGGACGACTGAGGCTGCCGGCCCTTTGACAGGGCGGGGGCCTGCCCCTATAAAATTGCCGCACGGGACCCTTGGCGTCGTCTCCCCGGCGGCAACTCGATAGGGCCCATCCAGTACGATACAGCGCTGTTTTCCAAGGCTCGACCGACCCGGTCGGGTCAAGCGCGTGCGTCATTTCCCCCACAAGATCGAAGACCCATGAATCTCCAGGACCTCAAGAAGAAGAAGCCTCCCGAACTCCTCGCATTCGCCGAAGAGCAGGGCGTCGAGGGTGCGGCGATGATGCGCCGCCAGGAGCTGATGTTCGCCATCCTCCAGAAGATCGCCGCCGCCGACCAGGCGATCTTCGGCGTCGGCACCATCGAGGTGATCCCCGACGGCTTCGGTTATCTCCGCTCGATGGAAGCCAACTACCTGCCTGGCGCCGACGACATCTACGTCAGCCCCCAGCAGGTCCGTAAGTTCGGCCTGCGCACCGGCGATACGGTCGAAGGCGAGATCCGCGCGCCCAAGGACGGCGAGCGCTATTTCGCCATGGTGCAGATCAACAAGATCAACTTCGACGATCCCGACGCGCTGCGCCACCGCATCAACTTCGACTCGCTGACGCCGCTCTATCCCGACGAGAAGCTGAAGCTCGAACTCGACGGCGGTGCCGCCGCCATGGCGCCGGTCGTCACCGAGGAAGCGGTGGGCGGTTCGAAGGCGACTTCGTCGGGCCGCGTCGGCACGCGCCGCACCGGCACGCTGACCAAGAAGGCCGGCACGACGGCGCAGCAGCAGCTCGACATCTCGACCCGCGTGATCGACCTGATCGCGCCGATCGGCAAGGGCCAGCGCGCCCTGATCGTGTCGCCGCCGCGTACCGGCAAGACGGTGCTGCTGCAGAACATTGCGCACGCCATCACGGCCAACAATCCCGAGGTCTTCCTCATGGTGCTGCTCGTCGACGAGCGCCCCGAGGAAGTGACCGACATGCAGCGCACCGTGAAGGGCGAGGTCGTGAGCTCGACCTTCGACGAACCGGCCAGCCGCCACGTCGCCGTCGCCGAAATGGTGATCGAGAAGGCCAAGCGCCTGGTCGAGCACAAGAAGGACGTGGTGATCCTGCTGGATTCCATCACGAGGCTGGGTCGCGCCTACAACACCGTGGTGCCGAGTTCCGGCAAGGTGCTGACCGGCGGTGTCGACGCCAATGCGCTGCAGCGCCCGAAGCGCTTCTTCGGCGCGGCCCGCAACGTCGAGGAAGGCGGCTCGCTGACCATCATCGCGACCGCCCTGATCGACACCGGCAGCCGCATGGACGAAGTGATCTTCGAGGAGTTCAAGGGCACCGGTAACTCGGAAATCATCCTGGACCGCAAGGTCTCCGACAAGCGCACCTTCCCCGCGATCGACATCACCAAGTCGGGCACCCGCAAGGAAGAGCTGCTGGTCGATCGCGCGACGCTGTCGAAGATGTGGGTGCTGCGCCGCATCCTCATGCCGATGGGTGCGGTGGATGCCATCGAGTTCCTGCTCGACAAGCTGCGGACCTCGAAGACCAACCAGGATTTCTTCGGGTCGATGAATCAGTAACGCGCCTTCAGAGGCGCGGGTGGGCGGCAGCGCTTGTAACCAAGCGCGAGTCAGGCGCTGTAAACAGCGCCGACCCACACGGCCCAGAACGGACAAGAACTCAAAAGAGCGCCGCACCCCGGCGCTCTTATCTTTTGGGAAGACCTACGGCAGATCCCGAGCCTCCCGGCTCATGGCAAACCACGCCCAGGCAACCGCCTGAATCACCAGCAGCGCCACCGTCACGACCTGATACGCCTCGGCGCGTGCCAGCCCCTGCGTCGTCTCCATCCAGGCCAGTGCCGGCCCGATCGCCGCCTGCACCACGAAGGCGATCAGCATGCAGATGAGGTTGAGCGTGGTGTTCACCCGGCCGGCCAGTCCGGGGGCGAAGGCCCGCGTCACAAGCGCGTAGCAGACGACCGTCATGCCACCGAACATCACGTAGGTGAACCACAGGAGCTTGGGTATCGCCGTGACGTTGAGCGCGATCGGCACGTGGATGGCGAGGAACAGCAACCCGTAGACCAGCAGCACGCGGCCGCCGCGCACGCCGCGCCTGTGCAGCAGGTCGACGATCATGCCGCTGAAGAAGTAGCCCGGCACGATGGCGATGGAGAGGGCGAACAGTGCGACGCCCACCGAGGGCTCGTCGAGATGCGCCACGTCGCGCAGCCAGCCCGCGGCCCAGAAGCTGGTGTAACAGACCCAGACGCCCAGCGAGAAGGTGGGAGCGAGGCCCGCGCGCCAGAAGAGCGGCGCCCGCAGGACGCCCATCAGGCCGCGCAGCTCGTCCGCCAGCCGGCCCTTGCCGCCGCGTTCGTAGGCGGGTGCGGCAAGGAGCTGGTAAATCGCCACCGCGACCGTGATGCCGGCGAGGCCCAGGAAGACCTGTCGCCAGTCGAAGTCGACCAGCAGCCATTGCGCCGGCCGTGTCGCCATGGCGGCGCCCAGTCCGCCGAACGTCATCATGACGGCGTTGACCAGCGGCAGCCGACCGAGCGGCCAGTAGAGGACGTTGGCCTTGAACCCGCACATCAGGGCGACCGAGAGGCCGAGCCCGATCAGGGCGCGGCCGATACCCAACGTGACGACATCGTGCCCCAGTGCGAAGACGGCGGCGCCCAGCGCCGTGACGAGCAGCATGACCGGTGCCACGCGGCGCGGCCCGAACCGGTCGAGCGCCACGCCGGCCGGCAGTTGGGCGAGCACGAAGGTCGCCAGATACATCGAGGTCACGATGCCGATGGCCGCATCGTCGAGGCCGAGCTCGGAACGCAGCGCCGGCGCCACCACGGCGTTCAGCGAGCGGAACAGGAAGCTCAGGAAGTAGCCCAGCGCAAACGGCAGGAACGCCGTGAAGACGAGCTTCAAGTACGATCGCCCGTCCGCGCGAAGACCGCGCTCGCATGCACGATGCGCTCCTCGCCGACTTTCAGGTAGCAGTTCGCGAAGGCGAGCCGGCCGCCGACCTTGTGGACGTCGACATGGGCCTCGACCCAGTCGCCGATCTTCGCGGAACCGGCGAAGTCGGTCTTCACGCTGGCGGTGACGATGAGCGGCGAGGGCGTCTGGCTCCGTGTCGTGCGATAGCCCAGCGAGATGTCGCACAGGGTCATGAGGATGCCGCCGTGCGCCACGCCGCGCGCGTTTGCGTGCTTCGGCTGGATGCGCAAGCCGACGACGAACGTGCCGTCGCCGATCTCGCGATAGAAGAACGGCCCGTTGTGGTCGAGGAACGGGCTGGTGCGGAACAGCGGCTTGAAGCCCTCCGGCGGATCGCTCTGCATGGTCATGCTCCGAGATCGGCGGCGACGGCGCGGCGCTGCTCAACCGTGACGTCGACCTTCGGGCCGAACCAGGCCTCGAAGCCCGGCCGGCCCTGATGCAGCAGCATGCCGAGTCCGTCGACGCATCGGTTGCCGCGTGAGCGCGCGGCCGCCAGCAGGTAGGTCTCCAGCGGCACATAGACGATGTCGTAGACCACCGCCTCGTGCGGCAGTCTTGCGAGGTCGATGTCGAGACCGGGCTGGTCCTTCATGCCGAGCGAGGTCGTGTTGACCAGCAGGGTTGCCCCATCCAGCAGTTCGCTGCGCGCGTCCCAGGAGCCGACCACGATGCGCTGGCCACCCGTGGGCGTGAAGGCGACGCCGAGATCGACCGCGGTCTCGCGCGTGCGATTGGCGAGCCGCAGTTCCGGGACACCCGCGTCGATCAGGCTGGCCACGACGGCCCGCGCGGCGCCGCCGGCGCCGAGCACGACCACCGGACCGGTGTCCGCCATCCAGTGCGGGGCGTTGTATTTCAGGGCTTCGAGGAAGCCGAACCCGTCGGTGTTGCGGCCTTCGAGCGTGCCGTCGGCCTGCTTCACGACCGTGTTCACCGCCCCGATCCGCCGGGCCACCGGATCGATGCGGTCGAGCAACGGCATGATCTCGATCTTGTGCGGCAGCGTGAGATTGCAGCCGCGCGCGTTGGGCGTCGCGCGCAGGAAGGCGACCAGCTCCTGGAGCGCGGCCTGGTTTGGCTTGACGGGCAGGCGGCCGTAATGAGCGTCGATGCGATGCTGTTTCAGCCAGTAGCCGTGCAGTGCGGGTGAGCGCGAATGCTCGACCGGCCAGCCGACGATGGCGGCGAAGGGCCGGCCGGCGGCTTCGGCGAGAAGCGTGTCGTATGCGCTCATGCGGCTTTCTCCAGGCCGATGCCATGTCCGGCGAGGAACGAGAGCAGTGGCAGCAGTGGTAGGCCGAGGATGGTGAAGTAGTCGCCCTCGACCTTCGTGAAGAGATGCGCGCCCACGCCTTCGAGCTGGTAGGCGCCGACAGACGTCAGCACCGCGTCGCCGGCCCGTGCGAGGTAGGCGTCGAGGAACGCATCGTCGAGCGACCGCATGGTGAGGCGCGCATGCTCGTTGCTGTGCCACAGCCTTCGGCCGCCCCTGGCGACGACGACCGAGGAATGAAGTTCGTGCGTCTGGCCGCCCAGCGCCTGTAGCTGCGTGCGCGCCGCCGCCATCGTCGGCGGCTTGTCGAACAGCCGGCCGTTGCAGGCCAGCGTTGAATCCGCGCCGATCACCATGGCGCCGGGGTTCCGCTCGGAGACGCGCTGCGCCTTCAGTTCGGCCAGCGTCTCGGCGATGTCCCGCGGCGTGGCCTTCTCGGCCGCAAGGCTGAGCTTCACCTCGTCCTCGTCGACGCCGGAGGTTTCGACGGTGAAGTCGAGGCCGGCATTCTGCAGCATCTGCCGGCGCGAGAGGCTGGCGGAGGCGAGGATCAGCATGGTTCTACGCAGGCTCCAGGCGATAGAGGCCGCCACTGTCGGTGTGAGTGACGAGGTAGATGAGGCCGTCCGGCCCCTGACGAACGTCGCGGATATAGGGAAGCACGTCGACGAGCAACCGCTCCTCGCCGACGTACTTGTCGCCGTCGAGTTCGATGCGATGCAGAGCGTTGTCGGACAGGGCGCCGGTGAAGACCGAGCCCCTCCAGCCGGGGAAGCGGTCGCCGTCATAGAAGGCGAGTCCGCTCGGCGAAATCGACGGCACCCAGACGCGCACCGGATCTTCCATGCCGGGAAGACTCTTGTTCGGGCTGATCGTCGAGCCGCTGTAGTCGATGCCGTGGGTGGCCAGCGGCCAGCCGTAGTTGGCGCCGGCCTTCAGCAGGTTCAGTTCGTCGCCGCCACGCGGCCCGTGCTCGGCCAGCCAGATGCGTCCGGTGCCGGGGTGCATGGCCATGCCCTGCGGATTACGATGGCCATAGGTAAAAATCTCCGGCCGCGCGCCTGCACGGCCGACAAATGGATTGTCGGGTGGGATCGAGCCGTCGTCGCGCAGCCGCACGACCTTGCCGCCGAGATCGGCCAGGTTCTGGGCGCGCTGCATCTGGTAGCGCTCGCCGCAGGTGACGTAGAGGAGGCCCGCCTTGTCGAAGACGATGCGCGAGCCGAAATGCAGACCGCCGGACGTGCGCGGCAGGGCCTCGAAGATGCGCTGCAGGCCGACCAGCGCATTGTTGCGGAATTCGGCCCGCGCCAGCACCGTCGCCGCGCCGCCGTCGCCCTCGCCGGAATAGGTGAGATAGAGCAGGGAATTGCGGGCGAAGTCGGGGTGCAGGCAGACGTCGAGCAGGCCGCCCTGGCCGCGCGCATAGACCTTTGGCAGACCGCCCACCGGCGCCCGTTCCAGCCGGCCGTTGGCGAAGATGCGCAGCCGGCCCGGCCGCTCCGTGATCAGCATCCGGCCGTCGGGCAGGAAGGCCATGCCCCAGGGCTGTTCGAGGTCGAGGGTGAGCATCCTGAGGCTGTAGGACGCCTTCGTGCTGCGCTGGACCTGCTGCGCCCGCACGATGGCCGGGCTCGCCAGTACCGCGCTGGTGGAGGCGGCGAGAAGGCCGCGGCGTCCGATGAGGAGCTTCCTGGGCATAAACTCTCCTGACGAAGGCCGCGCCGGGCTGGCGCCTGAAAGGCCGGTCACTATACTCGACGCCCGCAAGCAGGCGACGTTCCTCGGTCGCCGCTGCAAGGGGAGAAATTTCAGATGTCCAAGTCCATCCTGATTCACGAAAACGGCGGCCCGGAGAAGATGAAGTTCGAGGACGTCGAGGTCGGCAAGCCCGGTCCCGGCCAGGTCAAGCTGCGTCACACCGCGATCGGTCTCAACTTCATCGACGTCTACACCCGTTCGGGCCTCTACCAGACGCCGATGCCGAACGCGGTCGGCCGCGAGGCGGCGGGCGTCATCGTCGAGGTCGGCCCCCGGGTGAAGGGTTTCCGCAAGGGCGACCGTGTCGCCTATTGCGGCGTGCTGGGCGCCTACTGCCAGGAGCGCGTGATGGGCGTCGACCAGCTCGTGCAGGTGCCGAAGGGCGTGAGCGACGAGCAGGCCGCGGCGATCATGCTGAAGGGCATGACGACGGAGTACCTGGTCGACCGCACCGCCAAGGCGTGGCTGAAGAAGGGCGATACGATCCTGTTCCATGCCGCCGCGGGTGGCGTCGGGCTGCTGTTCGGCCAGTGGGCCAAGGCCCGCGGCTACAAGGTCATCGGCACGACCTCGTCGCCCGCGAAGGCCGCGCTGGCGAAGAAGAACGGCTACAAGTGGGTGATCGACTACACCAAGCAGGACATCGTGGCCGAGGTGAAGAAGATCACCAAGAACAAGGGCGTGCCGGTCGTGTTCGACGGCGTCGGCAAGGACACCTGGGCGGCCTCGCTCGACTGCCTGCAGCCGCGCGGCCTGATGGTCTCGTTCGGCAACGCCTCGGGCGCCGTCGCACCGATTCCGATCGGTATCCTCAACGCCAAGGGCTCGCTCTACGTCACGCGCCCCAGCCTCGGCGCCTACACCGCCACCCGCGCCGACCTCGAAGCCAGCGCCCGTTCGCTGTTCAAGATGGTGAAGAGCGGCAAGGTGAAGATCTCGATCGACCAGCACTACCCGCTGGCCGAAGCCGCGCAGGCGCACATCGACCTGGAGAGCCGCAAGACCACCGGCCAGACGGTCCTGGTTCCGTAGAGCCCAACAAAGCCTCACCCTGAGGAGCGCTCCGGAAGGAGCGCGTCTCGAAGGGTGGGCACGAGCACCGCGTCTGTTGCCCATCCTTCGAGACGGCCGCTGCGCGGCCTCCTCAGGATGAGGTAGTGGGGGCACCTTGAGACGGAAAGACTCTAGATGGTCATCGTCGGACTGACCGGTTCGATCGGCATGGGCAAATCAACCGCAGCGACAATGCTGCGGGAGATGGGCGTGCCGGTGTACGACGCCGATGCCGCCGTCCATACGCTGCAGGCACCGGGCGGCGCCGCGCTGCCTGGTATCGAGGCGGCGTTCCCCGGCGTGGTGAAGGCGGGCGTGCTCGACCGTCAGGCGTTGGGCGCACGCGTCTTCGGCAACAAGGAGGCGCTGCGCCGGCTGGAAGCGATCGTGCATCCGCTGGTCCATCGCATGCAGCGCGCCTTTTTGCGGCGCGCGGCGCTGGCCGGCGAAAAGCTCGTTGTGCTCGATATTCCGTTGCTTTTCGAGGGGCTGGGCGACCGGCGCGTCGATGCCACGCTGGTGGTGAGCGCACCGGCCTTCCTGCAGCGCCGCCGCGTCCTGGCCCGCCCCGGCATGACCGCCGACAAGTTCGAAGGCATCCTGCGCCAGCAGGTGCCGGACGCGCTCAAGCGCCGCAAGGCCAGCCTCGTGATCCCGACCGGCATGGGGCTGGCGCCGACGCGCGCCGCGCTCGGTCGGGCGGTCGCGGAGTTGCGCGGCCTGCACGGCAATTTCTGGCCGTCCAATCCGTGGCGGGAGAAATTCACAGCCCGGCTCGCGCGCGCGCGTCGCAAGTAGGCGGGCACTTGCGCTAAAAGATCGGGATGCGTGAAGTCGTCCTCGATACCGAGACCACGGGCCTCGATCCTCTCGCCGGCAACCGCGTGGTCGAGATCGGCTGTATCGAGCTGGTCAACCTCGTGGCCACCGGCCGCTCGCTGCAGCTCTACCTCAACCCCGAGATGCCGATGCCGGCCGGGGCGCAGGAAGTACACGGGCTCTCCGACGAGTTTCTGGCCGACAAGCCGCTTTTCGCCGACAAAGCCGAAGAGCTGCTCGAATTCCTGGGCGATGCTCAACTCGTCATTCACAACGCACAGTTCGACCTGGGCTTCCTGAACGCCGAACTCGCGCGCGTCGGCAAGCCGAAGCTCACGAATGACTATGTCGACACCGTCTCGATGGCGCGGCGCAAGTTTCCCGGCCAGCGCGCCAGCCTCGACTCGCTGTGCGACCGGTTCGGCATCGACAACACCAAGCGCACCAAGCACGGCGCCTTGCTCGATTCGGAACTGCTGGCGGAAGTCTATCTGGAGCTGAGCGGCGGCCGGCAGCGCGATCTCGGCCTCGCGCCGGAGATGGCCGCGGCGGGCGTCCAGGGCATCATGGCCCAGACCCTGACCCTGCGGCCGCCGCGCCCGCACACGGCAAGCGCGGCCGAACTGGCCGCGCACGCGGAATTCCTGAACAAGATCAGCGAACCGATCTGGCTCAAGGTCGAAGGCTAGAGTCTTTCCGACGTGGATTGAACTGCTGGAAATCAGGATCAATTTCTTCCCCCTTCAGAGGGGGAAGTGCCCCGTCATACGGGGCGATGGGGTCATGGGGCGTCGCAAAGCCTATGACCCCTCCGTCGACGTAAGACGTCGACACCTCCCCATTTGAATGGGGAGGCAATTCTACTTCGCTCGGGAGAAAGCTAGTTTTCCTCCGTCCGTTCGACGGAGCGCATCGCTGATGAGTAAGGATCCTTCGCTGCGCTCAGGATGACACCTCTTGTGTCATCCCGAACGAAGTGAGGGATCCTTGTCGGCGGTCGCCTCAGGCGTGGCCGACCGGGCCGGACTGGATGCCGGGCGCCTGGCCGCCATTGGCTTCGAGCTGCTGGCGATAGAGCGCCACGAAGTCGACCGGGGCGATGTTGAGCGGCGGGAAGCCGGCCTCGCGCGTGGCGTTGGCCACGATGGCGCGGGCGAACGGGAAGAGCAGGCGCGGCGTCTCGATGAAGAGCATCGGCCCCGTCGCTTCCGGCGGCAGGTCGCCCAAGGTCACCGTGCCGGCATAGATCAGCTCGAGCATGAACAGTGGCTCTTTCTCCGGCGTATGCGCGGAGGCCTCGATGGTGATCGACACCTCGAAGGTCTTGGCGTCGAACTGGCGGTTGGCCACCTGCACGTTCAGCGTGAGCTGCGGCTGCGTCTGCTCGATCAGGCTCTGCGGCGCGCGCGGGTTCTCGAAGCTGAAGTCCTTGATGTACTGGCCGTGCATGGTCAGCGGCGCGGCGGGACCGGCCTGGGCGGTCTGGCCGGAGGGCGGGGCGGACGGCGGAGGGGTGGTCGTCATGGCGCTCTTTCCGATGTTTCTGGCGAATGGACGGGGCAAATCTTGCCGCGGCGCGGCGGTACCATGCAGGGCTGCACTGCACAAGCTGCGGGCAGGTTCAGGCACCGGGCAATTGCCAAGATGCGGCGCGGCGGCGACAATGAAACCCCCGCTATTTGCACGCTCCGGCAGACTATGAATCGCTCGTCTTCGCGCCCCCTGATCGGTGTTTCGGCCTGTCTCAAGGAAAACGGACGGGGCGGCTGGCATCACACCGTGGGCGAGAAATACGTCCAGGCGGCGCTTCGCGCCGTCGGCGGCCTGCCGGTCCTGATCCCCGCCATCGGGCCGGAATTCGGCGACGACGAGCCGGGCTTCCTGGAAGCAATGGACCGCTTGCTCGACAGTCTCGACGGCGTGCTGCTGACCGGCAGCCCCTCCAACGTCGAGCCGCATCACTATGGCAAGCAGAGCCGCGAGGGCACGCTGCACGACCGGGCGCGCGATTCCACGACCCTGCCGCTGATCCGGCACACGATCGACCGCGGCGTCCCGCTGTTCGCGATCTGTCGCGGTCTTCAGGAGGTGAACGTCGCGCTGGGCGGCTCGCTGCACCAGCATGTCCACGAGGTCGAGGGCCGGCGCGATCATCGCTCGCCCAAGTCGCCGGACATGGACGTGAACTATGCGCCGACCCACGACATCGACGTGACCGAAGGCGGGATGCTGCAGCGCCTGCTGGGCGAGAAGCGCGTGCGCGTGAATTCGCTGCACGCGCAGGGCGTCGACGTGCTGGCGCCGCGCGCGCGGCTCGAAGCGACCTGCTGCGAAGACGGACAGGTCGAGGCGTTGAGCGTGCCGGATGCGCCGGGCTTCGTGCTCGCGTTGCAATGGCACCCCGAATACAAGGCGCTCGAGAATCCGGTGTCGATGAAGCTGTTCGACGCCTTCGCCGCCGCCTGCCGCGCCCGAATGATGGCTCGTTCGGGTCCATTGCTGCGCGCCGCCGAGTAGCAGCATGTCCGCGTCGACGACGGGCAACAACGCGCGGCGCGATTTCTACGAACGCATCGGCGGCCTCTCGATGGCGCCGCTGTGGGAATCGCTGCACCAGCTCGTGCCGCCGCAGCCGGCGCCGAAGTACCGGGCCGCGCACTGGGACTACGACAGGGTGCGGCCGTTCCTGATGGAATCGGGCTCGCTGATCACGGCGAAGGAAGCCGTGCGGCGCGTGCTGATCCTCGAAAACCCGGCGATGACCGGCAGCGCCTGCATCACGCCCACCCTCTATGCCGGGCTGCAGCTCATCCTGCCGGGCGAGGTTGCGCCCAGCCATCGTCACACCCAGTCGGCGCTGCGCTTCATCGTAGAAGGCGAAGGTGCCTACACCGCGGTCGATGGCGAGCGCACGATCATGCACGAGGGCGACTTCGTCATCACGCCGACCTGGACCTGGCACGATCACGGCAACGAATCGTCGAAGCCGATGGTGTGGCTCGACGGGCTCGACATCCCGCTGGTCGCGATGTTCAACGCGGGCTTTGCCGAGAACGGCGAGACCGACGAGCAGGTCGTGACGACGCCCCAAGGCACGTCCGACGCGAAGTATGCCAGCGGCCTGCTGCCGGTGGACTGGAAGCCGGCGAAGCAGACCTCGCCGATCTTCAACTATCCCTATGCGCGCACGCGCGAGGCGTTGCAGGGTCTCGCCAAGGCCGGCGCACCCGACGCCTGCCATGGCTACAAGCTGCGCTACGTCAATCCGGCGAGCGGTGGCGCGCCGATCGCCACGATGGGCACCTTCATGCAGCTCCTGCCGAAGGGTTTTACGACATCGCCCTATCGCTGCACCGACGGCACGGTCTTCTCGGTCGTCGAAGGTGACGGCGAGAGCACGATCGGCGACACGGTGATGCGCTGGAAGAAGCGCGACCATTTCGTCGTGCCGAGCTGGGCCAGGGTCGAGCATCGCGCCGCCAGCGACGCGGTCCTGTTCTCGTTCTCCGATCGCCCGATCCAGGAAAAACTCGACCTGTGGCGCGAGGATCGCGGCGGCAAGTAGCGAGATCCGACTTCCAAAGAATCCTGACGCTCACGGAATGCGAGCTGCCCGCATCATATGCCCCCCGGGACCACTTTTGGACGCGCCGGGGGGCGCGCCCAGATAGCGAACGGCCATTTGGGACATGCCGAGGTCTTCGATATCCCCGAAGCCGTATCCGCGGAGTTCCTGCGCGATCTCGTCGGGATCGAAATGACTGAGCCAGGGTTCGCCGATTTCAGCCGTATAGGCCCCGAGCGCGACAATTTCGGTCCGCTGCTCCGGCGGATAGTTCTCCAGCGGTTCGCTGTAGTCGAACACCACCTCGGATTCGGGGATGCTCGCAATGTAACGCAACGTGGCCGCTATGGCTGTTCGCCCTAGATAGGGGACGACGCCGAGCCAGATGAAGAACGCAGGGCGATCGGGATCGAAACCGGCATCACGCAGCCCGAGACCAAGATCATCGTGTTCGAAGTCGATCGCCGCAAAGATCAGAGACGCCGGAATAGCGAGGCCGACTTCGGACAGACGCTTTCGTTTCCAGGCTTGGGTCGCGGGATGATCGACCTCGAAAACCCGCAACCCCACATCCGAATGGGGATTGCGCAGCGCGAATGTATCGAAGCCGGCGCCGAGAACCACCGCCTGTCGCACGCCGCGTGACACCGCGGCGCCGAGGCAATCCTCGGCAAAACGGCTGCGCATCGCCATGAAGATGCGCATGCGCTGTTGTGCCGGGCCTGCCGATAGTCCCGCGATAATCGCGTCGGCGCCGTCACCGAGAATGGTGCGAGCGAAAGGATCGGAGAATACCTTGCCGCCCTCTAGTAACTGATGGGCGGCCCGATATCCGGCTGCGCCGAGTGCGGTCCGGCTTGGCTGTCGTTCGTTCATGGATTCACCTCTGTCTGGAGAACAAGCGATTTCGTTCGCTCACGTTGAGATCAATCATGATCCCGCGCGACAACGCTGCCTGGAGGACGAATAGATGCGAGAAGTGTTTGGTTTTGGGAAACTGGCGAAGGAAAGCCGAAAGAACAACTCTTGATCGAAACTATGTTTTGTCTACATTACTTAGGTAAAATGGCGTGATTTCTGTAGCGCGTGCATCTCCCGCGCTTCCTTCCTTTTGCTTGCCTTCCTCAAGTGCTCGCTGGCGCGGTTACAAGGCCTGCGAAGATCACTGTCGAGAGTACGGCCTCAAGCCATCAACGATCATCGTCGCCATGCCAACCTTGCGCAGCGAGGCGTAGCGCGGAGCCTGCCCCGAGGCTTTTCGAGGAAGCGCTCCGGTCGAGACGACGGCATCTTATTTTTCGAGCCAGCCCGCGTCCTTGATGCTGTCTCGATAGGTCTTGCTGACGGGGACCTTAAGTCCGTTGCGCAGAGTGAGCACGAGGCGGCCGCCCGTCCGGTCGACCGAGGCGATTGCGCCCGTCGCCACCCACCAAGACCGGTGGACCTGCTGGCCGCGCTCGGGGCCAAGCTCGGCCAGTGCGTCGCGAAGGCGCATCAACACGAGGTCGCTGCCGAGCGCTGTGTGGATGCGGAGGTAGTGATCCTCCATCTCGAGGGCCAGCAGGTCGCGGCCCAGGGCCGGCGGGACACGGCGCAGGAAGTCGGGTGAAGCCGGCGGGGACGTGGCGGCTTCCGGGAGGGCGGGCGGCGGCTGGGGCAGGGCGGCCACGCGGGCCAGTTCGGCATCGGCTTTGGCGCGCAGCCGCTGCTCGACGAACAGGCCGAACACCACGGCGATCGACGTGGTCAGCAGGGCGTTCTCGGGGAAGATGTACGGCGCCGCCCAGAGGGGAATCGGCCGGCCGAGCCAGGACTGGACGACGATGACCTCGAAGGTGCTCGGGATCGAGGCCAGCACGCCGACCAGCGCCATGCGGCCGGCGACGGGCCAGCGGTCGATCGGCTCGATGCGCCCGAACCAGGCCGCCAGGACCACGATCTGCAGCCAGCTCAGCCCGCCGATGATGCCGAAGTAGGCAATCCGCCGGCCGAGATCCATGTGCTCGTAAGTGCCGAAAGGCCCGGTGACGCCCAGGACGAGCGCGAGCCCGACGACCGCCGGCAGCTGGAATGGTAACGACCGGACGTAGGGCGATTCGCGCATCGTGAACGGATGAATGACGTCAGATCGCGAAAAACGCCAGCCTTTCCACGCAGGGAAGATGGTCCGCGAGCCGCGCGGCCCGGAAGGTGACGGCAACGCCGCTGTCTCCGGAGAACGCCATGCAGTCGCCTTTCGAAACCATCTTCCAGATCGTCACGCACACGCCTCTCTGGGTGTGGCCGCTGATGGCCCTCGTCGTCTGGCTGGGCGTCCTGGGGCTGCGGCAGCGGACCCTGCCGCTGTGGCGGCTGGCCATCCTGCCGGTCGTCGGGCTGCTCTTCTCCGTGGCCGGGATCGGACAGTTGCCTCGGCCGGCGCTGGCTTCGGTCACCTGGCTGGCAGCTCTTGCCGTCGGTCTGCCATTGGGACTGTGGCTGGGCCGCCGTCGCGCCGTGCGGCGCCTCGACGACGGCCGTCTCGAACTGGCGGGCGGCTGGTTCATGCTCGCCTTCGGCCTGTCGATCTTCGCCGTGCGCTATGCGCTGGGCGTCGTCTTCGGGATGGCGCCTGCCCTCAGGGCCGAGCCGGCATGGATCGCCCTGGCCGGTGGCGGCGGCGGCCTGGTGGCGGGCATCGGCCTCGGCTGGCTGGGAGGCGTTGGCGCCGTCCGGTCGAGCCGGTGGATGCCGCGCCTGGCCTGGGCGCCCGCCGTGCTCGTGCTGCTCGTGGTCGCGAGCTTCGCCGGCGTCATTGCCTTGAGCACCCCCGGCGAGTTGCCGCGCCTGGCGGCGGGCGACTCGCTGCCGGGCAGCGACAAGTGGAACCCGGCCGAGATCCCCGCCGTCCGGCGCGTCGCCGCACGCGATGGCGCGCCGCTCACCTATCGGCTCTATCCGGGCAGCGTGGATCGCGTGGTTGTGCTGGTCCACGGATCGTCAGGCGCGAGCATCTCGATGCACAAGTCCGCGCAGGCTCTCCAGGCAGCAGGCGCGACCGTCTACGCCATCAGCCTGCGGGGCCACGGCGGCAGCGGTACCGTCAATGGCGACACTTCATATCGCAGCCAGCTCGACGACGACCTGATGGATTTCATCAAGGCGACCGGCCTCACCGATCCGAAGATCAAGCGGACGCTGATCGGCTTCTCGTCGGGCGGCGGCTTCGTGCTGCGCACGGCCAGCGGTCCGAATCGTCATGCGTTCGACGCCTACCTCGCAATATCGCCCTACATTGCGCAGGACTCGCCGACCAACCGTCCCGCTTCGGGCGGCTGGGCGAGCGTGGCCGTGCCTCGCGTCGTGGCACTCTCCATTCTCGACGGCCTGGGCTTGCCATTGTTCCAGAACCTGGAGGTCGTTCGCTTCGCCACGGCCGCGCGTCCGAGCGAGAACCGAACGCCGGTCTATTCCTTCAGGCTCGCGGTCGGCCTCCAGCTCAGCCGCGAATGGCGGGCTGAACTGGCGCGCATCGACCGTCCGACGGCCATCGTGGTGGGTGCGCAAGACGAACTGTTCCGCGCAGAGCAGTACCGGCCTTTGTTCGGAACCCTCAACAAGCACGTCGTCGTGGAGATCGTCCCGGAGTTCGGTCACCTCGACATGATCGCGCAGGAGCAAGCGGTTGCAGCCGTCGCCCTGTTGTGGCGACGGCTGCTTTAAAGGCTCCTCTCAGCATCAACCCTTGTTGGTGCCACCCTTGACCGAGGTGAGTTGTTCGTCCTCGGGCTTCACGGGCGCCGCCTGGACGAACGACACGGGATCGCTGCCCGGGAAGCTCTCCTTCAGCGCGGCATCGAGCTTGCGGTCGAGAAGCTTCTCGGCCGATTCGCCGGGCCTGGCTGTGACGCCAGCCGGTTCTGGTTCCTTGCCGGCTTCGCGCTTCACCTGAAGACGCTGTGCCTGAACTTCCTGCTCGAGGATCTTGAGGTCCGCGGCGTCGCGCTCAGAGGCCGCTGGTGCCGCTGCCATCTTTTTGGCATTGCGCAACTTTTCGACGTTGTCCTTGAGTTCCGTGCGGGCACTGTCCATGCCGCCCTCCTGTAATTTCGGGCGCCGGTCCTGAATGACGGCGCCCCGATACAACAGAATCGAAGGACAAAAGTTGCGGTCGTGCCGTGCCGGAATTTGACGGGGGACGGAACCGGTTCAGGCGACCCGCTTCTTCTGGGCGGCAATCGAACCGGCGCACTGGTCGGTCGGCAGCGGCCTCAGGTGCGTGTCGTAGGCGTCGGTGAACTCCGCTTTGAAGGGCTGGCCGTCGCGCTGGTACATCGAGACGAACAACGTGCAGGCGTCCGAATGGTAGCGCAGGACGCGCGCCGATCCGTCCTTGCGGTCGAGCTGGGGGGCACCGAACAGGGCGACGAGCTGGGACTCGTCCAATCCCTTGATGCGATCCGCCGGGATCGGCGAGCCGGCGTTCCGCGAACTGAAGACGCCCGTCTCCCCGGCGCCCAGCGAATATTCCTGGGGACCACCCGTCTGACAGCCTCCCAGCAGAAGGGTGACGGCCAGCGCCCCGTATGCAGCTTTCATGGTGCGAGTTTAGCGCGACGGGGCCGCCCGGTTAAGGGGCGGCTTCAGGCCCTGAGCGACATGAACCATCATCGCGACGCCCAGCACCGGCACGATCAGGTTGAGGATCGGGATTGTCCCCAGGAAGACGATCACGACACCGGTCAGCCACAGCGTCCCGCCGTTGGCCTTGCGCCAGGCCTTCACCTCGGCCGGATCGCGCCGGCGCAGGGCGACCTGCTCGTAGTACTCGCGACCCGCCAGCCAGCCGTTGACGCCGTAGAACAGGGCCGCGCCCAGCCCGGCGACGAAAAGGGCAACCAGGTAGAAGGGAAGCATCACGAGGTTGATCGCCACGAGCATGGCCAGGAAGACGATACCCGACCACAGGCCGGTCCAGAGCGGGATGCCGCGCGCCGGCCCGAGCTGCGGATAGTGGCGGGCCTCCACGATGTCGGCGATCCGCTCCATGAAGATCGAGATCACGATGCCGAAGCTTGCCGGGAACAGCATGAGCGCCAGCACCGTCACGGCACCGCCGCCCAGCCAGCGGATGGTCTCGTTCAGCCACGTCCACTGGAACGTGGCGAACGATTGCAGCGCCCACCAGGCGAGTACGCCGAGGGCGATCTGCAGCACCAGCGACAGCGCCAGCGATTGCCAGACGATGCTGCGCAGCTTGGGATCTCCAAGCTGCTGCACCGCCAGTTCGAAGGCGCGGATCATGGGCTGCCGTCAGGCCTGCGGGCCGACGACGCCGGCCGCCTTGAGCTCGCCGATCTCCTTCGTCGAGAAGCCGCGCTCACCCAGGATCTCGTCGGTGTGCTGGCCGCGCCGGGCGGCGGGCCCCTTCACGCTTTCCTTGGTGCGCGAGAAGCGCGGGGCGGCGGCGGGCTGCGCGAAGCCGGCCACGTCGACATAGGCGTTGCGCGCCTTGGCGTGCGCGTGATCCGGCGCTTCCTTCATGGAAAGCACCGGCGCGAAGCAGATGTCCGTGCCCTCCATGATCGCGCACCATTCATCGCGCGTCTTGGTCTTGAAGATACCGGCCAGCTTCGTCTTGAGCTGGGTCCAGGCCTTGCGGTCCATCTGCGCCGGTAGCGTCTCGCCTTTCAGGCCGGTCTTGTCGAGCAGCAGGTCGTAGAATTGCGGCTCGATCGAACCGATGCAGACATGCTTGCCGTCCTTGGTCTCGTAGGTGCCGTAGAAGTGGGCGCCGCCGTCGAGCATGTTGCTCTCGCGCTCGTCGCTCCACAGGCCTGCGCCCGCCATGCCGTAGATGCCACCCAGCAGCAGGGCCGCGCCGTCGACCATCGCGGCGTCGACCACCTGGCCCTTGCCGGAGCGCTGCGCCTCGAGCAGGCCGCAGACCATGCCGAAGGCCAGCAGCATGCCGCCGCCGCCGAAATCACCCACGAGGTTGAGCGGCGGCATGGGCTTGTCCTTGCTGCCGATCGCGTGCAGCGCGCCGGTCAGCGCGATGTAGTTGATGTCGTGGCCGGCCGCCTTGGCGAGCGGGCCTTCCTGGCCCCAGCCGGTCATGCGGCCGTAGACCAGCTTCGGATTGCGCGCGAGGCAGATGTCGGGACCGAGGCCCAGACGTTCCGCGACACCGGGGCGGAATGGCTCGGTCATGCCGTCGGCCTTGTCGATCAGGCGCAGCACCACCTCGACGCCTTCCTTCTTCTGCAGGTCGATCGACACCGAGCGACGGCTGCGATTATGGACGGCGAATTTCGGGTCGGCGAGACGATCCATGACGTGCGCCTTCGTACGGTCGACGCGAATGACGTCGGCGCCCATGTCGCCCAGCATCATCGAGCACATCGGCGCCGGGCCGATACCGGCCAGCTCGACGATCGTCAGTCCCGAAAGCGGACCCGCCATGTTTTTTCTCCTGCAGAATGCGCGTTTTCTTGTCGGAACGATGGTAGCCGAAGGGTTCGGCGTTACAAAACCCGTACTCCGGTCTAAAGTCCGCGCCGCGAGAGAGACGGTCGGAGGAAAACGGGATGGGGTTGGGCCGCATTGTCGCTACGGCGGTGCTTGCGTTCGGCATGGCTGGCAGCGCAGGGGCGCAGCAGGCGGTAACGCCGCCGCCCAAGGAATATGGCCAGCAGTTTCTGGTGCAGGGATCCTGGTTTCACGGCGTGCATGGGCTTGCCTTCAACAAGGACGATCAGCTCTTCGCCGGCTCGGTGATCGGCCAGACCCTCTACCGGGTGCAGGTCGATTCGGGTGAGGTCGACCGCGTGATCGATCCGCCGACCGGCATGGCCGACGATATCGCCTTCGCCGATGACGGCACCATGGCGTGGACGGCGTTTCTCATCGGCAAGGTCTACGTCCGCAAGCCGAACGGCAAGACCATCGAGGTCGCGCACGGCATGAGCGGTCCCAATTCGCTCGCCTTTGGCAAGGACGGAAGGCTGTTCGTCTCCGAGGTCTTCCTCGGCGATGCGCTCTATGAGATCGACATCAAGAACGTCGACAAGCCCGACTTCAAGCCGTTCGCGCGCGGCGAGCTGCGCCGCATCGCCGAGAAGCTCGGCGGTCTCAACGGCTTCGAGGTCCATAAGGACGACGGCTTCCTCTACGGTCCGCTGTGGTTCAAGGGCGACATCGTCAAGGTCAACCTCGAAACCGGCGCAACCGATGTGATCGCGTCTGGTTTCAAGACGCCGGCCGCCGCCAACATCGATCCGCAGAACCGCGACAACGTCTATGTCGTCGATACCGGCACCGGCGGCATCTGGAGCGTGAGCCTCACCAGCAAGGCCAAGAAGCTGGTCGCCTCGATGAAGCCCGGCCTCGACAATCTCGCCTTCGATTCGCGCGGTCGCCTGTTCGTCTCCTCGATGACCGACAACGGGATTTACCTTGTCGACAAGCAGACCGGCGCCTGGCGCACCATCGTCGAAGGCAGGCTCGCGGTCCCGGCCGACCTCGCCGTCTCGACCGACGGCGGCAAGGACACGGTGCATGTCGCGGATGTGTTCAGCTATCGCACGGTCGACAGTGCAAACGGCGCAGTGACCGATGTGCTGCGCGTGCATGGCGAGACGCACGCCTATCCGATCGGCATCTCGCTCGGCCCGAAGAACGTGCTGCTCTCGAGCTGGTTCTCGAACACCGTGGAGAAGGTCGACCGCAAGACGGGCAAGCTGACGGCGACTCTGGGTGAGTTCTCGGCGCCCGTCGATGCCGTGGAGTTTGCCGACGGCACGATGTACGTGGCCGAGCTGGCCAGCGGCAACCTCGTGAAGGTCAGCGCCGACGGCAAGGAACGCAGCATCGTCGTCAAGGAGCTGCGCGGCCCTGTCGCCATGGCGCACGGGCCGGGCTCGCTGGTCTACATCACAGAGATCGCCGCCGGTGCCGTCAGCCAGATCGACGTCGCCACGGGTGCGCGCAAGGTGGTGGCCGACAATCTGACCGGTCCCGAAGGCATCGACATCGGTCCCGACGGGCGTCTGTACGTGGCGGAGGTCGGCCAGAAGCGCGTCGTCGCCATCGACCCGGCAACCGGTGCGAAAACGGTGATCGCCTCGAACCTCGATATCGGCCTGGCGCCGTTCCCCGGCGGCCCGCCTGCGCTCGTGCCCACGGGCGTCGCGGTCGGCCGCACCGGCATCGTCTATGTCAGCGCGGATGTCCGGAACTCGCTCTACAAACTGACACCGCCTTCACCGTAAGGGTCTCGCGATGGCCGGCATTCCTTTCATCAGGGATTTCAAGTTCGACTACGGCACCGCGATGGAGGTGACGCCGCTCATCCGCCGCGTCGTCGCCAACAATCCGAGCGCCTTCACCTTCAAGGGCACCGGCACCTACATCATCGGCCACGGCAACGTCGCCGTCGTCGATCCCGGCCCCGACGACCAGGAGCATATCGATGCCGTGTTGCGCGCGCTGCGCGGCGAGACGGTGACGCACATCCTGGTGACGCACACCCATATCGACCATGTGCCGGCGACGCCAGCGCTCGCCAAAGCGACCGGCGCCAAGGTCTACAGCTACGGCCCGCATCCGACGCCGGAAGGCGTCACGACCGAGCAGGAAGGCGACTTCTCCTTCGCGCCGGACGTGAAGCTGAACGACGGCGACGTGATCCAGGGCGACGGCTGGAACGTCGAGGCGGTCTATACGCCGGGCCACATCTCCAACCATCTCTGCTTCGCGGTGAAGGAAGACAAGGCGCTGCTCTCGGGCGACCACGTCATGGGCTGGTCCACGGCGGTGATCTCGCCGCCCGACGGCAACATGGCCGATTACTTCGCGTCGCTGCGCAAGCTGCTGCCGCGCGACGAGAGCCTCTACATCCCGACGCACGGCGCGGAGATCCGCGATCCCAATTCGTTCGTGCAGGCCTATATCGAGCATCGGCTGGGCCGCGAGGCGCAGATCATCGCGCGCCTCAAGGACGGACCGCAGACCATCCCGCAGATGGTCGCCAAGAACTATGCCGACACGCCGGTCCATCTGCATCCGGCCGCCGGCCGTTCGATGCTCGCCCATCTGGTGCAGATGGTGAAGGATGGCCGGGTGAAGACCGAGGACGGCCGTGCCGCGATCGACAGCGTCTACCGGCTGTAGGGGGAACGACCAATGGACATGAAGCTTTCCGGCAAGACCGTGCTGATCACCGGCGGCAGCCGCGGCATCGGCTTCGCCTGCGCCATGGGCTTCGCGGCCGAAGGCTGCACCGTGCACATCGCCTCGCGCTCGAAGGAATCGCTGGAGGCGGCACGTGAGAAGATCCGCGCCCGTCACAACGTGCCGGTCGAGATCCATCCAGCCGACTTCTCCAATGGCGACACCGCCCGCCGCGTCGTCGAGGCGGTCGGCCATGCCGACATCCTGGTGAACAATGCCGGCGCCATCCCGCAGGGTGACGTCTTCGGCATGACCGAGCCCAAGTGGCGCGAGGCCTGGGATCTCAAGGTGTTCGGCTATGTGAACGCCACGCGCGCCATGCTGGAGAAGATGTACGCCCGAAAGGCGGGCGTGGTGGTGAACGTGATCGGCCTTGCCGGCGAGAGCTATAATTACGACTACGTCGCGGGCACGATGGGCAATGCCGGTATCATGGCGTTCACCCGCGCGGTGGGATCGAAGAGCGTCGATCACGGCGTGCGCGTGGTTGGGATCAACCCGCCGGCCACCCGGACCGACCGCATGCTGACGCGGCTGCGCAACGTGGCGGAGCAGAAGTTCGGCGATCCCGAGCGCTGGCCGGAGCTTACGAAGCACATGCCGTTCGGCCGCGCCGCCGAGCCCGACGAGGTCGCCGACCTCGCCGTGTTCCTAGCCTCCGACCGCGCCAGCTACATCAGCGGCGTGGTCATGACGCTCGACGGCGGGCAGGCAGCCCGCCATTAAAGCCTCAGATCAATAGACTTGGCGCATCACCTGGGCGGCGAAACCGTCAACCGCCGACTTCTTCTGCGCTTCGCTCAGCTTGTTGTTCGCCGCTACCGCCGGGCAGTAGGCGGTGACGAGATAGTTCACGACTTCGGCGCTCTCGACGCCGGGATAGCGGATGCGAAGATCGGCCGTCGCCGAGGCGATGGCGTTGAAAGTGTCGCCGCTGGCGAGCTGCTTGCCGACGGTCGCCATCTGGGCCGGGGTTTCCTTCAGGATGCCGGGCTTCGCCGTCGGCTGCGGCTTGGGGCAGTCGAGCGCCAGGGCAGGAAGGGCCGAGACGGCGAGGACGGCGGCGGCCAAGGTGACAACGCGAAGCATGATCGGTCTCCCGTGATGATCTCCGGAAAGCGATAGCAAAAACGGTTTCAATAGTCCCCTGGAACCGTGCAGGCGGTTTCACGTTGACGCGGCTGGCGCGATTCGTCGCCGCTGGCCGTTTGCTGTAGAAGATCATTCATAGCGGCCCCGCTTGCCGGAGGTCGCTTCATGCGTGCGCGAGACCAATTTTCGTCGCTTGCACGCCTTAGCCTGAAAGGCCTCATTTCCTTGAAATCGTTCGCGTGGCGCGCCTTCGGGCGCGCGCGACCCGCTTCCATTCGTGAAGACGAAGACGCCATCCGCAGCGAGCTGTTCAGCATCGAGCGGCTGGAGCAGCACGCCCAGAGCCTGGCGACCAGCCAGCCCGTCCATGCCGCCCTGACGTCGGGCAAGTCGCTCGTCGTCCGCCTGCGCGACAACGAGCGCGTCTTGCTGGCGGCCTACCGCTCGATCGCCGCGGCGGTCGATGCCGGCCGTACGATCACCCCGGCTGCGGAATGGTTGCTCGACAACTTCCATCTCGTCGAGAAGCAGGTGCGCGAAGTCCGAACAGACCTGCCGGCGGGTTACTATCGCCAGCTTCCCAAGCTCAGCGACGGCCCCTTGGCCGGCTACCCGCGGGTCTTCGGCCTGGCGTGGGCTTTCGTGGCCCATACCGACAGCCGCTTCGATCCCGAGACCCTCACCCGCTTCGTGCGGGCCTACCAGACGATCCAGCCGCTCAGCATCGGCGAACTCTGGGCCGTCGCCATCACGCTTCGCATCGTCCTGGTCGAGAATCTGCGCCGCTCGGCCAGCCGGATCGTGGATCGACGCTCGGCACGCGAACAGGCCGACATGGTCGCCGACCGCCTGCTGGGCCTCAAGGATCTCAAGGCCGATCCGACCGCTCTCCAGCCCTACGACCGCGAAGGCTTCTCCGAAGGTTTCGCCGTCCAGCTCGTGCATCGCCTGCGAGATCAGGATCCCGAGACGACTCCGGCGGTGGGCTGGCTCGAGAACCGTCTGGCGCGCGAGGGGACAAGCGCCGACGAGCTGGTGCGACGCGAGCACCAGCTCCAGGGCGCGACCAACGTCACGGTCCGCAACATCATCACCAGCATGCGGCTCATTTCCGACGTCGACTGGGCCAAGCTCTTCGAGACGGTGAGCCCGGTCGATGACGTGCTGCGGACCGACGGTGTGTTCGCCGAAATGGACTTCGCTACCCGCAATCTCTATCGCACGGCCATCGAGCAGATTGCGCGCGGCACGACCCTCGACGAGCCGGAGATCGCCCGCCGCGCCCTGGCGGCCGCCGCGGAAGCCGGCGTGTCGGGAGGAAGCGACGGCAACGGGGACGGACGGCGGCGCGAGCCCGGCTACCATCTGATCGGACGCGGCCGGCGGGCCTTCGAGCGGTCGGTGGGATTTCGCACCCGAGGTCTCACGGTTCGACGCCGCCTGCTGCGGACCGGCCTCGCCGGTTATGTCGCGAGTGTCGGTGTCACGGCGGGAATCGTGCTGCTGGTGCCGCTGCTCGGCCTGTCGCTGCTGGGGATACAAGGCCGCCTGCTGGTCGTCATGGCATGCGCGGGGCTGCTGCCGGCGCTCGATGCGGCGCTGCTGCTCGTCAACCGGCTGATCACCGGCGGGTTTGGCGCCACGCTGTTGCCGGGTCTCGAGCTGCGTGAGGGCGTGCCTGCGCATCTGCGCACGTTCGTGGCAATTCCCACCCTGCTCACGACGCAGGCCGCGATCGAGGAACAGATCGAAAGCCTCGAAGTCCATCATCTCTCCAATCCGGCCGGCGCCATACACTTCGCCCTGTTGTCGGACTGGACCGATGCGCCGGCCGAATCGATGCCGGGAGACGCCGCCCTGCTCGCGATCGCGGTCAAGGGGATCGCGCGCCTCAATCTTCGGTATCCGACGCCAGACGGCACCGATCGGTTCTTCCTGCTTCATCGCCGCCGCGGCTGGAACGAGGCGCAAGGCGCCTGGATCGGCTGGGAGCGCAAGCGCGGCAAGCTCCACGAGCTCAACCACCTCTTGCGCGGCTCGACGGACACGACCTTCGTCGTGGCGGCCGCGGGTGCGGTCCGGCCACTGCCCGCCGACGTGCGCTATATCGTGACCCTGGATTCCGATACGCGCCTTCCGCGCGATGCGATCGTGCGTCTGGTCGGCAAGATGGCCCATCCGCTGAACCGGCCGCGCTTCGAGGCCGCCGAGGGCCGCGTGGTCGAGGGCTACGGCGTGCTGCAGCCGCGCGTCACGCCCTCGCTCCCGGTCGGCGCCGAGGGCTCGAGGTTCCAGCGCATCTTCTCCAACAACAGCGGCATCGATCCCTATGCGTCGGCGGTGTCGGACGTCTATCAGGACCTGTTCGGAGAGGGATCCTACTCGGGCAAGGGCATCTACGACATCGACGCCTTCGAGGCATCGCTGCATGGCCGCGTTCCCGACAGCACGATGCTGAGCCACGATCTCTTCGAAGGAACCTTCGCGCGCTCCGGCCTGGCTTCCGACATCGAGGTCGTCGAGGAATTTCCCGCGCGTTACGACGTGGCGGCGGCACGCCAGCATCGCTGGGCGCGCGGCGACTGGCAGCTTCTGCCGTGGATGCTGGGAGTCGTGAAGGCGGCGCCCGGCAGGCGGTCGGGCTTCCTGCCAGCCATCGGCTTCTGGAAAATGTTCGACAATCTGCGTCGCACGCTGTCGGCGCCCGCGGCGATCGTCTCCCTGATGGTGGGCTGGACGCTGCCGCTGCCCGCGGCGCTGGTCTGGACAGGCTTCGTGCTTCTGGCCATCGCGATGCCCACGCTGCTGCCGGCGATGGCCGCGTTGTTCCCGCGACATGCGAAGATTACCACGCGCAGTCATCTCGATGCGCTTTGGAACGACATTGTGGCCGCGGCTTCGCAGACGGCCCTGCTCGTCGTCTTCCTGGCTCATCATGCCTGGCTGATGGTCGATGCGATCGGCCGGACGTTGTTCCGGCTCGTGGTCAGCCATCGCCGCCTGCTCGAATGGATCACGGCGGCCCAATCCAAGCAGAGCCTGCGGGCCGGCTGGCCCGGTCTCTACGGCAAGATGGCCGGAAGCGTCGTGGTCGCGCTGGTCGCTGCGGGGGTGGTCTGGCAGGTCGGCGCCGCGGCGGCGCCGGTTGCCGCGCCCTTCGTGCTGGCCTGGCTGCTGGCACCCCTCGTCGCCCACTGGGTGAGCCGCCCGCCCCACGATGCCGCCAGCCTGCGGATCAAGCCGGCGGAAGCGGCCTCGCTGCGCCTGATCGCCCGCCGGACCTGGCGCTTCTTCGAGACCTTCGTCACCGAGGCAGACAACATGCTGCCGCCTGACAATTTCCAGGAGACACCGGCGCCGGTCGTGGCCCATCGCACGTCGCCGACCAATCTCGGCCTGCTGTTGCTCTCGACCGCTTCCGCGCGCGAGTTCGGCTGGATCGGCACAACGGAAGCCGTCGAGCGCCTGGAAGCCACTCTCGCGACGATGGAGAGGCTGCAGCGCTTTCGCGGACATTTCTTCAACTGGTATGACACGAGCGACCTGCGCGCCCTCGAGCCGCGCTACGTCTCGACGGTGGACAGCGGCAACCTTGCCGGGCACTTGATCGCCCTGGCCAACGCCTGCGGCGCCTGGCGCACGCGGAGTGCCGCGGCGCCCGATGGCGCGCGTGGCGCAGCCGACAGCCTCGACCTCGCCCGCGAGGCGCTGGCCGGGCTGTCCGACGACCGTCGCACCCATCTCGTCACCCGGCCCGAACTCGTCCGCGCGTTCGACGGGTTGGCGGTGTCGCTGTCCGCGATCCCGTTCCGGCCGGCCGCTGTCCTGGCGATGGCGGAGACCGCCGTCGATCTCGCGCGCACGCTCGCCAGCGAGCGCGACGACCCCGAGAGCGCCGACATGCTGTTCTGGATCGAGGCCGCCCACCGGACGGTCGCAAGCCATCATCGGGACACAAGCCGGACCGATCAGATGACGGACGACCTGCATCGTCGCCTGTCGACGGTGGAGGCGTCGGCACGCGCCACGGCCGGCGCCATGGAGTTCGACTTCCTGTTCGACGAGAGCCGCCGGCTGCTGTCGATTGGCTTCCTGGTCGCCGAGGACCGGCTCGATATCAATTGCTACGACCTGCTCGCCTCCGAGGCGCGGCTGGCGAGCTTCGTGGCGATCGCGTCGGGTGAAATTCCGGCCCGCCACTGGTTCCGGCTGGGCCGCGAAGTGACACCGGTCGGCCACAGCGCGGCGCTGGTCTCGTGGTCGGGCTCGATGTTCGAGTACCTGATGCCGTCTCTGGTCATGCGCGCCCCGTTCGGCAGCCTGCTCGAGAAGACCAACCGGCTGGTCGTTCGGCGTCAGGTCCAGTACGCGACCGATCTCGGCCTTCCGTGGGGAATCTCGGAATCGGCCTACAATGCACGCGACAAGGAACTCACCTACCAGTACTCGAACTTCGGCGTGCCCGGCCTCGGCTTCAAGCGCGGCCTGAGCGACGATCTCGTCATTGCGCCCTACGCCACCGGACTAGCCGCCATGGTCGATCCCGCGGCCGCCGCCGCCAATTTCGACCGGCTGGCCGCGTTCGGCGCGCGCGGTCGCTATGGTTTCTACGAGGCACTCGACTTCACGCCGTCGCGCCTGCCGGACGGCGAGAGCCGGGCGGTCGTGAAGGCCTACATGGCCCACCATCAGGGCATGACGGTCGTGGCCATCGCCAATGCTCTTCTCGATGGCGTGATGCGGTCGCGCTTTCATGCCGAGCCGGGCGTGCAGGCGACCGAACTGCTGCTGCAGGAGCGCGCGCCGCGCGATGTCGCGGTCGCCCATCCGCGCGCTGAGGAAGTCGGCGCCAGCGTACTGGCCAGGGAGGCCGAGCCGGCGCTGGTGCGCCGCCTGCGCAATCCGCACGCCGCCAGCCCGTCCGTCCATCTCCTGTCGAACGGACGCTATTCGGTCATGCTGACGGCAGCGGGGTCCGGCTACAGCCAATGGGGCGCCCAGGCCGTGACCCGCTGGCGCGAGGACACGATCCGCGACGACTGGGGGAGCTACGTCTTCCTGCGCGATGTCGAGACGGGAGCCGTATGGTCCGCCACGCACCAGCCTTGCGGCCAGCGTCCCGACCGCTACGACGTGATGTTCGCGGAGGACCGCGCCGAATTCGTGCGCCGCGACGGCACCCTGGTGACGAGTGTCGACATCGTCGTGTCGCCGGAAGACGATGCGGAGGTGAGGCGCGTGACGCTGAGCAATGTCGGCGGCCTCGCGCGCACCGTCGAGCTGACGTCCTATGCCGAGATCGTCCTGGCGCCGCGCGGTGCGGATGCCGCGCATCAGGCTTTCTCCAAGATGTTCGTGCACACCGAGTATCTGCCGGCCATCGGTGCGCTGCTGGCGACGCGCCGTCGCCGCGGCCCGGGCGAGCCCGAACTCTGGGCGGCACATCTGGCCGTGGTCGAAGGAGAGGTTGTTGGCGAGATCGAAGTCGAAACCGATCGCGCCCGTTTCATCGGCCGCGGCAACGAGATCGGCGATGCGATCGCGGTGACCGACGGTCGTCGGCTCTCCGGCACGGTCGGGTCGGTGCTCGATCCGATCTTTGCATTGCGGCGCCGACTGCACGTACCGGCCGGAGGTCTCGCGCGGATCGCCTTCTGGACGCTGGTGGCTGCGTCCCGCGAAGCGCTGCTCGACGCGATCGACCGGCATCTCGACGCCAATGCCTTCACGCGCGCGGCGACGCTCGCCTGGACGCAGGGGCAGGTTCAGCTCCGCCATCTCGACATCGATGCGGTCGAGGCGAGTTACTTCCAGCGCCTGGCCGGGCATGTGCTTTACGCCAATCCGGCGCTGCGCTCTTCACCCGATGCGATCCGGCGCGGCCTCGCAGGCCCCCCCGTGCTGTGGTCGCAAGGCATCTCCGGAGATCTGCCGATCGTGCTGGTGCGCGTGGAGGAGATCGAGGACACCGGTATCGTGCGGGAGCTGCTGCGCGCGCGCGAATACTGGCAACTGAAGGGTCTGTCGGTCGATCTCGTGATCCTGAACGAGCGCAGCACGTCCTATGTGCAGGATCTCCAGTCCATGCTGGACACGCTCGTGCGGGCCAGCCGGTCCCGGACCCATCTTGGCGTCGAGAACGTGCCCGGTGGCATCTACGTCCTGCGGACCGATCTGATCTCGACCGAGACCCGGGCCCTGCTGCTTGCCCTGGCGCGCGTGGTGCTGCGCGGCGGGCGCGGCAGCCTGTCCGACCAGCTCGACCGCCTGAAGTCCCCGCGGGGCGTGGCGCCGCCGCTTCGTCGTGTTGCCAGGCCGGGTGACCGGGCGAAGTCGATGCCGCCGAAGCCGGTGGCGCTGGCCGCGCTGCAGTTCTTCAACGGCCTCGGAGGCTTCTCACCCGATGGTCGCGAGTACGTCACCGTGCTGGGGCCGGGGCAGTCGACGCCGGCGCCTTGGATCAACGTCATCTCGAATGCGTCGTTCGGCTTCCAGGTGGCGGCCGATGGCGGCGGTTATACGTGGTCCGAGAACAGCCGCGACAACCAGCTCACGCCCTGGTCCAACGATCCGGTCGTCGACCGGCCGGGCGAGGCACTCTACGTGCGCGACCTCGACAGCGGCGACGTGTGGACGCCGACGGCGCGACCGATCCGGGTCGAACAGGCGACCTATATCGTGCGCCACGGCCGCGGCTACAGCCGGTTCGAAGTGGTGGCCAACGGCATCGCGCTCGAATTGCTGCAATACGTCCCGATGGGCGATTCCATAAAGATCTCGCGGCTCACGCTGCGCAACATCTCCGACCGGCCGCGCCGGCTCTCGGTCACGGCCTATGCCGAATGGGTGCTGGGACTCGCCCGCGGCGCCTCCGGCCCCACGGTCGTCACCGAGCGGGATGGCGAAACCGGCGCGATCTTCGCGCGCAACAGATGGAACCTCCATCATGGAAGCCGCGTGGCCTTCGCCGATCTCGCCGGTCGCCAGACCACATGGACGGGCGATCGTGGCGAATTCATCGGCCGCAACGGCAGCATGGACAATCCCGCGGCCCTCAGCGCCGGCTTGCCGCTGTCGCAACGACTGGGCGCCGGGCTCGATCCCTGCGCGGCCCTGCAGTCCGCCATCGAGCTGCCGCGTGGCGGCGTGCATGAGGCGGTCTTCTTCCTGGGACAGGCGGCCGACGAGGCCGAGGCGCGCGCGCTGATCGGACGGTACCGGACGGCCGACCTCGCCGCTGTCCATCGCGAGACGGTGGGCTTCTGGGACGGCGTGCTCGGCACCGTGCAGGTGAAGACGCCCGATCCCGCGACCGACATCCTGCTGAACGGCTGGCTGCTCTACCAGTCGCTGGCCTGCCGCTACTGGGCGCGCGCGGCCTTCTACCAGGCAAGCGGCGCCTACGGGTTCCGCGACCAGCTCCAGGATGCGATGTCGCTTTCGGTGCCGATGCCGGCGCTGGCGCGCGCCCACATCCTGCGTGCGGCATCGCGACAGTTCGTCGAAGGCGACGTGCAGCACTGGTGGTTTCCGATCGCGGGCCAGGGCGTGCGCACGCGTATCTCGGACGATCGCGCATGGCTCGCCACCGTCGCGGCGCACTATGTCGAGACCACCGGAGATGCCGCGATCCTCGACGAATCCGTCTCCTTCCTCGATGGGCCGGCCCTGCGGGAGGGCGAGCACGATCTCTACTTCCAGCCGGGCCAGGCAGACGAGAGTGCGCCGCTGTTCGAGCATTGCGCGCGCGGCCTCGACCTCAGCCTCGCCACGGGCGCGCACGGCCTGCCGCTGATCGGCACCGGCGACTGGAACGACGGCATGAACCGGGTGGGCGAGGCGGGGCGCGGCGAGAGCGTCTGGCTGGGCTGGTTCCTGTATGCGGCGTTGCGGGCGTTCGCGCCGATCGCCGAATCACGCGGCGAGACGCGGCGGGCGGCCGCCTGGCTTGCGCATGCCGAGGCGCTGAAGGCCGCACTCGACCGCGAGGCATGGGACGGCGCCTGGTACCGCCGGGGCTATTACGACGACGGCACGCCGCTGGGTTCGGCCAGCAGCGAGGAGTGCCGCATCGATTCGATCGCCCAGTCGTGGGCGGCGATCTCGGGCGCCGCCGATCCCGCGCGGGCGGCACAGGCCATGGAGTCGCTCGACAGGATGCTGGTGCATCGCGGCGACCGGCTGGCGCTGTTGTTTACGCCGCCCTTCGACAAGACACCGCTCGATCCCGGCTACATCAAGGGCTATCCGCCCGGTATCCGCGAGAACGGTGGCCAGTACACCCACGCGGCGGCGTGGTCGATCATGGGATTCTCTGCGCTGGGCCTGGGTGACAAGGCCCACGAGCTGTTCGCGCTGCTCAACCCCATCAACCACACGGCCACCCGCGCCGGCGTGCTGCGCTACAAGGTCGAGCCCTATGTCGTGGCGGCCGACGTCTATTCGGTGGCGCCGCATGTCGGGCGCGGCGGCTGGACCTGGTACACCGGCTCGGCGGGCTGGCTCTATCGTGCCGGCATCGAGTCGATCCTCGGCCTCAGGGTCAAGGGCGATCGAATCGAGGTCGCGCCCTGCCTGCCGACGACATGGCCAGGTTTCGAGATGACTCTCACCCTGCGTGGATCGGTTTACGAGATCGAGGTGCGTAATCCGACCGGAGTCAGCCGCGGTGTCGTCGCCGTCGAGTTGGACGGCGAGACACTACCTGTCGTGGACGGCAGGGCGGTCGTTCTCCTGGACGAGGGTTCCGTCCGGCGCAGAGTTGTCGTTACGTTGGGCTAGGCGCTACTTGCGCTTGGCGGTGGAGGCCGGCTTTACCGGAGCCGCCATGGCGGACGCGAAGGTTGGCGCCACGACCTTTTCCTTGTTCTGCTTGGGCTTCTTCGTCTCGCGGTTGCCGCGGCGATGCTTCATGGACATGGGAGGGGTGGTTTCCTGGCGTCGAGCCGGGGAGAATCCCCGGATCGTCGGGCCATGGCGACGAGCTTACGCGCATTCCCCAGCGAAGTACGATTGATGGCCGGCTAGATCTCCGCCCGCGCGACCAGCCCTTGCGTGCGCGATAGCGGGATGCGCTCGGGCGTGGCCGATAGCGAGTGCGGCGTCGCGCGGTCGCCGATCGTGAGCGCCGCGACGAGGAACAGCAGCCCACCTGCCACGGTGCTTGGTCCATAACCCCAGCCGGCGCTGTACCGCCAGCATGGAAAGGCCGCGATGCCCGCGGCGGCCAAGAGCACGGCGAGGCTCAGTCCCAGCATTCGTATCCCCTCATTATTGTAAGTAAACGAGCACGAAGGGTGCGGGTTGCCTTGGTACGGTCGTTTTTCGGTAAGGTTCGTAAATGCCCCCTGATCGCGACGGCATTCCACATGGCCGCATCGGGGCGCGCGGGGGTAGGTTGCCGTCAATAATGGAAGATCCCCTCTCGAGCGCCCGGGCGCTGCTGCATTCCGTCTTTGGATTCAATGCCTTCCGGCCCGGGCAGGAAGAGATCGTTCGCGCCGTGCTGGACGGCGAGAACGTCATGGCCGTGATGCCCACCGGCAGCGGCAAGTCGCTCTGCTTCCAATTGCCGGCCCTCGTGCGCCCCGGCCTGACCTTGGTCGTGTCGCCCCTGATCGCGCTGATGCGCGACCAGGTCCAGGCGCTGACGGCCGCCGGCGTCTCGGCCGGCAGTCTCAATTCCAGCAACGAGCCGACAGAGAATACCCGCGTGCTGGGGCTGCTGCGCCGCGGCGAACTGCGGCTGCTTTACGTCGCGCCCGAGCGGCTGGCGCGGCCGGACACGGTCGAGATGCTGGCCGAAGCCGGGGTGTCGATGATGGCGATCGACGAGGCGCACTGCGTCTCGCAATGGGGCCACGATTTCCGGCCCGACTATCTGACGCTCGGCAATCTCGCGCGGCAGATCGGCGGGCGCCTGCAGACCCTGGCCTTCACCGCGACGGCGGACGCTCCAACCCGGGGCGACATCGTCGAGAAGCTGTTCGCCGCGCCGCCCCGCGTCTTCGTGCGCAGCTTCGACCGGCCCAACCTCCGGCTCGCCTTCAAGCCCAAGGAGCGCTCCACGCGGCAGGTCCTGTCCTTCGTGCAGTCGCACAAGGGCGAGAGCGGCATCGTCTACTGTTCGTCGCGCCGCAAGGTCGAAGAGCTGGCCGAGACCCTCAAGGAAGCGGGGATCAACGCGCGGCCCTATCATGCCGGCCTCGAGAAGGCGGCTCGCGACGCCAACCAGGACGCCTTCCAGCAGGAAGACGGGATCGTCATGACCGCGACGGTCGCCTTCGGCATGGGCATCGACAAGCCCGACGTGCGCTTCGTCTGCCACGCCGACCTGCCGTCGAACGTCGAGGCCTATTACCAGGAGATCGGCCGCGCCGGCCGCGACGGGCTGCCGGCCGACACGCTTACGCTCTATGGCCTCGGCGACATGCAGTTGCGCCGCCTGCAGATCGAGCAGGGCGATTCCTCGGACGAGCGCAAGCGCATCGAGCGTCAGCGTCTCGGTGCGCTGCTGTCGCTCGCCGAGGCGCCGCGCTGCCGGCGGCAGACCCTGCTCGCCTATTTCGGCGAGGCGTCGGAGATCTGCGGCAACTGCGATCTCTGCCAGGAAGGCGTCGAGCTGTTCGACGCAACCATCGATGCGCAGAAGGCGATGTCGGCCATCGTGCGCACCGGCGAGCGCTTCGGCATGGAGCATCTGATCGCCATCCTGACCGGCGATCTCACCGAAAACGTGTCGAAGTTCAATCACGACAGGCTGCCGACCTTCGGGGTCGGCAAGGACCGCAAGGCAACCGACTGGCGCTCGATCTTCCGCCAGCTCTCGGCGGTCGGCCTGATTGCCCAGGAACTGATGGAGCACGGCCGCTGGCGGGTCACTGACGAAGGCTGGGAGGTCCTGAAGGGCGGCCGCAGGGTCGAGCTTCGCAAGATCGTGGCGGCGCCGGCCGGCAAGGGCTCGCGCCGCGACCGACGCGAGGCGACGGCGGCGATTGTCGGCGACGCCGACGTCGCGATGCTGGACTCGCTGCGGGCCCTTCGCACCCGGCTGGCGCGGGAACAGAACGTGCCGGCCTATGTCGTCTTCTCCGACCGCACCCTGGTCGAACTCGCCACCCATCGGCCGACGACCCCCGCGGCGATGCGGGAAATCCATGGCATCGGCGACACCAAACTGGAGCGCTACGGCTCCGAATTCCTCGCCATCATCCAGCCCCGCAGGTCCTGACGAGGGCTGTTTCAGGGAACTTCTCCCGTCGTCTTGAAGGCGCTTTCACCCCCTCTGGGCAGGGCAATGGTGCCCACCTGTGGGAAGGCACGGATCAGAGGGGGATCATGAGCGCCGAAGTCAGCAGATGCAGCTCGCGGAGCAGATCCAGGGTCTGCTGGGCTGGTGGCCGTCAGGCGATGGACGGCATCACGCGCCGCACGCGCGGATCGCGCACCCACACGCCGCCCCACATGAGGATCCCGAGATTGAGGCCGAACAGCGTGTGGCTGAACAGCGGGCTGTCGAGCTTCAGATGGGTGCCGATCGCGCCGCCGAACAGTCCGGTCAGCAGGACCGCGCCCAGCAGGGCAGTGCGCGGCCAGGCGTAGAGAGCCGTGCAGGCGAGGGTCACGACGCCGAGGAAACGGGCGAAGGAGTCGGTCGCGGGCAATCCCATCTCCTTCGACGTGGCGATCACGATGTCCAGCGGCACCAGCTTGATCGTGCCATCGAAGAGCAGGAACAGGATGGCGAGGCCGCTCATGACGCGGCCCGCCCAGAGTGCCGGATGCGAGATCATGGTCGGGTGGCCTTGATCGGTGCGCCCATCGTCCACATGACCCCGAAGGGATCGCGCAGCTGGCCGTAGCGGTCGCCCCAGAACATGTCCTGTACGGGCATGGCGATCGTGGCACCGGCCTTCACCGCCTTGTCGAAAGCCGCGTCGACATCCTCGACCTGGAGGTGGAGCATGAAGCCGGCGGGCTTCTCCAGCGGTGCGCCGTGCTCGGGGAAGGCGTCGGCCAGCATCAGTGAGCCGCCGTTGATCACCAGATGGATGTGCATGTGGCGGCCCTTGTCGTCGGGCGGCATGCGCGCGACTTCCTTTGCGCCGAACGCCGCGACGTAGAAGTCCGCGGCCTTGCCGGCGTTGCTGACCGAGAGATAGGGGCAGGGGCCGCCGAGGACGGGGGGCTGCTGGGGTGCGGTCATGACGGTCTCCTTGGCTGATGATGTATCCCGAGGACGAACGGCCTGTTCCGATCCCGACATCGCCGGCGTGATTTTCTTCAGCCGGCGGACAAGCGGTCGAGATGCTGGCGGATGTGCGCGGCCTCCGCCGGCGTGTTGGCGAGCGCGATCGCCTGGCCGAAAGCCTTGCGGGCCTCGTCCGGCCGCTCGAGCTTCTCGAGCAGTGCGCCCTTCACCCCGTGGAAATGGAAATAGCTCCGCAGCCGCTCGCCGAGCGGCTCGATCATGTCCAGCGCGGCTTGCGCTCCCTTGACCTTGGAGACCGCCACGGCGCGGTTGAGCGTCACGACGGGCGAGGGCTGCAGGCGTTCGAGGTTGGCATAGAGCAGATCGATCTGCGCCCAGTCGGTCTCCTCGGCGTACTTCGCGCGGGCATGCAGCGCCGCGATGGCTGCCTGGATCTGGTAAGGCCCGGGCCGTCGATGGCGCATCGCCTTGTCGATCAGTGCCAGCCCCTCGGCGATGCGTGGCTGGCTCCACAGGCTGCGGTCCTGGTCTTCGAGCAGGACGATGTTGCCGTCCTTGTCGAAGCGGGCTTTTGTCCGCGACCGCTGCAACAGCATGAGGGCGGTGAGACCCATGATCTCGGGCTCAGTGGGAAACAGGCGCAGCAGCAGGCGGACCAGCCAGATCGCCTCCTCGGCCAAGGGCTTGCGCGCCTCGGCCTCGCGGCTGTTGCCCGACGAATAGCCCTCGTTGAACAGCAGGTAGATCATCGCCGCGACGACCGCGAGCCGCTCCGCCCGCTCCGGTGCGCCGGGCGTTTCGAAAGCGACGCCGGCAGAGCCGATGCGCGCCTTGGCCCGCGTGACCCGCTGTTCCATCGCGGCTTCACTGACCAGGAAGGCCTGGGCGATCTGCTTCACCGACAGTCCGCAGACGATGCGCAGCGCCATGGCGATCTGCTGCGTCGCCGGCAGATCGGGATGGCAGCACACGAACAGCAATCGCAGGATGTCGTCCTTGTAGTGCTCGCCGTCGAGCCGATCGGCGAGCGACGCCTCCGCGTCGTCGAGGTCGGAGAGGACTGCCTCGTCCGGCAGTTGCGTCATCCTCGTCTGTCGTCGGACCTGATCCAGCGCTGCGTTGCGGCCGACCAGGATCAGCCAGGCGGCAGGATCGCGGGGTGGACCGTTCTGCGGCCAGTTCTTCAACGCGCGCAGGCAGGCTTCCTGGAAGGCTTCCTCGGCGGTATCGAGATTCCGGAAGTAGCGCAGCAGCGCGCCCATGACCTGCGGTCGCGCGGCGCCGAGAACCGGATCGATCCAGCCGAGGTCATTCATGCAGCGGGCTTCTTCGCGTCGGGAAGCTGGCTGGGATGGAATTCGGCGACCGGGCGGATCTCGTAGCTGCCCGTGCCGGGATTGGCCTTGGCCAGTTCCCTGGCCGTCTCGATAGCCGTGTCGAGCGAAGCGCAGTCGATGACGTAGAAGCCGAGAAGCTGCTCCTTGGTCTCGGCGAACGGCCCGTCGATCACCATCTCCTCGCGCCCCTTGCGCAGGGTCGTGGCCGCGGTGGTCGGCAGCAGGCGGGCCACCGGCCCCAGCCGGCCTTCCTTGGCAAGCTTGTCGTTGACGGCGTAGAGCCTGGTCATCGTCTGGTCGTGATAGTCCTTGGACCACGCGCCAACGGCTTCCTCGGAATTGTAGCAAAGAATGGCGTAGAGCATGGGTCTGCGGTCCCTCTGTTACCCAGGACGTACGGGTGGGCCGCCTGCCGACAGCCCGATCGGAAAAATTATCGCCTATTCGGCGTCGGAAGAGGCGGGATTCTCGAAGGCGATGCCGGCCTTGAGGATGCGATAGCTGCCCTGCCGGATCTCGGCGGCCGCCACGATGCCGGTACGGGCGCTGCCGCCATCGAGGCACAGGCGGTCGCCTTCGAACAGATGCGTGTCGTCCATGCCGCTGATCGCCTTGTGCTTGTCGGGCGGCGTATGGCCGTGCACCACCAGCGTGCCGCCGAACCCCTGCTTCCAGTCAAGGAAGCCGTGGTTGATCCAGGCCCAGCGCGCCTCGGTGAAGATCAGCCAGGGGCGGGCCAGGAACTCTTCCACCTCGGCGTGCGGGTCGAGGCCGCCATGGACGAACACGGTGTTGCCGAGCCGCACATGTGAGCGCATGCCCTGCAGTCGGTGCACGACCGCCTCGCCCAGCGCCTCGCGAAGCAGGGCCTGATCGGCATGGGTCGCCGGATGCCCGGCGCGCGTGGCCATCTCGTCGAGCAGGATGTGCCCGCCCATGCGCTTGGATAGCCACATGGTCTCGGCCTTGTGCGCATGCGGCCCGCCGACGACGGTGAGCATCATCATGATCTCGTGGTTGCCCATCAGCCGGTCGACATGGTCGACACCATGAGCTTCCTCGCTGCCGGCCCATTGCTCCAGAACGCCGATACTGTCCGGTCCGCGATTGATCATGTCGCCGAGATAGATCAGGCGGCGCCGACCGTCTGCCTCGCCGGCAAGTCTCGCAATGGTCGCCAGCAATGCCTTGAGTTCGGCCGCGCAGCCGTGCACGTCGCCGATGGCGAACACGGTCTCTCCCTTCAGGTCGAAGGGCGCGGGCTTCCATTCGGAAATTTCGACGGGCAGGGCGCTCATGGAGGGCGAGGTTAGCCCTATCCGACGCGTCGCTCCACCATGGCGGGCGGCTTACGGTCGAACTCTTCCTTGATGCTGCGGTTGAGGTCGAATTTGAACGGGGTGGCGGCATCCCGTTGCACCCAGACCTGGGCCGCGAGTGTGTACTTGTCCGCCTCCAGCGTATCGATGCCGATGGCGCCGATGTTCAGCACCCGATGGTCTCGCTCGATCAGGCTCCGCAGCCGCGAGATCGCGGTGCCGACATCCTCGTTGGCGGGGCGGGGAACGCGGAATTCCAGGCGCGCCGTGTCGTTGCGGGTCGGCACCTTCACGATCTCGCCCCAAAGCTTGCCGTTGGGGATGATGACGCGCGTGTTGTCGTCACCGTCTATCTCGGTGAAGAACAGGTTGATCTCGCGCGCGATACCCGTGACCCCGCCGGTCTCGACGCGGTCGCCGATATGGAAGGGCCGGAAGACGACCAGCATGATGCCGGCCGCGAGGTTGCTCAGCGTCCCCTGCAGGGCGAGCCCGATCGCAATGCCCAGTGCGCCCAGGACGGCCACGAAACTGGTGGTGGCGATGCCGAAGGTCGTCAGCACCGCGACGAAGGTGAAGACGAGAACCGTGTAGCGCGCGGCGTTGCCGAGAAAGAGCGCCACGGTCCGGTCGATGCGTGGGGTTTTCTGGCACAGCCGCACGACGGCTGTATAGAGCAGCCGCGACGTCATCCAGCCGACGCACAGGATGATGATCGCGCCCACGACCCTAAGCCCGTAGGTCGTGATCAGGGCCACCAGCACGTTGGCGGCGTTATTCCACTGTTCCTCGATACCCATGAGGAACGCAACGCTGAGCGGACGAAGGTGGTTGCCTCGCTTCCGGCGGCAACGCGATCGCTACAGCGCGTCGTTCTCGCGAATGAAGGCGCGGACGCGCGGCATGATCTGCTCGCGCCACTTGCGGCCGTTGAAGATGCCGTAGTGACCGACCCGGGGCTGTTCCCAGTGTACGTGACGCGCGCCGGGAATGTTGGGCGTGAGCGCATGCGCGGCCTTGGTCTGGCCGACGCCGGAAATGTCGTCGAGTTCGCCCTCGACTGTCATCAGTGCCGTCTCGATGAAGGACGGATCAATCTTGCGGCCGCGGCTCACCCATTCGCCGCGCGGCAGCAGGTGTTCCTTGAAGACGACCTCGATGGTCTGGAGATAGAACTCGGCGCTGAGATCCATCACCGCGAGATATTCGTCGTAGAACGTGCGATGCGCGTCGGCCGGATCGTCGTCGCCCTTCACCAGGTGCTCGAACTGGCGCATGTGGGCGTTCACATGGCGGTCGAGGTTCATGCTGATGAACGAGGTCAGCTGCAGGAAGCCCGGATAGACGCGACGCAGGGCGCCCGGATAGTTGAGCGGCACCGTCGAGATGACGTTCTGGCGGAACCACATCATCGAGTTGCGCATCGCGAGGTCGTTGGGGACCGTCGGGCTGACGCGCGTATCGATCGGGCCGCCCATGAGGGTGATCGACTTGGGCTGGCGCGGCTCCTTCGCCTCGGCCATCAGCGCCGCGGCGCCCATCACGGGCACCGAAGGCTGGCAAACGGCGATGACGTGGACGTTGGGGCCGAGGTAGCGGCAGAAGTCGGCGACGTAGTCGATATAGTCGTCGAGGTCGAAGTTGCCCTGGGCGAGCGGCACTTCGCGCGCATCGATCCAGTCGGTGATGTGAACGTCGTGGTCGGGCAGCAGCGCCTCGACCGTGCCGCGCAGCAGGGTGGCGTAGTGGCCGCTCATCGGCGCCACGACCAGAACCTTGGGGTCGCGCCGGGTCGTGTCGCGATGGAAGTGCAGGAGCTGGCAGAACGGCTTGCGCAGCAGGATCTCTTCGTTGACCGCGACGGTCTCGTCGCCGACCTGCGTGGTCTTCAACCCGAACGCCGGCTTGCCGTAGTTCTGGGTCAGGCGGGTCATGATCTCGGCGCCGGCGGCGACCGATTTGCCCAACCAGGTTTCCGCCCAGGGATTGTAGGGGCTGGAATAGACCTGTTCGAGAGCGCTGGCCCACATCCGGATGGGGGTCGCGAGCTGGCGCTGGAATTCGTAGGCTTGATAAAGCATGGGGCGCGGATTGTACGCTCCGAACCGCCTATGTCACGCTTATAGTGCGTCGCAGCAATCGTGAAAAATCAATGACTTAGAGCAACCGCCCCACGGCATTTGCGATGGTTTCAGCTTTGGCATCGTGGGTGAAGTGGGTCACGAAGCGGCCGTTGCGGTCGAGCAGGTACACGATCGAGGAGTGATCCATCAGGTAAGGCGAGCCCTCCTTGCCCGGCACCTTCTGGTAGTAGACGCGATAGGCCTTGGCCACGTCGGCGATCTGTTGCGGCGTGCCGGTGAGGCCGATGATGCCCGCCCCGAAGTTGGGCACGTAGCCCTTCAGCAGTGCCGGCGTATCGCGTTCGGGGTCGATCGTGATGAACACGAGGTTCACCTTCTTGGCGGCGTCCGGTCCAAGCTTCTCGACCGCCGTCTCCATCAGCAGCAGCGAGGTCGGGCAGACGTCGGGACAATAGGTGAAGCCGAAGTAGATCAGAGTCGGCTTGCCCTTGAGCTGGTCGCTGGAGAACGGCCTTCCATCCTGGTCGACGAGCTGGAAGGGGCCGCCGATCGACGGCTTTCCGCCCTTGGTGGCGTCCCAGGCGATCCAGCCGGCGGCGACCGCGAGGGCCGCAATCCAGACGCCGAGCAGGGCCTTCATGGTGCGTGACATGCCGCGGAACATGGGCCGGACGGGCCGTCTCGACAAGCCGGACCGCTCGTCGCACAACTCGAAGTGATGACGGGACGCATCCTGGTTCTGGGCGGCGGGTTCGCCGGCCTTTGGAGCGCGCTGGCGGCGACACGGGCGCGCGCGATATTCGACGCCGATCTCGAGATCGTTCTGCTGAACGACACGCCCTGGCATTCGATCCGTGTGCGCAATTACGAAGCCGACCTGTCGGATACCCGCGTCGCGCTCGACGACGTGCTGGGGCCGGTTGATATCCGGCGTCTCCAGGGGAGGGTAACGGGCATCGACGTTCGGAGCCGGCGCGTGAGCTACGATGCCGATGGTGCGGCGCAAGGCATTGGCTATGACCGGCTCGTCTTCGCTCTGGGCAGCCAACTCGCAAGGCCGCCGATACCCGGCCTCGTCGAGCATGGCTTCGACGTCGACACCCATGACGCCGCGATGCGACTCAATGAACACATCGCTCGTCTGGGCTCCAGTGCGTCGACCGTGCTGGTGGTCGGCGGCGGACTGACGGGCATCGAAACCGCGGCCGAGATGCCGGGCAAGCTGCGCGCGGCTGGCGTGAGGACGCCGCGCGTGATCCTGGCCGACCATGCGCCGCGCATCGGCTCGGACATGGGTGCCGAAGCGATGTCGGTCATCGAGGAAGCCTTGGCGGCGCTGCGCGTCGAGACGCGCGGCGGCGTGTCGGTCGTCGCGGTCGATGCCAGGGGCGCGACGCTGGAAGGCGGCGAGCGTATCGAGGCCGCGACGATCGTGTGGTGCGCCGGCATGCGTGCCCATCCGCTCACGTCGGCCTTTCCCCTCGAACGCGACCGCCTCGGCCGCCTGCCGGTCGAGCCGACCCTGAAGATCAGGGGACTCGCCGCCGAGTTTGCGGCGGGCGACGTCGCGTCGTTCCTGATCGATGGCACGCACGATTGCGTCATGTCATGCCAGCATGGCCGGCCGATGGGCCGCTTTGCCGGCCACAATGCGGTCTGCGACCTGCTCGGCCGGCCGATGCTGCCTCTCGCCATCGGCTGGTACACGACCATCCTCGATCTCGGGCCGTGGGGCGCGCTTTACACCGAGGGCTGGGACCGCAGGCTGGTGTCGCGCGGCGCAACGGCCAAGCGCACCAAGGAACTGATCAACCGCGAACGCATCTATCCGCCGCGGTCGGGCGACCGGCAGGCGCTGCTTGATGCGGCGGCGCCGACAGTGCAGACACCACCGGTGAAATTCGGGTGAGGGAAGACAGATGTTCTATGATGCCTCGAAGCGCGACCATGGACTGCCGCAGGATCCGCTGAAGGCGCTGATCGTGCCGCGGCCGATCGGCTGGATCTCGACCGTCGACGGGCAAGGCCGGGTCAACCTCGCGCCCTACAGCTTCTACAACGGCGTCGGCGAGTTCCCGCCCATGGTCTATTTCGCCATCACCGGCACCTACGGTGACACGCCGACCAAGCACAGCCGCATGAACGCCGAGGAGACCGGCGAATTCGTGGTCAACATGGTGACCGCGGAGATGAGCGAGAAGATGAACATCACCACCGCGATGGTGGCCTACGGCATCGACGAGATGAAGCTCGCCGGCCTGACGCCCGAGTCCTGCCGCTTCGTGAAGCCGCCGCGGGTCAAGGAATCGCCTATCGCGCTCGAGTGCAAGTACTGGAAGACGATCGAGCTGCCGGAAGAGCCGGGACACGAAGCCAAGCGCGGTTCGATCGTGCTGGGACAGGTGGTCGGCATCCACATCGACGACGCCATCCTGAAGGACGGCCGCGTCGACATCATGTCGATGAAGCCGGTCGCGCGGCTGGGCTACAGCGAATACACGACGACCGACAACGTCTGGAAGATGCGCCGCCCCGACGATCCCCGGTATCAGTAACGCCTTGCTATCGGCTTGATAGAAAGCCGTCGTCTCGACCGTAGCCTCGCGCGGCGAGGCGGAGTGGAGAGACCTTCTCTCAACAATTTGCCGGCTTTTGGTGGAGAGAAGGTCTCTCCACTCCGCGCTGCGCGCTCCGGTCGAGACGACGGAGCTTTGCGGTTAGTGCGCCGCGACGACCGGCGCCACTGACCGCGCCATCGCCAGCACGCGCTTGTCGGCCATCGCTTCCCCCATCAGCATGAAGCCGACGGGCAATTCGCCCTGCGCATGACAGGGCAGGCTGATGCCGCAGCGGTCAAGGAAGTTGCCGACCGTGGTGTTGCGCAGCAGCAGCAGGTTCTTCTTGGTGAAGCCGTCCGGCGTCGAAATCTCCTCGATCGTCGGCGCGACGATGGCGCAGGTCGGCATGATCACCGCGTCGTAGTTCGAGGTGATGGCCGAGACGCGGCGGCAGAGGTCGGCGCGCCTGGCCAGCAGCTCGATATAGTCGGCGGCGGTCATGTCCTTGCCGCGCATGATGCGCGGATGGACGAACGGATCGTAGACGTTGCCGCGGCGCGCGATCAGGTCCTTGTGCCAGGCATAGGCCTCGGAGGCCGCGAAGCCGCCCTTGGCGTTGATGGTCGGCAGTTCGTTCAGCTCGGCGAGATCGATCTCCTCGATCTTCACGCCCTTGGCCGCCAGCGCCTTGCAGGCGCGCTCGAAGGCCTTGGCGACCGTGGCGTCGAGATCGCCCATCACGAAATGCTTCGGGATCGCGAAGCGCAGGCCGGCGAGCGGCGCCGCGTCGGGCACCGAGATCGGCCCCTTTCCGAGTTCACCGGCGAAGACGGCGTCGACGATGGCGCAATCCTCGACCGAGTTGGCGAGCGGGCCGATCGAGTCGAGCGAGGTCGAGAGCGGGACCACGCCGTCGATCGGCACGCGGCGCGCCGTCGGCTTGAACCCGACCACGCCGCAGACCGCGGCGGGAATGCGCACCGAGCCACCGGTGTCGGTACCCAGCGCGGCGACGGCCATGCGGTCGGCCACCGAGACGGCGGCGCCGGCCGAGGAACCGCCGGGCACGCGCGTGCGGTCGGCCGGATTGCCCGGCGTGCCGTAGTGCGGATTGAAGCCGACGCCGGAGAAGGCGAACTCGCTCATGTTGGTGCTGCCGACGATCACGGCGCCGGCCGCGCGCAGGCGCGCCACCACGGGTGCGTCCTCGGTCGCGGGCTTCGCGTCGTCGAGCGCCTTGGAGCCTGAGAGCGTCGTCTCGCCCGCGACGTCGCACAGGTTCTTGATCGAGATCGGGATGCCGGCCAGCGGCGAGGGCACGAGGCCCGCCTTGCGCAAGCCGTCGCTCGCCTCTGCGGCGGCCAGCGCTTGGTCCTTCCAGACCTTCACGAAAGCGCGCTGGCCTTCACCCTTGGGGTCCGCGATGCGCGCGAGCGCTTCCTCGATGAGCTTGCGCGAGGTGGTGCGGCCGGCGGCCAGATCCGCGGCGAGTTGGGTGATCGTCGGGTTGGCCATCGGGTTCCTTACTTGCCGCGGTTCTTGACGAGATCGTCGACCACCATCGGGTCGGCGAGCGTGGACGTGTCGCCCAGGTTGCTGAAGTCGTTCTCGGCGATCTTGCGCAGGATGCGGCGCATGATCTTGCCGGAACGGGTCTTGGGCAGGCCGGGCGCCCACTGGATGACGTCGGGCGTGGCGATCGGGCCGATCTCCTTGCGCACCCAAGCGACCAGCTCCTTGCGCAACTCCTCGGACGGATGCTCGCCGGCCTTCAGAGTGACGTAGGCATAGATGCCCTGGCCCTTGATGTCGTGCGGGAAGCCGACCACGGCGGCCTCGGCCACCTTGGTGTTGCCGACCAGCGCGCTCTCGACCTCGGCGGTGCCGATGCGATGGCCCGAGACGTTGATGACGTCGTCGACCCGGCCAGTGATCCAGTAGTAGCCGTCCTCGTCGCGGCGCGCGCCGTCGCCGGTGAAGTACTTGCCGGGATAGGTCTTGAAGTAGGTGTCGATGAATCGCTGGTGGTCGCCGTAGACCGTGCGCATCTGGCCGGGCCACGAATTGACCAAGCAGAGATTGCCGGTGCAGGCGCCTTGCAGTTCCTTGCCCTCGGCATCGACCATCACCGGCTGCACGCCGAAGAAGGGCTTGGTCGCTGAGCCGGGCTTCAGCGCCGTCGCGCCGGGCAGCGGCGTAATCAGGATGCCGCCTGTCTCGGTCTGCCACCATGTGTCGACGATCGGGCATCGGCTGTCGCCCACCACGCGGTGGTACCAGAGCCAGGCCTCTGGATTGATCGGCTCGCCGACCGACCCCAGCAGGCGCAGGCTCGCGCGTGAGGTCTTCTTCACTGGTGCCTCGCCCTCTCGCATCAGCGCGCGGATGGCGGTGGGGGCGGTGTAGAAGATGTTCACCTGGTGCTTGTCGATCACCTGCCAGAAGCGGCTGGAATCGGGATAGTTGGGCACGCCTTCGAACATCAGGGTCGTGGCGCCGTTGGCCAGCGGTCCGTAGAGGATGTAGCTGTGGCCGGTCACCCAGCCCACGTCGGCGGTGCACCAGTAGACGTCGCCGTCGTGATAATCGAACACGTACTGGTGGGTCATCGACGCGAAGACGATGTAGCCGCCAGTCGTGTGCAGCACGCCCTTCGGCTTGCCGGTCGATCCCGACGTATAGAGGATGAACAGCGGATCCTCGGCGCCCATCGGCTCGGGCTTGCAGTCGGCCGGCACCTTGGCGGCGATCTCGTGCCACCACACGTCGCGGCCGGCCTCCCAGGCGACCTTGCCGCCGGTGTGCTTCACGACCAGCACCTTCTTGACGCCCGGCGCCTTCTTGAGCGCCTCGTCGCAATTGGCCTTGAGCGGCACATGCTTGCCGGCGCGCAGGCCCTCGTCGGCCGTGATCACGACGTTGCTGTCGCAATCGACCAGGCGGTTCGCGAGGCTGTCGGGCGAGAAGCCGCCGAACACGACGGAGTGGATGGCCCCGATGCGCGTGCAGGCCAGCATCGCGTAGGCCGCCTCGGGGATCATCGGCAGGTAGATGGTGACGCGATCGCCCTTCTTGACGCCCAGTTCCTTGAGCGCGTTGGCCATGCGGCAGACTTCGCCGTGCAGCTCGCGGTACGTGATTTTCTTCGACTTCGCCGGATCGTCGCCTTCCCAGATGATCGCGGTCTGGTCGGCGCGCCTGGCGAGGTGACGGTCGATGCAGTTGGCCGAGACGTTCAGCACGCCGTCGTGGAACCAGCGGATGCGGACGTCGCCGTTGTAGTCGACGTCGCGCACGGCCGAGGGGCTGTAGGGCTTGATCCAGTCGATCCTCTTGCCGTGTTCTTCCCAGAATTTGGCGGGATCCGTGGTCGAGGCCTCGTACATGGCCTTGTACTTGGCGTCGTCGACATAGGCGCGCTTGGCCCAGTCCGAACTGACGGCGATCACCTCATCGGCCATGGCTTTTCCTCCGGCTTCGGCTTTATGCCCTGAATTGTCCGTGTTTTAGCGTGCGGTCGCCAGACCCGGCAATTCGACTTTAGGCCGTCATTCGCTGAACCAGGTCGTGAAGTCCCCGATCGGGGCGCGGTCGGTGATCAGGCTGTTGGGCACCACGTCGGGATCGGCGTGGCCCAGCGCCAGGCCGCAGATCACCGTCTGGTCCTCGGGAATGCCGAGCTCGCGGCGCACCACGTGCTGGTAGCGGCTGAAGGCGGCCTGCGGGCAGGTGTGCAGGCCCTTCTCGCGCGCCAGCAGCATGAGCTGGTCGAGGAAGATGCCGCAGTCGATCCACTGGCCGTTGCCCATGCGCTTCTCGACGCAGAGGATCATGCCGACCGGCGCGTCGAAGAATTCGTAGTTCTTGCGGAATTGTTTCAGCATGCCGGCCGCGTCGCCGCGCGGCACGCCGAGCAGGGTGTAGAGCTGCTTGCCGACCAGCTTGCGGCGCGCGTCATATACCGGCGTCATTTCCTGCGGATAGACGTTGTACTCCGCGCCCGGGCCGTTATCGCCGTCGTCCATCGCCTTCAGGATGGCGGCGGAGAGCCGCTTCCGCGCCGCGCCCATGGTCACGTAGAGCTTCCACGGCTGCAGGTTGCCGTTCGAGGCCGAGCGGTTGGCGTTCTCGATGATCCATTCGATGTCGGCCTTGGCCACCGGATCGGCCTTGAAGACGCGCATGGAGCGGCGGGAGTTGATGGCTTCGGACACGCGCATGGACGATTAGCTCCGGGTGAGATGACGACGCAGGAAGTCGAACAGCGTGCGCCGCGCGGCGGCATTCTGCTGCTCGGTGAAATAGTGCGTGGCGCCGGGGATCACGACGGCCTCGGCGTCCTTGCCGTGATTGCGCAGCGCTTCGGCCATGGCAAGCGACTGCTCGACCGGCACGTTCTCGTCGCGATCGCCGTGCAGAAGGAGGACCGGCGCATCGATCTGGGCCACACGCAGGATCGGCGAGCGCACCGGCAGTCCTTCCGGACCGCACAGGTCGTCGAGATAGTCGCGCATGAAGGGATTGGCCTCGCGCCAGCGCGCGAGATCGGTGGGCGCGAAGAAGGCGGCGACGGCGCGAACCGGCGGCTTGTGGGCGGCGGCGAGTAGCGCCACCTGTCCGCCCATCGAGGCGCCCACCAGCGCTATGCGGTCACGGTCGACCAGCGGTCGCTTGGCCAGCCAGTCGATGGCCGCCAGCACGTCGAGCGGCTGGCGCAGGCCCTGGTCGTTCTCGCCCTCGGAGCCCAGCCAGCCGCGCAGCGACAGCGAGAGCGCGGCATAGCCGTTCGCCGCGGCGGCACGCGCGAGACCCACCATGTTGTGGGCGTGGCCCGCGAAGCCGTGCAGCAGGATCAGCGCCGGATAGGGCGGCTGGCCGGCAACGGGCTTGAAGAAGTAGCCGCCCAGGCTGACGCCATGGCCGGGCACGCGCACATGCTCGGCATCGGGGACCTCGGGCAGGTCTTCCCAGCGATGCATGACCTCGATGGGCACGCCGTCGGGATCGCGGAAGCCCACGGAGTAGTAGCCGGGCGCGAGATAGTCGAGTTCCTGCGGCGGTTGGATGATCTCCGCGCCGGCGTCGCGCAGCTCGGCGAAAACCTGATCGACCTGGCCGCGGCTTTCGGCGGAGACCGCGAGCCACAGCGCGCCCGGCCCGTAGGAAATGCCGTCCTTGGCCTGGCGCATCACGAAATGGTCGTAGCCGCGCGACCACATCACCCGGTCGGGGCTGGTCCAGACGCGATGGAAACCCAACATCGGCAGCCACAGGCGGTGGAAGGCGACGGAGCGCGCGAGGTCGCTCACCTCGATTGCCGCCCCGGCAAAGGAAGAGCGGGGACGCATCAGGAGGGCTCGAGCCCCAGCGCCAGCAGCTCGTCGCGCCGCAGATTCTGCTCGCCCGCGAGGAAGAACTCGTCGAGTTGCGGCGGCTTCACGCGGGTCCCGGCCAGCATGGCATGCGCCTGGCCGCGATGGTGCGTCTGGTGCTGGAAGAGGTGCTCCAGGATCGAAATGACGCTCGACGGCGGCGGCGTGCGATTGGGCCGCGGCAGCGACAGGCCCCCGGCCAGGCTCGCCTCGGTCTGGCGCTCGCAGAAAGCGAGCAGGCGCCGGTCGCTCGCGATCTGCTGGTCGTAGAGTGACGCGGCGTCGGCGAAATCTGGGACCGGGTCATGATACCGCTGCAGCACCGTCGGATCGCGCTCGAGCGCGTCGATGTAATAGCGGTCGACCCAGAGGATGTGATTGAGCGTGGCGCGCAGCGACGGGAAGAAGCTCGTGCGCGGGGCGGCGAACTCCTCCGGCGTGAGGGCCTTGCAGGCCGTCAGCAGCCGGTGGTTCGCCCAGATGTTGTTGCGGGCCATGGCGACGGCATGGCCTGGAAGCCCCGTCGCCATGGTTCCCGTATCCGCCGGCGTCAGGCCGCTTGGGCCAGGTTGCGCAGCACGTAGTGCAGCACGCCGCCGTTCTTGAAGTAGCCGACCTCCTCCGCGGTATCGATGCGGCAGGTCAGCATGATCGTCTCCGACGCGCCGTCGGGGCGATGGATGGTCAGCGGCACGTCCATGCCGGGCTTCAGCTCGCCGTCGATGCCGCTCACGTCGAATGTCTCGCGGCCGGTGAGGTTCAGCGTCTTGCGCGTCATGCCGTCCTTGAACTGCAGCGGCAGCACGCCCATGCCGACCAGGTTCGAGCGATGGATACGCTCGAAGGTCTCGCAGACCACCGCCTTGACGCCCAGCAGATTGACGCCCTTGGCCGCCCAGTCGCGCGAGCTGCCGGTGCCGTATTCCTTGCCGGCGATCAGCACCTGCGGCGTGTGCTCCTTCCGGTAGCGCATCGCCACGTCGTAGATCGGCTCGGGCTGGTCGGTCGTGAAGTGATGCGTGAAGCCGCCCTCGATGCCCGGGACCATCTCGTTCTTGAGGCGAATGTTGGCAAAGGTGCCGCGCATCATTACCTCATGATTGCCGCGGCGGGTGCCGTACTGGTTGAAGTCCTTGGCCTCGACGCCTTCCTCCATCAGGTACTTGCCGGCGGGGCTGTCCTTGCGGATCGAGCCGGCGGGCGAGATGTGGTCGGTGGTGATCGAGTCGCCGAACTGGCCGAGCGGACGGGCGCCCTTGATGTTGCTGAGCGCCGACGGCGTCTTGCCCATGCCCTCGAAGTAGGGCGGGTTGCGCACGTAGGTCGACTTGTCGTCCCACGAATAGGTCAGGCTGGGCTTGGTCTTGATGCCACGCCAGAACCTGTCGCCTTCGAAGACGTTGGCGTAGCGCTTCTTGAAGGCCTTGGCGGTGACGTACTTGTCGACGGTCTTGGCGACTTCCATGTTCGAAGGCCAGAGGTCCTTCAGGTAGACCGGCTTGCCGCCCTTGCCGAGGCCGATCGGATCCTTGGTGATGTCGATCTTCATCGAGCCGGCCAGCGCGTAGATCACGACCAGCATGGGCGAGGCGAGATAGTTGGCGCGGGTCAGCGGATTGACGCGGCCTTCGAAGTTGCGATTGCCCGAGAGGACCGAGCTCACGACGAGGTCGCCGTCGCCGATCGCCTTGGTGACGGGATCGGGCAGCGGGCCGGAGTTGCCGATGCAGCTCGTGCAGCCGTAGCCGACCAGGTTGAAGCCGATCTTGTTCAGGTCCTTCTGCAGGCCCGAGGCCTCGAAGTACTCGGTCACGACCTGCGAGCCCGGCGCCAGCGAGGTCTTCACCCACGGCTTGACCTTGAGGCCGAGCTTCACCGCGTTGCGCGCGATCAGGCCGGCGCCCAGCATGACGTAAGGGTTCGACGTATTGGTGCACGACGTGATGGCCGCGATCACCACGTCGCCGTGGCCGAGGTCATAGTCGGCACCGTCGCACTTGATGCGCTTGCCGTCGTCCTTGCGGTCGAACTCCTTCTCCATGTTCGCGACGAACTGCTGGGCGGCTTCGTCGAGCGGCACGCGGTCCTGCGGGCGCTTCGGACCGGCGAGGCTCGGCACCACGTCGCCGAGGTCGAGCGACAGCGTGTCGGTGAAGACCGGTTCCGGCGACTTCTTGGAGCGCCAAAGGCCCTGCTTCTTGGCATAGGCCTCGGTGAGCTTGGCGGCCTGGCCGCGGTTGGTGGTCTTGAGGAAGCCCAGCGTGATCTCGTCGACCGGGAAGAAGCCGCAGGTCGCGCCGTATTCGGGCGCCATGTTGGCGATGGTCGCGCGGTTGGCCAGAGGCAGGTCCTCGAGACCCTCGCCGTAGAATTCGACGAACTTGTTCACCACGCCCTTCTTGCGCAGCATCTGGGTGACGGTGAGCACCAGGTCGGTCGCGGTCGCGCCTTCCTTCAGCTTGCCGGTGAGCTTGAAGCCCACCACGTCGGGGATGACCATCGGCTGCGGCTGGCCGAGCATGGCGGCCTCGGCCTCGATGCCGCCGACGCCCCAGCCCAGCACGGCCAGGCCGTTCACCATCGTGGTGTGCGAGTCGGTGCCGACCAGCGTGTCCGGATAGGCGATCGTCTCCTTGCCTTCCTTCTTGGTCCAGACGACCTGCGCTAGGTACTCGAGGTTGACCTGGTGGCAGATGCCGGTGCCCGGCGGCACGACGCGGAAATTGTCGAACGCCATCGAGCCCCAGCGCAGGAACTGGTAGCGCTCGAGGTTGCGTTCGTACTCGAGCTTCACGTTGGCGCCGAAGGCGCTCGAATTGCCGAAATTGTCGACGATCACCGAATGGTCGATCACGAGGTCGACCGGGACCAGCGGGTTGATCTTCTTGGGATCGCCGCCCAGCTTGCCCATCGCGTCGCGCATGGCGGCGAGATCGACCACGGCGGGGACGCCGGTGAAGTCCTGCATCAGCACGCGGGCGGGGCGGAAATTGATCTCCTTGGCGGAGCGGCCGCCATTCTTGATCCACTCGCCAAAGGCCGAGATGTCGGTCTTCTTGACCGTCGTGCCGTCCTCGTGCCGCAGCAGGTTTTCCATCAGGACGCGCAGCGAGAAGGGCAGGCGGGAGAGGTCGCCGACCTCCTTCTCGACCGCCTTCAGGCTGAAGTAGGTGTAGCTGCGGCTCCCGACCTTCAGCGTCTTGCGGGCTTTGAAGCTGTTGGGATGGGCGGCGGCCATATCTTTACTCCTGAAGGGTCGGTTCTATCCGGATGTGGGGCAAAATAGGGGCAGGGACCCTCACAGGCAATCGGGGATGCGGCTTTGGGGCCATTGTGCCAGATTGCCGGCATGCGACGTCGAATGGTCCAGGCAATTGGGGTTTTTTCGGCCCTGCTCGCCCTCTCGGGCGAGGCATCCGCACAGCGCAATGCGACTGAAGCGTGGGACCCCTCGGCGCGCGATTTCTCGTCCGGCACGCCGCTGGCCCCCTCTACACCCGGTGCGACGGGCGCGGCGGGCGGCAATTCGCTCGATTCCCTGAACAAGATCCTCTCCGCCTCCCAGCTCTCCGCGTTCGACCGCTCGATCTATCTCAGCATCCGGGCCTTCCAGCTCAGCCGGCTGGGCCGCGAGGCGGAGAGCCAGAAGGACATCGCCGAGATGGGCAAGGTCCTGCCCGGCAACTGGCAGGTCGTTTTGTCCAGCACCATGCCCGGCCTGGCCGGCAGCGGGGACCGGGCGGCCGCGTTGCGCACCCTCGACAGCGCCCTGCAACGAAAGCCCGGCGATCCGTCCCTGATGATGGCCCAGGCGCAGGTCTACATGCAGATCGCCGACTTCTCGCGCGCCCTCGGCCTGCTCGACACGGCCTTGGCTGCCGCTCAGACTCCCGTCGAGCGTCGCTCGGCTCTGTATTATCGAGGCCTCGCCAACTTGAATCTCGGCAACTTTCCGCAGGCCATCGAGGATTTCGGCGCGACCCTGGCGGACCGCCCCAATTTCAAGTCGAAACAGTCGCCGCTCCTGTGGCGCTATGCGGCGCAGGTCGGCGCCAGACGCGACGCGCGCACGGCGCTCACGCGGGAGGTCGGCACGGAAAGCCTCAACGAGTGGCCGGGCCCGATCATCCGCTACCTGATCGGCAAGGGCACGGCCGGCGAACTCGAGGTGGCGGCCGAAACCGACGACGCCGCCAAGCGCACCAACGGCAAGTGCCCGGCCGCCTTCTTCATGGGCGTGGAAGCGCTGCGCCGGGGCGAGAAGCAGCGGGCTCGCGAACAGTTCCAGCTCGCGCAGGCGCGCTGCCCGACAACCTCCGAGTTCAACTGGGCCGCGTCGAGCGAGCTAAAGCGCCTCTGATCAGCCGGCCAGAGCCAGCGGCGACACGAAGCGCGTGATCTCGGACAGGACGTAGGCAGGCTGCTGCAGGTGCGGACTGTGGCCGCAATCCGGCACCAGGCGGGTCTCGCAATAGCCGCCGACCTTGCCTGCGATGATGCCGAGCTGCAGCTCGCTGCCGTATTCGTCGTCCTCGCCCTGGATCGCCTGCACCGGCACCGCGACACCGGGCAGCCGGCCGTTGGCGTCCATCGGCTCGAATCCCGGCGCCACCCAGGCGTCGGACCAGAGGCGGAAGGCGCCGTCGACATTGTCGCCGTGATACTTCGCGAGCTTCTGGCGCAGGTCGCCGGAGGCGAACGCCTCGCGTGCGCGGGCGATGGCCTCGACGCAGACCGGTTCGTTGATCGCATGCGCCGCCAGGGTCACGACCGCGCGCAGCGGCTCCGGGTCGGTGGCGGCATAGTTCAATGCGATCGTGCCGCCGTCGCTGTGGCCGACCAGCACGCAATCCTCGACGCCGAGGGCCGCCAGCAGGCGTGGCAGGACGTCGTCGGCCTCAATCTCCATGTAGCGGAGCCCCGGATCGGACGGCCAGGCGCTCGATTTTCCGTAGCCGGTGCGGTCGTAGACGATGCCGGTGCAGCGCGTGGCGTCACAAAGCCGCTGGGGAAAGTCACGCCACATCTCGATGCAGCCCAGCCCCTCGTGGAGGAAGACCAGCACCGTGCGGTCGAAGCCGTCATCCTGCTTGGGCTCGAGTCGCCGCACCCGCAGGCGGCGATCGCCGAGATCGATCATTTCATCGGAGGAAGGCATCGTCCCCTTTTCAGCGGCGCCCAGGCTCCGGTCAAGACGAGGGATGACGGCGGTGGGGATGACGGTGATGGCGCCACCGCGCGATCCGGGCGAGCACGGAAACCTCGACCGGCGCGAAGTGCAGGCCGTAGGGATTTCAAACCACTTGTGCGGCCGAATCCGTTCCTCGAAGCGGTCCGTGCTAGGATCGGCCTGCTCGATCGCGCCCGGGGAGGGGGCATCCATGAGAGTCCTTCTCGTCGAGGACAATGCCGAACTCGTCGCCCTGCTGGTAAAGGGTCTGGCGCGCAGCGGTTTCGCGGCTGATTCCGTAGGCAATGCGGCCGACGCGGCTTACTCGCTGGCCGCCATGCGCTACTCGGCGATCGTGCTGGATCTCGGTCTGCCCGATCAGGATGGCCTGTCGCTCCTCCGGAGCATTCGCGGGCGCGGCGATTCGACGCCCGTGCTCGTCCTGACGGCGCGCGACGGCGTGAGCGATCGCGTGAACGGTCTCCACGCTGGTGCCGACGACTATCTGGTGAAGCCGTTCGCGATGGAGGAGCTGGTCGCGCGTCTGCAGGCGCTGCTGCGCCGACCGGGCAATCTTCTCGGCCGGGAGCTCATCTTCGGCAACGTCTCGCTCGAGACCGTGGGGCGCCGGGTCTTCGTCGATGGCGCCGTGCGGGTCTTTCCCGCGCGCGAGACGGCGATCCTGGAGATCCTGCTGCGACGGGGTGGCAACGTGGTGCCCAAGCGCCTGTTCGAGGACCAGTTGTTCGGCCTGTCGGGCGATGTCGGTTCCAACGCCGTCGAGGTTTACGTCCACCGCCTGCGAAAGATGCTCCAGGACTGCGGTGCGACAGTGAAGATCCACACCGTGCGCGGCGTCGGCTATCTGCTGGCTGAGGAAAAGGCGACCGCTTGAGGCGCTTCCGCTCGATCATCTCGCGGGTCGTCGCGCTGCACGTCGTGGCGATCGGCGTCACGTCGATCCTGATGCCCCTGGCGCTGTACTGGCTGCTCAACGAGGCCGCCAACAGCCTTCATCGCGACGCCCTGCGCGCCCAGGCCTACACGATCGCCAGCTTTCTCCGGCCGATGGCGAACGGCGACGTCACGCTGGACATCCCGCCGGAAGCCGAGCCGATCTACTCGGGCGGGTACGGTCTCTATGCCTATGCCATCCTCGATTCGAAGGGCAAGGTGCTGTTCAGTTCGCGACGCGACGATCTACCGCTCTCGGCCGTGGGTGAATCGCTGGCCAAGGATTCGTTCAGTCGGCGGCGCCGCAACGGCACGGTCCTGATCGGGGTGAACGTTCCGCGCGCCATCGACGATCGCCTCTACTGGATTCAGGTTGGCCAGGATCTCACGCATCGCGACGTCATCATCGACGACATCGTTGCCTCGTTCTTCCCGCGCGTCGCCTGGATCACCTTCCCGATCCTGCTGCTGCTTCTGGTGATCGACATCGTCATCTTCCGCCGGGTGCTCGATCCGGTGCGGAAGGCCTCCGACACGGCGGCCTCTATCGGACCGACCAGCACCGACGTCCGGCTTTCTGAGCAGTCAATGCCGACCGAGATCGTGCCTCTGGTCCATGCCGTCAACCAGGCGCTCGACCGGCTCGAAACCGGCTACCGTGCGCAACGGGAATTCACCGCCGACATGGCGCACGAGCTGCGGACGCCGCTCGCCATCATGCGCGCGCGCGTGGATACGATGGAGGATGCGCCGCTGCGGGGATCGCTGCGGACCGACATCGTGAACATGACCCGGACGGTGAACCAGGTCCTCGACATCGCCGAACTCGAGACTTTCGTCGTGGACGGCGATTCCACGGCCGATCTGCAGGCCGTCTGTACCGACGCTGTGGCTTTCATGGCGCCGCTGGCGGTGAACAGCGGCAAGACCATCTCGCTCACCGGGATGGAAACGCCGGTGTGGGTGCGCGGACATGCCGAGGCGCTGTTCCGGGCGGTGCGCAACCTCATCGAGAACGCCATTCGCCATACGCCGCCCGGCGGTTCGGTCGACGTCGATGTGGATGCCGAAGGCATCGTGCGCGTGCTCGACGAGGGGCCAGGCGTGCCGCTTGCCGAGCGCGAGACGATCTTCAAGCGCTTCTGGAGGCGCGATCGCTCGCGGCCCGAGAGTCGCGGTCTTGGACTCGCGATCGTCACTCGTGTGGCTGCCGCCCATGACGGCACCATCACGGTCGACGACCGCCCGCAGGGCGGTTCGGTGTTTACCCTTCGCCTTCGACTGGCCTGACCCTTTCGCGCGGGGTCACGCGGCCGCAGAACGCTTCTGGATCGGCGGGGCGAAGCGAAAGGCCGCGCCGAGGCGGTTCCAGGCGTTGATGGTGGCGATGGATACCGAGAGGAAGGTGACTTCCTCTTCGCTGAAGTGCCTGCGGATTGCATCGTAGGCGTCGTTCGGCACGCTGCGCCCCGCGAGCTGCGTCAGCGTTTCGGCCCAGGCCAGGGCCGCGCATTCCCTGTCGGAAAAGATGCCGGCCTCTTCCCAGGTCGCGACCAGGTCGAGCTTCTCCTGCGGCAGTCCGATCTTTCGCGAGACGTTGAGGTGGATCTGCAGGCAGAAGGCGCAGTTGTTGATCTGGGAGACGCGCAGCTTCACCAGTTCGACGATCTGCTTGTCTATGCCCGATTCGTCGGCCTGCCGGCCCATCGCGATCAGCGACTGCTGGGCGACCGGAGCGATCTTCGCGAAGGCATCGTAGGTGAGGCGGGGGTGGGACATCGACGGCTCCATATATCAGAGTGCTGATATTATGCTCGGGTCGCCGCTTGGCAAGGCCCGGAGCGCTGCCTACCGTGCCGCGGCCCCGAGGGAGAGAACGTCATGGATCTGGGACTGGCCAACAAGCATGCGCTGATTACCGGCTCGACCGCCGGCATCGGCTACGCCATCGCCAAGGGCCTCGCCGCCGAAGGCGCGAGCGTGGTGATCACGGGCCGTGGGCAGGCAGGCGTCGACGACGCGTTGAGGCGGCTGAGGGACGCCGTGCCGGAAGCCAAGGCCACGGGCATCGCGGCGGATTGCGCCACGGCGGAGGGCGCGAAGATCGTGTTCGGCAAGGTGCCGCATATCGACATCCTGGTGAACAATCTGGGTATCTATGGCCGCAAGCCCGCCTTCGAGATCGACGACGGCGAATGGCAGCGCTTCTTCGAGGTCAACGTCATGAGCGGTGTGCGCTTCACGCGCCACTATGCGCCCGGAATGGCCGGGCGTGGCTGGGGCCGTATCGTCTTCGTCTCCAGCGAATCGGCGCTGAACATTCCCAGGGAGATGATCCACTACGGCATGACGAAGACCGCGCAGCTTTCCCTGTCGCGCGGCTTCGCCATGGAACTCGCGGGCACGGGCGTCACCGTGAACGCCTTGTTGCCCGGCCCGACTCACACCGAGAACACCGACCGGATGCGCGCCGAGCGGGCCCAGGCCACAGGCGTGAGCGTCGCGGAAATCGAAGCGGGATTCCTGCGCGACTTTCGACCGACTTCACTGATCCGGCGCTTCACCTCGTCGGAGGAGGTGGCGGCGCTCGGGGTCTACCTCTGCAGCGAAGCCGCTTCCGGCACGTCGGGCGCCGCCATGCGTGTCGATGGCGGCGTGGTGAACCAGATTATGTGAGTCTCAGTTCACGTCGAGCTTCAGGCCTTCTTTGTCGATGACGCCCTTCCATTGTGCGATCTGGCCATTGACGAAGCTCTTGAACTCGTCGGGCGTGCCGTAGGCCGGGAAGCCCGCCATGGTCTTGAAGCGCTCCTTGGTCTTCTCGTCGCTGAGCCACGCCTTCATCTGGGCGTTGAACGAATCGACGATGGGCTTGGGCGTGTTGGCCGGCAGGAACACCCCGAACCAGGTCGACACGTCGAACGGCTTGAGTTCCGGCATGGTCTCGTTGATCGGGACGAGATCCGGCACCATCGGGTTGCGCTGGGCGGAGGTGAGCCCGAGCGCCCGCAGCTTGCCTGCGCGCACGAACTCGATGGCGGTGGTCAGGTTGTCGAAGAAGAACTGGGTGACGCCGGCCGTCAGGTCGACCAGCGCTGGCGCCGCGCCGCGATAGGGGATGTGCTCGGCCTTCGTGCCCGTGAGCTGCAGGAACCAGGCGCCGCAAAGGTGAGGGGACTGGCCGGTGCCGGAGGAAGCGTAGGAGGCTTTGCCGTTCTGCGCCTTCAGCCAGGCCACGAATTCCGGCACCGTCTTGGCCGGAACCGAGGGATGGACGACCAGCACGTTGGGCGCGGTGATGACGTTGGACACCGGGATGAGGCTGGCCGGCGTATAGGGCATGTTGCGGTAGAGCGAGTAGGCGATCGACTGCGGACCGATATTGCCCATCAGGACGGTGTTGCCGTCGGGGGCCGCCTTGACGACCTCGTTCGAGCCGATGACGCCGCCGGCGCCGGATTTGTTGTCGACGACGCAGGACTGGCCCCAGGCCTCGGTGAGGTAAGCGGCCAGCAGACGGGCCACGATGTCGGTGGTGCCGCCGGGCGCGGCCGGCACGATCATGCGGACGTTCTGGGTCGGCTTCCAGGCCGCCTGCGCCTGGACGCCGCGGGGCAGCAGGGCGGCGGCCGGCAGGGCCGCGGCGGCGCCCAGAGCGGCGCGGCGGGACAGATTACGGGTCATTTTCATTCCTCCCTCGATTCGTCTTTGTTCCCGACGAACTAGCACGGCCGCGCTGGCAAATCCGCCACAATTCCCGTATCTATTTGCTGTGCGGCCACCCCGAATCGCCGGGCTTTTCCGGCGGTTTATTCCCTCTCTCAACGGGTCCGCGCCAAGGAGGAATATCTTGAAGAGACGTACTTTCGTCTCCGGCTCGGTTGCGCTTGCCGCCGGTGCCCTGGCCGCCCCGGCCATCGCCGCCACGATCAAGCCCTACAGCTGGGACCTCAACCCGCCGATGGACTCGCGCGAAAACTTCATCGCCTGGGGCAAGGCCCGCGGTGAAGATCCCGTGTTCCTCGGCCAGCGCTGGGATCGCTTCCAGGCGCTGATCAGGAACAAGGACATCTGGGGCCAGGCGACGATGCGCGCCTTCCTGCTGACTCCGCGCGAGGAGTTCTCCGCGATCAGCCCGGCGATCCACAAGCGCGCCTACGAGCACGCCTTCCTCGACATCGGCTATGGCGTGACCATGTCCGGCCCGCACGTGCAGGGCCGCATGACCAACGTCATCGACGTGAAGCGCGGCGAGAAGGTGCTCGAGATCGGCACCGGTTCGGGCGTGCAGTCGGCCTACATCGCCAATCTCACCGAGAATGCCTACACGATCGAGATCATCGCGCCGCTCGCCCAGCGCACGCGCGGCCTCTACGACAAGCTGATCGACAAGGGCTACACCGAGTTCAAGCACATCAAGACGAAGGCCTCCGACGGCTTCTATGGCTGGGAAGACGCCGCGCCGTTCGACAAGATCATCGTGACCTGCGGCATCGACCACGTGCCGCCGCCGCTGCTGCAGCAGCTCAAGGCCGGTGGCCTGATGGTGATCCCGGTCGGCCCGCCGGGCGCGCAGCGCGTGCTCAAGGTCACCAAGACCCAGGGCGCCGACGGCTCCATCACCACGAGCCGCGAGGACATCTACGGCGGCAAGATCGTGCCGTTCGTGCCCTTCACCAAGCTCGACGGCGACAAGATCGTCGGCACGCACAACCGGTAATGGTCGTGCGGGCGGCGCTCGCGGGTGACGCCAGGGAAATGGTGCCATCCCGAGCGCAGCGAGGGATCCTTGATCGGGCGCAGTGAAGGATCCCTCGCTGCGCTCCAAAGGCGGAGGTTACTCCGCCTGAGATGACGCGAGTTTTTGGGATCGACTATCCGCTACCCCTCTAGAGATCGCACAAAGCGATCCAACAAAAACAACGGAGATCCCCCTTGTCCATCACGGTCGATCTCGATCATCGCCCGCCGCTCTCCTTCTATCTGTCCGTAGGTCTGGTTGCCGGCAGCATCATCGCGCTGCAGATCGGCATCATGCGCGTGTTCTCGGTCGGCAGCTGGGCGCATTTCGGCTCGCTGGTCGTGAGCCTCGCCATGTTCGGCTTCGGTCTCACCAGCGCCGTGATGTGCGTGGGCAAGGGCTGGTTCGAGCGGCACTGGGTGGGCTCGGTCAAGGGTGCGCTGCTGGCCTTCGGGCCGCTGATGGTGGTGTGCAACCTCGCCGCCCAGCAGGTGCCGTTCAACGCGATCTTCCTGATCTCCGACCCGATGCAGAAGTGGCGCCTGTTCGCCAACTTCGTGCTCTACTTCCTGCCGTTCCTGGCGGGCGCGCTTTATCTCGGCGTGATCTTCCTGAAGGCGCAGAAGACCTTCAGCCGCGTCTACTTCGCCGATCTCGTCGGCTCGGGCCTGTGCGGCCTCACCGTGCTGCTGGCGATGTACGTCTGGCGGCCCGACGACCTGATCATGGCGCCGCTGATCCTGTGGCTCGCCGGCGGCGTGCTGTGGTTCGTGGCGCTGGGCGATCGCCGCGGCACCCTGGCCATCGTCGTCGTCGCGATCCTGTCGGCCGCGGTGCATCACTTCGCGCCGCAGGTGCTGGGCATCCCCAAGCTCGCCGTGTCCGACTACAAGGGCGTTTCCTATGCCCGCAAGTTCCCCGACGCCGCGCGCGTTTACGAGCGCGCCTCGCCGTTCGGCTACATCGAGGTCTACTCCAGCTCCTACCTGCACTTCGCGCCGGGCCAGTCCGACAATGCGGCCTTCAACCTGAAGAAGATGCCGTCGAACGCCTATCTCGGCCTCTACATCGATTCCGAGGGGCCCGCCGGCATCATCAAGGACCTGCCGGCCGACCAGACGGCCTACTTCAGGTTCCTGCCGATGTACTACCCGTACCTGCTGAAGAAGGACCCGAAGACCTTCGTGGTGCAGTTCGGCGGCGGCATTTCGACGGCGGTGGCGCTGAAGTCGGGCTCCAGCCAGGTGACGGTGGCCGAGGGCAATCCCGCGCTGCTGACGGCTTTCCGCGAGGACAAGCACCTGCGCGACTTCACCGGCGACATCCTGAACAACCCCAAGGTCAACGTCATCGACTACGACGGCCGCCTCTACGTCGCCCATACGAAGAACCGCTACGACGTGATCGACCTGTCGCTGGCCGATTCGGCCGGCCTGTCGAGCCCCGGCGGCTTCTCGATTGTCGAGAAGTATTCCTACAGCCGCGAGGCGATGAGCGCCTACATGCGCGCCCTGACGCCGGGCGGTGTGCTCTCGGTGACCCTGTGGAACAAGGAAGAGCCGCCGAAGTCGGTGCTGAAGCTCTATGCCACGATGGTGGCCGCGGCGCGTGACGTGGATGGCGGCAAGGACATCGCCCAGAAGTTCTACGTGGTCTCGTCCTACCTCTCGACCGCCACCGTGCTCTACAAGCGCGACGGCTTCACGGCCGCGGAGATCGAACTGCTCAACGCCCACACCAAGGCGATGTCGTTCGACGAGATCTACTATCCGGGCTTCAAGGTCGACACGTCCGACCTGAAGCAGATCCTGTCCGACTATCGCGACCAGTTCTTCTTTGCGGGTGAGCCGTCGGACCCGACGGCGCCCTCCGAGAAGGAGCCAAACGACAAGCCGCCGCCGGGCGCGCCCGGGGCCGCCGAGGTCAAGTCCGATGGCCCGCCGCCGGCGCCCATCGTGCCTGCGACCATGCTGGGCCGCCTCGCCTGGCACTATCTGATCGAGGGCGGCTGGCAGAAGGTGGCGGACCAGTACGTCTTCGACACGCGCATCCTGACCAACCACCAGCCGTACTTCGCCGCCTACATCAAGGTGCCCGACCTGCTGAAGTTCACCGACCGGCTCGAGCTGGTGCAGGACGAATGGGGCTATCTGCTTCTGTGGGCGACGCTCGGCATCGCGACGGTCTTCGCGCTGACCCTGGTTCTGTTCCCGGTGATCTTCGGTTGGCGCACCATCTTCAGCCGCTATCCCGGCAAGGCCGGCACGATGATCTACTTCCTGTGCCTGGGGCTGGGTTACATCATCGTCGAGGTGGGCATGATCTCCCACTTCATCCTGGCGCTCTCCAACGCCACCGTGTCGGCGTCGGTGCTGATCACCGGCATGCTGGTCTTCTCCGGCATCGGCAGCTTCTTCTCCGAGCGCTTCCTCGACCGGTCGCGCACCTTCATGCCCAAGGTCTTCCTGGCGATCTTCGCGATCCTGGTGACCTACGCCTTCACCATCGACTACGCGCTCGACTGGATCGGCACGCTGCCCTACGCGCTGCGCATCCTGCTGTGCCTGCTGATCATCTTCCCGCCGGCATTCCTCATGGGCTTCCCCATGCCGACGGCGATGACGACGCTCGGCCGCCTGGGCAAGGACCACATGTTTCTGTGGGCCTGGGGCATCAACGGCTGTTTCTCGGTCATCGGCGCCGCACTGGTGCCGATCGTGGCGACCAGCTTCGGCCTGCCGGCCGTGGTTCTGGTCGGCGCCTTCGCCTACCTGATCGCATGGCCGACGTTCTTCTCCGTCCTCATGCCGCTCCAGTCCCAGGCCACGGGGGCAGGGCGGCCCGCCGCCGCGTGAAGCGGCGGGCGCTGCTGCTGCTGGGGGCTCTCCTGATGCCGACTGCCGCGCACGCCCAGCCGAAGAAACCCAAGAAACCTTCGAAGCGGCAGGCGACCAAGCCTGCCGCCAAGCCGACCCCAGTGCATGCGGCAAAGCCCGCCGCGCCGTCTCCCACGGCGGCGCTCAAGGAAGCGAAGACGCAGCTCGCAGCCTTCGACGCCTCGCCCTTCCCCTATCGTGGCTTCCTCCCCGACACGACGAAGCCGTTCCTCGACGCGCGCGACGGCAAGCGGCGCGGCCACACGACCGGGCGTGGCGACGTCTATTGGGAAGAGACGGCCTACAGCGACCGCCGCTCGCTGCTCTACCTGCCGCAGGGCTTCGACCCGACGCGGCCGGTCCTGATCGTGCTGTTCCTGCATGGCCAGGGCGCCACGCTGGAACGCGACGTGATGGTACGCCAAGCCGTGCCGCGGCAGATCGCGGAGTCCGGCCAGAACATCGCGCTGGTGGCGCCGCAGCTTGCGCTCGATGCGCTCGATTCCAGCGCCGGCAATTTCTGGCGCGGTGGGCACTTCGCCAAGTATCTCGACGAGGCGGCGGAGCGGCTGATGCGGCTCTACGGCAACCGGAGCGCCGGCCGCGGCTTCAACCTCGCCTCCGTGGTGATCGTGGCCTTTAGCGGCGGTTACCTGTCGGCGGCCTATGCGCTGCAGCGTGGCGGCGCCAACCATCGCGTGAAGGGGCTCATCCTCCTGGATGCGCTCTATGGCGACGAGGACAAGTTCGCCGCCTGGTTCGCCGCCCGCCGCCAGCAGGCCTTCCTGTTGAGCGCCTTCACGGAATCGACGAAGGACGAAAACGTGACGCTCCAGGGCCTGCTCGCCAAGCGGCGCATTTCGTTCGCGCGCGCCCTCCCGAAGAGCCTGACCCCGGGCACCGCGGCTTTCGTCGGACCCACAGGCGGGCTCGACATGCATGGCGAATTTGTTACGCGCGCGTGGCAGGCCGACCCCCTGCAACAGGCGCTTTCCCTGATTCCCGGTTACGCCCCGGTTCATGGTAAAAAGAACGCATGAGCGATCCGCTGCGCCAGGACCTCCTGGATATCTTCGTCGGCCGCGCCACGCGGCGCTACGGCCTCTCCGAGATCAACCAGCTCCAGCATGCGCTGCAGGCGGCGGCACTGGCCGAGGCCGACGGCGCGCCGCCGGCGACGGTGCTGGCCTCGCTGCTGCACGATGTCGGGCACATGATCCACCAGCTCGGCGAGGATCCGGCGTCACGCGGCGTCGACGACGTGCACGAGGAACTGGGCGCGCAGTGGCTGGCCGAGCGTTTCGGTCCTGCCGTCAGCGAGCCCGTCCGCCTGCACGTCACGGCCAAGCGCTATCTCTGTACCGTCGAGTCCGATTATTTCGGCAAGCTGGCGCCCGACTCGGTGCGCAGCCTGGAGCTGCAGGGCGGCCTGATGTCTCCCGACGAGGTCGAGGCGTTCCGCGCGAATCCCTATCACGCCGAAGCGGTCCGCCTGCGCCGCTACGACGAGGAAGCCAAGGACCCGCGCGCCCGCACGCCCGACTTCGACCACTACCTGCGCCACGTCCCAGCCTGCCGGCTTTGACTGCCTCCCCCGTCATCGGGGGAGGTGCCGCGTCGTACAGGGCGGAGGGGTCATAAGTGCCCCTTTGCCCATGACCCCTCCGTCCCCTTCGGGGACACCTTCCCCGATGACGGGGGAGGAGAAGCGAAGAAGCCCAATGATCTCCCGAACCGAAGTAGAGGCCGCCTGGGGCCTGATCCGTCCGCAGGTGCGTCGCACGCCGGTCATCGAGCTCGCCGCCGGTTCGCTGGGCGTGACGGCACCGCTGGCATTGAAGCTCGAATCGCTGCAGGTCAGCGGCTCGTTCAAGGGACGCGGCGCGTTCCACAAGCTGCTGGCCTCGAAGGTGCCGGCCGCCGGCATCGTTGCGGCCTCGGGCGGCAATCACGGCGCCGCCGCGGCCTATGCCGCGCATGCCCTGGGCCACAAGGCCGAGATCTTCGTGCCGACCATCGCTGCGCCCGCCAAGGTGGCGCGGCTGCGCAGCTACGGCGCAGTCGTGCACCAGATCGGTCCCGTCTATGCCGAGGCCCGTGCCGCCTCCGAGGCCCGCGCCGCCGAGATCGGCGCACTGATCGTGCCGGCCTATGAGGACGAGGTCGTGTTCGCCGGCGCCGGCAGTGTCGCGCTGGAATTCGCCGAGCAGGCGGCGTTCGACACGCTGCTGATCGCCGTCGGCGGCGGCGGCCTGATCGCCGGCTGTGCCGCCGCGATCGGATCGGTGAAGAAGATCGTCGCCGTCGAGACCGAGGGCACGCCGACCCTGCATGCGGCGCTGAAGGCCGGGAGGCCGGTCGACGTCGCGATCTCGGGCATCGCCGCCGACGCGCTGGGTGCCAGCCGCATCGGCACGCCCAACTTCGAACTCGCCCGCACTCTGGTCCGCGAGTCCGTGCTGGTCACCGACGATGCCGTGCGCGATGCGCAGCGCGCGCTGTGGGACGAACTGCGCATCGTCGCCGAACCGGCCGGCGCCACCGGCCTCGCCGCGCTGCGCGCCGGCGCGTATCGCCCCGCGCCGGGCGAACGCGTGGCGACGCTGATCTGCGGCGCCAACACCGATCCAAGTTCGGTGACGTAAGCCAATTCAGATTGAGCACATTTCTGCTATACTACCCGCAGGTCTCGACGCAATGCGTCGGCCGTTTCTGCCTGTCGCATTCCGTCTTTGAAGGTCTGAAAGCCCAGCCCGCCCTCATCAACGATGCGGTCGTGCCGGTGCGTTTGAGATGCGTCGTGAAGGCAGTGCCAGCAACACTCTGATTGCCGCCAAGTCGCGAACGGACTTGCCGCGAACACCTCCGCTTGTTGCGGATGGTTCGACGCGCGCGGATCCGTAGCCGTCGCTTGGCAAGCCTTGCAACCATTCCGAAGGAACGAACGATGACCGACCGTAGAGCCGCAGAGATTTTGTATCCGGACCAGGGAAAGGCTTGGCGGATCGAACTGAAGAGCCATCCGATACTTCATCGAGGGCACGCCTTTCTTGCCCTTGTAGATGGAAACGACAGGATCGTCGGCGAACTCCATGGGCTGAGCCATTCGAAGCACACGGGTGAGCCGATGATGGCCGGCATGGACGGAGCAGATCTACGAGGCGTTGCAACAGGACCAGGAGAGGGTTCGCCAATTGGCGGTAACAAGGTTCTCTTGGGAGAACTCCGTGCTGGTTCAAAGGATGAAATCGAACGCATCTGGGCTAAAGGCGTCGCAGCCGCCAGCGCCATCACTGAAACCAAGTTCGACTACAAGGCCCACGATCCATCGTACGAGCTTGGTACCGACGGCGGCCAGATCCAGAACAGTAATTCGGTCGCCTACACGGTCACCAAGGCCATGGGGCTGGCCGCTGACGCCGACCGCGTTCTGCAGGGGCAAAATGAGGGTCGACGCTTTTCGGGGTGGAATCGGGATCTGCTCGATCCGAAGTACAAGCGTTACGTGGCGCCACCGGTCTTCCCGGTACAAGATGCTCCGTGACGCTTCAGCTGGATTGCAACCATAGATTAGTGGAGCTAAGAGGACTTCCCGGCATGCTGCGCTTTCACAATGAGGTGCGGCATGCCGAGATTCTCCTGCGGTCGTCTCGCGTCAGTCTTTGTTCTATTGCTTGCCGTCGGAGGCTGCACGTTCTGCGGTAACGTCGAGAGAGCCTTTGTGGGCACTGTGTCCAAGGTGACCGGCCCATATCACTACACGCTGCCAGCCAACACATGGATCGACAACTCAAGAGTGGCTTCTTATCTGCATGAAGTCATCGAGAGAAGCGGGCGGCAGCAACTCGGTTACTCAGGGTACGATTGCGCACCACGACCGGTTGCAGACTGTCCTGATTGTCTTCTTTGCACCGAGAAAATCCGCGGGGTCAAAAATGGCGACTGCAAGCCCGAAGGCGACCTTTTGATCCGGGCCTATGTCGGTCCCGGCTCGAACGTGCAGGCCCAGACCTACTGGAAGAAGTAGGTTTCGATCTACCGCGTGACTTCGGTCACCACCGCACGGTTGGCCTTTCCGGCGCCGTCGCTGAAATCGTAGCGGATGGCGAACTTGTCGGACGGGGCGATCCACCAGCGAGAGATCGAGCGCTGGCCCTTGTCCCCGGTCTCGTTCATCTCGATCAGGAACGTGTCGATCATCTTCTCGCCCGGCCCGGTACGGCGTTCGTAGCGCACGACGGCGAGCGTGTAGGTCCAGGTGCCGCCACCGACCTTGTAGCTCGCCTCGATCTTCTTGCCGGCCTCGAGCGGCCACAGGCGTTCGGGGCGCAGGGCGGCGATGAAGGCGGTCGCGTCGTTGCCGTCGGCCGACGGATTGTCGAACAGCAGCGCGCGCAGCTTGAAGGGGCCGCCGCCCACGCGCTCCATGTTGCAGTCCATGCCGCTGCGTCCGCGCGCCACGACCTTGACGCCGCTGTCGTAGGTGAAGGTCGTGCCCGGGTCGGGGCAGGCGAACTCCATGGTCTGGGCGGAGGCGGCAGCGCAGAAGCCACCGGCGAGGAGCAGGGGGGCGATGAAGGCGAATCTCATGCGCCGGATCATAGCCAAATCAGACGAAATGGCACGCCGCCTGCGCGCCGTTGCCGACCGGCCGCAACACCGGCTTCTCGGCCCAGCAGCGGTCCTGTGCCAGGGGGCAGCGCGAATTGAAGGGACAGCCGGGGGGAGGGTTGAGCGGGCTGGGCAGCTCGCCCTGAAGGACGGTGCGCTGGCGGGCGCGGGCGAGCTTGGGATTGGCGATCGGCGCGGCGGCCAGCAGGGCCTTCGTGTAGGGATGCCGGGGGTCGCGCCAGATCTGGTCGCGGCCGCCAACCTCGAACAGCATGCCGAGATACATCACCGCCACCCGGTCGGCGATGTGCTCGACCACGCTGAGGTCGTGGCTGATGAAGAGATAGGAGACGCCGAACTGGCTCTTCAGGTCCTCCAGCAGGTTGATGACCTGGGCGCGGACCGAGACGTCGAGTGCCGAGACCGGCTCGTCGCAGATGATCAGCTTGGGGCTGAGCGCCAGGGCGCGGGCGATGCCGATGCGCTGGCGCTGGCCGCCGGAGAACTCGTGCGGGTAGCGCTGCTTGGCGTCGCTGGGCAGGCCAACCCAGCGCAGCAGGGTCTCGACCCGCTCGGCGGTGGCGCTGGCCTTCCATCCCGCGAGGACCATCGGCTGCGCCACCGAACGGCCGACCGTCGAGCGTGGGTTCAAAGACCCGTAGGGGTCCTGGAAGATCATCTGCACCTTGCGGCGCATGTCGGCGAGCTGCTCGCGGTTCAGCGGCGCAATGTCGACGCCCTCGACCACGATCTCGCCCCCGGCCACCGGGACCAGCTTCATGATCGCCTTGCCGAGGGTGGACTTGCCGCAGCCCGATTCGCCCACCAGGCCCAGCGTCTCGCCGACGGCAAGATCGAGGCTGACGCCGTTCACGGCGCGCACGATGCCGCCCGATGTGTTGAACTGGACGCGCACGTCCCTCAGCGAAAGGAGCGACACGGTCAGCCTCCCTCGGCCGCGAAGCAGGCGACGAGTCGGCCCGGCCCCGGAACCGTGAGGGCAGGCTTCTCGGTGAGGCAACGGTCCATCACCCGCTTGCAGCGCGGCGCGAAGGCGCAGCCTTCCGGCAACGCATTCAGCGGCGGCACCATGCCGGGAATGTCGGCCAGCCGTTCGGCGCGCTCGGCGCCGGGGATCGGCGTCGCGCCGATCAGGCCCACCGTGTAGGGGTGCAGCGGGTTCTCGAACAGGTCGTCGACCGAGGCCTCCTCGACCTTGCGGCCGGCATACATGACCACGACGCGATCGGCCGTCTCGGCGACGACGCCGAGATCGTGGGTGATGAAGATCATCGCCATGCCGGCATCGGCCTGCAGCTTCTTGAGCAGCGCCAGGACCTGCGCCTGCACCGTGACGTCGAGCGCCGTGGTCGGCTCGTCGGCGATCAGTACGGACGGGCTGCAGGCGATTGCCATGGCGATGACGACCCGCTGGCACATGCCGCCGGAGAGCTGGTGCGGATAGGCGTCGAGGCGGCGCGCCGCATCGGGCATGCCGACCAGCTCCAGCAACTCGTGCGCCCGCACGCGCGCCTGACCGCGACCGAGCTCGGTGTGGGTCATCAGCACTTCGACGATCTGCTTCTCGACCGTCGTGACGGGGTTCAGGGAACTGATCGGATCCTGGAAGATCATGCCGATCTCCTTGCCCCGGATGCCGAGCATGGTTTCCTCGGGCAAGGGCACGATGTCCCGCCCGTTCAGCCTGACCTCGCCGCCGACGATGCGGGCCGGCGGGTCGGGCAGGAGCCGCATGATCGAGAGCGCCGACAGCGACTTGCCGCAGCCCGATTCGCCCACGATGGCGACGGTCTCGCCGGCGCCGACGGTGAGGCTCAGCCCGTCGACCGCCTTCATCTCGCCGCGGCGCGTGAACAATGTGGTGCGGAGGTTGCGAACCTCCAGGGGAAGGGCGGCCATCGCTCAGCGGTCCCGGAGCTTGGGGTTGAGCGCGTCGTTCAGCCCGTCGCCCACCAGGTTGAGGCAGAGCACGGTGATCATGATCGCGATGCCGGGGATGGCGCAGATGTACCAGGAACTGCGGATGAGCTGCCGCCCGTCGCCGACCAGCCGGCCCCAGCTCGCGACGTTGGGGTCGCCAAGGCCGAGGAACGAGACGGCCGATTCGAACAGGATGGCGCCCGCCACGACCAGCGAGGACAACACGATCACCGGCGGCAGGGCGTTGGGCAGGATCTCCGAGATGATGATGCGGAGGTCGCTCATGCCCATGGACCGGCAGGCCTGCACGAACTCGCGGTCGCGCAGCGACAGGAACTCCGCCCGGGTCATGCGCGCGATCGGCGTCCAGCTCACGATGCCGATGGCGATCACGATGTTGGTGAGGGTCGAGCCCAGGATGACCACGATGGTGAGCACGAAGATCAGGTTCGGGATGGTCTGGAACAGCTCGGCCACGCGCATGCCGATTTCGTCGACCCAGCCGCCGAAATAGCCGGCGGCGGCGCCCACGCTGACGCCGATCAGCGTGGCGACCGTCGAGGCGAACAGGCCGATCAGCAGCGTCGCCCGCGCGCCGTGCACGATCATCGAGAGGATGTCGCGACCCAGCGAATCGGTGCCGAGCGGGAACTCGGGGTCCTCGCCCGGCCACAGTTCGGGCATCCCGACGATGCGCAGCGGGTCGGTCGGGAAGAAGACCGACGCGAAGGCCGCCATCAGGGCGACGACCAGGATCAGGCAGGCGCCGACCAGCGCGCCGCGGTTGCGCGAGAAGCGGCCGAGAAATTCGAAGCGCTGCATCAGCGGATCTCGATCCGCGGATCGAGCCACATGTAGATCAGGTCGACCGCGATGTTGGCCGCGATGACCACCAGCGATCCCAGGACCATGATGCCGAGTACCACGGGGTAGTTGCGCGAGCTCACGCTGTCGAACAGCAGCGAGCCGACGCCCGGCCAGCTGAACACGCTCTCGATGACGACGCTGCCGGCCAGCACGGTGCCCATCTGGACGCCGAGGATCGTGACCACCGGCAGCAGCGCATTGCGCAGCACATGATGGATCGTGACCTTGTTGCGGCTGAGGCCCTTGGCGCGGGCGGTGCGCACGAAGTCAGCCTGCGCCACCTCCAGCATCGAGGATCGCATGACGCGCGTGTAGATCGCGGCATAGAAGAGGCCGAGCGCCAGGGTCGGCAGGATCAGGTGGTGCACGATATCCAGAACGCCGCCGGTGCCGCCGATCTTCATCATGCCGCCGACCGGCAGCCAGCCGAGTTTCACCGAAAACAGCACGATCAGCATGATGCCGAGCCAGAAGCTGGGTGCGGCGTAGAAGAACATGGCGCCGATCGAGACCAGGCTGTCCCAGAAGGTGCGGACTTTCATCGAAGCGACGACGCCTGCCGCGACGCCCACCGAGACGGCGAGCGCGATGCTCGACACCATCAGCAGGATGGTTGCCGGCAGGTGGATCCAGATTGCCTGGATGACCGGCATGTTCTGCCGGTAGGAGAAACCGAAGTCGAAATGCAGCAGCGCCCAGATGTACTTCAGAAGCTGCATCCACACGGGATCTTCCAGCCCGTAGGTCTTGCGCAGCAGTGCAACCGTCGCCGGGTCGCTCACCTGGTTCTCGGCCGTCATCAGCTCGAGGAAGCTGCCCGGTGCCATCTGGATCAGGCAGAAATTGATGATCACCACGCCCAGCATCAGCGGGACGGCCTGAATCAGCCGTCGCCGCAGGAGCTTGAACGCTGCCGCCCGGCGGGCGGAGCCGCGCAGCGTGGGCGTTGGCGAGACTAGCTCGCCAGCCATAGGTCTCCCCAGCTCGCCGCGAGGAAGTTCGGGTCGTTCGAGTGGTTCTGCACCTTGGTGCTGGCCAGGGTGATCGACTCCAGCTCGACCAGCGGCAGGAGCGGGGCTTCCTGGGTGATGATCTTCTGGAACTCGAAGACCAGCGCCTTGCGCTTGGCCGGATCGGTTTCGACCTTGATGCTGGCGACCAGCTTGTCGACGTCGGGATTGGAATAGCCCGAGGCGTTGCGGAAGGGCACACCCTTCAGGATCCCATCGGTCGTGAAGTACTGCGTGGTCGATGGCACCGGCTCGGACGGGTTGGCCTGATTGGAGATCGCCAGGTCGAAATCATAGTCGGTGTAGATGCGCTTGATGGAACTCGGACGGTCGGGGACCGTGAGATTGATGCCGATGCCGACATCCTCGAGGGCCTGCTTCACGTAGGCGCCGACCTTGCCGTTCTCCTGGAACCAGCCCGCCGAGAGCAGGTTCAGCGTGAAGCGCTTGCCGTCGGCCTTCTTCGGAAAGCCTGCTGCGTCGAGCAGGGAGGCCGCCTTTTTCGGGTCGAACGGCGTCTTGAACGTGTCGGCGGTGAAGAACTCCTTGTTGGGGGAGTAGATCGGGCTCGTGCCCGGCCGCGCGTAGCCGTAGTAGACGGTCTTGGCGATGAAATCGCGGTTGACGGCGTTGAAGATCGCCTGGCGCACCTCGCGCTTGGCGAAGATCGGATTGCGCATGTTGCATTCGAGCGTCGTCGACCAGACGGCTTCCTCGTAGCCCTTGGACGTCGCGACGAACTTGCCGGTGCCGGTGAGGCGCTTGATGTCCGGTGGTGCGACCGGGTTGAATACGCCCATGTGGATATCGCCGGCTTCCATCGCCGCGGCGCGACCCGCCGGGTCACGCACGTAGCGGATGATCAGACGATCGAGATAGGGCTCGTCCTTCTTCCAGTAGTTCTCGTTTTTCACGTACTCGAAGTGACTGCCGCGCACCCATTCCTTGAATTTCCACGGACCCGTCGCAATGGGCGCGTTGTTGGCCGGATTGGTGACGGGATCGCTGCCGGCATAGACATGCTTCGGCACGATGTAGGAGACGATACCGCACAGCGTGGAGGCGAAGAAGAATTCCGGCGTCGGATTGTTGTACTTGAAGACGACCGTGTCGGCGTCCGGCGCTTCGATGCCGGCGAAATCGGTGAGCGCCGAGGCGGCAGCGTACTTCTTCCAGATCTCGCTGACGGAATATACGACGTCGTCGACGGTCATGTCCTTGCCGTCGTGGAACTTCACGCCCTTGCGGATCTTCATGGTGTAGGACTTGAAGTCCGCCGAAGGCTTCCACGACTCGGCCAGCACGCCTTCGAACTTGCCGTCCATGTTGCGCTTCGCCAGCCGCTCGAACAGCTTCGAGGAGGAGAAGGTCGGGCTCGAACCGCCGCCGGCCGGCACATAGCAGGCCTGCGGTTCGCCACCGCCCCAGGTCGCGACCAGCGTGCCGCCCCGCTTGGGCGTGCCCTGCGCGAAAGATCCCTTCGAAGCGCCGACCAGACCGGCCGCAACTACACCCGCGCCGAACACGCGGCGTGAAACCTTGATCGTCATGAATCCCTCCGTTTCCCCAATCCCCGACGCAGACTAAGCAAACTTCATACCGTGTGGCCTAGGCCTGAAGCGTCGAATAGGTCGCACGACCGACGGCGACGAGTGCGCCCTGGTCGTTGAACACGTCGACATCGACGACACCGACGCTCTTGCCGGCACGGCGCACGCGCGCCGTCGTGGTGAGCGCCGTCTTGATCGCGGGCCTGAGATAGTCGACCCGGAAGTTGATGGTCGGCAGGCCGCGGCGCAGCGCCATGACCAGCGCGTAGTCGCCGACCGTGTCGATGATCGCCGCGATCGGGCCGCCATGCCATTGGCCGGTACCGGCGCCACGCTCGAACTCCGGACGCATGGAGCAGGTCATGGTGACTTCCTCCTTCGCCGGATCGGTCGCGGTCACTTTCAGGCCAAGAAAGGCGATGAACGGGGAGCGGTCGAGCTGCGCCTGCATCTCTTCCGAGGTCAGCGGCTGGAGCTTGTCGCTCATGGGGCCACCACGATCTTGCCGAACACTTCGCGATCCTCGATCACGCGCAGCGCTTCGCGCGCCTCGGCGAGCGGGAAGATCTTGTCGACCAGGACCTTGAGCTTGCCGCTCTGCACCAGTTCCAGGAGCTTCTCGATGTCGGTGCGCATCCAGCCGTTGGAGCCCAGGATCTTCAGTTCGAAGGTCCAGATGAAGCGGATATCCTCGGTCGGCGCATAGCCCGCGGTGGCGCCGCAGGTCAGCAGGCGGCCGCCGACCTTCAGCGTCTTCAGCGAATTCACCCAGGTGTCGCCGCCGGTGTAGTTGACGACGACGTCGACGCCCTGGTCGGTGCCGTTGCCGCGCCGCGTGGGCTTGCCGTACATCGCGAAGATTTCCTTCATGAAATCCTTTTCGATGTAGTTGATCGTCTTGTCGGCCCCGAGCTCGGCCAGGCGCTTGGCCTTGGCGTCGGTGCCGGCGCAGGCGATGACCTCGCAGCCGGCGAGCTTGGCGAGCTGCAGGCAGCACACGCCCACGCCACCGGACGCGCCGAGGATCAGGACCTTCTCGCCCTTCGCGACATGACCGTTGGTGACCATCATGCGCAGCGCCGTGCCGTACGCGACGGGAAGCGCCGCGGCGTCGGCGTAGCTCACGCCGTCGGGAATCTTGATGAGCTGATGGGCGCGTGCCTTGCACAGTTCGGCCAGGCCGCCATGCACCGTTTCGCCCATCAGGCCGCCTTCGACCCTGTTGATCGGATCGACCAGGACGCGGTCGCCCTTCTTCCAGCCGGTCACGCCGGCGCCCACTTCGGCGATCTCGCCGGCGACGTCGAGGCCCATGATGGCGGGCATCGGCACCTTGATGCCGGGCATGCCGCGGCGGGTGAAGACGTCGTGATAGTTCAGCGACGAGGCCTTCACCGCGACGATGACGTCGCCTTCGCCCGGCGTCGGGTCAGGAAAGTTGGTCTCGAAGACGAGGCGGTCCGGTCCGCCGTGCTCACGGACGACTGCTGCTTTCATGGGTCAGACTTCTCCAGTTGGGATCTGCTTTGCGAGGACACGCTTGTCGATCTTGTTGGTGCCGGCGAGCGGCATTTCATCGACGAACAGCACGCGCCTCGGATGCTGGTAGGCCGGCGCATTGGCCAGCGCGTAGGTCTTCACCGCCTGCTCGTCGAGCTGGGCGTCGGCCGCCTTGACGACGAAGGCGATCGGCTTGTGGCCCTTCAGCTCGTCGGGGACGGGGATCACGGCGGCCTGGTGGATGCCGGGGTGGCGTTCGAGCATCTTCTCGACCTCGCCGGGATAGATGTTCTCGCCGCCACACACGAACATGTCGTCGACGCGGCCGACGAAATAGAAGAAGCCGTTCTCGTCGCGGCGGAAGACGTCGCTGGTGCGATAGAAGCCGTCCGGCGTCATCACCTCGGCCGTCTTGGCCGGCAGCTTGTGATAGTGCGTCATCAACGCGCCGCACTTCATCTGGAGCTCGCCTTCGTCCTGCACTTCCTGGCCGTCGCGCACGAGGCGGAGCTGAACCTCGGGATGCGGATAGCCCGTCGAGAGGACCGGCTGCGGCAGTCCTTTGGGGTGCGGCCCGAACACGACGGGGCCGGCTTCGGTGGTGCCGTAGCCGTTGCTGACGACAGCCTTCGGAAACACCGCGTGCACCTGATCGATCAGCGATTGGGTAACGGGCGCCGAGCCCATGCGGACGGCCTCGACGGCCGAGAGATCGGCTCTGGCGAGCAACTCGCGCTCACGCAGCATCATCGCGATCATGGTGGGCACCGACGTGAGGAACGCCACGCGATGCTTCGCGGCGGCCTCGATGTAGCCACGCGTCGTGAACTGCGGCAGCAGCACCACGGTGTCGCCCTGCGAGAAGGTGGTCTGGCACATGGCGAGGCCGTTCATGTGATAGAGCGGCGCGGCCACGAGGGCGCGCTGGCCGAGGGGCCCCGGCCGGCGCACGCGCTGGCTGATCGCCCAGAGATGCGAATAGTGAGACAGTACCACGCCCTTCGGACGGCCCGTCGAGCCCGACGTATAGAGGAACATGGCCGGTTCCTCGGGCTTCATCGGAAGCGGCGTGAACGGGCCCTCGTCGAGCAGGCTCTCGAAATCCCTGTCGAATGAGAGTTTTGGTACGTCGTCGGGCGCCAGTGGGAGACGCGCATCGTCGCCGATCACCATCTTGGCGTCGCAGTCGCCCACGACGTAGGCGACCGTCTCGGCCGGCAGCTTGTAGTTCACCGGCACCGAGACGAGCCCGGCCTGCATGGTGCCGAGGAACGTGAGCAGGAACTCCGCGCGGTTGGCCGACAGGATCGCAACCCGATCGCCGCGCTGCAGGCCGCGCTTCAGCAGCCCGCGCGCCACCGCGCCACTCAGCCGGATAATGTCGGCATAGGTGTAGCTGCGCTCGGCGCCATTCCCGCCGGCATCGATCAGCGCCAGGTTGTCGGCCGGCACGTCGCGCGAGATCGCATCGCCCTGATTGTCGTACTTGATGGTCACCATGAGGAAAGTCCCGAAAGTGCCTGGTCGGTGAGCTTCAGCCCGTAGTCGAGCGTGTCCTTGCGCCACTGCCCGTCGAAGGGACAGAAGGCGTCCATCATGTCGGCCTGCAGCGTGGCCAGGACGTCGGGATCCAGGCCGTGATGGTGGCGGCGCAGCCACTGGTCGAGGCGCAGCACGCGGCGCATGTTGACGCCCCGTGTGCCGAACTCGATCACCGCGCCGCACATGTCGCGATTGCCGAGGAAGCGCTGCACGCCCTGGAAGACGAGACCGGTATAGTTGGGCCGCGCCATGCCGTGCGGCCGCACGCCGTCGACATTGTCCTTGCCCCACCAGTCGCAGGCGCGTGCGAACAGCGGACCGGCCGGATCGTTGAAGCAGAGGAAGAACGGCTTGCCGTAGTCGCCGATGCCGGTGTGCCAGTCGATGAAGGCCACGCGCTCGGCGCCGGCCAGCGTCTCCTCGACGATGGCTTCCAGCGTCCGGTTGGACCATTCACGGTCCTTGCCGCCGAACATCAGTCCGTCCTGGTGCGCGTACTGGCCCCGCGCCAGGGTGTCGAACAACACGTCGCGGCCTTTGCTCTCGGCGAACCGGTCGAGCACGCCCGCGACGCGATCGTTCTCCGCGTCCGTCCATTCACGGATCAGCAGGTCCGCGTGGAGCGTCTCGTAATGGGGGTTGGCGGGCGCCGGGCCGGCCTCGCGGTCGATGAAGTTGCGGTTGAGATCGACGTTGTTCTCGGTGGTGCGCGTGAAGTGCGCGAAGCCGTAGGGATTGAGGCCATGCACAAGCACCACGCCGAGGTCGGCCGGCAGACGCGCGGCGCCGCCCGATTTCAGCCAGCCGATCTGGACCGCCGACCCGGAGAACCCTTCCTGACCGTGCGTGCCGCTCACGAACAGCGCCTGCCGGGGCGCCTTGCGGTCGCCGAAGCAGGCCACGTCGATGGCCAGCGGACCACCGTCCGGCGCTTTCTTCGCGGGGTGCAGGAAGGAACGCACCTCGCCCTGCGCCGCCGTCGCAGCCTTGTGAAATTTCGCGCGCGCATTGGCATAGCTCGCCGCGAAGCAGTCGTAATATTCCATCGAACCCCTTCTCGGCCGCTCCCCAGCAGCCCTGACGTCGTTCTTCAGTCTATTCGATGAACTCCAACACTGCGTTCAACGCTTCCCTGGCGGGCACGACCACGCGACCCGCACTCTCGGTCACGCCGCCGATCCTGCCGGCTTGCAAGGCACGTGCCGCCTTGGCCGTCGAAAGGGTGCGGAAGGTCAGGCCCGCCATATAGGCCTTTCGACCCTCGGGGTCGGGCACCGCATCGCCGAACTGCGCCTTGAGTTCGGCTTCCGTCACGATCTCGACACGCGAATTTCCGACCACCACGGCCTTGCCGCCCTTGATGTCGCGCACCGATTCCGCACCGAACATGTCGGCATAGAGTTTCGAGGCCGCAGCGGGATCCGGCTCGACGATCAGGAAGCGCGCGATGGCGACCGTGCCGTTGGCGTGATGCCGCCACTCGTCGCGCCACACCACGTCGCGGGTGAAGTGATGACAGTAGTAGACCCGCCCGTACGGCACGACGCCGGCCTTCATGCGGACCGTGCGGAAGCGCGCGTCACGCATCTCGTCGCCGACCTTCACGGGGCGCGTGAACTCGACCGGCGCCTCGACCGGAACGCCCGCCTTGCTGAGGGCTTCGTAGGTAACGGCGGAATCCTCGGACCCGAACACGAGACCGTTGAGGCCGAACGGAAAGGTGAGCAGGTCAAGGCGACCCGACGTGGCATCCTTCGGGATGGCGATCAGTTCGAGATAGTCGGTCCCGAACATCGCGAGGTGGTTCATCGAGCCGAGCGAGTGGTAGCCGCGTTCGGTGAGCGAAAAGCCGAGCCGTGTATAGACATCGGCGGCATGATCCATGTCGTTACGCGCATTGATGACCACATGGTCCAGCGTCGCCAGCGGCAGCTTCATCTCGTGTCCCCTCTCGCCGTTCATCGTTGCCGATCTTGGCACAGCAAACACGTCAGGATTTCTTATATTTGGTCACGATCCATTTATGCGCGGAAACCATTTCCAAATTCGACCGTCAAACAAGAACAATAATCCTATTTTCGCGCTTCGGCGGTCAATGCCGCCTTGTGGCGTGCGTCTTGCCGCAACGTCAGGCCGATGCGTTGCGAGCGATCACTTCGCGAAAGAAGTCGGGGCTGAGCCTGGGCGTCCGCTTCCGTGTCGCATGGTCGACGCGGACGAGGCTGATAGGCGGCGCATTGAGTCCACGCGCCGCCGGCACGGCGAGGCCGTGCGCGAAGTGGCCGGTCTCGCGGCCCCGCTCGGTCACGGACCGCTCCAAAGCATGCTGCGTGCCCACCCGCCCGCGGGGGCGGGTTGCCGTTCTCAGGTGCTTTCGTTGCTCAGCACGTCACCGAACAGCTTCCACGTCTCGCCATCGAAGGCGGACAGGCGCACCGACTGGATGGGATAGAAGTCCGTCGGGCTGGTGTTGATCTTGATGCCGGGCAGCAGCATCGGCACCACCAGGTTCTTCATGCTGGCGGCCTGCTTCATCAGGTTGTCGCGCGTGAGGTTGTCGCCGCAGGCGTTGAGGCAATGCCGCATCGTGGACGAGACCGCATAGGCATAGACGTTGCCTGAGTCGGCCGGATTGGCGTCGGGCAGGTACTTCTTCATCCACGCGTCCCATTCCTTGTAGTCCGCGTCGTTCACCCACTGCTTGTCGGTCGCGTCCTTCAGGTAGGCGGCGGTGATGATACCCTTGCTGTTCTCGAAGCCGGCGGGCTTCAGCACCGCGGCCACCGAGGCCGAGACGTTGGCGAGATAATGGTCTGGCTTCCAGCCGAGATCGGCCACCTTGCGGATGGCCTGCGCCGCCGCCTTCGGCGCGCAGTCGTTGAAGAAGACGTTGGCGCCGGAGCTCTTGATCTGGATGATCTGGCTGTCGACGGTCGGATCGGTGACCTCGTAGCTCACCTTCGCCGTGACGTACTTCTCGTTTTCCTTGCCGAGGCCGTCGAGGAAGCCGCCGATGTAGTCCTTACCGGAATCGTCGTTCTGGTAGATCATGCCGATGCGCAGATCCTTGAGATTGTCCTTGTACTTGGCCAGCACGTGCTTGGCGTAGATCGCCGCCTCGGTGTGGTAGTCGGGCTGCCAGCCCATGGTCCAAGGGAACTCCTTGGGCATGCCCCACTTGGAGGCGCCGGTGGCGACGAAGAGCTGCGGTACCTTCTTCTGGTTCAGGTACTTCTGCACGACCGTGTTGGTCGGGGTGCCGAGCAGCTGGAAGATGGCGAAGACCTTGTCGTCCTCGACCAGCTTGCGGACCATCTCGACGGTCTTGGGCGGGGAGAAGCCATCGTCGTAGGTGAGGAAGTTGATCCTGCGGCCGTTGATGCCGCCGGTCTCGTTCACCATCGTCCAATAGGCGGCGATCGCCTTGCCGATCGTGCCGTAGGCCGACAGCGGCCCGCTGTACGGGTTGGTGTGGCCGAGCTTGATTTCCTTGTCGGTGACGCCCGGGTCGTACTTCTTCTGGGCACTTGCGATGTAAGGGGAGAACGCGAGCGCAGCACTTCCGGCCGCGAAAGTGCGGCGGTTCATCTTGGTCATTTGTTTCCTCCAGTCGTCGTTATTAGAGCAGGTGGCCTGCTCGTTCTGCCTTGGTACGCAGGTAATTCTCGTTGTGCCCGTTGGACGGGAAGGAATGCTGGACCCGGGCCGCAACCTCGATGCCATAGCGCTCGAGCTGCGCGATCTTCTCCGGGTTGTTGGTCATCAGCCGCACGCGCTGGATGCCCATGCGCGACAGCATGGTGGCAGCGGGTGCGTAGATGCGTTCGTCGGCGTCGAAGCCGAGTTGTTCGTTGGCGTCGATCGTGTCGAAGCCGTCGTCCTGCAATTCATAGGCGCGCAGCTTGTTCACGAGGCCGATGCCGCGCCCTTCCTGGGCGAGATAGAGCAGCACGCCCGATCCCTGCTTGGCGATCTCGGCGATGGCGCTGCGCAGTTGCACGCCGCAGTCGCAGCGCAGCGAGCCCAGCAGGTCGCCGGTGAAGCATTCCGAGTGCAGGCGGATCAGCACCGGTTCGGTCGGGTCGATGTCGCCGACGACGATGGCGAGATGTTCCTTGCCGCCGTCGCTGGGGCGCCAGGCAAGGATGCGGGCATTTTCCGCGCCCTCCAGCGGGACGTGCGCCTGCGCCACCTGCTGCAGGGTGCGCGACGCCGTCTCCTCGTAGCCCGCGACGTCGGCCGCATCGACGTAGACGAGATCCTGTTCGCGCGCCCAGTCCCGCCGCTTGTTGCCGGGATCACGGGTGAGCGGTCCCAGAACCACGGCGGGCAGAAGGCGGGCGAGCTTGGCGAGTTCGATCGCGGCCTGGGCAAGGCCCGGCGCATGGCTGGCCACGGGCCGCGACAGGTGGCGCAAAGCCACGTGGCGGCCGGTACTGTCGCTTTCGTGCGGCCGCAGGATGACGTCGACGGGCACGCCCTCCGGCAGGTCGATCGTGATGGGCTTGTTGGTCTCGCCCATGCCGCCCGCGATATGCGGCGGAATTTCCATGCCGATCGCCTCGGCGCGCCGGCGGGTGGTGACCAGGACGGGGGCGCTCTGGGCGAGACCCTGCAGGCGCTGGAGGGCGCGCGGACCGCAGGATTCGGCGGCTATCACCAGGCAACCGGCCCCGTGCTCGTCGCGCAGCACGACGATACCGCCGCGGCGGAGTTCGGCGAGGGCGCGCTCTACGGCGGCAACTGCAGACGCTGTGCGAGAATGGATCGGGCTGGAACTCATGTCTCTAGCTATCACGCCATGGGAATTCGCCGAAGTGAACCGCTTTTGTGCCCTGATCGTACCGGATAGAGTGAATTTCGAGATGGCTGACAGGTAAAGAACGCATGTCCGTGAACAATCGTGGCAAGAAAATCCTGTTGGTCGATGACGATCAGGCGTTGCGTGGCGTGCTTGCGGAGCAGCTCGATCTCTACGACGGCTTCACGACGATCCAGGTCGGGACGGCGGCGGAGGGTCTCGAGAAGGCCAAGATCGCGCATTATGACGCGATCCTCCTGGACATCGGCCTGCCCGACATGGACGGGCGCGAACTGTGCAAACTGATGCGCCGCCAGGGCGTGCGGGCGCCGGTCATCATGCTGACCGCGGCCGACAGCGACGCAGACACGATTCTCGGCCTTGAATCCGGTGCAAACGACTACGTCACGAAGCCATTCCGCATCAACGTCCTGCTCGCCCGCCTGCGGGCCCATCTGCGCCAGCACGAGCGTAGCGAGGATGCGGTGATGACGATCGGTCCCTATGAATTCCATCCCGCGGCCAAGATGCTGATGGAGAAGGGCGGCAACAAGAAGGTCCGGCTGACCGACAAGGAAGCCTCGATCCTGAAATACCTGTTCCGCGCCGGCGACCGGCCGATCGCGCGCGACGTGCTGCTGAACGAGGTCTGGGGCTACAATGCCGGCGTCACGACCCACACGCTGGAAACCCACATCTATCGGCTGCGCCAGAAGATCGAGAAGGATCCCGCCAGCGCCGCGATCCTGGTGACCGACCGGGGTGGGTACCGCCTTCAGCCGTAGGGGCTTGCCAATTCGTGAACGGAGCGTCATCTTTTCCGCAAGCAATATGTGACGACTTGCCCGGGAGGGTGATGCCATGACCACGCAGCGGATTTACGCCCTGCCCGTCGACGTGACGCAGTGGACGTTCGACGGCGCGACCGACCTCCAGTTCAACTGGGAATACGACGACGGCTCGTCGTCGCTGCTCGAGCTCTACGAGAAGGGCAAGCAACAGCAGTGGGACGCCAGCACGCGCCTCGACTGGTCGCTCGAACTCAATCCCGACAATCCGATGGAGCTGAAGGACGAGGCGATCTCGATCTACGGCACGGATTACTGGAACAGGATGAACGAGAAGGAGCGAAGCTGGCTCAGGCTCCATCTCCAGGCCAACTCGATCTCGCAGTTCATGCACGGCGAGCAGGGCGCGCTGATCGCCAGTGCCAAGATCGTCGGCACCGTCCCCGACATGAACGCCAAGTTCTATGCCGCCACCCAGGTGATGGACGAGGCGCGCCACGTCGAAGCCTACAAGCGGCTGCTGCACGAGAAGTTCAAGGTCGCCTATCCGATCAACAAGGCGCTGCAGACGCTGCTCGAGCAGACGCTGACCGACCGCCGCTGGGACATGACCTATCTCGGCATGCAGGTGCTGATCGAGGGTCTGGCGCTCGCTGCCTTCCAGTCGATCCGCGACAAGGCGGGCAACACGCTGGCGGGCGCCGTGAACGCCTATGTGATGCAGGACGAGGCGCGGCACGTTTCGTTCGGCCGCCTGGCGCTGCGCGAATACTATCCGCACCTCTCCGATGCCGAGCGCGACGAGCGCGAGGAGTTCGTGGTCGAGGCGCTCTATTTCATGCGCGACCGCTTCAACCAGTCCGAGGTCTGGGAGCGGCTCGGCCTGCCGGCCAAGGTGCTCGACGACATCCACTACAATTCCAAGCAGATGAATTCCTTCCGCGGCCGGCTGTTCAGCCGCGTGGTGCCGACGGTGAAGGATATCGGCCTGTGGGGTCCGCGCGTTCAGAAGGCGTTCGCCGAGATGGGCGTGATGGACTACGCCAAGATCGATGTCGCCGAAGTCCTCGCCAACGACGGCAAGGTCGCCGACGACTTCGACCGGAAGATGTTCGTCGAGAAGTCGATCGCGGCGGAGTAGCGCCGGGTCAGAGCAGAAGCAGCAACAGGACGAGCAAAGCGGCCGGGACGAGCAGCGGATAGGCCAGCACCGGCAGCAGCGCGCCGCCGATCACGGCCCCGATCAGGTAGCCGGTCCAGGTGAGCGCCAGCAGCCATGTGTTCACGGCGGACGGCGGCGGTGTCGGCGACCCCGGCCAGAGCCGGTCGACGGCCGCGTCGGCGGTGCGCGCCAAGGTGCTGGTCACCACCACCGTGCTCACCGAATGGCCGGCGAAGCTGGTGATCGCCGAGGCCTGCAGCCCCATGGCGAAGGCCACGATCATCACCGCATTCTCTTCGCTGACCGGGAGGAAGCCCACCACCGCGATGAGGACGGCTTCGAGCAGCAGGACCGCAGCCGGCCCCTTGAGCAGTCGCACCAGCACGCGCGCGAGCATGGCGCCGGGAAAGAAGGCGACCAGCGGCGTCAGGTGGTTCCAGGCGCCGAGATGGTTGCCCTTCGCCAGGTCGATGCCGGCCAGCACCGTGTTGCCGGTCATGTTTGCCGCAAACACGCCGTTCATGGTGACGTAACCCACGGCGTCGGCGATGCCGGCGACCACCGTCAGGATGGTCGCCTGCGCGAGGGGGCGGACGCTAATCGCTACACCACGTCGTAGGTGATCTCGACCTCGGCCCCGAAACAATGGCCCTGGCAGGTCAGGATCCAGTTATTGGCGAGATCGTCGGGCGTGTAGATGTCGTTCTTGGCCAGCACGACCTTGCCCTTGATGGTCTTGGCCGCGCACGAGGCGCAGAACCCCTCCTCGCAGGAAGAGAGCGGGTTGAGCCCGCCGGCGCGAGCGGCTTCGAGAATGGTCTGGCCCTTTGCGTAGGCAACCTTGTGCGCCTTGCCCTCGAAATGGATGGTGATCTCGCCCGGGATCACGTCGCCCTCTTCGCTCGGCTCGACCGGAACCGCGTCGTTGCCCGAGGCCTCGAAGCGTTCGATCCGCACCTTCTCGTGCGGCATGCCGTGCGCGAACAGCGTCTGCTCGACCAGGCTCATGAAGGGGCCGGGGCCGCAGAGATAGACGTCGCCCGCCTCGAAACCCTTCATCGCCGCGACGATCTCCTCGGGCTTCAGGATGCCCTGCGTCGAATCGAGGTGATGGATCACCTCCAGCCGGCCGGGATGGGCCTTCGCCAGGGCCTCGAACTCGGCATCGAAGATCACGGAAGACCTGTCGCGGTTGGCATAGAGCAGCCGGATGCGCCGCGTGCCCTTCAGGGCGCTCTTGATCAGCGCCATCATCGGCGTGATGCCGCTGCCGCCACCGAACAGGAGCAGGGGCGCGTCGCCCTCGCCCAGCACGAAGCGGCCGGCCGGCGGCAGCACGTCGAGCATGCCGCCTTCCTTCAGCGCGTCGTGGAACCAGTTGGAGCCCTTACCGCCGGCGACCCGCTTGATCGTGACCTTCGGCAGACCGTCGGTCTCGGGGGCGCTGGACAGCGAGTAGCAACGGTTGAATGTCCCGTCGGCGTGCGGGACGCGGAAGGTCAGGAACTGGCCCGCGCGATACCGGTACTTTTCAGCGAGTTCGGGTGGGACCTCCAGGACGAAGGAGCGCGCGTCCGGCGTTTCCTGGATGATCTTGGCAATGCGCAGCTGATTATAGGACATCAAAAACTCATCTTCAGATGCCCGTTTTCCGGGCGGACTCTCCTAGCAGACTGTGCTAGCGTCCGCCGAGAAAAATGAGCGGAGCGTCATTGTTCCGACGCTCCATAGGGATGGGACAAGGTTCAGGGCCAGGAGGCAAGAGCCGATGACGACGCAAAAAATTTATCAGCTGCCGGTCGAAATCACGAACTGGAAGTTCGACGGTGCCACCGAGATTGCGTTCAACTGGGAGTACGAGGACGGGTCCGCCGACCTGCTGAACCTGTACGAAAAGGGCAAGCAGCAGCAGTGGGACACCAGCACCCGTATCGACTGGTCCCAGGAGCTGTTCGAAGGCAACCCGATGGGCATGGCCGACGAAACGATCCCGATCTACGGCTCTCCCTTCTGGGACAAGATGACCGACAAGGAGAAGGACTGGCTGCGCTTCAACCTGCAGTGCCATTCCATCTGCCAGTTCATGCACGGCGAGCAGGGCGCGCTGATCGCCACCGCCAAGATCGTGAACACCGTGCCGGACATGAACGCCAAGTTCTATGCCGCCACCCAGGTGATGGACGAGGCACGTCACGTCGAGAGCTACAAGCGACTGATCCACGAGAAGTTCAAGGCGGCCTATCCAATCACGGAATCGCTGAAGAACCTGCTCGAGCAGACGCTGACCGACCGCCGTTGGGACATGACCTATCTCGGCATGCAGGTGCTGATCGAGGGCCTGGCGCTCGCCGCCTTCCAGCGCATCCGCGACACCGCCAAGAACAACCTGGCCGGCGCCGTGAACGCCTACGTCATGCAGGACGAGGCGCGTCACGTCACGTTCGGCCGCATGGCGCTGCGCGAATATTATCCGCACCTCTCCGATGCCGAGCGCGCCGAGCGCGAGGAGTTCGTCGTCGAGGCGCTCTACTTCATGCGCGACCGCTTCAACCAGGGCGAAGTCTGGATGCGGTCCGGTCTGCCGGTGAAGGAAATGCTGGAGCACGCCTATCACTCGGGCGCCATGCAGCAGTTCCGCACCCGCCTGTTCACCCGCATCGTGCCGATCCTCAAGGAGATCGGCCTGTTCGGGCCGAAGGTGCAGAAGGCGCTGGGCGAAATGGGCGTGCTCGGCTACGCCGAGATCGACATCGAGAAGCTGATCGGCAACGACCTCAAGGTCGCCGAGGATTTCGATGCCAAGAAGTTCGTGAAGGAACAGATCGCCGCCGAGTAACGCGCGATCGCAGCCGCAATCGGAAAGGGGGCCTCACGGCCCCCTTTTTTCGTTTGCACCACCCCGTCATCTGGACCGGAGCCTCGCGCAGCGAGGCGGAGTGGAGAGATCTTCTCTCTGCGACTTGTCGGCTTTTGGTGGAGCGAAGGTCTCTCCACTTCGCGCCTTCGGCGCTTCGGTCGAGACGACGGTGTTTGCTAAATTCTTCTACTGACAGGTATCGATCCGCGGCGCCGCGCCGAGCACCGTCGCCACCTTCGTGATGTCGATGCAGCGTGTGCCGATCCACGCCTTGCCCTGCACGAAGATCGCGAAGCGGGCGAAGGCGTCGGCCTGTGCGTCGGGTGTCGGCCTCTTGCGGGCCAGCAGCCAGCTCAATGCGTAGATGTTGCCGGTCGCGAAGTCGGCCGACGCGATGTCGGGATCCTTCTGCCAGAGGGCCACGTTCTTCTTCGCCGCGCCGGTCGCGTCGGCAATGCCGGCCAGCCACGTGTTGGCGTTCGCCGCCAGCGCGTAGGAGCCGCCGTTCTGGGCGATCAGCGCCTTCACCTCCCCGGCCGCGCCGACATAGCCCTGGCCCTCGACCGTGCTGCCGGCGCAGCCGACCCGGCACAGCGCCACGAACATCAGATACTCGGCAAGGATGATCTCTATGTTGCCGTTGTTGTGCCGTCGCCAGGCGCGCGCGAGGTTCCAGCCTTGCGTCAGCTCCGCGCCGGTCCAGGGCTTGGCCGCCTGCGGCGTGTCGCGCTCGAGCTCGCCGATCACGGCCTGCGCGGCGGCCTGCCATTCGGGAGGGATCTGGGCGGCGGCCGGTGTGGCGGCGCCGAGCAGGATCAGCAGCAGGGTCGAGAAGACTCGTCTCATGTCGCGCTCCCTAGATGATCAGTATTTGCGAGCCGTCTTGCGATCGCGGCTTTCGTATTGAACGATGTCGTCGGCCCGCAGCACGGTGGCGTCGGGCGGCATCAGCCAGCGCATCTGTGCCGGCTTGATCAGGCGGTAGTGGCGGGCATCGTCGAGCGCCGCGCCGACGTCCCAGCAATTTTCTTCGCTGGTGATCCATTCGTCGGTCGCGAAGCGGCGCAGGTCGATCGAGGCCGAATAGGTGCGCAGCGTCTTGCGGCCCTTGTTGAAGTACTCGTGGAAGTACGACATCGCGAGCTCGCGCAGGCTGCGATAGACCGGGTCGCGCCAGCGCAGCCAGGCATGGTTGCTCTTGGAGATCGCGCCCCAGCAGCCGTCGCGGCGGAACAGGGTGACGACGTGATCGGAATCCTCGCGCGTGGCCGTCAGGTCCATGACCAGCGGCGGCTCCCCCTGCAGCCACAGTGCGCAGGCCGCGACGAAAGCCGCCTCCAGGCAATGGGCCTCGCGATGGCGCAGCACGCCGCGCACGGACCGCAGGCTGTCGCCGCCCTGCTCGAAATTGGCGGGGAGGGCAGACACGTATTCCTGCACGCGCTGCGGCGTGCGCAGCGAGGTGAGGATGCGGCCTTCGGTGGCGGTGAGGCCGAGCTCGGCAGGCGTGGGGCGTTTGCGTCTGCGCATCGAGTGCAATTGTGCCGGGATGCGCCGTGGCAGGCTAGTAAATGAAGCCGGCCATCGAAAAAGGATCGGGGTGGTTGGTGGAGCTGAGGGGGATCGAACCCCTGACCTCCTCATTGCGAACGAGGCGCTCTCCCAGCTGAGCTACAGCCCCCTCCGACCCTTGGAGAACCGCGCGGATAATGGTTGCCGGGCCCCCTGTCAAGCAAACCGGCCTGTGATAGCGTCCGGCCCCTGCTTTTGATGAGGTGAGCCAATGGCCAGCGCCAAGAAAATCGTTCAGACGGACGCCGCCCCCAAGGCCCTCGGCCCCTATTCGCAGGCGGTCGTGGCCAACGGGCTGGTCTTCTGTGCCGGTCAGATCCCGCTCGATCCGGCGACCGGCAACATCGTCGAGGGTGGCATCGCCGAGCAGACGCACCAGGTGCTGAAGAACCTGCGGGCGGTGCTGAAGGCGGCCGGCAGCGACCTCGGACAGGCCGTGAAGACGACGGTGTTCCTGAAGAGCATGGACAGTTTCGGCGCCATGAACGAGGTCTATGGCCTGCCGGAATATTTCGGCAGCGCCACGCCGGCCCGCTCGACCGTGGAAGTCGCGCGCCTGCCGCGCGACGTCATGGTCGAGATCGAAGTCGTAGCCCTGGTCTGACGTCATGGATCCGGTGAGCTGGCTCCTGGCGCTGGGCTCCTTCACGGTGTTCGTCCTGCTGGTCGTGCACCTGTTCCTGTCGCTCGTCCTGATCATCCCGACCTGGCGGATCTGCACGCGCGCCGGTTTCTCGGGCGCCCTGTCGCTGTTCCATCTGGTGCCGGTCATCGGTTCCTTCATCGTCATGGGCATGCTGGCCTTCAGCACGTGGCCCGCGGGCGAAGCCGCGCCGAGGCGATAGATGTTCGGGGTGGAAATCGCGGCCCTCACGGGCCTGTTCGGTCTGACCGGCGCCTTCGCGCTGATCGGCACCATACTCGCGGCCTGGATGGCCTGGCGCATCGTCGAGAAGGCCGGCCTGCCCGGCTGGACCGGACTGGGCGCCATCCTGGTGACGCTGACCGGTATCGGCACGATCGTGCCGCTGATCCTTCTCTGGGTCTTCGCCTTCATGCGCTGGCCGCGCGACGAGCCGGCCGGCGCGAGCGGCGGCGGTTTCACGGCCCCTCATCGGCCCGCACCGGCCACCGGGCCGGTGGCCTTGGGCGGGCCTTCGATGGCGCTGCCCGACGCGCGCGGCTGGCGCCTTGCCGGCGCACTCGCCAATGGCGGCACGGTCTCGCTGGGGATCGACGGGACGTCGGGCAGCTACACGCTGACGGGCGCGCCGGCGGGCGCCTCGACCGATCTCAGCGTGCCCGATCCGTCAGTCGGCCAGCCGCATGCCCGCCTTCTGGTCTCCGGCCGCAGGCTGGGCCTGGAAGACCTGGGCAGCCCCGGCGGTACCTTCATCGACGGCGCCCGGCTGTTGCCCGAGCACGGTCCGCGCGACATCAGCGCCGTGCGCTCCGTCCGCCTCGGCAGCGTCGAACTCGTCCTGACGCGCGCCTGAAATGGGCTTGTGATCGGCAATCGCTGCCGAGTAGGGTGCCGCGGCCGGCGGTTGGCCGGCCTCGAGGCGTGGAGGCCAGATGCTGTCGTTGGCGGTGCTGATCGACAAGATCATCGACATCTACACATGGATCGTGATCGCGAGCGCGATCATGAGCTGGCTGGTGGCGTTCGGCGTGGTGAACGTGCGCAACCAGTTCATCCGGGTCGTGGTCGATCTGCTGTTCAAGCTGACGGAACCCGTCCTGCGTCCGATCCGGCGCATCCTTCCCAATCTCGGCGGCGTCGATATCTCGCCCGTCATCCTGCTGCTCGGCCTGTTCTTCATCCGCAGCCTGCTGTGGGAGTATGTCTGGCCGGCCCTGGTTCGCTGACGTTCCGCTGAGCAGCCTGCCGACCGATCCCGTTTTCCTGCGTCGCCTCTCCGGCGGCGTGACCATCCAGCTTCGCGTGCAGCCGCGGGCGCGGCGATCCGTGCTCGAGCGGACCGCCGACGGCGCGCTCAAGGCCGCAGTGACGGCAGCGCCCGAGGATGGCAAGGCCAATGCCGCCGTCGTCGCCCTGCTGGCGGCCGCTTGGCGCGTCCCGAAATCGACCATAGAAATCGTGCGCGGCGGGACGGCGCGAGAGAAGACGCTCAGCGTCGCGGGCGAGCCGGATGCGCTCGTCGGACGGATTGCCGAATGGATGGACAAGAATGGCTGACGCAAAACTGATCGATGGAAAAGCCTTCGCGGGCGGCCTGCGCCAGCGCGTGGGTGCTGGCGTGGCCGACCTGATCGCCAAGGGCGGGCCGAAGCCCGGCCTCGCCACCGTGCTGGTCGGCGCCGATCCGGCCAGCCAGGTCTATGTCCGCAGCAAGGGAAAGCTTGCGGTCGAACTCGGCATGGCGAGCTTCGATCATCAGCTGCCGGAGAACACGACCGAGGCGGAGCTGCTGGCGGTGGTCGCGCAGCTCAACGCCGACCCCACGGTCAACGGCATCCTGGTCCAGCTTCCGCTGCCCCGGCATATCGACACGGCGAAGGTGCTGATCGCCATCGATCCGGCCAAGGATGTCGACGGCTTCCATCCGGTGAATGTCGGCCGCCTGGGATCGATCGCGCCGGGCGCCCCGCTCGATTTTCCGGTGCCGTGCACGCCGCTCGGCGTGTCGATGCTGCTGCAGGACGCGCTGGGTTCGTTGTCAGGCCTCAATGCCGTGATCGTCGGCCGCTCCAATCTGGTGGGTCGTCCGGTGGCCCAGCTTCTGCTGCGCGCCGATTGCACGGTGACGATCACCCATTCGCGCACCCGCGACCTGCCCGCGGTCTGCCGTCAGGCCGACATTCTCGTGGTCGCGATCGGCAAGACCGAGTTCGTGAAGGGCGGCTGGATCAAGCCCGGCGCGGCGGTGGTCGATGTCGGCATCAACCGGATTCCGACGCCGGAAGGCAAGAGCCGGCTGGTGGGCGACGTTGCCTTTGCCGAAGCGCAGAAGGTGGCGGGATATGTCACGCCGGTGCCGGGCGGCGTCGGCCCGATGACCGTGGCCTGCCTGATGTACAACACGCTGCAGGCGACTCGTCGCGTCGCTGGCCTGCCGTTCGTCGCGGTCTGATGGGGCGGTCTGATCAGTTCTTGAGCATGCCCGCGACGAGGGCCGTCACGTTGTGCCGCATCATCTTCTCGTAGGTCGGCGCGGGTCCATTAGGGCCTGACAGCGCGTCGGTGTAGAGGCGCGGGCCGACGACGGCCCCCGATTCGCGGGCGATCTGATCGACCAGGCCGGGATTGGTCATGTTCTCGACGAACAGCGCCTTGATGCGTTGCTCGCGCGCCTCGCGGATCAGCAGCGCGACATCGCGGGCCGAGGGTTCGCTGCTGGTGTTGTAGCCGCGCGGGGACTGGAACTTCACGCCATAGGCGGCGGAGAAATAGCGAAACGAATCGTGGCCGGTGATCGCCCGGCGCTTGTCGGCCGGTACCTTGGCGATCTCCGCCTTCACCCAGGCATCGAGCTCGACGAGGCGGCGGTCGGCCTGCGCCGCACGCTCCTTGTAGTGCGCGGCGTTCGCCGGATCGGCATCGACGAGACCCTTGGCGATGTTGGCGACATAGGTGCGCACGCGCTGGACGTCCTGCCAGCAGTGCGGATCCGGTCCGTGGGCATGTGAATGCCCGTGCCCATGGCCCGATCCGGCGGCCAGGGTGGCGACACCGGTCGAGGCCACGACCGCGCGTCCCTTGAAGGGCGCGGCCTTGGCGAGACGGTCGATCCAGCCCTCGAAGCCAAGCCCGTTGCTCACGAGGAGCTGGGCGTCTGCCAGCATGCGGGCGTCGCTGGGGCGGGGCTGGTAGGCATGGGCGTCCATATCGGCGCCGACGAGGACGGAGAGGACGACCTTGTCGCCCGCCACCTCGGCCACCAGGTCGCCCAGGATCGAGAAGGTCGCGACGGCCCTGATCGGTGTCTGGGCGGCGGCGGGCAGGCCGGGCAACAGGCCCAGCGCCAGGAAGAGAAGCGGGAGACGGCGACGGGGAAGCATGCTGTTATAATATAACGTCAGACCGGGAAGTCGAGCCACTCCGGGGTGTGACCGGTCGCCGCGAAGAAGCGCAGCAGATCGGCGAGGCTCAACGCCGTCGTCATGGTGTTCACCAGCGGATGGGCGTTGATCGGCCCGCCCTCGGTCAGGCCGCGATCAAGCACCACGCGAACCTTGTGGTCGGCATCGTTGATCGCCGACAGTGGCGTCACGGAGCCCGGCTCGACGCCGAGATGGCGCTTCAGCCGCTCCGGGCTGCCGAACGAGAATCGCCCGGCTCCCAGCCGTTCTCCGAGGCGCTTGAGGTCGATGGCCCGATCCTCCAGTGCCACGATCAGCCACATCTCCTCCTTCTTGTTGCGCAAAAAGAGGTTCTTGATGTGATGGCCGGGCAGGTTGCCGCGCAGGGCCTTGGCTTCCTCGACCGTGAAGACGGGCGGGTGCTCGACGGTGCGGTGGGCGATGCCGAGCTCGTCGAGTCGGCTCAAGAGTTGTTGCGGGCTGAGCATGGGGGTGCGCTAGATGGCTGGAATGAAGGGTATCGTTCTCTCGGGCGGCAGCGGCACGCGGCTCTACCCCATGACGCGGGCAGCCAACAAGCAGCTCCTGCCTGTCTATAACAAGCCGATGGTCTACTACCCGCTGACCACGATGATGCTCGCGGGCTGCCGGGACATCCTGCTGATCGTCAATCCGGGCGACGTCGAAGCCTATCGCCGCCTGTTCGGCGACGGCAGCCAGTGGGGCATCAACGTCTCCTACGAGCCGCAGCTCAAGCCCGGCGGCATCGCCGAGGCCTTCATCATCGGTCGCAAATTCATCGGCAATTCGCGGGTCGGCCTGATCCTGGGCGACAACCTTTTTTACGGCGATTCGCTGCCCGAGGTGGCGGGACGCGGCGCCGAGGGCAAGGGCGCGTGGGTCTATGCCTACTGGGTGGCCGATCCTACCGCTTATGGCGTGGTGGAGTTCGATGCCGCGCAACGGCCGGTCAGCATCGTCGAGAAGCCCAAGCAGCCCAAGTCGAACTGGGCCGTGACCGGACTCTACTTCTACGATTCCGACGTCTGCGACGTCGCCACCCAGGTCCCGCGCTCGGCGCGCGGCGAACTCGAGATCAGCGACATCAACGCCCATTACCTGAAGGAAGGCCGGCTAACCGTCGAGCGGCTGGGTCGCGGCTATGCCTGGCTCGATACCGGCACGCCGTCGAGCCTGCTGCGGGCCGCCCAGTTCGTGGAGACGGTCGAGGAGCGCCAGGGCCTGCAGATCGGCAGCCCCGAGGAAATCGCCTGGCGCAAGGGCTACATCGACGACGGCGCCTTCGAGAAGCTGATCCAGCCGATCCGCGAGAGCGAATACGGCAAGTATCTGCAGCGTCTCCTGGCGCGCGGATGAGGGTCGCGACAGCCCCTTGCCAAGGCGCCGGAAAAGCCCTATCAGAGCCGCCTTCCGGCGACCTACCCAGCCGGATCGGAGCGCGGGCGTAGCTCAGGGGTAGAGCACGACCTTGCCAAGGTCGGGGTCGAGGGTTCGAATCCCTTCGCCCGCTCCAATTTCTACCAGTCCTTTCGGCGGCTCGAACTGCTTCGGCATCCGCGCCGACTGGACTAGGTTGCCGGCGAGCCCTCGGATCCTAGAGAGCGCCGGATGAAGGTTAAATTCCTGCATATTCCCAAGACGGCGGGAACGAGCGTCCGTCGCTTCCTGAGCCGGTTCTTTCTGTCCCGCCATGTCTGTCCGGCGGTCAACAACGAGCAGTTCAGGGCATTGCCGCCGGAGCGCCTGCGTTCGTACCGCCTGTTCGCGGGACACATCGACTGGACCAGCCTCGACCGGATCGAGGGCGAGTGCTTCACCTTCAGCATCCTGCGGCAGCCGCGGGAAAGACTGGTCTCCTTCTACTTCTTCCTGCGCGCGGAAGCCTCGAAGCTCGATCCCGTCGCTTTGGCGACGCCGGAGAGGCGTGGGCTGCATGCCGCGATCATGTTGTCGCCAGACGCATTCTTCTGCGACGGCGGTTCCCCCGAGCTGCGCCGGCATCTCGATTCCGTCCTCGACAATTTCTACAGCTACTACTTCGCCGAGGGATCCTACGACGCGCGGCGGCGCTTGAAGGCGGGGCTGACGATTTCCGAAGCCGAACTCCTGGCCAGGGCAGGGCACAATCTGGACAGGCTGGACGGTCTCTATTCGATCGACGAGCTGGTCTTGCTGGAGAAGGACATCGTCGAAGTGTGCGGCCGGCGCGGGATCGGATGGCGGGGCACGCTGCACGCGCGGTTCTCGCCGCTTCGCGACCTCAAGCTGAACACCAACGCCGGGAGCTACGCGTCGCGCCTCGACGAGCTGAAATCGCTCGGCGCAACGAATCGCACTTTCGATCGGATAGAGGAGATGACGCGTCTCGACGACGTCATCTGGAAGCGAGCGACGGCGCGGCTTCGGCAAGGCTGACCGGCTGCTGCGTCGCGCCCCCTTTACGTTGATCGGCCTCAGATTCCCGCTAGTTTGAACGGGATAGGGGCGTCGAAGTGCGGTGTATCAAGTGAAGACTTCAAGCGATCCGATCGAAAGCACGGGCCTCCTCGTCGTCCGCACGGTGGCAGACCTGCGCCGCGCCGTCGCCGGCTTCCGCAAGGCGGGCCGCACGATCGGTCTCGTGCCGACGATGGGCGCGTTGCACGAGGGCCATGTGAGCCTCGTGAAGGGCGCGCTCGAGCGCGGCGACGTGCCGGTGACCAGCATCTTCGTCAATCCGACGCAGTTCGGACCGAAGGAGGATTTCTCCGCCTATCCGCGCGACGAGGAAGGCGACTTCACGAAGCTGCGCGAAGCGGGCTGCCGCATCGTCTTCGCCCCGACCAAGGACGAGATGTATCCGGGCGAACAGCTCACGACGGTGACGGTCGCCGGCATCACCGACGGTCTGTGCGGTCCGCTGCGGCCCGGCCACTTCCAGGGCGTTGCCACGGTGGTGAGCAAGCTGCTGCTGATGGCGCTGCCGGACCGCGCCTATTTCGGCGAGAAGGATTACCAGCAACTCCAGGTCATCAAGCGCATGGTGCGCGACCTCGCGATGCCGTTCGAGATCGTGGGCATGCCAACGGTGCGCGAGCAGGACGGGCTCGCGATGTCGTCACGCAATCGCTACCTCAGCACCGAGGAGCGGACGAAGGCGCTGGTCATGTACAGGCAGCTCGTGAAGGTCGCCGACACGGTGCGCGACGGCACGAAGTCCTGCTCTGAGGCGACGGCGGTGGCGTCGCAGGCGCTGCGCGACGGCGGCTTCGACATCGTCGAGTATTTCACCGTCGTCGATGCCGACAGCCTGAAGCCGCTGGAGCATGTCACGGGCCCGGCGCGCGTGATCGCCGCCGCGCGCCTCGGCCGCACGCGCCTTATCGACAATCTGGCGGTCTGACGCAGGCTTCGGTCGCTCAGGCGGCCTGTTCGAGCGTCGAGGCGACGTCGCGCGTGGTGACGCGGCGCAGGTCGCGTACCTTGGTCGTGTCGAACGGCCGCGCGCGATGCATGGTGCAGCGATTGTCCCAGATCACCAGATCGCCCTTCGCCCAGCGATGGGCATGGACGAAGCGCGGCTGCGTCGCGTGCTCGATCAGGTCGAGGATGATCAGGCGTCCGTCGGCCACCGGCATGCCCAGGATGTGCGAGGCGTGCGCGGCGAGATAGAGCGTCTTGCGGTGCGAGCCTGGATGGGTGCGCACGAGCCGCTGAGGTACCGGCGGCAGCGAGGCGCGTTCCTCGTCGGTGTACTGCACGACGCCGAGCTGTTCGCGCGAGCGCCAGATCGAATGTTCGGCGACCAGCCCCTCCAGTTCGTTCTTCTTCGCCTCGGGCAACGCGTCGTAGGCCGCGCGCAGGTCGGCGAACTCGGTGTCGCCGCCTTCCTCGGGAATGACGTGGGCGTAGAGCATGGAGAGGGCGCCGGGCACGGCGCGGAAAGAGGCGTCGGTATGCCAGAGCCGGTTGGCCAGGCCGTCGAGACGCCGCCGCGCATCGGGCTTCAGCACGTTGCCGTCGCCGTCGAGGTTGGAGATGTCGGCGACGTCGCTCGATTCGATCCGGTGCTTGATGTCGCGATGCCGGAGTTTCAGGGCCGAGGAAGCGATCGGGCCGAAGTTGCGGGCAAAGGCCACCTGCTTCTCGTCGTCGAGTGTCTGGCCGCGAAAGACCACGACGGCATAGCGGTCGATCGCGTCCTCGATGGCCTGCCGGTCGGCAGGATTCAGCGGTCGTGACACGTCGACGCCGGCAATCTCGGCGGCGAAATCAGGATGAGCTGGCGTAACGGTGATGCTCACGACCGCCTCCCGCGGCTATAATGCCTTTGAAAACATTCTCTCCCAGGAAACGCCATGCCGCAAACGATGAAGCTCGCCCTGCTCGACGATTACCAGAAGGTCGCCATGCGCATGGCCGACTGGGACCGCCTCAGGAAGCGCGGCGTCGAGATCACGGTCTTCCACGAGCCCTTCGCGTCGGCCGAGGATGCGGCGCGGAAGCTGGCGCCCTTCGATATGCTGGGCCTGCTGCGCGAGCGGACGGCGTTCCCGCGCGCCCTGATCGAGAAGCTGCCGAACCTCAAGTTCATGGTGCTGACCGGCGCGCGCGCCGCCAGCCTCGACGACAAGGCCGCGGCCGAGCGCGGCATTCCGGTCTCCACGACGCCCGGCGGCGGCTCGAACGCGCCGACCGCGGAGCTTGGCTGGGCGCTGCTGATGATGTGCGCCCGCGATCTCGCCAAGGCCGAGCGGCTGGCGCGGCAGGGCAAGTGGCACGACGGCATCGAGCAGATGGTGGTGCTCGAGGGCAAGCGCCTGGGCATTCTCGGCCTCGGCAAGCTGGGCAGCCGCGCCGCGCGCTACGGCAAGGCCTTCGGCATGGATGTCGTGGCGTGGAGCCAGAACCTCACGCCAGAGAAGGCGGCGGAGGGCGGCGCTACATACGTCAGCAAGGACGAGCTGCTCGCCACCTCGGACTTCGTGTCCATCCATCTGGCTCTGTCGGACCGCACGCGTGGCCTGATCGGCGCGGCGGACCTCGCGAAGATGAAGAAGACCGCGATCCTGGTGAACACCTCGCGCGGTCCGATCGTCGATGAGGCGGCTCTGATTGCGGCGCTCAAGAACCGCACGATCCTGCACGCCGGCCTCGACGTCTACGACAAGGAGCCGATGTCGGCCGACCATCCCTTCACCAAGCTCGACAACGTTACGCTCATTCCCCACCTGGGCTACGTCGTGGAGGAGAGCTACCGGCACTTCTACGAAGGCACGATCAAGGACATCGAGGCCTGGCTCGACGGCGCACCGATCAACGTCCTCAACCCGGACGCGCTCAAGAAGGCGTAGGCGTCTTCACGCGAACGACGATCAGCCAGATCGCGCCGGCGAGGATCACGCCGGCGGCCAGCCACTCCGCTGTGGTCAGCCTTGCGGGTGTCAGCCAGCCGGCGTGCGCGAGGATGGCTTCGAGCGCGATGGCGAAGAACGGCATTGCGGTGAGGGCGATCAGGTAGGTCTGCACGCCCGAATGGTTGATGGTCCAGAAGCCGAGCCAGGTGCCCGGCGCGCGGAACAGCAGGCCGGCCAGGATGGCATAGAGCCAGAGCTCGATACGGCCGAATGCGTCGCCGCCGCCGGCCCAGGGCGACGCCATCGCCCCCGCGAGGCCGGCCACCGTCCAGACCACGATCAGCGCCAGCGACGCGGCGACCAGGATCTCGCCGGTGAAACGGCTGCGCGCCGCCGCATCGTTCGCCCGGTTGCGCGGGTGATAGGCGATCATCCACGACGCCGCGACCGCCACGGCCTCCGAGGCGAGCAGCCAGGCGACGCCGCGCCACGCCGTCTCCGAACCCAGGCCAGCGACGAACGCCACGATGCCGAGAGCCAGTAGGGCAAGCCCCGGCCAGTCACGCCGGGCAGGCGACTGGCGCGACAAGGCCCATCCACTCCCTGCGCCGATCAGCACGCTCACGGTCGAGATGAGGGTGCTTTGCGTGACGGCGAGCCACACGATGGCGGCGGCGGTGCAGCCGTTGATGATGACGCGCATGAAGGCGTAGCAGACCGTCCAGGGCAGCAGCAGGTCGGCCCAGCTTCCCGGCGTGCGCCGGCCGACCCATAGCAGGACCAGGCCGGCGCTCAGGAGCTGCACCAGCGTGTAGGCCCAGGCGTCGAGCTGCGCTCCGCTCACGACGTGGCGGGTCAGCAGCAGATAGATCGACCAGAGGAGGGAGTTGCCGAGCGCGATGGCCAGGACGTGACCGCTCATTGCGGATCTCGGAGGCTTTGTCTCAGGTGCGGAAGCGCAGCAGCAGGTGATTGACGCCGTTCAGCTTGACGTAGAGGTCTTCGAACTGCGCGTAGAAATCCTCCCACTGCGGCAGGCCGCCCTGGCTGCCGAGCGAGGTGTAGATCTCGGCGACCGTCCGGCGGCCGTCGATCTGCGAGATGATGCGCGGCGCGAGTGCCGGAAGCTGGGCGCGCCACGGAAAGCCGTCGAGATTGGCGACCAGCGGCGCGCCGGGCTGCAGGCCGGCGGCGAACTTCTGCGCATCCATCTCGCGCAATACCGGAATGGCGGAGGTGTCCTCGGGCCGCGCCACCGTGTCGAAGCCGGCGCGCGTGGCATAGAAGACGTGGGTGCGCAGATTGCCGGCGAGACGTTCGGCGAAGGCCGCGCGCTCCAGCAGCGGCAGCGAGCTCATCTGGCGCGAGATCACCGGATCGCTCATGTAGGTCGAGGGCTCGTAGCGCACGGGCTCGAGAAAGGCCACGACGCGCAGGCCGGAGGACGCGGCCATCTTGCCGATCTGCGGTACCGTGAAGGCACGGTCGCAACTGTGCAGCAGCAGGTCGTAGAGGCCCGCATCGCCGCCCGTCACGTGATCGTTGAGATAGGGGTTGCGGCGGAACAGGTTGGTCGTCGGCAGGAAGCGGATCAGGCGCTTGGCCATCGCCAGCCGGTCCTCGATCGCCATCGACAACGGCGCCAGCGTCTGCAGCATCTCCTGCAAGGGATAGACCCCGCTGCGGCCGTATTCGCCGTAGAGCATGATGCCCATGCCGCCCTCGTTGTGCAGCACGCTGGCCAGCGCCTGCATGCCGGCCGCCGGATCGGTCAGGTGGTGCAGCACGCCGGTGCAGTCGATGTAGTCGAACTGGCCGATGTTCATCGTCGGCAGGTCGAGCAGCGAGCCGGTCAGGAACTGGATGTTGCGCAGGCCGCGCGCCTTGGCCCGGGCCTCGCAGATCTGGCGGGAGGCCGTCGAGAGGTCGAGATAGACGACCTCGCCGGGGCAGCGCCGGTCGACGAGCTGCTGCGCCAGCATGATGCAGGCGTCGCCCGTGCCGCCGCCGGCGACCAGGGCGCGGAAAGGGCGGATGAAATTCAGCCGGCCGGAAAACAGGTAGTGGTTGATCTCGAGGATGTGGCTCGGCGTGCCCGTGATCAGGCGGATCGCCTCGTCGCGCGGGTCGCGCGCCGGGTACGGCAAAGCCTCGTACTGGGCGCGAACGCTGTCCAACGGCGAGGGAACGGTCATCAGGGCCTTGTTTGGCGGCGGGCGGGGCGCTACCGGGGGGATGGCAACACCTGCTGAGCATTACTGCAACAAATCGAAGGGCCATGAAAGGCTATTTCGGCATCGGTATCGAGGGTCCGAGCAAGTCGATGAACGTCGGCACTTTGTTCCGGACCGCCCATGCGTTCGGCGCCTCGTTCGTCTTCACGCTACGCGCCCAATACGACGTTCGTGCCGGCGCGCTGGCCGATACCTCGGACGCGCCGGGGTCGGTGCCGACCTACCGGTTCGCCGATCTGGATTCGTTTCGCCTGCCGCTGGGCTGCCGGCTGGTCGGCATCGAGATCACCGACGATGCGATCGAGCTGCCGACGTTTCGGCATCCGCGCCAGGCGGCCTACGTCCTGGGTTCCGAGCGGGAAGGCCTGTCCCCGGGGGTTCAGGCGGTATGCGACTACGTCGTGAAGATCCCGACCCGGTTCTCGGTCAATCTCGGCACCGCCGGCGCCCTGGTCATGTACGACCGGCTGATCAGCCTCGGCCGCCATGCGCCGCGGCCGGTCGGCGAGGGCGCGCCGACGGAGGAACTCGACCAGCCGGTCTTCGGCGAGCCGATGTACAAGCGCAAGCAGCGGCTGCGGCAAAAAGCGCAATCAAAACAATAGATTGGCCGGGCGCAGTTGCGCAGAGGCAGTGCGGCGACTATCTCACGCGCTTCAATGACCGTTTTGCCCACCGAACCGCTACAGATTCTGGAGCCCGGCGCCGCCGCGCACGGCCGCAACGACCTGCGCCGGAACCTGATCGGCCTGTCGCGCGACGGTCTGAAGACGGCGCTCGCGGAGGCCGGTCTGGAGCCGTTTCGAGCCGCCCAGATCTGGCAGTGGATCTACTGGCATGGAGTCACGGACTTCGGTCGCATGACCAACATCGCCAAGAAGGCGCGTGACCGTCTCGCCGACCAGTTCGTGATCGAGCGGCCCGCGATCGTGACGGAGCAGCGTTCGGTCGACGGCACCCGCAAGTGGCTGCTGCGCTTCCCCGACGGCAACGAGGCCGAGACGGTCAACATCCCGGAGACCGATCGCGGCTCGGTCTGCGTTTCCAGCCAGGTCGGCTGCACGCTCACCTGCACCTTCTGCCACACCGGCACCCAGCCGCTGGTGCGCAACCTGACGCCCGACGAGATCGTGGGCCAGTTCATGGTGGCGCGCGACAGCTACGGCGAGTGGCCCACGCCGACCGCCGATGCCCAGCGCATGCTGTCCAACATCGTCATGATGGGCATGGGCGAGCCGCTCTACAATTTCGACAATGTCGTCACGGCGCTGAAGATCGTGATGGACGACCAGGGCATTGCACTCAGCCGCCGCCGCATCACGCTCTCGACCTCCGGCGTCGTGCCGATGATCCCGAAGGTGGGCGAGGCGCTCGACGTCAACCTCGCGGTGTCGCTGCATGCCGTCAGCGACGAGGTGCGCGACACGCTGGTGCCGATCAACAGGAAGTGGCCGATCGCCGAGCTGCTGAAGGCCTGCGCCGACTATCCCGGCGCGCGCAACAGCCGGCGCATCACCTTCGAATACGCGATGCTGAAAGGCGTCAACGACAGCGACGCCGATGCGCGAGAACTGGTCCGCATCCTGAAGCCGATCCACGCCAAGGTGAACCTTATCCCGTTCAACCCCTGGCCGGGTGCGCCCTACGAGTGCAGCTCGAACAACCGCATCCATCGCTTCGCCGAGATCGTGAACGATGGCGGCCTCAGCGCCCCGGTGCGCACGCCGCGCGGCCGCGACATTTCCGCCGCCTGCGGTCAGCTCAAGAGCGCAAGCCTGCGTCAACGCGGCGAGAAGGTGGCTCTGTAGCCAGCACTACCTCATCCTGAGGAGCGCGCGCAGCGCGCGTCTCGAAGGATGGGCGAGGGACGTGGTGCGCGTGCCCATGCTTCGAAACGGCTGCTCCGCAGCCTCCTGAGCAGGAGGTTGGGTGTGGTTCTGCTGCGTGAACGCAGCGACCTTCGACAGGAAGGCGAGTTCCGTCGAAACGGGCTGAAGCCTGGCCGCGCGGAACCACTCTTCGAGGCTGCCTTCGGTGTATTCCGCGGAATACGCCCCGAATCATCCGCTTCGTCTATCCGCCAGGCCTGCGACCTGCAACGGCCTGCTAGAACTTCTTCATGAACCACAGCCGCGAATGGCCCGGTGGATAGTCATCGATACGGCCAAACTCGGTGTATCCGTGCCTGCGATAGAAGTCGGGAGCCTGAAAGCCTGTTGTGTCGAGACGAATCCCGACACAGCCGCGTGCCCGGGCAATCTCTTCAGCTGCGACAAGCAAGCGTGAGCCGATTCCTTGGCCACGGTAAGGTTCGGCGACAGCCAGCGCATCGATCGAGCACCAGGACCAATAGGTTTGCCCCCGCACGCCGCCGTGAACTTTGCCTGCAGCGTCGCGCGCGAACAGCCACAGCGGCACATGCTTCACGGGGCCGACGAGCCCGGCATTGTAGTCATTGAGGATCGTGTTCAACGTCGCGAAGGGGTCTTCGGCGGCTTGCGTGACCTCTTCGAACGAGAGTGGCGGAAGGGTGATGGACATCGAGATTAGCTCGGCCTCTGGGATCGGTTGCTGCCGCGGGTGCGAACAGCGCCCCATATGATCGGGCGCTTGTATTCCCGCGTCCTAGCGTTTGAACGATGTGACCTTCGACAGGAAGGCATTCTCGGTCGAGACCGGCCGCAGCCCCGCGGCCGCAGCGCCTTCTTCCAGGCTGCTGCCTACATACTCCGCGTAATAGGGTTCGTGGAAGTAATGGGGGAAGAGGTCGAGCAGCCCGTCCCAGTCGGGGCGGTCGCCCTTCTGCAGCGAGTCGACGATCACGACCAGGCCGCCCGGCTTCACGGCGCGCGCCATCTCGGCGATGACCTTGGCGCGGATCTCCTTCGGCAGCTCGTGCAGCAGGAACGAGGAGACGACAAGATCGAGGCTCGCCTCGCCGAAGGGCAGCGATTCGGCGGCGGCTTCTTCGAGTTTCACACGCGCCGTACGGCCGATCAGGCGGCGCGCCTCCTCGAGATAGGGTTTGCTGAGATCGATGCCGGTGAGTCTCATGCCCGGCCACGCTCCATTGAGCGCCGCGAGCAGGCGGCCGGTGCCGCAGCCGACGTCGAGGCCGCGGACGTCGCGCTGGTTGCGGCCGGCGAGCCAGGTCGCGACCGGCGCCAGCGCACGGCGGCGCATGACGTCGGCGGCGCCGGTGAACAGGACCTCGACCTGCGTGTCGTACAGGGCGGCCGAATGGTCGGAGAGCCAGCCGTCGCTCTGGAAATGGAAGTTCTGCCGGTAGTAGTCGGGCAGGCCGTCCGCCTGGGTGCCGGGCGGCAATTCTTCGTCGAGCGTGCCGTGCCGGCGCGCGTCGACCTGCGGCAAATCGCGGAAATAGAGCAGGCTGCGACGCAGGAATTCGGCCGGTTCCGGGCCGAGAAGGCGTGGCGCCGGATAGAGGCCCGCTGCGACATCCCGCCATTCGCGCTGGAACAGGGCCCGCATGTCTGCGGTCAGTTCCGCCCGGCTGGGCGTCGGCCCGATGGCGAAGTCGGGCTTGGGCATGGGTTTCAGCAGCCGCCGGCCGGCCGCGTAGTGGCCGGCATACCAGGCGACCCGGGCAGTCTGCTGCGCAGCGTAGGAAAGGCGGTCGAGGGGGGAAACCATGGGAGCGTATTCCTCACCCCGATTATAGCCTCTTTGCGGCGCGCTTGCCCCGGTGGGGTCGACCGCTATATTCCGCGCGCCTTTACCGAATCGACATGAAAGCGGCCAGCATGAGCGTTTCTTATACCGGGCCCTACAAGAAGGGCGAGATCAAGAAGGTCGTCCTGGCCTATTCCGGCGGCCTCGACACCTCGGTCATCCTGAAGTGGCTGCAGACGGCCTATGGCTGCGAGGTGGTGACCTTCACTGCCGATCTCGGCCAGGGCGAGGAACTGTCGCCGGCCCGCAAGAAAGCGGAGCTGCTGGGCATCAAGCCCGAGAACATCTTCATCGAGGATGTCCGCGAGGAATTCGTGAAGGACTTCGTCTTCCCGATGTTCCGCGCCAACGCCCTCTACGAGGGCCAGTACCTTCTCGGAACCTCGATCGCCCGGCCGCTGATCTCCAAGCATCAGATCGACCTCGCGCTGAAGACCGGCGCCGACGCGGTCTGCCACGGCGCCACCGGCAAGGGCAACGACCAGGTCCGCTTCGAGCTGTCCTATTATGCGCTGAAGCCCGACATCAAGGTGATCGCGCCGTGGCGCGAATGGGAGCTGACCTCGCGCACCAAGCTGCTCGAGTTCGCCGAGAAGCACCAGATTCCGATCGCCAAGGACAAGCGGGGCGAGGCGCCGTTCTCGGTCGACGCCAACCTCCTGCACTCCTCCAGCGAGGGCAAGATTCTCGAGGATCCGTGGGAAGAGGCCGACGAGATGGTCTACCAGCGCACCATCTCGCCCGAGGCCGCGCCCGACAAGGCGACCTATATCGAGATCGAGTTCGAGAAGGGCGACGCCGTCGCCATCGACGGCGTAAAGATGTCGCCCGCGACGCTGCTCACAAAGTTGAACGAACTGGGCAAGGCCAACGGCATCGGTCGCCTCGACCTGGTCGAGAACCGCTTCGTCGGCATGAAGAGCCGCGGCATCTACGAGACGCCGGGCGGCACGATCCTGTACGCCGCCCATCGTGGCATCGAATCGATCACGCTCGACCGCGGCGCCGGCCATCTCAAGGACGAGGTGATGCCGAAGTACGCCGAGCTGATCTACTATGGCTTCTGGTATTCGCCGGAGCGCGAGATGCTGCAGGCGCTGATCGACAAGAGCCAGGAGAACGTCACCGGCACGGTGCGTCTCAAGCTCTACAAGGGCAACACCACCGTGGTCGGCCGCAAGTCGCCGGTGTCGCTCTACTCGATGCAGCACGTCACCTTCGAGGACGACCAGGGCACCTATAACCAGCGCGACGCCGAGGGCTTCATCAAGCTCAACGCGCTCCGGCTGCGGCTGCGTGCCCTGGGCCAGGGCGGTCCCAAGAGCTGACCTGACCTCACCTGACCCGACGGGACCGGCGCATGCCATTTGACGACGACGAGCGCCGCCTCCCCGGAGGGCGCGGAACGGGCGAGCGGGCCATCAACCTGCCGCCCGCCGTGCTGTGGCTGATCGGCATCAACGTCGCCGTCCATCTGCTGCGCCAGCTTCTCGGCGAACAGGCGGATCAGGAAATCATCCTGCAGTTCGGCCTGGTGCCTGCCGCCTATACGACCGACAGCGGTCGCGATCTCTTCTCCCTGATCGCGGCGCCGATCACCTACCAGTTCCTGCATGGCGGCTGGATGCATCTCGGCGTCAACATGCTGACCCTGGCGGCCTTCGGCGCGCCGGTCGAGCGGCTGCTGGGCGTGCGCCGCTTCGTGCTCTTCTATCTGGTGTGCGGCGTCGTCTCCGGCTTCGTCCACATCCTGGTCTATCCCGATTCGATCGACCCGGTGGTCGGCGCCTCCGGCTCGATCAGCGGTGTCTTCGGCGCCGTGCTGATGTTGATGCGCTATGTCGGCAGCCTCACGTCGCTGCTGCCGGTCGCCGGCATCTGGATCGGCCTCAACGTGTTCTTCGGCATCTTCGGCGGCACGCCCGGTGCGGGTGGCGAATCGGTCGCGTGGGTCGCGCACATCGCGGGCTTCCTGTTCGGGCTCGCGAGCATACGCTTCTTCGCACCGAGGATGAGTTAAGCCGCTATAGTCGGCGCATGGCCGACAACGGGATCCCGCTTCGCCGCACTCTGGCCGCCAACGCCGTTGCACTGGCGCCGTCGTGGGGTGCGCTGGCGATCCTCTACGGCCTTGGAGAATTGCCGGGCCGCAGCGCGCTGATTGCCATGGCGGGGATCGCCCTGGTCACGTTCTTCCTGATCCAGCGCTATCTGAATTCCCTGGCAAGCTTCGCCCGCTTCGTGGGGGAACTGTCCGACGAGCGGGAGCCGGTGATGCCGCGCCTTTCCTTCGCGCCCGCCACGGAGGAACTCGCGACGGCGGCGGCCACCCTCTCGACCGGCTGGCGCCGCCAGCGCGCTTCGATCGACAACCTCGCGGCCTCGGCGCAGGCGATCGTCGACGGGCTTCCCGATCCGCTTGTGTCCGTCGACCGCCAGCGCCGCATCGTGCGCACCAATCTCGCCGCCGCCCTGCTGCTGGGCAGCTCCGGCGGCGCCGAGCGCGACGTCTCCACGGTGTTGCGCCAGCCGCAGCTCCTGGCGGCCATCGATGCGCTGCTCGAGACCGGCCCCGACGGCAACTTCGCGAAGCCCGACCAGTCCGTGGTCGAACTGGTGCTGGCCGGGCCGCCGGAACTCGACATGGTCGCCCATCTGCGCCGCCTTCCGCGGGCGGCGGCTGACGGCTCGCTGGCGCTGATCGTGCTGCATGACACCACGGCGCTGCGCCGCGCCGAACGGATGCGGGCCGATTTCGTCGCCAATGCCAGCCATGAGCTGAAGACGCCGATCGCCGGTCTGGCGGGATTCATCGAGACGTTGCGCGGTCCGGCGCGAGAGGATGTAGCGGCGCGCGAGCGCTTCCTCGGAATCATGGCCGAGCAGGCCGACCGCATGCGGCGCCTGGTCGACGATCTCCTGATGCTGTCGCGCATCGAGCAGCACGAGCATGCGCGGCCGGCCGCCGCCGTCGACCTCGCGCCGGTGCTTCGATCCGTCCTCGACCTGCTGCAGCTCAAGGCGTCGTCGCGCGGCGTGACGATCGCCCTCGATATCGCGCCGGATCTGCCGCGCGCCGTCGGCGATTCCGACGAACTCACCATCGTGTTCCAGAACCTGATCGACAATGCGGTCAAGTATGCGCGGCCGGCTACGGAGGTGCGCGTGATCGCGGCACCGTCCGGCCCCGATCGCGTGGGAATCGCCGTCAGCGACAAGGGCGACGGAATTCCGGCCTCGCACCTGCCGCGCCTCACCGAGCGCTTCTACCGCGTCGATGCCGCCCGTTCCCGCCAGCTCGGTGGAACCGGGCTGGGCCTCGCCATCGTCAAGCACGTGGTGAACCGTCACCGCGGCCGGCTCGACATCCAGAGCGCGCCCGGCGAGGGCTCGACGTTCACGGTGACGCTGCCGGCCGCGGGGAAACAGTGATGCAGCCGGTGCGCAACATTGCGAAAGCCGCGTGTAAGTTTCAACCGGCATAGTCGCTTCGAATAACGCGTGAGTGTATGCGCATGACATCGAAGGCGAGCGAACCGTGCGAGATCGTCGTGACCGCCCGGATGATCCGGGCAGGCCTCGACGTGGTGAAATCCTGGCCCTCCCTCGCCGACGGCGAGGCGCTGGCCACGGCTTACCGTGCAATGGCGGCGGCGGCGCCTCCTGAAAGTCTCGCCCTGAGCATGCCGACGCCGACGATGCTGCAGGCGCTTCGGCTGCTCGGTCACAAGTAGCGGCAAGTCGTTCGAGCAGCACTCTGGCGGCGGAACGACCTGCCGAGCCCGTGCGTTTCATGGACGATGAGCATCATCGACTCGTTGGGGTGGGCGATGGCCACCCAGTTTCAGCCCCTTCGCTCGGGTTACGTCTATCGTCAGGATCGCACCGGCCGGCCGATTCTCGTGACGGCCGGCGAGCGCCGAGGATTTGTACGAGCCTTCGGTTGGAATTTCCCGGCGCATGTCGCCGGCTTCATGGCGACGGTGATCATGGCCGCCATGGTGACTGCGCATCTCTATCCCAAGGGAAACGAGACGGGGGGCTTCGTCCTGATGGGCGGGCTTCTCGCCATCATAGGCTTTGGTCTCTACGCGTCCGTGAAATGGGCAATGCATGCACCCAGCCGCGTGCTGTCCGATCGCCCGACATTGTCTAACGGCGCAGGATCCTGACCGCGATCATGGCAGTCGGAATGCCGACCACGAATCCTGCCACGACTGCGTAGAACAGAAAGAAGACCATCGAGAAGATCACCATGCCCATCGTCCCGCGCTCGGGCACGGCAGGCGCGTCGGCGAGGGTCGCCAGCACCGCCACCGCGAACAGAGCGACCGACAGCAGCGGCCCACTGAGCGCGGAGAAGGTAACCTGCCATCGTTGCGTCCTGTGCGGCCAGCGGGACGTCCCGAACCAGGCCGCCGCGAAGGTGATGGCCACGATCGTGACGACAGAACCCACGATATGGATCACGCTTGTCTTCCTTCCCGTATTCTCCGTGTTCTCCGTGTTCAACGTCGCGGCCGGCTCCGGGTTCGGCCTTCGTGAATTTCTCCACATCTGTCTTCGGTCTGTAACTCAATTGTCGCGCGGGCGAAGCCTGCGGCCGGTACCGAGCCACGGTAGGGCGTGGAGGCCGGATGCTTCGACTGGAAGACGTTACCAAGAGCTTTGGCGGCAAGCCTGCCGTTGACGGCGTCTCGCTCGTCGTGCCGGCCGGCCAGATGGTCGGCGTGATCGGCCGTTCCGGCGCCGGCAAGTCGACCCTCCTGCGGATGATCAACCGGCTGGGCGATCCGACCTCAGGCCGCATCCTGTTCGGCGACACCGACGTCACGGCGCTGCGCGGCCGCCCGCTGCGCGCCTGGCGCGCCCGCTGCGCCATGATCTTCCAGCAGTTCAATCTCGCCGGTCGCCTCGACGTTCTGACCAACGTCATGATGGGGCGGCTCAGCTACGTCGGCACGTTGTCGGCACTCCTCAATCTCTGGAGCGAGCATGACCGTGCCGTTGCGCTCTCCGGTCTCGATCAGTTCGACATGGCCAGCCTGGCGGCTCAACGGGCCGACACACTGTCGGGCGGCCAGCAGCAGCGCGTGGCCATCGCGCGGGCGCTCGTGCAGGAGCCCGACATGATCTTGGCGGACGAGCCCATTGCCTCTCTCGATCCGCGCAACACCAGGATGGTCATGGATGCGTTGCAGCGCATCAACAAGCAATTTGGAATCACGGTGATCTGCAACCTGCACTCACTCGATACGGCGCGTGCCTACTGCGATCGGCTGGTCGGCATGGCTCAGGGCCGCGTGGTTTTCGATGACGTTCCGCAAGCCCTCACCGACGAGGTTGCCCGCGGACTGTACGGGCTGGATGCCGGGGAGATCATGGATACGGCGGGCACGGCCTTGCCCGCTCCGGCCACCGCCTATCGGCCCTCGTTCGCCGTCGCCTGAAGCCGGGACACCGCGCCAAATCAAGCCATCCAGACGGAGTAAATTCATGATCAAGCGTCGTTCGGTTCTCGTCTCCACGGCGGGTGTGCTTCTCGCCGTGCCCTTTGCCGCGAATGCCCAGGACTGGAAAGCCAAGTATCCGGAGATCGTGGTGGCGATCGTTCCCGCCGAGAATGCTGGCGGCGTCGTCGACCGCTACGGTCCGTTCGTCAAGTACCTCGAGAAGGAACTCGGCACGAAGGTCACCCTGCGCGTCGCCAACGACTATACGGCGGTGATCGAGGGACAGAAGAACCGTCAGATCCACGTTGGCTTCTATGGCCCCGGATCCTATGCCCGGGCGTACGCCGTCTCGGGCGGCAACACGGTCGCTTTCGGAACGACCCAGAACCAGGACGGCTCGATCGGTTACTATTCGGTCGTCTATGTGAAGGCGGACAGTCCATACAAGAGTCTCGACGACCTGAAGGGCAAGAAACTCGGGCTCGTCGATGTCGAGTCGACTTCAGGCTACAAGGCGCCGGTCTTCTTCATGAACAGGGAAGGCAAGGCGCCGGACAAGTTCTTTTCGGTGGCCCAGGTGACTGGCAGCCACGAGAACGCCGTGCTGGCCATGACCCAGGGTACGGTCGATGCGGCCACCAACTGGTGGAATTCCGACACCGACTCGAACCTCACGCGCATGCTCAACAAGGGCATGCTCAAGAAGGCCGACGGTTCGCCGATGAAGTACGAGGACTTCCGCATCGTCTGGAAGTCGCCGCTGCTTGCGGGCTCTCCCTTCGCCTATCTCAACGACATGCCGGACGACCTCAAGAAGGCGATCGCGAGCGCCTTCTACAACGCCCACAAGAAGGACAAGGCTGCGTTCGACAAGCTGTCGGACGGTAAGGATCTCGCCTTCGTTCCGGTCGGTCACAAGGACTATCTGGAGTTCATCGAACTCAACAAGTACCTCGAAGAACTGCGCCGCAAGAAGGGCTGACCGTTCGTCGACCGGGGCGTGACGACTCAGATGGCAAAGACCTTGGCGATATTGCCAGCGGCGCAGCTTGCTCCGCTGGCCGAAGCCTATCGTGCCGCGATGGCGGTCAAGCGACGCTGGACCATCGGCGGTCTCGCGGTGCTGGCCGTCTGCACGGCATTGTCAGTATGGGCCGGTCAGGTCGACATCGTGAAGTTCTGGTCGGGTTTGCCCCGGTTCGCCAGTTACTTCCACGACATACTGCCGCGCCTGCGGTTTGAGACTTTCGCCGCCGACATGGCCGAGTGGTTCTGGAACCTCGACGGATGGCTTGGCCTTCTATGGGACACGCTGCTGGTGGCCTATGTGGGCACACTGGCCGGGGCAATGGCGGGATTCGTCCTCTGCTTCCTCGCTTCCGCGAACCTGACGAGATCGCCCGTCGTGCGGATCTTCGCCCGGCGCTCATTGGAGTTCGGCCGGACCTTTCCCGAAATCGTCTTCGCCCTGATGTTCGTCTATGCCTTCGGCTTCGGTCCGATGCCGGGGGTCCTCGCCATTGCCATTCACACCGCGGGCGCGCTGGGAAAGCAGTTCTCGGAGGTCGTCGAGAATGTGGACATGAACCCGGTCGAAGGCCTGACCGCGAGCGGAGCGAACTATGTCGAAGCCATCCGTTTCGGCGTGGTGCCGCAGGTACTGTCGAACTTTGTCAGCTATTCCCTGCTGCGGTTCGAGATCAACGTGCGCGGCGCGACCGTGCTCGGCTTCGTGGGCGCAGGGGGAATCGGCAAGGAGCTGATCTCATCCATCCGGCAGTTCTACTACGCCGACGTGAGCGCGATTCTGGTCATCATCATCGGTACGGTCTTCCTGATCGACTGGCTGACCGAAATGCTGCGTCACAGATTGCTCGGCATTGAAGGAGGCGCTCGATGAGCGAACCCGCGAGACCGGTCCGCGGCCTTGGAGAAACCGATCGGTCCGAGCTGAAGCGCCGTTACCCGCAGGCGTTCCGGGCGCCGATAGCCAAGCGGTGCCTTTCGCTGGCGATCGTCTTCGGCGGAGCCGGTCTCGCGGTCTACACGCTGTGGCGCTTCGGCTTCTCGCCGGCGAAGTTCGTCGACGGGCTGGACAAGCTTGGCATCGTCGTCGTGTTGATGATGCCCCCCGATCCCGGCAGCCAGTTCTGGCACTACACCTCGGCTCTTGCCGAGACCCTGGCGATCGCATTTCTCGGCACACTGGGCGCCGCGGTTCTCGCCCTTCCCATGAGCATGCTTGCCGCGAAGAACGTCGTCGCCAATCGTATCCTCCACTTCGCGAGCCGGCGATTCCTCGACACGATACGCGGTGTCGACACACTGATCTGGGCTCTCATCTGGATCAATGTCGTCGGCCTTGGACCCTTCGCCGGCATCCTGGCCATCATGACTTCGGACTTCGGCTCGTTCGGCAAGCTTTTCTCGGAGGCGATCGAGGCGTCGGATCGCAAGCCGGTCGACGGCGTGCTGTCAGCCGGCGGGTCGGAACTGCACGGCTTCCGCTTTGGCATTCTGCCGCAGGTTCTGCCCGTGCTGCTGAGCCAGGTCCTCTACTACTTTGAAAGCAACACGCGCTCGGCCACCATCATCGGTATCGTGGGCGCGGGCGGCATCGGTCTCTACCTTGCCAACGAGATCGCCCAGGCGGAGTGGCAAAGGGTGGCTTTCATCATCCTGATGATCCTCGTTACGGTCTCCGTCATCGACTGGTTCTCGAGCAGGCTCCGTCTCGCCATGATCGGTCGTCGTGCGGGAGCAACCGCTTGAGCGGAAGCATGCAAGATGCGCCGGGGTTGCCCCGTTATGCACTCTATTACGCGCCACGTGCGGAAGAGGCGCTGGCGGTCGTCGCCGGCCGCTGGCTTGGTCGCAGCCCGGATTCGGGTGAGGCGCGCGACATCGCCCCGATCGGAAGCATTTCCCGGGAGCGGCTGTCCGAGCTGGTGGCGGACCCCGGGCTCTACGGTTTTCACGGCACGTTGAAGCCGCCGATGGGGTTGGCCGACAGGGTCACCGAACGTGATCTGCTCGACGCGGTCGGCGCGTTTGCCGCAACGGAACGCCAGATCGATATCCCGTCCGTCGCGCTGGCGGAGCTGAGCGACTTTCTTGCCCTCGTGCCGTCGGAGCGATGTTCCACCCTTCAGGATTTCTCCGACCGATGTGTCGCGGAGTTCGATGCGTTCCGTCGTCCCGCCGGAGAGGCCGAGCTGGCGCGCCGGCGCGGCGCGGGCCTGAGTGTGCGGCAGGACGAGCTGCTGCGGCGCTGGGGCTATCCCTACGTGATGGAGCAGGGCCGCTTCCACCTGACGCTCACGAGCCGGGTAACGGATCGGGTGGAGCGAGCCGTGATCCTGGACGAGCTGCGCCGTCGGTTCGCAGCCTTCATCGGTCAGCCGCTGGCGGTGAGGGACATTTGCGTCTTCCGTCAGCCGGCGCCTGGTCGTCCGTTCACCGTCCTGGCGCGGTTCAGGCTCGGCGGAGGGCGGCGCCTGACCACTCAAGTGTGGAGAGCAGCCTGACGAAGGCCTCGGCGGCCTTCTCGAGGGTGCCGTCGTTGACGATCGTCACCAGGCGCGGGTCGTCGATCTCGTAGGCTTCGGCGCGGTCGAGCCGTCTGGCGGCTTCGGCTGAGCTCTCGCGCCCGCGCGCCGCAAGTCGCTGTCTCAGCCGATCGGCCGGCGCGGTGATGAGGACGGGCCGGGCCTGCGAGTCCAGGCCGCCGGTCCGCAGGAAATGATCGCGCGAGCCGCTCACCACCACGGTCAGGCCGGCGGCGCGCCAATCGTGGATCTCGCGGCCGACTCCATAGTCGTTCCCGTGGGCGCCCCAGTGATAGGCGAACAGACCATGGGCGCGGCGCATGGCGAATTCCGCGCGCGTCACGGCCACATGGTTTTCGCCGCCGGTGTCGGCCGGCCGGGTGATGTAGCGATGCGCGAACACGACGGGCGCGTCGGACGGGAGCAACGCGCGGGCGCGGCCAAGGACGGAGTCCTTGCCGGCGCCGGACGGGCCCATGACGTAGACCAGTGAACCTTCCATCGCCGTGCCCCGGCTCAGACGACGCGCTCGCCTTCGCGCCACACGGCGCGCACGACGGCGGCACCGTCGACGGTACGCACGCGCGCCAGATCGGCGCGACGTTCCGGCGCGATCTCGCCCCGGTCGCCCATCCCGACGGCGCGAGCGGGATTGAGCGAAGCGAGCTTCACGGCCTGCGGCAGCGAGATGCCGATGCCCGACGAAGGCAGCTTGAAGACACTTTCCATCAGGCTCGCCGGCACATAGTCAGATGACAGGATGTCGACATGGCCGGCGCGCAGCAGGTCGATGGCGGCGATGTTGCCGGAATGCGAGCCGCCCAGCACGAGGTTGGGCGCGCCCATCAGCACGGCCAGGCCGGCATCGCGCGAAGCCCGGGCTGCCTCATGCGTGGTCGGGAACTCGGCGATGGTCATGCCGTTCGCAACGGCCTCCTGCACATGACCATGGGTCGCGTCGTCGTGACTGGCGATCGGCAGGGCGCGGGCCTGGGCGCGGCCGACGATCTCGCTGCGGTGCCTCACCGCGTTGCGATGGTGCAGCTCGGTGACGCGGGCCGAGAACTCCTCGAACTGCGCGTCGGTCATCGCATACTTGCCCTTGTAGTACTGCTTTAGCTTCTCGGGATCGAGGAACTGGCGCTGGCCGGGCGTGTGGTCGTTGATCGACACCAGGCCGACCAGCGGCAGGTCGATCCACTTGTCGACGGCCTCGACCGCGTCGTCCGCCGTGATCTCGCAGCGCAGGTGGATCCGGTGTTCCGCGCGCGTCATGCGCCGGTCGGTGACGGCGCACACCGCCTCGATCATGCGCTCGCGGTTCTGGACGCGGTCCGACTTGCCGTGGACGTCGCCCAGCGCCAGCGAATCGAACACCGTGGTGATGCCGGCGGCGCTGATCTGCGTGTCGTGCGCCATGACGGCCGAGACGCTGGGCCATTTCACGCCGGGGCGCGGCGCGAAGTGCTTTTCCATGTTGTCGGTGTGCAACTCGACCAGGCCGGGCACGAGATAGTCGCCTTCGAGGTCTATTGCGCCTGCCGCGCAGGAACGGTCCTGGGCGATCTCGACGATGCGGCCTTCGCGCACGATGACGGTGCCGTCGAACTCCGCATCGGCGGTGACGACGCGGGCGTTAGTCAGGATGGTCTCGACGCTCATGGGGAAACTCCGGCCGGTTGGGCAGGGGGGAGGACTTCATGGACGCGGGTCGCCACCGCGTCGCGCACGTCGGTGTCGTGGAAGATGCCGACGACGGCAGCGCCGGCATCGCGGCGCTGGCGGATGAGCTCGACCACACCGTCGCGATTGGCGGCATCGAGCGAGGCCGTGGGCTCGTCGAGCAGCAGGATCGGGTAGTCGACGATCAGCGAGCGCGCGATGTTCACCCTCTGCTGCTCGCCGCCGGAGAAGGTCGCCGGCGGAAGCGACCACAGCCGTGCGGGAATGCCGAGCATGCCCAGCAGGAACTCCGCGCGTCGCTGCGCCTCGTCGGCGTCGGTGCCGCGTCGCAGCAGCGGCTCCGCCACGACATCCACGGCAGACACGCGCGGGATCACGCGCAGGAACTGGCTGACGAAGCCCATCGTGCGGTGACGCACGTCGAGGACGGTGCGCGGCTCGGCGCCGACCAGCTCGGTCCAGGCCTCGTCCTGGCGCACGCGGATCGAGCCGCCGTCGGCGCGATAGTTGCCGTAGAGCGAGCGAAGCAGGGTGCTCTTGCCGGCGCCGGACGGGCCGACCAGCGCGAGACATTCGCCGGGCGAGACGGACAGCGCCACGTCCCGCAGCACGGGAAGCGAGAGACCGCCCTGAGCGTGTACGATGAACGACTTGGTGAGGCCGCAGACACGGAGGGCGGGCTGGGAGGAGGTCATGCGCTCACACCGGCAGGATCGAGGCGACGAGCATTTGCGTGTAGGCGTGCTGCGGATCGTCGAGCACCTGGTCGGTCAGACCCTGTTCGACGACCGTGCCTCCCTGCATCACCATCAGCCGGTGCGTCAGCAGCCGCGCGACACCGAGATCGTGGGTCACCAGCACGGCCGATAAGTGAAGACCTCCGACGAGCCCGCGCAACAGGTCGAGGATGCGGGCCTGCACGGAGACGTCGAGCCCGCCGGTCGGCTCGTCCATGAAGACCAGCCGCGGCTTGCTGACGAGGTTGCGGGCGATCTGCAGGCGCTGGCGCATGCCGCCGGAATAGGTCGTCGGGCGGTCGTCGAGGCGGTCGGCATCGATCTCGACCCGTGCCATCCAGTCGATGGCCTCGCGGCGGATCTCGCCATAGTGGCGCGCGCCCACGGCCATCAGCCGCTCGCCGATGTTGGCGCCGGCGCTCACGCCCATGCGCAAGCCCTCGCGCGCGTCCTGGTTCACGAAGCCCCATTCGGTGCACGCGAGCAGGCGGCGGCGCGCCTCGGAGAGGCGGTGCACGTCGACGGTGCCGGCGGACTGCGTTTCGTAGGCGACGGAGCCGCCGTCGGGCAGGAGCCGGCCGGCCAGGCAATTGAGCAGCGTCGTCTTGCCGGAGCCCGATTCACCCACGATGCCCAGCACTTCGCCGGGCCACAGGTCGAAGCTCACGTCGCGGCAGGCGACGCGGCCGCCGAAACGCTTGGTGACGCCGCGAGCGGAGAGGAGCGGCGCGCTCATCGCCGGCTCTCGCAATAATCGGTGTCGGAGCAGACGAACAGGCGCTTGCCGGCATCGTCGACGATCATCTCGTCGAGGAAGCTTTCCCTGGAGCCGCAGAGTGCGCAGCACTCCGTCCAGGTCTCGATCTCGAAAGGATGGTCGTCGAAATCGAGGCTCTTCACCGGTGTGTACGGTGGCACGGCATAGATGCGCTTCTCGCGGCCGGCGCCGTAGAGCTGCAGCGCGGGGCTGCGGTCGAGCTTGGGATTGTCGAACTTCGGGATCGGCGAAGGGCTCATGATGTAGCGCCCGTTCACCATCACCGGATAGTTGTAGGTCTTGGCGATGCGGCCGTGGCGGGCGATGCTTTCGTAGAGGCTCACCTGCATGACGCCGTACTCGGACAGCGCATGCAGCGTCCGCGTCTCGGTCTCACGCGGCTCGAGCATGCGCAGCGGCTCGGGGATCGGCACCTGGAAGACCAGGATCTGGCCGTCCGTCAGCGGCGTCTCGGGCACGCGATGCCGTGTCTGGATAACGGTCGCCTCTTGCGTGTGCGTGGTCGTGGCGACTTCGGCCACCTTGGCGAAGAAGCGGCGGATCGAGACGGCGTTGGTCGTGTCGTCGGCGCCCTGGTCGATCACCTTCAACGTGTCGTCACGCCCGATGATCGCTGCCGTCACCTGGATGCCGCCGGTGCCCCAACCATAGGGCAGCGGCATCTCGCGGCCACCGAAGGGAACCTGATAGCCCGGCACCGCCACGGCCTTCAGGATGGCGCGGCGGATCATCCGCTTGGTCTGCTCGTCGAGATAGGCGTAGTTGTAGGCGGTATCCTGGATGTTGCTGTCAGGCATGGGTCACTCCGCCGCCTGGCTGAGGGCCGCCTGCTCGCGGCGCTTCTCGACCTCGGCGCGCAAGGCCCGCACCACCACCAGCTCGGACTGGAAATCGACGTAGTGCGGCAGCTTGAGGTGCTGGACGAAGCCCGAGCCCTCGACATTGTCGCTGTGCGCCAGCACGAACTCCTCGTCCTGGGCGGGCGACGTCGCGGCCTCCCCCAGCTCGTCGGCGCGCAGCGCGCGGTCCACCAGGGCCATGGCCATCGCCTTGCGCTCGGCATGGCCGAACGCCAGGCCATAGCCGCGCGTGAACTGAGGCGGCACGTCGTGCGAGCCGGCAAACTGGTTGACCATGTCGCACTCGGTCACCTCGATCTCGCCGATCTCGATGGCGAAGCCCAGCTCCTCCGGCACGAAGGACACGGGCACGAGGCCGTAGCGGATCTCGCCGACGAAGGGATGGTTGTTGCCGTAGCCACGCTGCGTCGAATAGCCGAGGGCCAGCAGGAAGCCTTCGTCGCCACGCGCCAAGTTCTGCAGGCGCAGCGGTCGGTTGGCGGGCAGCACCAGCGGCTGGCGCGTCAGGTCATTTGTCTCACCCTCCACCGAGGTGGGTGGCGGTTCGAGCAGGCCGTCGCGCTGCAGGATGTCGCCCACGCGCGGCAGGCTGTCGGTGGTGTCGGCGGGCGCCGTGGCCGCGGTCGGGCGCTCGCCCGACGCCGTCAGCGCGAAGTCGAGCAGCCGGTGGGTGTAGTCGTAGGTCGGGCCCAGCACCTGGCCGCCCGGCACGTCCTTGAAGGTCGAGGAGATGCGGCGCTCCGCCACCATGCGGCTGGTGTCGAGGGGCTCCGACGCGCCAAAGCGCGGCAGGGTCGTGCGATAGGCGCGGAGCAGGAAGATCGCTTCGATGAGATCACCGCGCGCCTGCTTGATTGCGAGGGCCGCCAGGCTGCGGTCGTAGCAGGAGCCCTCGGTCATCACGCGATCGACGGCGAGGCCCAGCTGCTGATCGATCTGCTCCAGCGAAAGCTCGCAGACGTTGCGGTCGCCGCGGCGCTTGTCGGCTAGGAGATCCAGCGAATGGGCGATGGCGGTTTCGCCGCCCTTGACTGCGACATACACGGTCAGGCCTCCACGGCGACGCTGCGCGGCAGCGAGACAAGTCGGGAACCCGAGGCGAAGACGAGGTCGACGCCGCAGGGGAAGAGCGCGTGGTTGGCGGCCCAGGCCGGCCAGAAGCGGGAGCCGAGCCCGGCGATGGCGACGCGTGTCTCGCCGTCGATGCCGGGGCCGCGCCAGGTGCAGCTCGGACCGTCCTCGAGCGACGGCACTTCGATCACCAGCGTGGCGGCGCGGTCGGGATAGGTGTCGGTGCCAATGGCGAAGCCGGCAAAGGGATCGCCGCCACCGCCGATGATCACGGCGAAGGTCGCGGCTTCGCGCGCATGGACAATGGGGGAACCGGCATGGAAGCGCAGGAAGTCGCGGACTTCCTGCTTGTCGAGACCTGCCTCGAGCCAGAGCGGCGTCTCGCGGTCGGCGAAGGTCAGCAGGAAGGCCACGGTTGCGGGACTGAGTGTGCCCGGACCGGTGGGCGCGTCGCGCAGTTCGACGATGCGGCCGGGATGGGAAAATGCATCAAGCACGCTGCGGAACAGGCGCTGCGCGTCGTGCGGCGGATCGGCGAGGCCCGGTGCGAGCAGGCTGGTCACGTGCCGGCCTCGCGGGCGACGGTGAAGAAGTCGACCTTGGTGGCGGCGGCGCGCGCGGCGATCAGGCGGTGTCGGGCCTCGGCTTCACGTGCAAGCGGCGCCACGAGTTCGGCTTCGAGTCGTTCTGTCCAGTCGGCCCGCTGACCCAGCGCATCGATCGCGGCGACGGTCTCGGCGTGGCGGGTATCACGGCCGCCGACATAGCCGAAACCCATCTCGCCACCGTCGAGGCGCACCGCGGCGCGAGTGACCGTCATTTCACCGGTGCAGAAGGGCGCGCCGGTGCCGGAGATGCGGCCCTGCACCATGACCAGCCCGATCTCGGGGCGGCGCAGGACGACATAGGAGGGAGTGGCCCCAAGCGCCTGCCACAGGGCTTGCAGCCTTGTGCTTGGTGCTTTCGCGAGGACGGAAAGCCATCGGCGGCGACGCTCGATTGACGGGTTGGGAGACATGGGGCGCTCTTGAAAGAGGCGCACCATCCAAGCGTCCCGTTACCGTTCCGAGGGAGCGACGTTAAGTTCCCATGACACTCGGCCCGTTGTTCCCGCCTGGGGTCAACTCATTGATCCAGAACAATTCCTTACGTCGATTCGGGGTCCATCCTCAGCCAGCAGTCCTCTTTGTCATCGAAGTGTAATATATTCGTCATAGTAGAGAGACGTATGGCTCCTAGATGACGGGCGCTTCGAAATTCAACGAAGGAGAACCCCGTGAACCTTACCAAGATCGTCCTCGCGACAGCCCTCGCGCTGTCCCCGGCCGCGGCCTACGCCATCGACATTTCCGGCGCCGGCGCGACCTTCCCCTACCCGATCTATGCCAAGTGGGCCGATACCTACAAGAAGGAGACCGGCAACGGTCTCAACTACCAGTCGATCGGCTCGGGCGGCGGCATCAAGCAGATCAAGGCCAAGACCGTGACGTTCGGCGCCACCGATGCGCCGCTCACGGGCAAGGACCTCGAAGAGTCGGGTCTCGTGCAGTTCCCGATGGTGATGGGTTCCGTGACGCCCGTCGTCAATCTCGAAGGCATCAAGCCCGGCGAACTGACGCTCGACGGGCCGACGCTGGCCCAGATCTACCTCGGCCAGATCAAGAGCTGGGACGATGCGGCGATCGCCAAGCTCAATCCCAACGTCAAGCTGCCGAAGCAGGCCATCGTGCCGGTGCGTCGCTCGGACGGATCGGGCACGACCTACAACTTCGCCTACTACCTGGCCGAGGTGAGCCCGGACTGGAAGACGAAGGTCGGCGTCAGCACGGCACTGCAGTGGCCGGTGGGCATCGGCGCCAAGGGCAATGAAGGCGTCGCCGGCAACGTGGCGCAGACCAAGGGCTCGATCGGCTATGTCGAGTACGCCTACGCCAAAGAAAACAAGATGACCTTCACCAAGATGATCAACAAGGCGGGCAAGGCGGTCGCTCCGGGCTCGGACACGGTGCAGGCCGCCGCGGCGAGCGCCGACTGGAACTCCAAGCCGGGCTTCGGCGTGATCCTGGCCAACCAGCCCGGCGACAAGTCCTGGCCGATGGCGGCCGCGACCTGGATCCTGATGTACAAGAAGCCGGAGAAGATGGCGGAGTCGGCCGAGGCGCTGAAGTTCTTCGCCTGGGCCTACACCAAGGGCGACGCCATGGCGGACTCGCTCGACTACGTGCCGATGCCCCAGAACGTCGTCAACGACATCATGAAGATGTGGGCGGCGGAAATCAAAGACGCCAGCGGCAAGCCGCTGTACTCGCCGACGAACTAGATGGTGACGGGGCGGGTGGCGACACCCGCCCCTCTTTCTTGGGGGGCTTATGGCTTCGGGGGAGCGCGACGTGAGTGAGGTTGCATTGAAGGGCGCAAGCGCGCCGGCGGCGGCATCCGCCTCGCGGGCGGCGGTGCTCCGACGCCTGAGATTGACCGACACGATATTCCACGGGCTGACGCGCGGCGCTTCGCTGGCGGTGCTCGCCCTGCTGAGCGGCGTCATCATCGCCCTCGTCATCGGCGCGGCTCCGGCGCTCAGCACGTTCGGCTTCGGCTTCCTGTTCGACGAATCGTGGAACCCGGTGACCGAGCGGTTCGGCGCCCTGGCGCCGATTTTCGGTACCCTGGTCACGTCCTTCATCGCCATGCTGATCGCGGTGCCGGTCGGCCTGATGGTCGCCTTCTTCCTGACCGAGCTCTGCCCCAAGGTGCTGCGCCGCCCGATCGGCATCGCCATCGAGCTGCTGGCCGGCATACCCAGCATCATCTACGGCATCTGGGGCCTGTTCGTCTTCGCGCCGTTCATGCAGGAGCACGTGCAGCCGCTGTTCATCAATACCTTCGCCAATGTGCCCGTCCTGTCGACGATCTTCGCGGGCCCGCCCTACGGCATCGGCATGTTCACCGCCGGGCTCATCCTGGCGATCATGGTGCTGCCCTTCGTGACCTCGATCTCGCGCGACGTGTTCGACGCGGTGCCGCCGGTTCTCAAGGAAGCCGCCTACGGCGTCGGCTGCACGACCTGGGAAGTGTTCCGCTACGTCGTCCTGCCCTTCACGCGGGTCGGCGTCATCGGCGGCTTCATGCTGGGACTCGGTCGCGCGCTGGGCGAGACGATGGCTGTCACCTTCGTGATCGGCAACGCCCATCACATCTCGGCCTCGTTGTTCGCGCCCGGCACGACGATCTCGGCCTCGATCGCCAACGAATTCACCGAGGCGGTGGGCGACCTCTACACATCGTCGCTGGTCGCGCTCGGCCTCATCCTCTTCTTCATCACCTTCTGTGTGTTGGCGATGGCGCGCTACATGCTGATGCGCCTGCAGCGGCAGGGAGGGAAGTAAGACAATGGCTACTATTGCCTCCAAGACAGCCGCCCTGGACAGTCCGCTCTACGCGGGCCGCCGCCGCCGCAACGCCATCGCCAAGGGCCTGGCTTTCGCCGCCACGATCTTCGGACTGGGCTGGCTGGTCCTGATCCTGGGCATTCTGGTCTACAAGGGCATCGGCGGTCTCTCGCTCGCCGTATTCACCGAAAACACGCCGCCTCCTGGGGCCGCGGGCGGTCTGCTCAATGCGATCATGGGCAGCATCGTGATGACCGTCCTGGGGGTGATAATCGGCACGCCGATCGGCGTCCTCGCCGGTACCTACCTCGCGGAGTACGGCCGTCACGACAAGCTCTCGAGCGTCGTGCGCTTCATCAACGACATCCTGCTCAGCGCGCCGTCGATCGTGATCGGCCTGTTCGTCTACGAGATCATGGTGGCGCCGATGGGTCACTTCTCGGGATGGGCCGGCGCCGTCGCCCTGGCGGTCATCGTGATCCCCGTCGTCGTCCGAACGACCGAGGACATGCTGACCCTGGTACCCGACACGCTGCGTGAGGCGGCTGCCTCGATCGGCCTGCCGCGCGCCCACATGATCGTCCGCATCGCCTATCGCGCGGCGCAGGCGGGCATCGTCACCGGCATCCTGCTGGCCATCGCCCGCATCAGCGGCGAGACGGCACCGCTGCTGTTCACCGCCCTGAACAACCAGTTCTTCAGCATGAACATGAATGCGCCGATGCCCAGCCTGCCGGTGGTCATCTTCCAGTTCGCCCTTTCGCCCTACGCCGAATGGCAGAAGCTCGCCTGGACCGGCGCGCTCCTGATCACCGTCACCGTCCTGGGTCTCAGCATCCTGGCCCGTTCGCTCACCTCCGCGAGGAAATCCTGATGTCCATGCAATCCACGGAAACGCCCAGCGTCGCCGTTCCTGTCGCGACGCACGCGAAGCTCGACGTCTCCAAGCTTACGTCCAAGATCTCGATCAAGAACCTCGAGTTTTTCTACGGCGACAGTCGGGCGCTCAAGGGCATCACCATGTCGCTCTACGCCAACAAGGCGACGGCGTTCATCGGGCCCTCGGGCTGCGGCAAGTCGACCCTGCTGCGCGTCCTGAACCGCATGTACGACCTCTATCCCGGCCAGCGCGCCACCGGCGACGTGATGTTCGACGGCGACAACCTGCTGCGCGACGATCAGGACATCAACCTGCTGCGCGCGCGCATCGGCATGGTGTTCCAGAAGCCGACGCCGTTCCCGATGACGATCTACGAGAACATCGCCTTCGGCATCCGGCTCTACGAGAACTTGCCCAAGTCGGAACTGGACGGCCGGGTCGAGCAGGCCCTGCGCCGCGGCGCGCTGTGGGACGAGGTCAAGGACAAGCTGGGCGCCAGCGGCCTCAGCCTGTCGGGGGGCCAGCAGCAGCGCCTCTGCATCGCCCGCACCGTGGCGGTGAAGCCCGAGGTCATCCTGTTCGACGAGCCGTGCTCGGCGCTCGATCCGATCTCGACGGCGAAGATCGAGGAGCTGATCGACGAGCTGAAGAAGGACTACACGATCGTCATCGTCACCCACAACATGCAGCAGGCGGCGCGCGTCTCCGACTTCACCGCCTTCATGTATCTCGGCGAGCTGGTCGAGTTCGGCGCGACGGCGACGCTCTTCACCACGCCCAGCGACAAGCGCACCCAGGCCTACATCACCGGCCGGTTCGGCTGAGCCGGCACGACGAAGAAAAGAAGGGACAGACCATGCCCGAACATACCCTGAAGCGGTTCGACGAGGAGCTGGAGCGGCTGAGCGCCACGATCAGCGAGATGGGCGGCCTGGCGGAAAGCCAGCTCGCACGGTCGCTGGCGGCCCTGCGCGAACGCGATACCGAGGCGGCCGAGAAGGTGATTGTCGACGATGCCCGCGTCGACGCGCTCGACGAGGCGGTCCAGGAGCAGACCGTGCGTCTGCTGGCACTGCGTCAGCCGATGGCGGTCGACCTGCGCGTCATCCTGTCGTCGATCAAGATCGCGGCGGCGCTCGAGCGCATCGCCGACTATGCCAAGAACACCGCCAAGCGCAGCATCGTGCTCAGCCAGACGACGCCGCCGGCTGCGGCGGTGACCGGCATCGAGCGGCTCGGCCGGCTGGTGCGCGCCGCACTCAAGGACGTGCTCGATGCGTTCGCGCACGGCGACGTGGCCAAGGCCCGTGACGTGTGGGAACGCGACGAGGAGATCGACCAGGTCTACACCGGCTTGTTCCGCGAGCTGCTGACTTACATGATGGAGGATCCGCGCACGATCACCGCCTGCACGCACCTCATGTTCATGGCCAAGAACATCGAGCGCGCCGGCGACCATGTCACCAACATCGCCGAACTGGTGAGCTTCCGCTCCACCGGCCATGGGTTCGACGAGGCCCGGCCGAAGGGAAGTGCTGCGATCTACGCTACGCCGGACGCCCCGGCGGGGACCGCGCCGTGAGCATGACCGCCACCAGCCCCTCGCGCCGCGACGCGCAAACCTCGTCGATGAAGCCGCACGTGCTCATCGTCGAGGACGAGACGGCCCTAGTCGAGCTGCTGCGCTATAATCTCGAACAATCTGGCTTCAAGGTCGCCGTCGCCTACGATGGCGAAGAAGCGCTGCGCTCCGTCCAGGAGGACGTGCCCGATCTCATCCTGCTCGACTGGATGCTGCCGCTGATGTCGGGCATCGAGGTCTGCCGCCAGCTGCGCCGCCAGACGGCGACCGCCAACGTGCCGATCATCATGCTGACGGCGCGCGGGGAGGAAGGCGATCGCGTGCGCGGCCTCGACGCCGGCGCCGACGACTACGTTCCGAAGCCCTTCTCGCCCACCGAGCTGGTGGCGCGCATCCGCGCCGTGCTGCGGCGCATCCGCCCGGCGCTGGCCGACGAGGCGCTGTCCTATGCCGACATCGTCATGGACCTGGTGGCGCACCGCGTCACGCGCGGCGGCAAGCCGCTGCATCTGGGGCCGACCGAGTTCCGCCTGCTGCGCCATTTCATGGAGCATCCGGGCCGCGTCTTCTCGCGCGAGCAGCTGCTCGATTCGGTGTGGGGCAAGGACGTCTATGTCGAGGCGCGCACCGTCGACGTCCACATCCGACGCCTGCGCATCGCGCTCAACGGCGAGAGCCATGCCGATGTGATCCGTACCGTCCGCGCCGCGGGCTATGCGCTGGACTCCACGCCGGGCTGACGCGCCCGGTTTTCCACACGGTCCTTAACGGTTCTGTAGCGTCCGGCGCCTAGACAGGGTCTGCCCGTTCCGCGCCGGCAACCCCACGCCCCGCATCGGAACGGGCCGGTCCCCCGGCTCGGCCACGATACCCGCAGCCGACTTACTCACCCCTTCTTCCGTCAGGAAGGAGGGGTTTCTTTTTCAAAGTGGCGGCGGACGATCAACGCCAGCACCAGCGCCGGCAGGCCGAGCAGGGCGGTGTAGACGAAGAAGATCGCGTAACCGCCGAACTTATGGGTGGCCGAGAACTCTTCCTGGAGTTTGTCGACGACCCAGCCCGAGGAGCCGCCCAGCAGCTTGCCGGGCAGGGTCATGATCGAGGTGAACAGCGCGTACTGTGTCGCCGTGTAGGCCGTGTTGGTGAGGCCCGACAGGAAGGCGATGAAGATCGAGCCGGACATGCCGCCCACCAGGTTGTCGATGCTGATGGCGACGGTGAGGATCATCAGGTCCGGCTGGCCGACCCAGGCGAGCCACGAGAAGGTGAGGTTGCTCGCCGCGATCAGGAAAACCGCCGGCGCCAGCAGGCGCGCCGCGCCGACGCGGAAGACCAGGGCGCCGCCCAGCAGCGCGCCCAGGATCGTCATGACGAACCCGTAGATCTTGGAGACGTCGGCGATCTGGTCCTTGGTGAATCCCATGTCGATGTAGAACGGGTTCGCCATCACGCCCATGGCGATGTCCGACAGCCGGAACAGGCCGATGAACAGCAGCAGCAGCAGGGCCATCCAGCCGTAACGCGCGAAGAAGTCGACGAACGGGCAGACGATGGCGCCGTAGACGAAGATCAGCGCCTTGCGCGACCAGTCCGGCATCGATCCGAGACCGGCGGCGAAGGAGGCGACCTTGCCTTCGAGTTCGGTCGTGCCGGTGGATGCGCGCCGTTCGGGTTCCGAGATCAGGAGGGTCGTCGCAATGCCGACGAGCCCGAGCGCTGCCATGGTCTGGTAAGCGGCGGTCCACGAGACGAACTGCGCCACATAGAGCGCGCCTGCGCCGGCGGCGAGAACGGCGATGCGATAACCCAGCTGGTAGGTCGCGGCCGTCGCGCCCTGCAGGCTGGCATCCGTCGACTCGATACGGAGGGCGTCGAGGGCGATATCCTGCGTCGCGGATGAAAAAGCGACGACCAGCGCGAACACGACCATCCACCACAGGTCGGTGCGCGGGTCGCAGAAGGCCATGGCGAGCAGGCCGCCGGCGATGCCGGTCTGGGCCAGCAGCATCCAGGAGCGGCGTCGACCGAGCCATCGCGTGAGCAGCGGCAGCGGCACGCGATCGACGACTGGCGACCAGACGAACTTGAAGGAGTAGGTGATGCCGATCCAGCTGATGAAGCCGATCGCGGTACGGCTGATGCCGTACTCGCGCAGCCACGCCGATAGCGTCGAGAAGACCAGCAGGAACGGCAGCCCGGCCGAAAAGCCGAGGAACAGGAACTGGACGACGCGCGGATGGCGGTAGGTCGCCAGCGACTCGCGCCAGCCGCGCGCCTGCGCGTCTGAGTTCATGCCTCCCTCCGACCGTTGGCCATCACAGCTGACAACGGGAGAGGAAGAGAAGGATCCCTCGCTTCGCTCGGGATGACACTTTTGGTCGAACTTGCACGAGGCGCCGATGCCGAAAACAGTGTCATCCCGAGCGAAGTGAGGGATCCTTGAGTCATGTGCATCGCCCTATGTAGATTCGGGGAGGTGCCCGCAGGACGGTTTGGCTCAAAGCAGGCCCTTGAGCGCCTGCTCGGGACGCGCGCCGACATGGGAGATGACCTCGGCGGCGGCGATGCCGCCCAGCCGCGCGCATTCGGCGAGCGGCTTGCCGTGCGTGAAGCCGAACAGGAAACCCGCGGCGTAGAGGTCGCCGGCGCCGGTCGTGTCGACGACCTTCGAAACCGGTGCGGCCGGGACTTCGTAGGTCTCGCTGCCCTTAATCACGACCGAGCCCTTCTCGCTGCGCGTGAGGGCGGCGATTTTCGCCTCCTTGCGCGCTTCAGCGAGCGCTTCCTCGAAGGTCTCGACCTCGTAGAGTGCTTTGATCTCGGCTTCGTTGCCGAACAGGATATCGACCTTGTTGCGGACCAGGTCGCGGAACTCCTCGCGGTAGCGATGGACGCAGAAGGAATCCGAGAGCGTGATCGAGACCTTGCGGCCGGCGGCGCGCGCGGCGTCGAAGGCCTTGAGCACGGCCTGCTTGGCGGCCGGTGCATCCCACAGATAACCCTCGACATAGGTGACCTGCGCCGAGGCCACCAGCTTGGCGTCGATGTCGACGGGGCCGAGGCCCGTGCAGGCGCCGAGATAGGTGTTCATCGTGCGCTGCGCGTCGGGTGTCACCAGGATCAGGCAGCGCGCCGTCGCGGGGCCTTCGGTCGCCGCCGGAGTCGCAAAGGATACGCCGGTCGCCTTGAGGTCGTGGCCGAACACCTTGCCGAGCTGGTCGTTGCGCACCTTGCCGATATAGGCGCCCTTGCCGCCGAACGAGGCGATGCCGGCCATCGTGTTGCCGCAGGAGCCGCCGGACATTTCGATGCCGGGACCCATCCCGTCATAGAGCTGCTCGGCGCGCGCTTCGTCGATCAGCATCATGCTGCCCTTCACCAGCCCGTGCTGGCCGAGAAAGGCTTCGTCGGAACGAGAGATGACGTCGACGATGGCGTTGCCGATTCCCAGCACGTCGAAGGGGGCGGATGTCATGAAGTCTCCTACAGCGTCAAAGCGATACCAGGTGCATGCCCGGCTTGGTTTCTTCCAGCAAGGTGACGAGGCCGGCCACCGCGAACGGTATGTCGGCCCGCAGGCTCGCACGATCGATGTCGAGCGATCGCAGGCCCATTTCGCACACGATGAGCCGCGCGCCAAGCTCGACACAGGCCTGCAGCAGCGTCTCGAAGTCGCCGACGCCGCGCGCGCGGTTGGCGGCGTCGCGATCCCAGTCCTGGAGCGCCGGCGGCGAGCCCTGCAGGGCACGGATGCCGCCCATGGTGAAGAACAGCACCGCCGGCTTGTTCACGGCCAGCGCGGCGGCCGCGAGGGCGAGGCCGTAATGGACGCTCTCGTAATCGTCGGAACGCAGGATGACCGAGACGCCGTCGTCGCTCACCGGGATGCCCCCGCCGCGGCGCCACAGGTCGGACAATCGGCGCGCTTGGTGACGGAAAGCGTCTCGAAGGAGGCGTTGAGCGCGTCGTAGAGCAGGAGCGAACCCGAGAGCGAGCGGCCGACGCCCAGGATTTCCTTCACCACTTCCGTGGCCTGCAGGGTTCCCAGGGTCCCGGCCAGCGCGCCCAGCACGCCGGCCTGCGCGCAGCTCGGGACGGACTCTTCCGAGGGCGCCGCGGGAAAGAGGCAGCGCAGGCAGGGATGGCCGGCGCCCTGCCATGCCTTGTAGGTCGAGATCTGCCCGTCGAAGCGCAGGATCGCCGCCGAGACCAGCGTCTTCCTGAGCCTGAAGCAGACGTCGTTCAGCAGGTAGCGCGTGGCGAAGTTGTCGCTGCCGTCGGCCACGAGATCGTAGCCCGCGATGATGCGCTGGGCATTGTCGGCGGTAAGGCGCTCGTCATGGGGCTGCACCTGCACCTCGGGGTTGATCTCCGCGAGGGCGCGGCGCGCGCTCTCGACCTTGGAGATTCCCACGTCGGACGTGCGGTGAATCACCTGGCGCTGCAGGTTCGAGAGGTCGACCGTGTCGTGGTCGATCACACCCAGCGTGCCGATACCGGCCGCGGCCAGATACTGCAGGAGGGGTGCGCCGAGGCCGCCGGCGCCGACCACCAGGACTTTCGCCGCGACGAGCTTCGACTGGCCGACGCCGCCGATCTCCGCCAGCACGATATGTCGCGCGTAGCGGCGGATCTGCGTTTCCGACAGGGCAGGTAGCGACGTCATGGTCCGCTTATAGCATGGGACCCGGTGCCCAATGCCTGTATCAGCGAGCCCGATGACCTCCACCCCGAGCCCGATCCGCCCGTCGCTCACGCCGGCGCTTCTCATCCTGCTCGCGCTGCTGTCGTCGTTCACGCCGCTGTCGATCGACATGTACCTGCCGGCGCTGCCGGTGATCGCCGTCGACCTGCGCGGCACCGCGGGCGACATCCAGCTCACTTTGTCGGCCTTCATGATCGCCTTCGGGCTGGGGCAGGTCTTCTACGGGCCGGCGGGCGACCGGTTCGGCCGGCGTCCGGTCATCCTGCTCGGACTGGCGGTCTATGTCGTGACCAGCGTCGGCTGCGCCTTCTCCGCCGAGGCCGCGCACCTTATCGGCCTGCGCCTGCTGCAGGGGCTGGCGGCCTGTGGCGGTGTCGTGCTGGCGCGCACGATGGTGCGCGATCTTGCCGAGAAGGATCAGGCGGCGCGGGCCATGTCGCTGATGATGGCCTGCACCTCGATCGCGCCGATGCTGGCGCCGCTGATCGGCGGCCAGATCCTGTGGTTCCTCGGCTGGCGGGCGATCTTCTGGGTACTGGCCGGCATCGGACTGCTGGCCCTCGTCCTGGCCTATATCCGCCTGCCTGAGACGCTGCGACCGGAGTATCGCCAGCCGCTCGTCGTGTCCTCGATCCTGAAGCGCTTCGGCGAGCTGTTCCGGCATCGCGCCTTCATGGGCTACGCCTTCACCAGCTCGTTCATGTTCGCCGCGCTGCTGTCGTTCCTCTCGGGCTCGCCCTTCGTCTTCATCGAGCGCTACGGCATCGCGCCGCGCGCCTATGGTTTCGTCTTCGGAGGGATGGTCGTCTTCATGACCGTGGGCAGCCTCCTGAACGCGAAGTTCGCGCCGGTGTTCGGCGCCGGCAAGATCCTGCGCCACGCCGTGTGGGTCCCGGCGATCACCGGGCCGATGGCGATGGTGCTGGGCTGGATCGAGGCCCGCTACGGCACGATCGGCATCTGGCCGTTCTTCCTCTGCTTCGCGCCGCAGATCGCGACCATCAGCCTGATCGGCCCCAACTCGATGGCGATGGCGCTGCAGCGCTATCCGCACATGGCGGGTACGGCCTCGTCATTGATGGGCGTCATGCAGTTCGGCCTGGGCGCGGCGTTCGGCGCCGTGGTCGGCCAGACTTTCGACGGCACCATCGCGCCGATGACAACGGCGATGGGCATCGCCGGCATCCTCTGCCTGATCTCGCACCGCGCGCTGGTGCGGCGCGGTTAACGCCGCAGGTCGATCGTCAGCAGGTCGCCGCGGTCGTTGCCGACGGCCAGCCTGAAGCCGTCGGGCGACCAGGCGAGGCAGGTGATGGCCGCGCCGTCGGCCATCTTCAGCACCACCGAGCGCCTGGTGCGGATGTCGCCGAGCTGCAGCTCGCCGGAATCGTATCCGCCGGCCACGAACTCGGCGGTGGGATGGGCCGCGACCACGGTCATCAGGCCCGCGCCCTCGTCGCCGAACTGCAATGGCGGCTTGCCCTCGGGGCCCTTGCCGGAGAACGGCCAGGCCGTGAAGACCGGCTGCGAGGAGGTGTAGAGGAAGCGCGCGTCGGCGGTCCACGACAGCGACTTCACCTTGGCGGGATAGCCCTGCATGCGCATGTCGGTGGCCTGCGCCACGCGCCAGACATGGATGTCGTTTTCCTGCGTGCCGGTGGCGATGAACTTGCCGTCGGTGCTCCAGCGCAACGCCACGTGGCTGCCCTGCCAGGCGAAGCGGCGCGGCGGCAGGACGACTTCCTTGCTCAGGCTCCAGACGGTGATGCCGCCGTAATGCGCGCAGGCGACACGGCTGCCGTCCTTGCTGAAGTCGAGGCCGGCCACCGTGCTCGGATGCGGCCCGAACTCGCGGACCTCGCCGTCGCGGAACAGGAACATGCTCTTGCCCGCCGACGCGGCGACCGCGCCCGTCTTGTGGGCCACGAGATGCTCGATCCACTTGCCCTTCTGCGCCAGTAGCTCCGTCGCCGTGCCGTCGGCGGCGAGGCGCAGCACCCGGCCATCGTCGCCGCCGCTGACGAAACCGTCGCCGGCCGGATCGCCGACCAGCGACAGCGCGACGCCCTTGTGCAGTGGGGCGGTCGCCTCGGGTGCGGCTTGCTTGATGTCGGCGGGAAGCAGGCGGACGCAGCCGTCGCCCAGGGCGAAGGCCACGGTCGAGCCGTCGCGATTGAAGGCACAGGCCGCGACGGGAGCGTCGGTCGCGACGGAGCGGGCCGGCGGGAGGGTCTGCTGCCAGGCCGGATTTGCGAGATCGATCTTCACGGTCTTACTTCAGGCACTCGTCGAAGCCGCGCTGCAGATTGTCGGCGTCTAGGTTCCGGCCGATGAAGACCAGCTTGCTCGAACGCTTCTCGCCATCCTTCCACGGCGTGCCCCAGTCGCTGTCCATCATCATGTGGACGCCCTGGTAGACGTAGCGGCGCGGCGCACCGTCGATGGCGAGGATGCCCTTGCTGCGGAAAATGTCGCCGCCCTTGATCTGCAGCAGCGCGCCCATCCATTTCTGGAACTTGTCGGGATCGACCGGCCGGTCGGCGGTGATCGACAGGCTGCGGACCTCGTCCTCGTGCTTGTGATCGTGGCCGCTGTGCAGGAAGTCCGGCTCGAACTCGAGGATGCGGCCGAGATCGAACGCGCCCTTGTCGAGGATGGCGTCGAGCTCGATCCGGCTCTTCTCGGTGCGATGGATGCGGGCGTAGCGGTTGATGCCGCGGATCCTGTCCTCGACCTTCTTGAGCTCGTCGGCGCTCACCAGGTCGGTCTTGTTGAGCAGGATCACGTCGGCGAAGGCCACCTGCTGCTCGGCCTCGCTGCCCTGTTCGAGCTGGCCGAAGAAGTGCTTGGCGTCAATCACGGTCACGATGGCGTCGAGCCTGGTGCGCGCCTTGACGTCGTCATCGGTGAAGAAGGTCTGCGCGACGGGGCCGGGATCGGCCAGCCCGGTCGTCTCGACCAGGATGCCGTCGAACTTGTCCTTGCGCTTCATCAGGCCTTCGATGATGCGGATCAGGTCGCCGCGCACGGTGCAGCAGATGCAGCCGTTGTTCATCTCGAACACTTCCTCGTCGGCATTCACCACGAGGTCGTTGTCGATGCCCAGCTCGCCGAATTCGTTGACGATCACGGCGTACTTCTTGCCGTGCTGCTCGCTCAGGATGCGGTTGAGCAGCGTGGTCTTGCCGGCGCCGAGATAGCCGGTGAGCACGGTGACGGGCACTTGCGCCGAAGTCTGTGGGCTGGCCATGGAGGGTCCTTGAAATTGGGTCCCTGAGATAGGGTGGGGCTTGCGAAGAGTCCAGTTGGCGGGGCCGGTTTGTTGACACGGCCAATTCGGTTCTCCTAAACGTCCGATAGCAAGGCGCATCTGAAAATCGCGCCGGAGATGTTTTGGGGGAAGTGATGTTTGCACGCAATCTGCTGTTCGTCGCCCTGGCCCTGTTCGTGGCGGGTTGCGAAACCTACTCGGCGCCGCGCTACGGAATGTCGGCCGACAATATCGTGGCGTTGAAGAGCCTCGCGCCGAGCCGGATCGCGGTCGGCGCTTTCACGGAGGCACAAAAGTTCGCCGATGGCTGTCGCGCCGCCGGCCCGATCACGGCATCCGACGGCATGGGCTTCGCCGCCTACATCCGCAAGGCCTTCGTCGACGAGCTGAAGATCGCCGGCGTCTACGCCGACAGCGGGACAGTTACCCTGACCGGCACCGTCGACAAGCTGGCCTTCTCCTCGACCGTCGCCTACTGGGACATCGGGCTCACGGTCCGGTCGTCGAACGGCAGGTCGGTCAGCGTCGAGGAGCATTATGTTTTCGATGGCGCGTTCGCTGCGGTGACGGCGTGCAAGCGCGTTGCCGATGCCTATTTCCCGGCCGTCCAGAACACGCTGCAGAAGCTGATCGCTTCGTCGGATTTCCGCGGCCTGGTGATGCCCTGACCTAGGGGCGCTCGCCCCGGATCAGCTTGGGCAGGTCGCCGACCAGGCCCATTGCGTGGCGGACGAAGAACTTGCGCAGCGCCGGCACGCGGTTGACGGCGGCGAGGCCGGCATCGCGCACGAGGCGAAGCGGCTTGATGTCGTTGGAGAACAGGCGGTTCAGCAGGTCGGTGGCGGCGACCATCGTGAGATTGTCCGCCCGGCGCCACTGCGCGTAGCGCTCCAGCGTGTCGGCGCCACCGACGTCGAGGCCCAGCCGCTTGGCGTCGGCCATCACCTCGACGAGGGCGGCGATGTCGCGAACGCCGAGATTGTAGCCCTGGCCCGCGATCGGGTGGATGCCGTGGGCGGCATCGCCCACCAGCACGAGTCGCGTGTCGATGTAGCGCTCGGCATGGACGAGACGCAGGGGATAGGACCAGCGCGGGCCGGCGGGCGCCACGGGACCGAGATGATCGCCGAAGCGCCGGGCGAACTCCGTCTGGAAACTGGCCGCATCGAGTTCGAGGAGGCGGCGCGCGATCGAGGTCCGCTCCGTCCACACGATCGACGAGCGATGCTCGCCGCCAGGACCGTCGGTCATGGGCAGGATGGCGAAGGGGCCGCCGGGCAGGAATTTCTCCTGGGCGACACCCCGATGCGGTTCGGCGTGATGGGCGACCAGGACGATTGCGATCTGGTCATAGGACCAGCTCCGCGCCCCGATGCCGGCATCCTCGCGCGTCGAGCCGAAACGGCCCTCGGCCGAGGCGACCAGCCGCGTGGCGATGCGCCGCCCGCTTTTCAGGACGATGCCGGCGCGATCGGGACCGCGCTCGCTCTCGACGACTTCGTCGGGCGCCACGAGTTCCACTTTCGGGCAACCGGCGAGACGGCGCAGAAGCGCGGAGCGCAGGAAGCGGTTCTCGACGATCCAGCCCATCGGTGCGGCAGTCTCCGGATCGTCGGAGGCTTCGCGATGGTCGAAATGCAGGAAGAGGGGGCTTGCGCGGCCGTCGTGGCCGGCGTCGGAAATCCGGATGTCCCGGATCGGTTCGGCATTGGGTGCCAACTCGTCCCAGAGGCCGAGAGCCGCGAACAGGCGCTGGCTCGTGTAGGCGATGGCGGTGGTTCGACCGTCGAACCCCTGTTCCGTCATCGCGGACAGCGGTACGCGGTCGACGAGGGCTGTCGAAAGTCCCGTCTCACCGGCGGCCAGTGCGAGAAGGCTGCCGTTGAGGCCTGCGCCGACGATGGCGAGGTCGAAGGGGGAGCGGTCGGAGGGGCGCCTGTCCATCAGCCATAGATGGCAGCCGCCCCGGGGGGCGGCAACCCTCTATGGCTGCATGGATCGGTTGCCGATCGGTTGCCCGGGATCAGAACGCCTTGGCGATGCCGAGGATGACGCGGCTGGCGCAGTTCTGGGTGCCGAGGCAGTCCTGAACGCTGAGGTTGGTCCCGGTGTAGACGGCGGAGAGGTCGAAGCCGTAGACCGAGACGACGAGGCCGAGCTGCCAGTCCCAGTAGTTGTCGTTGGGAATGCCGTAGTTGATGTTGCGCTCGACATACTGGTTGCCGATCGTGCCGAAGGCCTTGAAGGCCACGTTGTCGTTCACGTGGATGAACGGCATCGGAACGGTGACCGAGGCCCACTTGTACCAGGCGTTGCCGGAGTTGGCGAAGAAGTTGGGGCTGTAGCGGACCGCGGCGCTGACCTGGGCGAAGCCGAAATCATAGCCGGCGACGAGGCCGAACTCGTTGAAGTCGTAGAACAGGCTCGAGGGGGCGCTGAGGTAGTTGTAGCGGATGTAGCCGAGGTCGAAGGTGAGCTTGTCGTCCATCAGCTTGAGCTTGAGGCCGGTGAGCACGTCGATCTCGGCGGTGGTGCCGGTTCCGGGGAAATTCACGTTGGAGCCCCAGGCGCCGAGATAGGCGCTGAGGGGGATCTTTTCGCTGACGGTGGGGGTCTCGTAGCCGAAGGCGGCCTGGACGGCGATCTGGCGCTGGGTCTGGGAGATACCGCGATAGGAGTAGTCGTTCAGGACGGCGAAGCCGGCGGTGAACGTGCCGCCCCACGGGGCCTTCCAGCTCTCCTTCTCCGGGGGAGCCGAGGTCGCCGGATCGGGCGTGCCCTGCGCCACTTGCGGGGTCGGCGTGACTTCCACGGTCTGCGGGTTTGGCGTGCCCTGTGCTTGGGCAACGCTGGCTGCGCACATTGTGATCAGCGCAGACGCCAGAACAGCGGATTTTTTGAACAACATGACCACCCCAAAATACTTTTGACTTGTTTCCGCCCCAATCCCTGCAAGCCGCATGCCAATCGCGCGCCGCTATTTCACAGCGCGTTTGGCACGACACTTGCTCGCGCTGATTTGAACTTTGGGGGCGGGGGTGCCGCCCGGTGGAGGACAGGCGCAAATGAAAATGATCGTGGCAATCTTCAAGCCCTTCAAGCTGGACGAAGTCAGGGACGCCCTGACCTCGCTCGGCATCCAGGGACTGACCGTAAGTGAAGTGAAGGGGTTCGGCCGGCAGAAGGGCCAGACCGAGATCTATCGCGGCGCCGAGTACGCCGTGAGTTTCCTGCCGAAAGTGAAGATCGAGGTCGTCATCGACGACGGCATGGTCGAACGGGCGGTCGAGACCATCCGCAAGGCGGCGGGCACCGGCAAGATCGGCGACGGCAAGGTCTTCGTCGTGCCGGTCGAGCAGGCGATCCGCATCCGCACCGGTGAGTCCGGCAGCGAAGCGCTCTGATCCTAGGCAACGCAATCAACTCAAGAACCAGGGGACCATGATGAAGTTCAAGACCAACTCGGTGCTTGCCGGCGCGGGGGCGGCCGCAGTGCTGCTCCTGCCGGCGCTTGCGCTGGCCCAGGCCGCCGCGACGCCGGCTCCGGCGGCGGCGCCGAAGCTCGATACCGGCGACACGGCATGGATGCTGATCTCGACCGCGCTTGTCCTGATGATGACGATTCCGGGCCTGGCGCTGTTCTACGGCGGCATGGTGCGCAAGAAGAACGTGCTGTCGACGGTGATGCAGAGCTTCGCCATCACCTGCATGATCTCCGTGCTCTGGCTGATCGTCGGCTACAGCCTGGCCTTCACGCCCGGCAGCACGGTCGTCGGCGGCCTGAGCCGCATCTTCATGTCGGGCCTCGCGCTGGACAGCGTGCATGACCTCGCCAAGACGATCCCCGAGACCGTCTTCATGTGCTTCCAGCTCACCTTCGCCATCATCACGCCGGCCCTGATCGCCGGTGCCTTCGCCGAGCGCATGAAGTTCTCGGCGATGATGTGGTTCATGGCCCTGTGGTCGCTGATCGTCTACGCGCCGGTCGCCCACTGGGTGTGGGGCGGCGGCTTCCTCGGCGACTGGGGCGTCCTCGATTTCGCGGGCGGCACCGTGGTTCACATCAACGCCGGCGTCGCGGGCCTCGTCTGCGCGCTGGTGATCGGCAAGCGCAAGGGCTTCGGCACCGAGAACATGGCGCCGTTCAACCTGGTCTACTCGGTGATCGGCGCCGCCCTCCTGTGGGTGGGCTGGTTCGGCTTCAACGCCGGCTCAGCGGTCGGCGCGAGCCCCAACGCCGGCATGGCGATGGCGGTGACGCAGTTCGCCTCGGCCGCGGCGGCCATGGCCTGGATGTTCGCGGAGTGGGTGACGCGCGGCAAGCCGTCGGTCCTCGGCATCATCTCGGGGGCTGTCGCCGGCCTCGTCGCCATCACCCCGGCTTCAGGCTTCGTGACCCCGATGGGCTCGCTGGCCATCGGAATCGTGGCCGGCCTGGTCTGCTTCTGGGGCGCTACCGGCCTCAAGAAGGCGATGGGCTATGACGACTCGCTCGACGCGTTCGGCGTGCATGGCATCGGCGGCTTCGTCGGCGCCATCCTGACGGGTGTGTTCGCTGTCGAGGTGATCGGCGGCGAGGGCAAGAAGGGCCTGATCGACGGCAACGCCGGCCAGGTCCTGACCCAGCTCTGGGGCACGCTGGTCGTCGTCGCCTGGTGCGCGGTCGCCACGTTCATCATCCTCAAGATCGTCGATGCCCTGATCGGGCTGCGCGTGACGACCGAGGAAGAGGTCGAAGGCCTCGACATCAACCTGCACGGCGAGACGATCCACTAGGACCGTCTCTCCTCGAGATCTGGAACCCCTCTCCTCCTGGTTCCCTCTCATCCGCCGCTCCGTGTCGCGGCGGACCCTCGGGCCCGGCGAGTCTCTCGCCGGGCCTTTTTCTGTCCGGCGTTTGACGCCGCGAACGGCAGACGCCAGTCTGTCGGCGAACGCCGAAAAGGCAGAGGGGAACAAGATGAAGCTCGTGTCCGCCATCATCAAACCGTTCAAGCTGGACGAGGTGCGGGACGCGCTGACCGGCGTCGGCGTGTCGGGTCTGACGGTGAGCGAGGTCAAGGGGTTCGGCCGCCAGAAGGGCCAGACCGAGATCTATCGCGGCGCCGAATATCTCGTGAGCTTCCTGCCCAAGGTGAAGATCGAGATCGTGGTCGACGACAACCAGGTCGAGCGCGCGGTCGAGGCGATCCAGAAGGCCGCCCACACCGGCAAGATCGGCGACGGCAAGATCTTCGTCACGCCGGTCGAGCAGGCCGTGCGCATCCGCACCGGCGAATCCGGCTCCAACGCCCTCTGAGGTGGCTGGGCCCTTCGAGGAACGACAAGAGCAAGACTGAACGGCAAGCAAGCAAGACAAGACACGGGGGATGAAATGAACAGGACGATCCTGCGCTTCGGCGTGTTTTTGGCGTGCCCGATGATGTTCGCCCCGGTCGTCTGGGCCGCCGACAAGCCGCAGATCGACACCGGGGACACGGCGTGGCTGCTGATGGCCACCGTTCTGGTCCTGATGATGAACATTCCGGGCCTGGCGCTTTTCTATGCCGGCATGGTCCGCAAGAAGAACGTGCTGGCGACAGCGGTCCAGGCCTTCGCCGTCGCGGCGCTCGTGACCGTCCTGTGGTTCGCCGTCGGCTATTCGCTGGCCTTCACCGACGGCGGCGCTCTCAACGGCGCGATCGGCTCGCTGTCCCGCGCCTTCGGCAATGGCCTGCTGGGAAGCACCCATGATCTCGCCAAGACGGTGCCGGAGAACGTTTTCCTGATGTACCAGGCGACCTTCGCCGTCATCACGCCGGCGATCATCGCGGGCGCCTTCGCCGAGCGCATGAAATTCTCGGCGATGATGTGGTTCATGGCGCTGTGGGTGCTGTTCGTCTACGTCCCGGTGGCCCACTGGGTATGGGGCGGCGGCTTTCTGGGGGCTGCCGGCGTGCTCGACTTCGCCGGCGGCCTCGTCGTCCATCTCAATGCGGGTATCGCGGCGCTGGTCTGCTGCGTCATGATCGGCAAGCGGCACGGCTACGGTCAGGAATACATGGCGCCGCACAATCTGGTGCTCACCCTGATCGGCACGTCGCTGCTGTGGGTCGGCTGGTTCGGCTTCAATGCCGGCTCGGCACTGGCCTCGGGCGAACTGGCCGGCAGCGCGATGCTGAACACCCACATCGCCGCATCCGTCGCCGCTTTGGTCTGGATGGTCATTGAATGGGCAGCCCGCGGCAAGCCGTCGGTCCTGGGCATCCTCACCGGTGCGGTCGCCGGCCTCGGCATGATCACGCCGGCCGCGGGCTATGTGGAGCCGTGGGCGGCGATGGTGATCGGCGTCATCGCGGGCGCGGTCTGCTACTGGGCTTCGATCGTGCTCAAGAACAAGCTCGGCTACGACGATTCGCTGGATGCGTTCGGCGTCCACGGCGTCGGCGGCATCGTGGGATCGATCCTGGTCGGTGTCTTCGCGACCCGCGCGATCAACGACGTGGCCAAGGGCCAGCCGGTCGGGCTGGTCGACGGCCATGCCGGCCAGATCCTGACCCAGCTCTACGGCGTCGTCGTGATCGGCGTCTTCTGCGCCGTGGCGACCTGGATCATTCTCAAGATCCTCGATGTCGCAATCGGACTGAGGGTCACGCAGGACGAAGAGGTCGAGGGGCTCGACACGGCGCTCCACGGCGAGCGCGTCCAGTGAGGCAGCGGGCGGCCGACTAGCGCTAGTGGCCAGGCGGGGAAGGGGTCCCAACCCCTTCCATTGTATGAAGAAACAAGCCTATTCCATTGTTGTGATTGGCAAATTTGTTCCATAGAATATGGCGATAGGCTGGCCAAGTCGGGTCAGCACCGTTGCTTTATTGGGGCCGGTTCTGGCCCATTGGATACGAGAATGCTCAATCCGCGCCTGACCGAGACGCTGACCGACTTTCCATTCGCGCGGCTGAACTCGCTCATCGCCCCGATTACGCCGCCCGCGCACCTGTCGATGATCAACATGTCGGTCGGCGAGCCGCAGGGCGCGATGCCGGCCTTCGCCCGCCAGATCGTGATCGACGAGGTCGACGGCTGGAACCGCTATCCGCCGAACCAGGGCCTGCCCGATCTCAATCTCGCGATCTGCGAATGGCTGACGCGACGCTACAAGCTGCCCCAGGGCTTGCTCGATCCGAACATCCACGTCCATCCGACGGCGGGCAGCAAGGAAGGCGTCTACGTCATCTCGACGGTGGCGACGCCGCAGGAGAAGGGCGGGGCCAAGCCGATCGTCGCGTTGCCCAACCCGTTCTACCAGGCCTATCTCGGCGGCGCGGTCCTGTCTGGCGGCGAGCCGCTGCTGGTCAACGCCGAGGCCTCCAACGGCTTCCTGCCGGACTATGAGAGCGTCGACGAGGCGACCTGGCGGCGGATGTCGGTCGTCTATCTCTGCTCGCCGGCCAATCCGCAGGGTGCCATCGCCAGCAAGGACTATCTCAAGAACCTGCTGCGTCTCTGCCGCAAGTACGACACGGTGCTGGCCGTCGACGAGTGCTACGCCGAGATCTACACCGGCGCACCGCCGCCGGGGGCCCTCGAAGCGGCGCTCGAGATCGACGAGACCGCGGGGAAGGACCCGTTCCGCAACCTGGTGGTCTTCCATTCGCTGTCGAAGCGTTCCAACGCTGCCGGCCTGCGCTCGGGCTTCATGGCCGGCGATCCCAGGCTCGTGGCGATGGTGTTGCGCTGGCGCAGCTACGGCGGCCCGCAGATTCCGTTCGCCGTCCAGAAGGCGTCGGCCGCGCTGTGGCGCGAGGAGACGCATCCGGTGCAGACGCGCGAATGGTACGCGAAGAACTTCCGCGTCGCCGAACAGATCCTTCACAACCGCTTTTCCTATTACACGCCGGGCGGCGGCTTCTTCCTCTGGCTCGACGTCGGCAACGGCGAGGAAGCGACGCGCAAGCTCTGGGGCGAGGCCCACGTCAAGGTCCTGCCGGGCGCCTATGCCTGCCGCGAGACCAACGGCATCAACACCTCCCATCGCTACATCCGCGTGGCGCTGGTGCATGACGAGAAGACCACGCGCGAGGGGCTCCAGCGCCTCGCGGCCGTCCTTTAGGGAGCGTTTGCGCGCATGGCCATGCTGAGCCTTTCGTCAGCGTTGCAGCCCCGGACTTCCATCCTGCCGGAAGGCGGGCGCGATTTCCTGCGTCGCCGCATGATGGAGATCGTGGGTGTCGCGACGGCGGGTTTCGGCCTGATGCTGATGATGGCGCTGTTCACCTACAGCCCCGGCGATCCCTCGCTCAATCACGCCACGGCGCGCGCGCCGAACAACCTGCTCGGCCTGCCGGGCGCCTACATCTCGGACCTGCTGCTGCAGACCTTCGGCCTGGCCATCATCCTGGCACCGGTCGCCTTCATCACCTGGGGCGTCCGCATGGTGCGCACGCACCATCTCGGCTTCTTCGGGCTGCGCCTGTCGCTGCTGCTTCTGGCGCTTCTGATGATGAGCGTGGCCTGCGTCGGCCTCGGCGACGTCGGCGGCGCGGCGACGCATGCCGGGCCGGGCGGCCTGGTCGGTCTCGCCCTGGTCGGCCGCTTCCGAGAGCTGGTGCTGACCCATTCGAGCGGCGGTGCGCTCACCCTGATCGAGCCGGTGTGCGCTGCCCTCGCCTTCATCGCGATGGCGCCGGCGCTCGGCATGAACCGCACCGACCTGCCGCTGATCTTCCGCATCCTGCGGGCGCCCTTCCTGTGGACCGTGTTGGGCGTGCGGGCGGCCATCGGCCTGTGGCGCGGCAAGCCGCAGAACCTCGAGGAAGAGAACGAGCCGCCGGCGCCGCATATCGGCTACGCCGAGATTCCGGGCGAGATCGACGCCAGCCAGTACGATCCGGCGCGCTTCGAGAACCGCTATGAGCAGATCCCCGAGGAAGGCACGGCGATGCCGGCGCGCGAGTCGCTGATGGTCGACGCGCCCTATGCGCCGATCGAGCGTCCGGCCGACGACATCCCGGCTGCGCCCGACGGCTTGAGGATGCATTCGCCGGTTCTGGACGAAGCCGCGCCGGCGCGCGCCCAGGAGCGTACCTTCCTCAGCCGCCTCACCGGGGGCCTGCGTATCGAGCCCTTCATGCGCCGCTCCGCGTCGGCCTCCGCGCCCGCCGCAGAGCGCATCGAGCCGGGCTTCGGTGGCCACGAGGCCGCGCCTTCGCCGCAGCAATACCGGCAGCCCGTCGCCGACGAGGAATTCGAGGCGCCGCCGCATGCCGTCGCGCCGCCACCGTCGTCGCCGCCGGCGGTGGTCGAGGAAGAGATCGACGAGCAGGCCGACGAAAATCCCTTCACGCCCGACAATGCCCTCGATCTCGAGCAGCCCGCGGTCGCGGTGGCCCAGCCGGCCGTGAAGATCGTGCCGCGCAAGACGGCCGTGGCGCAGGGCAAGCGGGCTGCCAAGGCCGGCCAGCGCGAACTCGACCTCAGGGCCGGGGAGTACAAGCTGCCGCCGCTCGACATCCTGTCGCTGCCTTCGCGGGTCAACGCCCAGCCCAAGATCGACGAAGAGGCGCTGGAGCAGAATGCGCGCCTGCTCGAAACGGTGCTCGACGATTTCGGCGTGAAGGGCCAGATCGTCAAGGTGCGGCCGGGTCCGGTCGTGACGCTCTACGAACTCGAGCCGGCGCCGGGCACCAAGTCGAGCCGCGTCATCGGCCTTGCCGACGACATTGCCCGCTCGATGAGCGCGGTGTCGGCGCGCGTCGCCACCGTGCCGGGCCGCAACGTCATCGGCATCGAGTTGCCGAACGCCAAGCGCGAGACGGTGTTCCTGCGCGAGCTTCTCTCGACCAAGCACTACGAGGACGGCCGCCTCGCCCTGCCGCTGGCGCTGGGCAAGGACATCGGCGGCGATCCGGTGATCGCCGACCTCGCGCGCATGCCGCATCTGCTGATCGGCGGCACCACCGGCTCGGGCAAGTCGGTGGCGGTCAACACCATGATCCTGTCGCTGCTGTACCGGCTGACGCCGAACCAGTGCCGCTTCATCATGATCGATCCGAAGATGCTGGAACTCAGCGTCTACCAGGACATCCCGCATCTTCTGACGCCCGTCGTCACCGAGCCGCGCAAGGCGATCGTGGCGCTGAAGTGGGTCGTGCGCGAGATGGAAGACCGCTATCGCGCCATGAGCGCGGTCGCGGTGCGCAACATCGCGGGCTACAACGAGAAGCTCCTCGAGACCGCGCGCAAGGGCGGCGTGTTGACCCGCAAGGTTCAGACCGGCATCGATCCCGAGACGCGCAAGCCCACCTTCGAAGACGAGGAGATGGACCTCCGGCCGCTGCCCTTCATCGTCGTTATCATCGACGAGATGGCCGACCTCATGCTGGTCGCCGGCAAGGAAATCGAGGCCACCGTGCAGCGCCTCGCCCAGATGGCGCGCGCCGCCGGCATCCATGTCGTGATGGCCACGCAGCGCCCGTCGGTCGACGTCATCACCGGCACCATCAAGGCCAACTTCCCGACCCGCATCTCCTTCCAGGTCACGTCCAAGATCGACAGCCGCACCATCCTGGGCGAGCAGGGCGGCGAGCAGCTGCTGGGCCAGGGCGACATGCTGTACATGGCCGGCGGCGGCAAGATCGCCCGCGTCCACGGCCCGTTCGTGAGCGACGGCGAGGTCGAGGAAGTGGTCCGCCATCTGCGCGCCCAGGGCGCCCCGGCCTATATCGATTCCGTCACCGACGATCCCGAGTCCGAGGCCGAGGGCTCCGGCCTGCCGGGCGACGGCGAGGAAGGCGAGAGCGACCAGCTCTACGATCAGGCGATCGCCCTGGTCGCCCGCGAGCGCAAATGCAGCACTTCTTTCATCCAGCGCTATCTGCAGATCGGCTATAACAGGGCCGCCCGCATCGTCGAACGCATGGAGCGCGAAGGCGTCGTCAGCTCCGCCAACCATGTCGGCAAGCGCGAAGTCCTGGCCCGCGACATCGACGACCGGGAGCGCTGAGCGCCCGCGCAGAGGGCGAACGAGGAACGATGAGCGAGCAAGCCCAGCCTGGATCCGCCGCGAGGCCGCCCGTTGCGGGTGGCCCGGTTGCGTCAGCCTCGGTGCGCCACCGACGACGCATCCCGTTGGTTTGGATCGTTCCCATCCTGACCGTGCTGATCGCCGCCTGGCTTGCCTGGGACACGTTCTCCAAGCGCGGCCCCGTCATCACGGTGGCCTTCGACACGGCCGCCGGCCTGACGGCGGGCCAGTCGCAGCTCAAGTATCGCAACGTCGTCATGGGCACGGTGAAGTCGATCACCATTCCGCCGGACCTCTCAAAAGTACTGGTGACGATCGAGACCGTGAAGGAAGCCGAGCCGCTTCTCACCGACAAGACGACGTTCTGGGTGGTGAAGCCGCAGCTCTTCGCCGGCAACGTCTCCGGCCTCGAAACCATCCTGTCCGGCTCCTACATCGGCATGCGGCCCTCGACCGACAAGGGAACGCCTACGCGCAGCTTCGTGGGCCAGGAGGATCCGCCGATCCTCCAGGCATCGGTCAAGGGCACGGTCTTCCGGCTCGATACCGCCAGACTGGGTTCGATCAGCCTCGGCGCGCCGATCTTTTTCCGCGATATCGAGGTCGGCACGGTGCTGGGCTGGGACCTGCACGATCTTGCCAGCCGTGTCGCCATCCATGCCTTCGTGCGGGCACCGTTCGACCGCTATGTCCGCGACGACAGCAATTTCTGGAATGCCTCCGGCCTGTCGGTTTCGCTGGGTGCGAACGGCATCAGCATCCAGATGGAGTCGCTGCGCGCCATCCTGCTGGGTGGCATCGCCTTCGATACCGCGCACGACTCGACCGCCCCCATCAGCAAGGCCGATCATCGTTTCAAGCTCTACGCCAGCATCGAGGAGGCCAAATCGGCGGGCTTCGGCCAGCAGATCAAGCTGATTTCAATGTTCCCTGGCTCGGTCGCCGGTGTCACCGAGGGGGCCGATGTCACATTTCACGGTCTCAAGATTGGCGAAGTCACCCGTGTCGGGCTGGTCTACGATCCCAAGCAGGACCGCGTCGTGGCGCCCGTCCACTATCGCGTCGAGGCCGGCCGCATCAGCAATCTCGCCAAGGCGCAGGGCCTCGAGCCGGTCAACATCGCCGAGGAGATGATCCATCGCGGACTGCGCGCTACGCTGCAGGCGCCAAGCCTGATCAGCAACTCCAAGATCATCTCGCTGCAGGTGGTGCCGGATGCCGCCCGGGGCGAGCTCGAGAAAATCGGAGACCACTATGTCATCCCGGCCGCCGAGATCGGCGGCTTCGACAGCATCACAGCTTCGGCCAGCGAGCTCTTGAGCAAGATCAACCGCATCGACTTCGACAAGATCGGCAACAGCCTGCTTGGCGCCGCCACCGGCATCGAGCAGACCGTGAACGGGCCGCAGATCAAGGCGACACTGGCGGCGCTCGAGAAGGCGATGATCGACGTGCAGGACATCGCGGCCAAGCTCGACAAGGACGCAACGCCGGCGCTGAAGCGCCTGCCCGAGATCGCCGCGCAGCTCCAGGAGGCGGTCGTCAAGGCGAACAAGCTGATCGGTTCCGTCGACAAGGGCTATGGCGACACGTCGAAGTTCCATCGCGACATCGAACGCCTGCTGCCCCAGATCACCGACGCCGCGCGCTCGATCCGCGCTTTGGCCGACCTGCTGTCGCGTCACCCCGAGGCCCTGATCAAGGGCCGCACCAACACGGGCAAGGAATGATCTCCACTCGCTTCGGCCGCCGCCGCTTCGGTCTTTTTGGCCTTCCGATCCTTGCGGCGCCCGCGCTGCAGGCCTGCGGCTCCTCGCCGGAACCCATCCTCTACACGCTGGCGGTTCGTCCCGGTCCCGTTCTGTCGCGCGGCCCGCGCATCGTGCAGATCCGCGACATCGGCCTGCCGGGCTATCTCGACCGCAAGGAGATCGTCCGCTCGACCGAGGACTTCAAGCTCGACGTGCGCTCCAACGCCTGGTGGGGCGAGCCGGTCGGCGGAATGATAGGTCGCACCATCGTGCTCGAACTCTCGCAGCGCCTGCCCGGCAGCCAGGTCTACAGCGAGGCCGGATCGATCACGATCGATCCCTATGCCGCCGTCGGCATCGACATCCAGCGCTTCGACGCCGACAAGGCCGGCAATGTCATCCTGCTCGCGCAGGCCGCCATCCAGTTCAACCGGCCGACCCGCACGGCGGCGCGCAACTTCTCGATCACGAAGCCCGTGCCCACGCCGGACACGCCAGGCCACGTCGCCGCCATGAGCGATGCGCTGGGCGAACTGTCGGACGGCATCGCCACGCTTCTGCAGTAGCCGATGTTGCGGGCCTTCGCCGCGCGACGCGAGGCCGGGCCGCTGGTCACGCAGCCCCAGCTCCGCGAATGTCCGGGCTGCGGCCTGTTCCAGATCGTGCCGGCGATGACGGCCAACATGCGTTCCGAATGCGAGCGCTGCGGCACGCCGCTGCGCGCCACGCGCGCCGACCCGACCGGCCATTGCCTGGCGCTCACCTTCGCCTCGCTGGTCCTGTTCGCCGTGCTGTGGCTGTCGATGCTGATGAAGGTTTCGACGGCCGGCATCGTGCACGAGACCACGCTGCTCTCGGGGCCTGCCGAGCTGGTGCGCCATGGCCTATGGCCACTGGCCATTGCCGTGGCCTTCACCACGGCGCTGGCGCCGCTCATCAAGTTCGCCGGCACGATCTATGTGTTGATCGGCCTGCGCATGCGAACCCTTCCGCCGAACCTGCGTGGCATCTTCCTGATCTCCCGCCGCATGGGAACCTGGGCGATGCTCGAGGTGCTGCTGCTCGGCGTGTTCGTGGCCTACACCAAGCTGGGCGATCTGGTGACGATCCAGCTCGGGCCCGCGGTCTATGCGCTGGGAATCCTCACCATTGTCATCGTGTGGGCGGAGCTGGCGCTCGATCCGCAGGCGGTGTGGGACGAGATCGAGCGGCGCGGCCAGACCCATGCGCCGATGCCGGCCGTGGCGCCGCTGGAATACCGGGCCGGTGCGGCCGGTTGCGAGGACTGCAAACTCGTCTGCGTGCCGGCCGAGCATGACGGAAGATGCCCGCGCTGCGGCGCGCGCGTGCATGAACGCAAGCCTGACAGTCTCAATCGGACGCTGGCGCTCGTGCTCGCCGGCGTCATCCTCTATATCCCGGCCAACATCTATCCGGTGCTGACGGTCATCCAGCTCGGCTCCGGCGCCCCCAGCACCATCATGGGCGGGGTGGAGGAGCTGGTCTCCTCGAAGATGTACCCGTTGGCGCTGCTGGTCTTCTTTGCCAGCGTGCTGGTGCCGCTGTTCAAGCTGATCGGCCTCGTGAGCATGATCGGTGCGACCTCGCTCACCGGGACGGCCGAGAATGCCGGCGTGCTGCTGCGCCAGCGTACGCGGCTCTACTTCATCGTCGCCTGGATCGGCCGCTGGTCGATGGTCGACATCTTCATGGAGTCGCTGCTGGGCGCGCTCGTCCAGTTCGGCCGCGCCGTCACCATCGAGCCCGGCATGGGCGCGCTCGCCTTCTGCGCTGTCGTCATCGTCACCATCTTCGCCGCGGAAGCCTTCGATCCGCGCCTGATGTGGGACGCCGCTGCACGCAACCCGCACCGCACGGCTCTGCCGTCGGCGGCGAGCCGGAGTGATGGGCAGGCCGCGACCGTCAGTTCAGGCTGAATGCCAGGTTCAGCTTGATGTTGTGTTCGTTACGGAAGGAGCCGTTCAGCCTCCGGATCGAATCGAGCTCGTAGCCCAGCGATCCTTTGGCCCAGGCGGTGAGCTGGCGGCCGAAGCCGATGAAGGCGCGGTTCTGCGCGAAGCCCGACGTCCGGGTTGGACGATCGGTGCTTACATTGATGAAGACTTCGTCGGACAGGGCGAGTTCCCAGGGCGAGCGCCACAGCGGAATGCGCACGCCCGCCAGAGCGCGCGTGCGCACCAGCAGACGGCCGTCGTCGAAGAACAGCTCCTCCCAGCGCAGTCGGCCCGCTACCGGTAGGCCGTCGATGCGTGTGCGATGGAGGATGTCCTGGAAAGGCCCGCGCGACTGCCGCGCTCCCGGAAGGTAGCGGGTGAACTGGACGTAGCCGGCGGCCAGCGCCCAGTTGGGTGAGAGGACATATTCGAAGCCCGGCCGGACCTGCAGCGTCCGCAGGCGGCTCATGTTCTGGTCGAAGCGCAACTGCGCATCGAGATGGAACGACCAGTTCCTGTCGATCCGGTATTCGAGCGCCGCGGCGGGCGATTCCCAGACGCTGCCATTCTGCGCTTGCGCCGCCTGTGCCTGTCTCTGGCGCCTTTGCGCCTGCGCTGCCGTGGCGGCGAGGCTGAACATCGTCAGCAGCGCTACGAATCGGAAAATCGAACTCGGCACCGGATCGACGATAGCGGCGGCGCCATGGACGAGCAATCCGAGGTGACTTTTGCGCAGCGAGTGACGTCTGCGGCGCCGGATTGACTCGCCCGGACTCGAATGTCCTAATGTCATAACAATAGAAGAGCCGACTCATGATGTGTCGGCCAAAAAATCCCTGGGAGGGAATGATGAGGGCTTTCAAGGCCGCCGTGCATGCGTTCGCGTTTGCCAGCCTGGGCCTGCTGTCGGCCACGGCAGCGCGCGCCGACGATATCGTCGTCACCCACTACGGTTCGCTGCTCTATGGCGTGCCCTATGCCATCGCGATGGAGAAGGGCTACTTCAAGGAAGCCGGCGTCGACATCAAGGGCATCCTGACTTCCAAAGGCGGCGGCACGTCGGTCCGCAACATGATGGCGGGTGAAACGCTGTTTGCCGAGGTGGCGCTTCCGGCGGCGCTGAGCGCCATCAAGGAAGGCTTCAACATCAAGATCATCAGCGGCGGCACCAACGGCCGCAGCTCCTTCTGGGTCACGCGTCCCGGCGAGGCGATCGACAAGCCCGCTGACCTCAAAGGCAAGCGCTTCGTCTATTCGCGCCCGAAGTCGGTCAGCGAGGCGATCACGCTCACCGCGCTGAAGTCGTGGGACATCACCGCGGCCGACGTGAAGATGATTGCCATCGGCGATTTCGGCGCGGGCCTGACGGCGCTCGAGCACAACAAGGTCGACGTCGCCATCATCCCCGAGCCGATCTACTCCCAGAAGGAGAAGGCGGGCACCAAGTACAAGACGCTCGGCTGGCTCGATGAGAAGCTGCCGGCCTACGCCCAGACGGTCGGGATCGCGACCGACGAGATGATCGCCAAGAACGGCCCGAAGCTGAAGGCGGTGATCGAGGCGCGGCGCAAGGGCGTCGAGTTCCTGCACGCCAATCCGAAGGAAGCGGCCGAGATCGTCTCCAAGGCCTACAACCTGCCGCTCGACGTCACGACCAATGCCATCAACAACATCAAGAAGATGAACCCGACCTGGTGGAGTCGCGGCGATCTGGCGATGCCGCTGATGCAGTCGATGGCCGATGCGCTGGGCTCGGTCGGCGCGTTGCAGCTTCCCGTGGACTGGAAAGCGGCAATCGATCCGAAGTTCGTGCCCGCCGCGGCGGCGAAGACCCAATGATCGCCGGCGGGCCGCGCCTGGCGGCCGTCGGAGCCGAGGCTGCCCACAAGGTCCATGCGCGGCTCGACGGCGTGACGCGCGTCTACCCGCCGCGCGCGGGCCATGGCGAGGTCCATGCGCTCGGGCCGATCTCCTTCGATCTCAGGGCCGGCGAGTTCTTTAGCGTCGTCGGCCCGTCGGGTTGCGGCAAGTCGACCCTGCTCGATGTGCTGGCGGGCCTCGCCATGCCGTCGGCCGGCTCGGTCGAGTTCGAGGGCAAGCCGGTGCGTGGCGAGGTACCGGACGGCGTCGGCGTCGTGTTCCAGGAAGATGCCAGCTTCCCGTGGCTCACGGTCGAGGACAACGTGTCCTTTGGCCTGCGCCGGGCCGGCGTCGATGCGGCGGAAAGCAAACGGCGGGTCGATTTCGCGATCGGCTTCATGGGCCTGCGCGATTTCAGCCGCGCCTATCCCAGCCAGCTCTCCGGTGGCATGCGCCAACGCGTCTGCATCGCGCGGACCCTGGTGATGCAGCCGCGCCTGATCCTGCTCGACGAGCCTTTCGGTGCGCTCGACCAGCAGACGCGCCTCCTGATGGGCGACGAATTGCTCCGGCTGTGGCGAGAGACCTCGGCAACGGTACTGCTGATCACCCATGCGCTCGACGAGGCCAACCTGCTGTCGGACCGCATCGGCGTCATGTCGGCTCGGCCGGGCCGCTTCATGGACATCGTTGAGACCGGCTGGCCTCGCGACCGCGATTCGCGCATGGCCGAGCGTGCCGATTTCGGCGCCGTCACGTCGCGCCTCTGGTCTTATCTGCGCGGTGAATCGCTGCGCGCCCTGGGGCAGGGGACGGCGGCGCGATGAGCAAGGCCGGCTGGATCCGCACCATCCTGCTGGTCGGCGCCGTCGGCGCTCTCGAACTGGCCTGCCGGACCGGCGCGATCGCGCCGACCATGGTGACCGCCCCGTCGAAGATGGTGACGACGCTCATCGCGACGCTGCAGTCCGACGAGATCGGCATGCACCTGCAGCACACGCTGTCGGCCGTGGCGATCGCCATGAGTATCGCCATCGTCGGTGGCTTCGTGATCGGCTTCATCCTCAACTGGGTGCCGTTCCTGCGTCGGGCGTTCAGCCCGTTTCTTGCGGCCTACTACGCCATTCCGCATTTTGCGTTCTATCCGCTGCTGATCGTCATCTTCGGCCTGGGACCCGTGCCGTTGATCGTGCTGGCGACGATGTTCGCCATGGTCGCGATGATCCTTGCCACCATGGCGGGTCTCGACCGTGTGCCACGCGTGCTGCTCAAGACGGCGCGTATCCATCGGCTGTCGCTGATCGAGGAGATCTGGCGCGTCCGCCTGCCGGCCGCGGCGCCGCACATCCTGTCGGGCCTGAAGCTGGCCGTGGCCTATTCCTTCATCGGCGTGATCGCCGGCGAGTTCATCCTGTCGACCAGCGGCATCGGCCACGAGATCGCGTTCGCCTACGACAATTTCGACAATCCCCGCATGTATGCGCTGATCCTGTTCGTGCTGGGCATCGTCACCCTGTTCAACATGGCGGTCTTCGCCTGGGAGCGTCGCATGCTGCGGCGGCGCGGCGCATGAGCGGCGGCCTGCTGACCCTGCGCGCCTGGCGCGATCCCATCCTCGTCGCGATCTCGCTGGTGGCGCTTTGGCAGGTCCTGCACGAGATCGCGGGCGATTCGGCGGTAACCGCGCCGGCCCCGACCATGGCCCATCTCTGGGAGATGATCGGGCAGGCGCGCTTCCTGCCGCACCTGCGCGAGACCGGCCTCGCCTTCCTGCAGGCGCTGGCCATCGCCTGCGGCGGCGGCGTGCTGATCGGCGTCGTGCTGGGCGGGCACAAGCTCACGGGCGAGGTCGCAGAGCCGATCCTGGTGGCGCTCTATTCAGTACCGAAGATCACCCTCTATCCGGTGATCCTGCTGTTGTTCGGTCTCGGCATGCCGGCCAAGGTTGCCTTCGGGGCCCTGCACGGCATCATCCCGGTCGTGCTCTTCACCATGAATGCGGTGCGCAACGTCAACCGCACCTATCTGCGGGCAGGTCGCGCCATGCGCCTCACTCCGGCGCAGACCGCCTGGTTCGTGCTGGTTCCCGCCACCTTGCCGGAAATCTTCTCCGGCCTGCGCATCGGCTTCTCGCTCACCCTGCTGGGCACGATGCTGGGCGAGCTCTTTGCCTCGCAGCGCGGGCTGGGTTTCCTGCTGATGACGGCGATCGACCTGCACGACGTGAAGACGATCCTGTCCATCGCCGTTCTCATCTCGATCTTCGCGATCGTGGCAAATTCCGCCCTGCTGGCCATCGACAAGCGCCTGCACCGCGGCGCCGCGGCGGAAGCGTCGGAGAAGCCATGAACCGGATCGCCGTCGTCCGCGAGATGGGCTCGCCGCTGCACCACCAGATCTACCTGGTGCTGGCGGACGGCATTTCGACCGGCCGCTATGCCGAGGGCGAGCCGCTGCCGACCGAGGAGCAGCTCACCCGGATGTTCAGCGTCTCGCGCATCACGGTCCGTCGCGCCATGACCAGCCTGCACGATGCCGGCCTGGTCGAACGCGGCGCCGGCCGGCGCACCGTTGTGCGGCCGCAGATCGGACAGCCGATGCGCATGCCGATGACCTCCGTGATCGAGAACATCGTTTCCTACGGCGCCGAGACCGTGGCCAAGGTCGTGGAGTTCGGCTACGTGCAGGCCCGCGGCTTCGCCCGGGACCGGCTGTGGGATGCCAACCAAACGCCGGTGCAGCGCGCCGTGCGCGTACGCTACCAGGACGGCACGCCGGTGATGCATCTCACCAGCTACATTCCGGCCGCGCTGGGCGAGACCTTCACGAAGACCGACCTCAACCGCATTCCGATGTTCCAGCTGCTCGCGCGGGCCGGTGCTCATATCTGCGGCGCCGAACAGCTCGTCTCGGCCGTGCTGGCCGAACCGCTGGTCGCCTCGCGGCTGGGGGTCAAGGTCGGTGCGGCCCTGATCGACCTGCGCAGCCTGATGATCGACCAGCAGGGGCGGGCCGTCGAATATGTCGAGATGCTGGCGGTGCCGGAGCATCTCAAGCTGCGCTTCAATATGCACCCCGAGCAGCTCAGGTCCACCGGCGTCGCGCCGGCGCAGAAACGCAAACGCTGAAGGAGGAAACCATGTCGAACGCTGCCAATTTCCGCAAACTCATCGCGTCGAAGAAGATGATCGTCGCCCCTGGTGCGATCGATTGCATCACCGGCCGTGCCATCGCGCAGGCGGGCTTCTCCGCCGTCTATATGACCGGCGCCGGCACCTCGGCGACGCTGGGCTATCCCGACTATGGCCTGATCACGATGAGCGAGATGGTGGGCAATGCCAGCCGCATCGTGAACTCGATCGACATCCCGCTGATCAGCGACAGCGATACCGGCTTCGGCAACGAGCTGAACGTCTATCGCACGGTGCAGGAATTCGAGCGCGCCGGCGTCGCCGCGATCCACATCGAGGACCAGGTGTTCCCGAAGAAGTGCGGCCATCTCGACAACAAGGAGCTGGTCAGCCGCGAGGACTTCATCGCCAAGATCCGCGCCGCCGCCGCGGCCCGCAAGTCGAAGGACTTCTGCATCATTGCCCGTACCGATTCGCGCGCCGTGGTCGGCCTCGACGAAGCGGTCGAGCGCGCGAACGCGGCACTGGCCAACGGCGCGGACGTAGCCTTCGTCGAAGCGCCGCAAACCATGGCCGAGATCGAATCGGTGCCGAAGAGGGTCAATGGTCCCTGCCTGCTGAACGTCGTGCGCGGCGGCAAGACGCCGGAGATCGACCTCGATGTCGCCGAGCGCATGGGCTACGCCATCGCCATCGTCCCCGGGCTGCTGCTGGGCGGCATCATCCAGGCCTGCGACCGCCTGCTGGGCGACCTGAAGCAGGGCAAGTTCCCGCCGGTCAGCGGTTCTCCGGGCAAGACCTTCGCCCGCTTCGGCGCCGCCGAATGGGACGAGCGCCGCACCGCCTTCCGCGACCAGGTCAAGGCCGCCGCCGAGTAGTTAGCATCATGTTCCTCTCCCCCCGCGGCTTGTAATCAAGCCGCCTCTTAGGGGGAGAGGCTAGGTGAGGGGCTGAGTCGGTGCGTTGCCCCCTCACCCAACCTCTCCCCCTAGCGTGGGAGAGGGGTAAGAAAATGAAGGAGGAAGTGCATGGCCGCCGCGCGCACGATGTTCGAGAAGATCTGGCAGCGTCACGTCGTCGTCGATCGCGACGACGGCTACACGCTGCTCTATATCGACCGCCACCTGATGCATGACGGCTCCGCCGCGGGCTTCGCCAAGCTGCGCGAGCGCAACATGAAACTGCGGCGCCCGGATCGCGGTTTCGCCACGCCCGACCATTACGTGCGCAGCGACAGCCGCGACGTGGCCGACATCGTCGACCCGCATCATCGCAAGCTGGTCGAGGCGATCCGCACCAACACCGCCGAAAGCGGCGTCACCCTGTTCGATCTCGGTGACGAGCGTCAGGGCATCGCCCATGTCGTCGGCCCGGAGCAGGGCGTGACCCAGCCCGGCCTCACGCTGGTCTGCGGCGACTCGCACACCTCCACGCACGGCGCGCTGGGTGCGCTGGCCTTCGGCATCGGATCGTCGGAAGTGGCGCATGTGATGGCCACGCAATGCCTGTGGCAGCGCAAGCCCAAGGCGATGCGGATCAGCGTCGATGGCACGCTGGGCGAGGGCATCACCGGCAAGGACGTCATCCTGGCGATCATCGCGAAGATCGGTACCGCGGGCGCGGTCGGCCATGTCATCGAATATGCCGGCAGCGCGATCCGCGGCCTGTCGATCGAGGGCCGCCTCACGGTCTGCAATATGTCCATCGAGGCCGGCGGCAAGGCCGGCATGGTGGCGCCGGACGACACGACCATCGCCTACCTCAAGGGGCGGCCCTTCGCACCGAAGGAATCCGAGTGGGACAAGGCGGTCGCCTTCTGGCGCACCGTGCCGAGCGACGAGGGCGCCACCTTCGACCGTGACGTCAGCCTCGACGCGGCGTCGATCGCGCCGATGGTCACCTGGGGCACCAGCCCCGAGGACGCGCTGTCGATCACCGGCCGCATCCCCGAGCCCTCGACGGCGCCGGATGCCGCGAAGAAAGACAGTATGAAGCGCGCCCTCGACTATATGGGCCTCGTGCCCGGCACGCCGCTCGATCAGGTGCCGGTCGATCGCGTGTTCATCGGGTCCTGCACCAACAGCCGCATCGAGGATTTGCGCGCCGCCGCCAAGGTCGCCAAGGGCCGCAAGGTCGTGATCCCCTCCTGGGTGGTCGCAGGATCGGGCCTGGTGAAGAAGCAGGCCGAGGCCGAAGGGCTCGACAAGATTTTCCGCGAGGCCGGCTTCGAATGGCGCGAGCCCGGCTGCTCGATGTGCGTCGGCATGAACGGCGACACCGGCAAGCCGCAGCAGCGCATCGCCTCGACCTCGAACCGCAACTTCATCGGACGCCAGGGGCCGGGCGTGCGCACGCACCTGCTGAGCCCTGCGATGGCGGTAGCCGCCGCCGTGTCCGGCCATTTCGCCGACGTCCGCAAGCTGGCCTAGGGGAGCATCGCCATGGAAGCTTTCACCACGCTCGACGCGGTCGCGATCCCGATCGACCAGCCGAACCTCGACACCGACCAGATCATCCCGGCGCGCTTCCTCGGCAAGCCGCGCGACATGCAGGTCAGTGCGCTGTTCCACGACCTGCGCTACACGCCCGACAAGACGCCGCGGCCGGACTTCGTCACCAACATGCCGGCCTATGCCGGCGCGAAGATCGTGGTCGCGGAACGCAACTTCGCCTGCGGCTCCTCGCGCGAGAATGCCGTCACGGTGATGGTCGACAACGGCCTGCGGGCCTTCATCGCCCCGAGCTTCGGCGACATCTTCTTCAACAACTGCTTCCAGAACGGTGCCCTGCCGATCCGCGTCGACGCCGCGCGTGCGGCCGAGCTGCGCGGGCTGCTGCACGCCTCGCCGGGCGCGAAGATCAAGATCGATCTCGCGGCCCAGACAGTGACCGGTCCGGACGGCAAGACCGACCGGTTCGAGATCGATTCCTTCCGCAAGGACTGCCTGCTGAAGGGTGCCGACGAGGTTACCCTGACGCTGGGCTACGACAAGGACATCAAGGCCTTCGAGGCCAGGCAGCGCCAGGAGATGAGCTGGCTGTAACTACTTCGCCGGCCCGAAGCCCTGCAATGTCCAGACGAGCGGTGCGGGGTCGATGCGGACCTCGCCGGTCTGCGGCCGGTCGATGTCAATGATCAGCACGATGGCGAGGGTCCAGACCGCGAGCAGCACCACCGATAGCAGGAGCTGGCGGCTGCCGACGAGGCCGAACCCGTAGCCCACCGCCCCGACCGCGAAGATCGAGACGGTCAGGAGGAGCCGTAATATGTAGGCCGGCACATGGGCGTTCAGATTGCGCCTGTTCGTCAGCGACAGGTCGATCATCTCGTTGAGTGACGTGAGCAAGAGGCCCGAGATCGGCGTCGGCGAGCGTTCGGCCACGGTGCGGGCGAGGGCCCATATCTCGGACTGGAGGTTGTTCGTGCGCTGCAGCAGCTCCTCGGGCGGCGAGGGGTTCGAACCGGTCACTACCGCGATGCGGACTTCGGTGTACTCGCGCAAGAGCTTTTGCAGCGCCGCACCCTCTGCGCCCGTCCCGACGCTGGCGCGCAGCCAGACGGTGCCGATCGCATTGGCCTCGGCCAGGACCGAATCGCGGCGCTGCTGGTAGCGGTCCGAAGCCATCGACAGCGAAACGCCCAGCAGGAACGCCAACAGACCCATCATGCCGGCCGTCGCGAAATTGACCGACGATTTCTCGCCTTCGGTGGGGACATGACGACTGGCGGCGAGCCGCCCGAACCGGACGCCGATCTCAAGGGAGGCCAGCAGGATCAGCAGGACGAGGAGGCCGGCGAGGTGAAGGTTGCCGCTGGAAAGCCTGCCGAGGAAGGCGAACAACGTGTCGAAGGGGCCGAGGGACATGCAGGCGAAGGATCGGCGATCAGTCCTCGCGGAACAAGGTCGATCTCGCCGGATCCGTCGCCATCCGCTCTTTGACTAGGGTCCCGCCGCGCCCAGCGATATCGCGGCGTCCCGGCAGGCCGTCTCGCATGCCCGGCAGGCCTTGGCGCACAGGCAGCAGTGGTCGTGCTCGTCGACATGCAGGTCGCATTCGGCGGCGCAGGCTTCGCAGAGTCCGGCACAGGTTTCGGCCATGCTTCGCAGCAGGACTGAATTGGAGGCGGTGACACGCGCCAGCGCCGGACCTGTGGTGGCGCAGGCCTCCGCGCAATCCAGCGCCAGCCGGATGCAGCGGGAGAGGCTGACCGCGGCATCGTCGAGGCTCACATCGGCACAGGAAACGCAGGCCTCGGCACAGGCATGGCAGGCCTCGATGGCGCGCGCGAGGGGCGCGCTGAGGGACCCGCGGGCCGGCGGGAAGCGGGACGGCCTCGGATGCGCGTGCATGGCGTCTCCTCTGTTCATGAACAGCGGAGAAACGCGCGCGAAGCCGGTTGGTTACGGGATCAGGGTTTCCAGCGCAGGAAGTTGGCGATCAGCCGCAGGCCGGTGGCCTGGCTCTTCTCCGGATGGAACTGCGTGCCCGCGAGATTATCGCGGCCGACGATGGCCGTGACCGGTCCGCCATAGTCGGTCAGTCCCAGCACCGTTTCGGGCTTGCTGGCCGCAAGCTGGAAGGAATGGACGAAATAGGCATGGTCGTGCGGGTGGATCCCGTCGAGCAACGCGTGCGCCTTGAGGTCCGACAGCTCGTTCCAGCCCATGTGCGGAATCTTGAGATGATCCTTGCCCGGTTCTATGCGCACCACGTCGCCGGCGATCCAGTCGAGCCCGGCATGGATGCCGTATTCGACGCCGCGGGTGGCCATGAGCTGCATGCCCACGCAGATGCCGAGGAAAGGCTTGCCGCGCTCGATCACTTCGCGCTGCAACGTGTCGACCATGCCCGGCACGCCATAGAGGCCGGCGCGGCAGTCGGCGAAGGCGCCGACGCCCGGCAGCACGATGCGGTCGGCGGCGGCGACCTCGGCCGGTGACGACGTCACCAGCACGCGCGGGTCCGTGCCCGCCTCGCGCGCGGCGCGCTCGAAGGCCTTGGCGGCAGAGCGCAGGTTGCCGGAGCCGTAGTCGACGATTGCGACGGTCATGTCGGGGTGCCTAGAGCACGCCCTTGGTGCTGGGCACCGCCGTCGTCTGCCGCGGGTCGATCTCGACCGCGACGCGCAGCGCCCGGGCGATGCCCTTGAAGCAGCTCTCGACGATGTGGTGGTTGTTCTCGCCGTAGTGGTTCCACACGTGCAGCGTCAGGCCGCCCAGCTGGGCGAAGGCCTGGAACCATTCCTTGAACAGCTCGGTGTCCATCGTGCCAAGCTTTGGCTTGGTGAATTCGACCTTCCAGATCAGGTACGGCCGGTTCGACGCATCGAGCGCCACCTCGGTCAGCGTCTCGTCCATCGGGATGGTGGCGCTGCCGTAGCGGCGGATGCCCTTGCGGTCGCCCAGCGCCTTGGACAGGCACTCGCCCAGCACGATGCCGGCATCTTCCGTCGTGTGATGATAGTCGATGTGCAGGTCGCCCTCGGCGCGCAGCGTGATGTCGATCAGGCTGTGGCGGGAGAGCTGCTCGAGCATGTGGTCGAGGAAGCCGATGCCGGTCTTGATGTCGTAGACGCCGGTGCCGTCGAGGTTGATGGCGGCGGCGATGCGGGTTTCCTTGGTCGCCCGCTCCACGGTCGCGCGTCGTCCGCCGGCGCCGGGTGTGGTCAAGGGAGTGGTGGTCGTGGCCATGGGGAGGTTCATACAGGAACGCGGGCGGCACGGTCGAGCGCGACACGCGTCAGAATGACGCCGGCCAGCACGATCAGCCCGCCCAGCACCCGGGCGGTGGTGAGCGGATCGCCGAAGAAGGCCGCCGAGAGACCGACCCCGGCCACCGGGATCAGGTACATGTAGACCATGACCCGGCTGACCCCGAGCCGCTCCAGCCCGGCGGTGAGGCCAAGGAAGGCGACGCCCACCGGGAAGATGGCAGTGTAGAGCCAGAAGCCCAGCAGCCTGTCGTCGAGCCGTCCGAACTCGCTCAAGGAATCGAAAGCGAGCGAGATCGGCACCAGTACGAGCGAGCCGAGCAGGGTCGTCCAGGCCATGACCGGAAGCGCGCCCAGCCGCTGATTGTATGGCGCGCAGCGCTCAACATAGAGCGCCCAGGCGAAAGCCGAGAGCATCCAGAGCAGGGTGCCGTCCAGGCTGCCGAACGACAGCGTGACCGAGGTGAGGCTGTTGTTCACGACCAGCACGACGCCCGCGAAAGCCAGTACGATGCCGGCCCAGCCCAGCCCCGGCAGCCGCCGCCCGCCGAACCAGGCGAGGATCGCGGAGAAGGCGGTGGTGGTGGTCATCACGATCGAGCCCAGGCTCGGCGCGGTGCGCGTCATCGCCAGGCCCCAACAGGCCTGGAACAGGGTGACGCCGATCAATGAGAGCAGGAACAGCGGCACCCAGTCGCGCCGCGCCAGACCGAGCGGCCGGCCCATCAACGCCATGGCGGCGAACAGGAAGAGGCTCGCGATCAGGTAGCGCGAGCCGCTGTAGAGCAGCGGACTCATGACCTGGAGCACGTCCTTGGCGAAGGGATAGCTCGATCCCATCAGAATGGCCGTGCCGAACATGATGAGGTCGCCCGTGTAGCGGCGTTCTGCTTTCACTCGTTCCTCAGTCCTCTCCGCCCGCGCAGCCGGGGGAGAGGAGGAAAGAGGGATTATTCACTTACTGCTTCGGCGCCGTCGACGTCTTCTGGGCGCCCCAGAAGCCGAACAGCGTGCCGGCGACGCGGCGGATCTGGATCTCCTCCGAGCCTTCGGTGATGCGGTAGCGGCGGTGGTGGCGGTAGATGTGCTCGAACGGCGTGTGGCGCGAATAGCCGATGCCGCCATGGACCTGCATGGCACGGTCGGCGGCGTCGCACACCAGCCGGTTGGCGCGGTAGTTCGACATGGCGACCCATTCCGAGACGTTCATGTGGTGCTCGCGGTCGAGATGCCACGCCGTCTTGCGCACCAGCCCGCGCGTCATCTCGGCCTCGGTGTGCAGCTCCGCCAGCGGGAACTGGATCGCCTGGTTGGTCGCCAGCGCCTTGCCGAACACCTTGCGGTTCTTGGCGTAGGCCACGGACATGTCGATGCAGTATTGCGCCGCGCCAAGGCTCGACGCGGCCTGGCGGATGCGGTTCTCGTGAACGAAGGTCTGCGCCACGTCGAGGCCGCGGCCTTCCTCGCCCAGCATGGTCGAGCCCGGCACCGTGACGTTGGTCAGCGACACCTCGGCATGGTCGGACGGCATGTTGAACGTCCACCACATGTATTCGATCTTGAAGCCTTGGGTCTTCACCGGCACCAGGAACGCCGAGATGCCGCGCGCATCGCCGTCCTTGCCCGAGGTGCGGGCGAAGACGAGGTCGACCGTGGCGGTATGCATGCCGGTGTTGAACCGCTTCATGCCGTTGATCACCCAGTCGGAGCCCTGCTTCGTCGCGGTGGTCTCCATGAAGGTGGCGTCGGAACCGTGCAGCGGCTCGGTGAGGCCGAAGCCGATGCGCTCGGTGCCCTTGAACATGCCCTCGATGTAGCGGTCCTTCTGCTCCTGCGTGCCGAAACGATGCAGCAGCAGCGCGACGGGGAAGTTGCCGACGATCGAGCTTTCGTTCTGCAGGTCGTTGTGCAGGCCAAGGCCCTTGTGCGCGAGATGCTCGCGGATCAGCGCCATGGCGAGGTTGGAGCCGTTCTTGCCGCCCAGTTCCTTCGGCAGGCCGAAACGCAGGTGACCGGCCTTGTCGGCCCGGCGCTTCATTTCCGCCAGCAGCTCCTCCCATTCGTGCCGCGGCTGACCGTCATTGTCCCAGTCGGTGCGGGCGTGCTCGCGGCGATGGTCGAAGAAGCGGATATTGTCGTCCTGCCGTTCCAGCGGCCGGATCTCGCGCTCGATGAACTCGTCGAGTTCACGCAGATAGGCTGCGATGTCGGCGGGAATGTTGAAATCCATAGTGAGCTTCCTTGGTAAACGGTTGTTCACCTCATACCACAGGACGCCGACCCGCTGCCTTTCCAATCGTGCGAAGAGCGCCCTTGCGGGGCGCTCTTCTGGTCGGTGCCACATGGGCGCGAGGCAGGTCGGGTCAGATGACGCCGACGATGCCGATGAGGCGAACCATCACGCTCAGCGCTGTCGGCGCCGTCGAGTTGATCTTGTCGACGGCCTTTCAGATCGCGTCCGCCCGCTGATACAGGGCCTCGATCACGGACATCAGTTCCTTTGCCGTCAGGCGACTCTCGCGGGCACTGCGGACAAGTTCGTCATGGGCCGCCAGTGTCTTCTGGGAGAGTCGGGCAAGGTCGACGGACTGGAGTTCGGCCGTTCCCGCCTGGGCAGAGGCGATGGCCTCGAGCGCCGCGCGCCTGTCGGCGGAGAAGGCGACCGTCCTCGGGATGACGTTGTAGGTGAGAACCCGGTTGTTCAGGTCCTCTGCCGCGCCGTCGGCGATCGTGCGCTGGAATTCGGCCATCAGGCTCAGTCCGCCGCTTCGTGGCCTGACCCTGCGATCATTCGCTTGACGCCTTGGAGGGGTCTTGGAGGCGTGCCGCTCGTCACTCCGTGGGTTCACCACAGAGAGCCGCGAATCCCTTCATTCCGCGAACGTGGGGATTGCCACAGAGGTTTTCCGATCGGCCGGCCTAGCGTGCGTCCAGACACAGCGGTGTCGTTCGGGAGAAGCACAAATGGCTCAGTTCAACATGGAGATCGCGGCGCCGACTTTGCCGCTCAGCGCGACCAGCGGCGACAAGGACATACTGCGTCTTCAGGAATGGCTCGTCGTCCGCGGCATCGGTGTCGGCGAGAACGGAAACGCCGCGCCCGGAACGGCGGCCTCGGTCGGAATCGACGGAGACTTCGGTCCATCGACCCAGGCCGGTTGCGCGACCTTCGCCGCCGCCGCCGGTCTTCCGTCTGCCGCCGTCAACGCCACGTTCTGGCAGGCGCTGACCGTCGGGATGGCGACGGCCTTCGCTTTCCAGTCCACGTGTCCGAATGTCGGCGACGCGGTGATCGAGACGGCGCGCGCGCATCTCGTCCAAAGGCCCCTCGAGGCGCGGCGCTTCGTCGACAGTGAGCTCAGGGGGCGCGACAATTCCGGCCCCTGGGTGCGGGCCTACTGCCTCGGCATCTCGGACCAATGGTGCCAGGGTGCTGCCTCGCAATGGGTGAAGCAGGCCTTCGCCGCCCTGGGCAGGCCGTTGCCGTTTCCCCTGGATGGCCAGGGAATTGCGCCGCTCTATGTTCCCTCCATCGTCGGGTCGGCCCGCAGGAACAATCGTCTCGTGTCCGGTGCAAGCACCACTGCGGTTCCGGCGGGCTCCTTCTTCTTCGTGCGCGGCACGATCAACGGGCAGCAGAGTCACGTTCACGTCGGCGTGGTGATTTCGCCGATACGACCGGACGGTAGATTCGACACGATCGAGGGTAACGCCAACACTGATGGCGGCCAGAACGGATGGGAGGTTTGTCAGCGAACCAGATCGCGGGCGACCTGCGATTTCGGCGTGCTGGCGTGACACTCGTATGCGGTCGACAAGCCGAAGATCAGGCGGCTCATCCCGTCGGCAGGTCGACCCGGAAGCGGCTGCCGCCGCCTTCTGCAGCAAGGCAAACCGCGTCGCCGCCATGGCGGCGGGCGATGTCGAGGACGAGAGCCAGGCCGAGTCCGCTGCCGCGCCCGCTCTCCGCCGAGCCGGCCATGCGATAGAAGGGCTCGAAGATGCGCTGGCGCTCGGCTTCGGGGACGCCAGGGCCTCGATCGGTCACTTCGAGGACGGCGCAATCGGACTCGCGAGTGACCGACACGGCGACTGAATCGTCGCCGTCCTTGCCGGTGCCGTAGCGCTGGGCGTTCTCGACGAGATTGCGGACCAGGCGGCGCAGCAGGGTGCGGTCGCCGTTGACGGTCACGGGTTCGCCGCTCACCTCGACGTCGTAGTGCGAGGCTTCCTCGGCGGCGAGCGCCAGCAGGTCGATCGGCTCGTGTCTTTCCAATGTTGGCAAAGCTTCCAGCCGGCTTGCCAGGAGGATCTGCTCGATGAGCTGGTCGAGTTCGGCCACGTCGCGCTTCAGCGATTCGCGCGTCCGGGGATCGGCGGCGTCGCCCAGCAGTGAGGCGGCGACCGAAATGCGGGTGAGCGGCGTGCGCAGCTCGTGACTGGCATTGGCCAGCAGCAGCCGGTGGGCCGCCACCAGCTCCTCGATGCGCTGCGCCGAGCGGTTGAAGCTCGCGGCCAGCGCGGCCACTTCGTCGCGACCCTCCACCTTCACGCGGGCGCCGAGATCGCCGTGGCCCAGCCGGTCGACGCCGGTCTTGAGCCGTTCGAGCCGCCGGCCGAGGCCGCGCACCACGGGAAACGAGCCGACCGCGACGGCGATGGCGACGAGAGCCAGTGCCGCCGCGATCCAGTAGATGGGGTTGGGCCGTTCCCGGACCTGACGCGCCACCAGCCAGCGGCCGTCGGGCAGTTGCAGCACGAAGTTCGGCCCACCGGGGCCGCGACGCCAGCCGGTGCGGGCGCGACTCGGCTCGAAGCGCGGCGGCGGCTTGCCGGCCATGGCGATCATGTCGCCGTCGGGTTCGTAGAGCGCGATGTCGAAGCGCAGCTTGCGCTGCAGCGCCTCGATCGCGCGCTGCTGCTCGGGCCGCGGTGCGTTGCTGTCGGGTAGCAGCGCGCCGGTCAGTTCCGCCGCGACGTCGAGATATTGCGGCGTGCGGTTGTCGTCGTCCGCCAGCCGCCACAGCAGCACCGCCGCGCCGACGAACACCGCCAGCACGACGAGGATGGTGACGTAGAATTGCAGGTAGAGGCGCTGCATGGGCTAGCGGTCCTGGTCCCTGGCGAAGACGTAGCCGGTGCCGCGCAGGGTCAGGATGCGGCGCGGTTTCTTCGGATCGTCCTCGATGGCGGCGCGGATGCGGCTGATATGGACGTCGACCGAGCGGTCGAAGGCTTCGAGCTTCTCGCCCTTCAACACGTCCATCAGTGCGTCGCGCGAGAGGACGCGGCCGGCGCGCTCGGCCAGCGCCAGCAGAATCGCGAACTGGTACGAGGTGATGGCGCGCTCCTCGCCGTCGATCCTCACGACGCGCGCCCCCTTGTCGATCTCGAGGCGGCCGAAGCGAAGAACGTCGGCTTTCGCTGCGGTGCCGCCCTTGCGGCGCAGGATGGCGCGCAGGCGGGCCTGCAATTCGCGCGGCTCGAAGGGCTTGGCGAGATAGTCGTCGGCGCCCAGTTCGAGGCCGACCACGCGGTCCATCGGCTCGCCGCGCGCCGTCAGCATCAGGATCGGGACGTCGCTGCTGCCGCGCAGGCGGCGGCAGAGATCGAGGCCGTCGGCGTCGGGCAGCATGAGGTCAAGGATGACCGCGTCGAAAGTCTCGCGCTTCAGCTGGGCTTCGCCGTCGCGGCCGGTGCCAGCGACGGTCACACGAAAGCCCGCCCCGCCGAGATAGTCGGAAACCATCCCGGCGAGGCGGTCGTCGTCGTCGATCATCAGGATGCGCTCGGCCATCTGCTCAGTATCGGACCGGCGCGGTCCCGATGTCATCTTCCGTCAGTCCTTGCTTGCTTCAGCCCTTCCGCGGACCGTGCTTGTGATCGCTCCAGGTCTTGAAGAAGGCCTGGCGCTGGTTGGCGTTCAGCACGTTGCCGGCGTCGGTCAGCGCCTTGGTGAAGCGCTTGGAGCTGTCGTCCGCGATCTTCATCTCGGCGGCGCGGATCTGCTCGATCTTCGCCGGGTCGATGGTCGGGGCCTCGAGCGCCGCACGCATCGCCTTGCGGTTCTCGGCGCGCTGGGCGTGCAGCGGCTTCAGGTCGGCGAAGGCGGCCTGCAGGATGCCGGTGATCTGCTTCTTCTGTTCCTGCGTCGCGTCGGTGCCATTGAGCGCCTTGTCCACGCGCTTCTCGATGCGCTCCTGGAACTTGGCCGGGTCGACCGACCCGCCGTCCGCCCGGGCAAAGGCCGGCGCGCCGGCGGTCGCCGCGAGGCTGCCCGCGAGGAGGGCGGCCATTACCGTCTTGATGCTGAGGTTCGTCATGTCTGTCTCCATCTGGTTTCGGGTTGCTGTCCCCGTGAAGCCAAGATGGAGGGTCCCGGTTTCGCGCCCATCTCGCGGCGGTAAAGTTGTGTAAAGTGCCCCGGCCATGACGATCGTGACGACCGAGCGCCTGTCGCTCAGACCATTGCTGCCCGCCGATGCCGAAGACTACGCGGCCATGCGCTTTCATCCCGAGGTGGCGAAGTGGCTGCCGCCGGCGCCGGGCAAGGCGCAGGAAGGCGATTTCGTGGCGTTGGCCCACACCACCATCGAGCGCTTCATCGTTTCCTGGCAGGAGCGCCGGTATGCGCCCTGGGGCGTGTTCCGCGAAGGCAAGCTGATCGGCCATGCCGGGCTGAACTACATCGAGCAGTTCGATGGCGTGGAAGTGTTGTGGTCGCTGCATCCCGACGCTTGGGGCCAGGGCTATGCCGCCGAAGCGGCACGCGCGGCACTCGCCTACGGATTCGAAACGCTGGGACTGGACCGGATTTTCGCGATCACGCTCGAGGAGAATCGCGCTTCGCGCGCGGTGATGGAGCGGATCGGCCTCACCTACCGCAAGCGCGTCGATTACAAGGGCTTCACCGACATCGTCTGGTACGACATCGATCGCACGGCCTATGCCGAGAGGATGTCCAGCGCGGCGCGGTGAACGGCAGGGTCGCCGGCCGCGACGACCGCGCCCTCGGAATGCATGTCGAGCGGCTTGCCCTTCCAGTCTGTGATCACGCCGCCCGCGCCCGTGATGACGGGGATCAGCGCGGCATAGTCGTAGAGCTTGAGGTCCGCCTCGACGACGAGGTCGACGTGCCCTGCGGCCAGCAGCCCGTAGGCGTAGCAGTCGCCGCCCCAGCGGAAGAGCTTCACCTTCTCGGTGAGCGTCTGGTGCGATTTGGCGTAGCCGCCGGCAAACATGGAAGGTGCGGTCGAATACATGTAGGCGTTCGCGACGCTCGCACAGGCGCGCACCGAGATCGGCTTGCCGTTCAGGGTCGAGCGCTCGCCGGCCACGCCCAGCCAGCGTTCCTGCAGGATCGGCTGGTCGATGATGCCGAGCACCGGCTTGCCACGATGGAACAGGCCGATCAGCGTGCCGAACAGCGGCAGGCCGGTGATGAAGGCCTTGGTGCCGTCGATCGGATCGAGAACCCAGACGTATTCTGCGTCGGTGCGGACTGCGCCATGCTCTTCGCCGAACACGCCGTGATCTGGCACGTGACGCGTCAGCAGATCCCGCATCGCCGTCTCGGCTTCGCGGTCGGCGATGGTCACGGGGCTCTGGTCGGTCTTGTCGTCGACCGTGACGCCGGTTCGGAAATAGCGGGCCGCGATCGGCCGCGCGGCGTCGGCCAGCTGGTGGGCCAACGCGACGAGGTCGGAAGGAACCACCTAGGGAAGCGGCGCGGGCGTGTCGGCCATCGTGCGCAGGTAGGCGATCATGTCGGCGCGCTCCTGCTCCTTCGGGAGGCCGGCAAACGCCATCTTCGTGCCGCGCACATAGGCATTCGGCTTGAAGATCAGATGATCGATGTCTTCGTAGGTCCAGTTGCCGCCCTTGGCGGTCAGGGCCGAGGAGTAGCCGAAGCCGGCATGGCTGGCCTTGGGACGATTGACGACGCCCCACAGGTTCGGGCCGACCTTGTTGGCGCCGCCCTTGTCGATCGTGTGGCAGCTGAAGCACTGCTTCTGGAACAGCGCCTTGCCGGCCTCGACGTTGGCGCCGGCCAGCTTCGGACCGATCGGCGGAATCTCGATCGCGGCGGGCGCGGCGGCCGTGGCCGTCGGGGCTTCGTCGGTGACGGCAAGCGCCGGCTTGTCCAGCTTGTGCGGGTGCACGACGGCATTGGAGACCTTGCCGACCACCATCGCGAAGAGGGCGGAAGCCAAAACGCAGCCTGCGATCGTGTTGAAACTGGCCATAGTCAAATCCCGAAACGGCAAATTCTACGGACGCTGCTGTAGCATGCCCGCACGCCCGCCAGTAGTATTCCATCGCGTCTGGCAGCTCGCGCGGCGGAACGTCGCAAGTGCCGGATATTACGAGGTTTTTCGCCTATCGGTGGGCGTCGAAACGCGACGCGGGGAGCAAGGTAAATGGCCAAGGGACGGGGCGGCAAAGCCGCCGCCAGCAACATCATCGCCTTCCAGGGCGAGCCCGGCGCCAATTCCGACATGGCCTGCCGCGCCGCCTTTCCCTGCATGACGACCCTTCCGTGCCCGACCTTCGACGCCGCCATGGGCGCCGTCCAGGCCGGCAAGGCGGAGCTGGCCATCATCCCGGTCGAGAACTCGATCGCCGGCCGGGTGGCCGACCTCCATAGCCTGCTGCCGCACACCAGGCTCAAGATCGTGGCCGAGCATTTCCAGCGGGTCGAGCACTGCCTGGTGGCTCTGCCGGGGGCGTCGCTGAAGTCCATCCGGACTGTGAAGAGCCACGTCCAGGCGCTGGCCCAGTGCCGGAACTTCCTGAAGAAGAACAAGCTGCAGCCGGTGGTCCATGCCGACACGGCCGGCGCGGCCCGCGAGATCGCCGAGATCGGCGACGCCAGCGTGGGCGCCATCGCCTCCTCGCTCGCCGCCCGCATCTACGAACTCAAGGTACTCGCCAAGAACATCGAGGACGCCGACCACAACACCACCCGCATGCTGGTCTTTTCGCGCGAGGAGGCCCATCCGGACTGGCGCACGGTACAGTGCATGACCGCCTTCCTGTTCCGCGTGAGGAGCCGGCCCGCGGCGCTCTACAAGGCGCTGGGCGGCTTTGCGACCAACGGCGTCAACATGGTGAAGCTGGAGAGCTACCTCTCCGGCGCCCGCTTCGAGCAGGCGCTGTTCTACGCCGAGGTCGAAGGCCATCCCGACCAGCCCAACGTCGCGCTGGCGCTCGAGGAGCTGGACTTCTTCTCCGACGAGCTGAAGCTGCTGGGCTCCTTCCCGACCAATCCGTTCCGGCGCAAGGGCTGGGACGCCCCGACCCGTCCCGGCACCTGAGAAAGACAATGCCGCAACAGCCCGTCCGCATCGCACCGTCCATCCTGTCGGCGGATTTCGCCGCGCTCGGCCAGGAGATCGAGGCCATCACCAGGGCCGGTGCCGACTGGGTCCATGTCGACGTGATGGACGGGCATTTCGTGCCCAACCTCACGATCGGCCCGATGGTGGTGAAGGCGCTGCGCAAGCACAGCAAGCTGCCCTTCGACGTCCATCTCATGATCTCGCCGGTCGATCCGCTGGTCCCGGCCTACGTCGATGCCGGTGCCGACGTGATCTCGTTCCATCCCGAGGCCGGGCCGCACGTCCATCGCACGATCCAGCTCATCAAGAGCTTCGGCCGCAGGGCCGGCATCGTGCTCAACCCGGCGACGCCGCTGTCGGTCGTCGAGCCTGTGCTGGGCGACCTCGACCTGGTGCTGGTGATGAGTGTCAATCCGGGCTTCGGCGGCCAGGCCTTCATCGAGAGCCAGTTCGCCAAGATCGCTGCGCTCCGCAAGGCGATCGACGCGCTGGGCAAGCCGATCGACCTGGAAGTCGACGGCGGCGTCAACGTCGAGACCGCGAAGCGCTGCATCAAGGCCGGCGCCGACGTCCTCGTCGCCGGAACGGCCGTGTTCACGGGCGGACCCGAACGCTACGCGGCCAACATCGAGGCGCTGCGCTCATGACCGACATGATCCTGCACCACTATCCGAACTCGCCCTTCTCCGAGAAGGTGCGCATCGCCTTCGGCGTCAAGCAGGCCGCCTGGAAGTCGGTGGTGATCCCGAACATTCTGCCGAAGCCCGACCTGATGCCGCTGACCGGCGGCTATCGCAAGACTCCGGTGATGCAGGTCGGCGCCGACATCTACTGCGACACGCAGCTCATCATGCTGGAGATCGAGAAGCGCGCGCCGACGCCGCCGCTCCTGCCCAAGGGCAAGGAAGGCGTGGCGCGGGCGCTGGCCATGTGGATCGACCGCAACATCTTCTGGGCGGCGGTCGGCGTCGTCATGGGCGCGCTCGGCGACAAGCTGCCGGAGGCCTTCCTGAAGGACCGCAGCGCCTTCTCCGGCCGTTCGTTCGATCCCGCCGCGCTCAAGGCCGCGGCGCCGACGGCGCTGCAGCAGACCTACGCGCAGCTCGTCATTGCCGAACAGATGCTGGCCGACGGCCGGCCCTACCTGCTCGGTGACGAGCCGTGCCTGGCCGACTGCGCGCTCTACAATCCCGTCTGGTTCATCAAGGAGCGGCTGGGTGGCGGAAAGACGGTGCCGCCGTTCGACCGGCTGCCGCTGATCACGGGCTGGTCGGAGCGCATGAAGGCCGCCGGCAGCGGCAAGCCGACGGAGATCTCTGCCGCCGAGGCAATCGCCATTGCCAAGGAAGCGACGCCGGAAGCGACGAGCGTCGATGCCAGCGATCCCAGCGGCCTCAAGGCCGGTCAGACGATCGGCGTCACGCCCGACGATACCGGCAAGGTGCCGGTGAGTGGCGTGCTGGTCGGTCTCACAAACGACCGCGTCTCGATCAAGCGGCACGACGACAAAGTGGGCGACGTCGTCGTCCACTTCCCCCGCGCCGGCTTCATCCTCACGCCGGCTTAAACGACCTCGACGCCGATTTCGGCGGCGATCCGGCGCAGACCGGCGACGGAGCGCGCCGTGGCGTTGCGTCCGTCCTGCGGACAGTGCGTCTCGATGCTGGCATGGATCTCACGGACCGGGCGCGGCGCGCCGGCGACCGCGGTGAGTAACCGCGTGAGCTCGGCGGCCCAGGGAATGTCACCGTCGCCGAACGGCACGGTCCGCCGGGCCGAGCTGTCGCGATCCTTGAGATGGATGAGGTCCACGAGCGGCGCCAGGTGGGCGATCTCTGCATCGCTCGGCGGTTTGCCGATGGCCCAGGCATTGCCGATATCGACCAGCGGCTTCAACTGCGGCGGCATCGGATTGGGGTCCGTGGCTTCGGCGAGTGCCGTGAAGAAGTCGGAGAGGTCGGTGATCGAGCCGATGTTGCAGACGGGCTCGTTCTCGATCTCCACGGCGATGGAATAGGTGAGGCCGAGGTCGGCCAGCCGCTCGAAGCGGCCGATCAGGTCGGCCGGCCTGTAACCCGGATAGCGCAGGTGGCTGAAGACGCGGATCTTCTCGGCGCCGAACACGGTGGCCATGTCGAAGGCGTGGACCAGCGGGTCGTCCGCGGGGCATTCGGCCGGATCGAAAGCAAAGTCGACCGGACCACCCTCCGTTCCCTTGCCGGGCGCGGCCCATTTCAGCAGCGGCGACACGAACGTCGGGACGCTCAGGCCTTCCTTCTCGAGCCGCCGCGCGATCGCGCTTCCCTGCTCGAGCGACAGGCCGAGCAGGTTCTTTCCATCCACCGTGCGCATGTCGAGGCGACGCACCTCGTGTTCGCTGCAGAAGGAGATCATTTCGTCGAGGGAGGGGCCGATTTCATCGCCGATGACGGCGAGCGCGAGACGGGGGAGGGACATGCGGCTACCCTACTATGGACCGGCTGCTTTGGCTAAAGTCCGGCCAGGCGCAAGGGAGACGGCATGAGCGACGACGCGATCTTCGTGGGAGCCAGCGAGGCGGACCAGTATCTCCTGCTGAAGTATGCCAACCGCCACGGTCTGGTCGCCGGCGCGACGGGGACCGGCAAGACCGTGACTCTGCAGACCATCGCCGAAGGTTTCTCCGCCTATGGTGTCCCGGTCTTCATGGCCGACGTGAAGGGCGACCTTTCCGGTGTGAGCCAGCCCGGCGGAAACAATCCGCGGGCGCTGGAGCGTGCGAAACAGCTCGGCATCGACGGCTATGCCGGCCGCGCCTTCCCGACGGTCTTCTGGGACCTGTTCGGCGAGAAGGGTCATCCCATCCGCACGACGGTGAGCGAGGTCGGGCCGGTGCTGATGGCCCGGCTGCTGCAGCTCAACGAGACGCAGGAAGGCGTGCTCAACATCGTCTTCAAGCTGGCGGACCAGCAGGGCCTCCTGCTGCTCGACTTCAAGGACCTGCAGGCGCTGCTGCAATGGGTTGCCGAGAATGCCGGCACGCTCACCACCGAGTACGGCAACGTCAGCAAACAGTCGGTCGGCACCATCCAGCGCCAGCTCCTGACGCTCAGCCAGCAGGGCGGCGAGAAGTTCTTCGGCGAGCCGGCGCTCGACCTCGCCGACATGATTCGCTGCGATGCGGCGGGCCGCGGCACGATCAACATCCTGGCGGCAGACCGGCTGATGCAGAGCCCGCGCCTCTATGCGACCTTCCTGCTGTGGCTGCTGTCGGAACTCTTCGAGGCGCTGCCCGAGGTGGGCGATCTCGACAAGCCGAAGTTCGTCTTCTTCTTCGACGAGGCGCACCTTCTGTTCGACGACGCGCCCAAGGCGCTGCTGTCGCGCATCGAGCAGGTCGTGCGCCTGATCCGTTCGAAGGGCGTCGGCATCTACTTCATCACCCAGAACCCGCTCGATGTGCCGGAGACGGTCCTGGGCCAGCTCGGCAACCGGGTGCAACACGCGCTGCGGGCGTTCACGCCGCGCGACCAGAAGGCCGTGAAGGTGGCGGCCGAGACGTTCCGTCCCAACAAGGCGTTCAATGCCGCGCAGGTCATCACCGAACTCGGCGTCGGCGAGGCGCTGCTGTCCTTCCTCGACGCCAAGGGCGTGCCTTTCCCGGTCGAGCGCTGTCTCGTCGCACCGCCTCAGGGCCGCATCGGTCCGGCGACGGCGGAGGAGCGGGCCGCGGTGATCGCGGCGAGCCCGCTCGGTGGCAAGTATGACCGGGCGATCGATCGCCAGTCGGCCTATGAAGTGCTGACCGGCCGCGTTGCATCGGCTTCCTCACCCCCGGTATCGGCGTCCCCGGACGGTGCCCCGCGCCGCCGCGGCCAGTATGGATCGGTACCGCCGACGGTGCCGGCGAAGACAGGCCCATGGGGGCCTCGCCCGGCCGGGCCGCCGCCCCAGGTCGAGCAACCGGTTCCGCCCGAGCCGCGGCCCCAGCCGCGTCTCAAGACAGCGCAGCCCCAACCGCAGGCGCCCACGCCGGCGCCGAAGAAGGCGCCGGCTGGGCGTCAGCGCGATTCAGTGGGGATCACGGTCGCCAAGGCGGCGGGGCGCAGCATGGCCACCATCGCCGCGCGGGAAGCGGCTAAGGCCGTGTTCGGCAAGGGCAAGGCCGCCAGCATCGGCGCCAGTGTGGGCGGCGCCGTGCTGCGCGGCGTGCTGGGGTCGATCCTGCGAGGCTGAGCCGGCTTTCGCTCAGCTCAGACGCCGATCAGCTCAGGCGGTCCAGTTCCTTGACGATGGCGTCGCCCATTTCCTGGGTGCCGACCTTCTTCACGCCGTCGGTATTGCCGACCAGAAGATCGCCGGTGCGGTAACCCGCCTTCAGCACGTTCTCGACGGCGGTCTCGACCATGTCGGCGTCCTTGCCGAGGTCGAACGAGTAGCGAAGCATCATCGCGTAGCTGAGCGTCTGCGCGATCGGATTGGCCAGGCCCTTGCCCGCGATGTCGGGCGCACTGCCGTGGATCGGCTCGTACAGCGCCTTGCGGCGGCCGGTGGCGTCGGGCGCGCCGAGCGAGGCCGAGGGGAGCAGGCCGAGCGAGCCCGTCAGCATCGACGCCTCGTCCGACAGGATGTCGCCGAACAGGTTGTCGGTGACGATCACGTCGAATTCCTTGGGCGCGCGCAGCAGCTGCATGGCGAGCGCGTCGGCGTACATGTGCTCAAGCTTCACGTCGGAGTACTTCTCCTTGTGCAGCTTGGTCGCCTCTTCGCGCCACAGCACGCCGGTGTGCATCACGTTGGCCTTCTCCGAGGAGAGGACCTTGTTCTTGCGCTTGCGGGCCAGTTCGAAGGCGACGGCGCAGACGCGGCGGATTTCCGGCGCCGTGTAGCGCTGCGTGTCGAAGGCCTCGACCTCGCCGGCGGCGTTGACATGGCGGCCGCGCGGCTCGCCGAAGTAAACGCCGCTGGTCAGTTCGCGGATGATCATGATGTCGAGGCCCTTGACGATCTCGGGCTTGAGCGACGAGGCGTCGACCAGCGCGTCGAACACCTTGGCCGGGCGCAGGTTGGCGAAGAGGTCCATCTCCTTGCGCAGGCGCAGCAGGCCGCGCTCGGGCTTCTTGCTGAAATCGGCGGTGTCCCACTTCGGGCCGCCGACCGAACCGAACAGCACGGCATCGGCCTCGAGGGCGGTCTTCATGGCGTCGTCGCTGAGCGGCACGCCGTGCTTGTCGAGCGCGGCGCCACCGACCAGGTCCTCGGTGATGTCGAAGCCGACCGCGCGCTTCTTGCCCATCCAGGCAATGATCTTGCGGACTTCGTTCATCACCTCGGGGCCGATGCCGTCGCCGGGCAGCACGAGCAGATTGCGATTGGACGCCATGATGGTCAGGTCTTCCGTTGGGTTTGGAATTCGGATCGGTTTGGACGGTCTTCGGTCCGCTTGAATGACCTCATCCTGAGGAGCGCCGCCTTCGGCGCGTCTCGAAGGATGGGCAACAGGCGCGGTGTCCGTTGCCCATCCTTCGATACGCTCGCTGCGCTCGCTCCTCAGGATGAGGTCGGGGGTTTGTTCCTCAGGCCGCGCCGTGCAGCCAGGGCTGCGACTCGCTCTGGCGGCGCTCGAAGTCGTCGATGTCCGACTTCTTCTCCATCGTCAGGCCGATATCGTCGAGACCTTCCATCAGGCACTTCTTGCGGAAGGGATCGATTTCGAAGCGGACGGTGCCGCCGTCTGGACCCTTGATCTCCTGCTTCTCGAGATCAACCTCGATGATGGCGTTGGAGCCGCGGCTCGCATCGTCCATCAGCTTGGCGATGATCTCCTTCGGCATCTTGATCGGCAAAATGCCGTTCTTGAAGCAGTTGTTGTAGAAGATGTCGGCGAAGTCCTCGGAGATGATGCAGCGGATGCCGAAGTCGAGCAGCGCCCAGGGCGCGTGCTCGCGGCTCGAGCCGCAGCCGAAATTGGGACCCGCCACGATGATCTTGGCGTTCTGGTAGGCCGGCTGGTCGAGGACGAAGTCCTTCTTCTGGCCGTCCGCCGTCCAGCGCATCTCGTAGAACAGGCCTTCCTTGAGACCCGTGCGCTTGATGGTCTTCAGGAACTGCTTCGGAATGATCATGTCGGTGTCGACATTGACCATGGGCAGCGGCGCAGCGACGCCGCTCAGCGTCGTGAATTTTTCCATGAGACCTCCCGGAAAGGCCGGAATAAACGGGCTTTCCGGGCCGGGGTCAAGCCGCCGATTCTCGTCTAGCGGGTCTTGATGACCAGGGTGTTGGCGATCATGTCGTGCAGCCCACGCTTGCGCTCGGTGAAGCCGACCATGATGTAACCGATGCAGAAGATCAGGGCGGAGAGGATCTTGGCGAAGTATCGCCCCGTGGCATTGAGGAAGCTGAGGCGCTTGCCGTCGCCGGTCACGACCCTAAGCCCCATGGCCATCTTGCCGACCGTGGCGCCCCGCTCGGAACTCTCCATCAGGGCGAAATAGAGCCAGAAGACGAGGATCGACAGCAGGTTTGCCGTCGGGTCGATATTCTCCGGATTCTCGAAATCCATGTATTTGACGCCGAATACCGACATCACGACGCCCAGCACCAGACTGACGAGGATGGCGTCGATGATGTAGGCCACGACGCGGATCCAGAAGCCGCCATAGGCCACTGGAGCGTTGCCGTCCGGCCGGGCGTCCCAGACGGGCGGTGGGGGTGGGGCGGCGGAACCTGAGTTCGGGACGCTGGCCATGTGTCTCTCCCACGAGGGTCGGCGAAAACGACGTGCCTACATTGGCCACGGGCGTTGCCGACTGCAAACAGAAACGGGCGGTGCCTTGCGGCACCGCCCGTCTTTCGTTCGCCGTGAAACGGCGATTACTGGAAGTCGCGAACGTCGGCGAGCGTGCCCCGGATGGCGGCTGCCGCGGCCATGGCCGGGCTCACCAGATGGGTACGGCCGCCACGGCCCTGACGGCCCTCGAAGTTGCGGTTCGAGGTCGAGGCGCAGCGCTGGCCGGGCTCGATGCGGTCGGCGTTCATCGCCAGGCACATCGAGCAGCCCTGCAGGCGCCATTCGAAGCCGGCCTCGATGAAGATCTTGTCCAGACCTTCACGCTCGGCCTCGGCCTTCACCAGGCCGGAGCCCGGCACGACCATCGCCGACACGTTCGAGGCGACCTTGCGGCCGCGCGCGATCTCGGCGGCGGCGCGCAGGTCTTCGATGCGGCCGTTGGTGCACGAGCCGATGAACACGCGGTCGATCGGCACGTCGACGAGGCGCGTGCCCGGCGTCAGGCCCATGTAGGCCAGCGACCGGGTCCAGGCCTCGCGGCGGTTCTCGTCCGGCGCGTTGGCCGGGTCGGGAACGACGTCGGTGATCGGCAGCGCGTCCTGCGGGCTCGTTCCCCAGGTCACCATCGGCGGAATGTCCGAGGCGTTGAGGTCGAGCTGCACGTCGAAGTGAGCGTCCTTGTCCGACGGCAGGCGACGCCACTGGCTCAGCGCCAGGTCCCACGCTCCGCCCTTCGGGGCGAACGGACGACCCTGGAGATACTTGAAGGTCGTCTCGTCCGGCGCGATCAGGCCGGCGCGGGCGCCCGCCTCGATCGACATGTTGCAGACCGTCATGCGGCCTTCCATCGTGAGCTCGCGGATGGCGCGGCCGGCATACTCGATCACGTAGCCGGTGCCGCCGGCCGTGCCGAGCTTTCCGATGATGGCCAGAATGACGTCCTTGGCGGTGACGCCGAGCGGCAGGCTGCCCTCGACCGCGACGCGCATGTTCTTGGCCGGCTTCTGGATCAGCGTCTGCGTGGCGAGCACATGCTCGACCTCCGAGGTGCCGATGCCGAAGGCCAGCGCGCCGAACGCGCCATGCGTCGAGGTGTGGCTGTCGCCGCACACGATCGTCATGCCGGGCAGGGTCAGGCCCTGCTCGGGGCCGATCACGTGCACGATGCCGCGGCGCGGATCGTTCAGGTCGAAGTAGGGCACGTGGAAGTCGGCGACGTTCTTCTCGAGCGTCTCGACCTGGACGCGCGACTCCTCGTCCTCGATGCCCTGGCTGAAGTCCGTCGTCGGCGTGTTGTGGTCGGCGACCGCAATGGTGGCGTCGGGACGGCGTACCGGCCGTCCCGCCATGCGCAGGCCCTCGAAGGCCTGCGGGCTGGTCACCTCGTGAACGAGGTGACGATCGATGTAGATGACACAGGTCCCGTCGTCCTGGCGATGGACGACGTGGCTGTCCCAGATCTTCTCGAACAGGGTCCGCGGAGGCGGCGGCGGCGCCGGCGGGGTGGCCGACTTCTTGCGGAACGCCATGGTGCGCCTACTTCTTCCCGCCGCCCTTGGCGTTGCGGACGCTCTTCTCTTCCTTCGGCTTTTCCTTCTTGAGCTTCTCGCGGCGCGGACGCTTGAGAGCCTCCTCGGCCTGCGTGGCGATCAGCTCGCGCTGGGCCTCGGTGTCCTCGGCGATGCGGCTCGCCTTGCCGCGCAGATCGCGCAGGTAGTAGAGCTTGGCGCGGCGCACGACGCCCTTACGGACGACCTCGATTTCCCAGATGTTCGGGCTGTAGAGCGGGAACACGCGCTCCACGCCTTCGCCGAAGCTGATCTTGCGCACCGTGAACGACGAGTTCACGCCGGCATTCTTGCGGCCGATGCACAGGCCTTCATAGACCTGAAGGCGCTCGCGGTTACCTTCCTGCACCTTCACGTGCACCTTCAGCGTGTCGCCCGATTCGAAATACGGAACGGGCCGCTCTTCCTGCACCTTGTCGATCGTCGTCTGGCCGATCGCGTCGAGAATGTTCATCTCATCCATCCTTTCGTCACTTCTCATCGTTTCCCGCCGCGGTCCGGCGCGCGGCCCAAAGATCGGGCCGTCGCCTCCGCGTGATCTCTTCCCGCTGCTTCATCCGCCAGTCGGCGACCTTGCCGTGGTGCCCCGAGACCAGAACCTCCGGCACGCGCCGTTCGATTCCATCGGGGCCTGCCCAGGTCGCGGGCCGGGTGTAGTGCGGGTACTCCAACAATCCGTCCTCGAAACTCTCCTCGTTCGCCGAATCGGCCGCGCCCATCACACCGGGCAGCAGCCGCACGCAACAATCCATCATCGCAATGGCCGCGATCTCGCCGCCCGAAAGCACGAAATCGCCGACCGATATCTCCTCCAGCGCGTGGGCCTCGATGACGCGCTCGTCGACGCCCTCGAACCGCCCGCACACCATCAACACGCCCGGTCCCGCCGCCAGCTCCCGCCCGCGCGCCTGACTGAACGGCGCGCCACGCGGCGAGAGCAGGACCTTCGGCACTCCCGGCATCGCGACCGCCTCGATCGCTGCCGACAGCACGTCCGGTTTCATCACCATGCCGGCGCCGCCCCCGAAGGGTGCATCGTCCACCGTGCCATGGCGATCCCTGGCGAACCGCCTGATGTCGACGGCCTCCAGCGACCACACGCCCTCCCTGAGCGCCCGGCCGGCCAGGCTCTCGCCCAACGGGCCCGGAAACATCTCCGGGAAAAGCGTAAGCGCGGTTGCGCGCCACACCTTTATTCCTCCGCCTCCTTCGCCGGCCCGCCCGTCAGCAAACCTGCCGGCGGATTGACCGTAACCTTGCCGCCCTCGACATCGACCTCGGGCACCGCCTCGTCGGTGAAGGGCAGCATCACCGAATGCCTCGATGCGCTGCCTCCCGACACTTCCATCGTCCGCCCGGCGCCGAAATCGTGGAAGGCCATGACCTTCCCCCAATCCCGGCCCTCCCGGTCGAACGCGGCGAGCCCGATCAGGTCCGCCTCGTACCACTCCCGCTCGTCCGTCTCCGGCAGTCGCTCGCGCTCCACATAGAGCCGCAAACCCCGTACTGCCTCGGCCGCCGTGCGATCGGCTACACCCTCGATCCGGGCAAGCACCGCGCCCTTTACGGAGCTCAGCGCCTCGACCCGGTACTCCTTAGTCCCTTTCTCGTCCGACAGCGCGCCGTAGGAGGCGATCGCCATCGGATCCTCGGTGTAGCTCCGGATGCGCACCAGGCCGCGGACTCCATGGGGTGCCGAAACGACGCCCAGCAGGATGCGACCCTTGCTCATCGGAACCACCGCCCGATCAGGTGGCCGCAGCCTCCGTCGCGGGCTCGGCGGCGGCAGCCGCGGCGGCCTCGGCCTTCATGCGCTCCTGCGCCTTGGCGCGCGGGGCGGACTTCTTGGTCTGCTCGCGGCGCTCGCGCGGCTTCATCAGCTCGGCCTGCGACAGGAACTTCGCGACGCGGTCGGACGGCTGCGCGCCGACCTTCAGCCAGTGGGCGATGCGCTCCTTGTCGAGCGTCAGGCGCTGCGCGTGGTCGCGCGGCAGCAGCGGATTGTAGGTGCCCAGCTTCTCGATGAAGCGGCCGTCGCGCGGGCTGCGCGAGTCGGCGACGACGATGTGGAAGAACGGACGCTTCTTGGCGCCGTGACGGGTCATGCGGATTGCGATCATTCTCTCAAGTCCTCTCTTCAGTCTCTCGATTCGTCGATCTGTCTAACTTCGTTCAACCTTCAGCGCGGAAAGCCAGGCGGCATGCCCATGCCGCCGCCCAGGCTGCGCATGAACCCCTTTTCGCCGAGCTTGTTCACCCGCTTCATCATTTTCAGCATGTCGGCATGCTGCTTGAGCAGCTTGTTGACGTCTTGCACCTGCACGCCCGAGCCCTTGGCGATGCGCTTCTTGCGCGACGCGTGGATCATGTCGGGGTTGCGGCGTTCCTTCGGCGTCATCGCGAGGATGACGGCTTCCTGGCGCTTGAGCTGGCCCTCGTCGATCTTGGCCTTGGACATCGCGGCCTTGGCCTGCATCGCGCCCGGCAGCATGCCCATCAAGCCCGACAGCCCGCCCATCTTGCGCAGCTGGCGCAGCTGGTTGAGCAGGTCGTCCATGTCGAACTGGCCCTTGCGGACCTTGGCGGCGAGCTTCTCGGCGTCTTCCTTGTCGATCGTCTCGGCGGCGCGCTCGACCAGCGAGACGATGTCGCCCATGCCGAGGATCCGGGACGCGATACGGTCGGGATGGAACGGCTCCAGCGCGTCGAACTTCTCGCCGACGCCGATCAGCTTGACCGGGCGGCCGGTGACGGCGCGCATCGAGAGCGCCGCACCGCCGCGCGCGTCGCCGTCGACGCGGGTCAGCACGATGCCGGTGACGGCCAGCCGGTCGTTGAAGGCCTTGGCCACGTTCACGGCGTCCTGGCCGGTCATGGCGTCGGCGACGAGCAGCGTCTCCTTCGGCTTGGCCAGGTCGCTGATGTCGGCCACTTCCTTCATCAACTCTTCGTCGATGGAGAGGCGGCCCGCCGTGTCGAGGATGAGGACGTCGAAGCCTTCGCGCTTGGCCGTCTCGAGCGCGCGCCGGGTGATGGCGAGCGGCATTTCGAGCGGGACGATCGGCAGGGTCGGGACGTTGGTCTGCTCGCCCAGAACCTTGAGCTGGTGCTGCGCGGCCGGACGACGCGTGTCGAGCGAGGCCATCATGACCTTGCGCCGCGTCGAGAAGCTGCCGCCGAACATCTCGGCCGCCATGCCCTGCGGGCCCTGGCTCAGCCGATAGGCGATCTTGGCCGAGGAAGTGGTCTTGCCGGAGCCCTGCAGGCCGACCATCAGGATGACGACGGGCGGGATGGCCCCGAGGTCGAGATCGGCGACGGTGCCGCCCAGCATCTCGACCAGGTGGTCGTTGACGATCTTGATGACCATCTGGCCCGGCGTGACCGAGCGGATGACGTCGGCGCCGATCGCCTTCGGCCGGACCTCGTCGATGAACTGGCGGACGACCGACAGGGCGACGTCGGCCTCGAGCAGGGCGGTCCGCACCTCGCGCAGGGCCGCGTCGACATCGGCCTCGGACAGCGCACCGCGCCCCCGAAGCTTGTCGAAAACATCGCCCAGACGCTTGCTAAGACCCTCGAACATCGTGCTCCCGTTCGCTCAAAGACGTATCGCGCCGATGCGCGAACCTTCGCGGATCAGCGGAGCTCCCCGAAGGGGGAACCATGTAAATCGGCACGACCGATTGAGCCGGCGGGGTATAAGGCTTGCCGCGTCAGGAGTCAAAACGCTTGGACGGCTCGTCTAACTCATTGAATAACAACGATTCCCGGCGCCTCCCGGGCTGGTCTGTGCTGGCCTTTCTGGTCGCCGCGCCGCTGATCGGGCTGGCCGCTTTCTGGCTTTTGCCCGATCGGACCAACCTGTCGATGCTGGCCATCTTCTTCGCGGCGGGCCTGCTGGGCATCGCGGTCGCGGTCCTGCCGCTCGGCCGGAACGCGCCGGCCGCCCTCGGCTTGCGGCCCGTGGGCTGGCGCCCGATCGTCCTTGCGGTGGTGGGCACCACGGTCCTGTCCTTCGTCGTCAGCCAGCTCGGGCCGCAGCCCGAGGGGGTGCGGCAAGTCACGGAGGGCATCCAGGGCGTGCGGGCACTCCAGACCCTGGCCGTCCTGGGCATTTTGGCCCCCCTTGCAGAAGAACTCGTCTTCCGCGGCCTGCTTTACGGCTGGCTGGCCGGCCGGTGGAACAACCTCGTTGCCTTCGTGATCAGCTCGCTGGCTTTCGCGGCCGCCCATGCAGAGCCCGTGCACATTCTTCTGGTCCTGCCGCTGGGCTTCTGGTTCGGCTGGCTGCGCTGGCGTACCGGCTCGCTGGTCCCCACGATCGTGGCGCACATGATCAACAACACGATCGCCGTGGCGGCCGCGGCGTTCCTGGGCGGCTCCTGATCGGAGAGATCAGGAGGCGAGCTTGCGCTCGACGAAGTCGAGCCGGTCCTGGCCCCAGAAGATCTCGCCGTCGATGACGAACGAGGGCGCGCCGAACACACCCTGCTCGATGGCATGCTTGGTGTAGGCTTCGCGCTTCTCGGCAATGCCCGCGGCCTCGCTCGCCTTCATCACCGCCGCGCCGTCGAGGCCACAGCCGTCGATGATCGCCTTCAGCGTGTCCGGATCGCCGCTGTTCTTCTCCTCGGCCCATAGACCGGTCAGCAAGGCGTGAGCGACCTTTATGGCGTCCGCCATGCGGCCCTGCTCGCGCAGCGCGATCACGCATTTCGCAGCCGGCACTTCGTTGGCGGGAAAGAACTTGGGCTCGAGCGTTGTGTTGACGCCGAGATGGTCGCGCCAGCGCTTCAGCTCCATCATGCGATAGGCTTGGCGTTGCGGCGAACGCTTGGGCAGCGGCAGGCCGCCGGATACGGCGAAGATCGAGCCGAAATCGACCGGCCAGATCGTGACGCTCGCGCCGTGCTTTTTCGCCATGGCGTCGAAGCGCGCGGACCCGAGATAGGTCCACGGCGAATTCAGCGAGACGTAGTAGTCGACATGCTTGCCCATGCGTTCCTCGTATTTCTCCAGTGGCGCGGACTGTGGCGCAAAGCCTGTCGATGCGCCATCTTCGCGGCGTGACCGAAGACGCTCATTCCGGACGGGCCATTGCCATCACCGGCGGCGACGCCGCCTATTTCGGCCTGATGCGCGATTGCATCGAGTCGCTTCAGGCGACGGACGTGGGTCGGGCGCTGGCGCTCGGGGTGCTCGATTGCGGATTGACCGGGGAACAACGTGCGTGGTGTCGCGAACGAGGTGCAACGCTCGTCGTGCCCGAGTGGGATTTCGACTTCCCGGGCCGCGAGAACCTGAAGGACGGCTACAAGGCGCTGACGGCGCGGCCCTTCCTGCCGCGCTATTTTCCGGGCTTCGACCTGTATCTCTGGATCGACGGCGACTGCTGGGTACAGCAGGGCGACGCGGTCGATCTGTTCCTGAGCGCCGCGCGCACCGGCGCACTGGCCGTCGCACCCGAGATTCACCGCTCGATGCGCCACTATCGGCACGCCTGGAAGGAATTCTCGACGATCAACGGCGCGGCGTTTGAGGCCTGCTTCGACCGGGAAACCGCCGAGCGGCTGATCCGCTATCCGCTGATCAATGCCGGTGTTTTCGCGCTCGCGGCCGGGGCGCCTCACTGGCGGGGCTGGGCGGAACTGCTGGGCGAAGCCCTGCGGCGGTCCACCGACATGACCGACCAGGTGGCGCTGAACGTCCTGGTGTACGACCGCGGCTTCGCCTGCGAACCGCTGCCCAGTCGCTGCAACTGGCCGGTCCATCATGCCACGCCGGCCTGGGACGCCGGCCGCGGCCTGTTCGTGGAGCCGGCCATGCCCTACGAGGCGCTCGGCATCCTGCATCTCACGATCTACACCAAGCGGCTCGCCACGCTCGACGTGCGCGAAATCGGCGGTCCGCACGCGGGCCAGGTGCGGGCGCGCTCGTTGCGCTGGCCCGGCCGAACCGCCATATAGCGCCGCATGGCCGGAACGCCTTTTCTCAAGATGCACGGGCTGGGCAACGACTTCGTCGTGCTCGATGCGCGTACCGCTGCGCTCGATCTCACGCCGCCGCGCCGCCGCGCCATCGCCGACCGCCGCCTGGGCGTGGGCTGCGACCAGCTCATCGTGCTGGAGCCGCCGACCGAAGGCGAGGCCGACATCTTCATGCGCATCTACAATCCCGACGGCACCGAGGCCCAGGCCTGCGGCAACGCCACGCGCTGCGTCGCCTCGGTGGTGATGGACGAACTCAAGGCCGAGGAAGCGACGATCCAGACCATCGCTGGCCTGCTCGAATCGCAGAAGGTCGGCCGCGGCGCCAACGGCCTGCCCGTGATCTCCGTCGACATGGGACTGGTGCGGATGGACTGGCGCGAGATTCCGGTCGCGACGGCGTGCGACACGAATCACCTGCCGGTCGGCATCGGCCCGCTGCAGGATCCGGTCGGCACCAATGTCGGCAATCCGCATGCGACCTTCTTCGTCGACGATCTGGCGGCGATCCCGATCACGGAGCTGGGGCCGAAGCTGGAGCACGATCCGTTTTTTCCCGAGCGTGTGAACGTCGGTGTCGCCCAGGTGATCGGCGAGAACAGGGTGAAGCTCAGTGTCTGGGAACGCGGCGCGGGCCTGACGCTCGCCTGCGGTTCGGGCGCCTGCGCGGCCGGCGTCGCCGCGGCACGGCGCGGGCTCACCGGCCGCAAGGTCGATGTCGTGGTCGAGCACGGCACCCTCACCATCGAGTGGCTGCGCGACGATCATGTTTCGATGACCGGCGGCATCGCGCTCGCCTACAGGGGCGAACTCGACCGCTCCCTGCTTTCCTGAGGTGCCGCGGTGAGCGAGACGGAACCCGAGAAGAAGGGCTGGTTCGCGCGGTTTCGCCGGGGCACCCCGGCCGTCGAGACGCCCAGGCCGGCCGAGCCCGAAGTCGAGAAGCCTGAACCGGTAGAGCCGGCCGTCGCGGCCGAGTCCGAACCTGAGCCGGCTCCCGTCGAAGCGGTGGCCGAGAAGGAACCCGAGGTCGAGAAGCCCGAAGTCGAGAAAAAGGGCTGGCTGTCGCGTCTGCGCGAGGGCCTGTCGAAGTCGACCAAGAAGGTCGCCGAAAGCATCACCGGTCTCTTCACAAAGAAGAAGCTCGACCAGCAGACGCTCGACGATCTCGAGGATGCACTGATCCAGGCCGATCTCGGCGTCACCGTGGCCAGCCGGCTCGTGGCCAAGCTCGGCAAGGAGCGCTTCGGCAAGGAAGTCACCGACGAGGAAGTGCGCGCGGCCTTCGCCGACGACATCGCGGAGATCCTTCAGCCGGTCGCCGTGCCGCTGTCCATCGATCCTGCGCGCAAGCCGCATGTCGTGCTGGTGATCGGCGTGAACGGCAGCGGCAAGACCACGACCATCGCCAAGCTGGCCGGGCTCTACAAGGGCGAGGGCCGTTCGGTGATCCTGGCGGCAGGCGATACGTTCCGCGCCGCCGCCGTCGAACAGCTCAAGGTGTGGGGCGATCGCGCCGGCGTGCCGGTCGTATCCAAGCCCACCGGCGCCGATGCCGCAGGCCTCGCCTACGAGGCGCTGGAGCGGGCGCGCGCCGAGAAGACCGACGTGCTGCTGATCGACACCGCCGGCCGCCTGCACAACAAGACCAACCTGATGGAAGAGCTCGCCAAGATCGTGCGCGTGATCCGCAAGCTCGATCCCGAGGCGCCGCATTCCTGCCTGCTGGTGCTCGATGCCACCACCGGCCAGAACGCCCACGCCCAGGTGGAGACGTTCAAGGCCATGTCGCCGGTCGATGCGCTGGTGCTGACCAAGCTCGACGGCAGCGCCAAGGGCGGTGTGCTGGTGGCGCTCGCCGAGAAGTTCAAGCTGCCGGTCGTGGCCATCGGTGTCGGCGAAGGCATCGACGATCTCAGGCCGTTCGAAGCCCGTGCCTTCGCGCGCGGATTGATGGGATTGCCGGCATGAGCGAGAAGAGCGACGACAACGGCGCGCGCAAACTCTACGCCACGGCGCTGGAACTTGCGCCGCTCATCCTGTTCTTCGTCGCCAACGGCCGCTGGGGCATCTACTGGGGCACCGGCATCTTCATCGTCGCCACCGCGGTCGCGCTGCCCTGCTATCGCTGGCTGGAGAAGCGCTGGCCGGTCATGCCGCTGGTCGGCGGCTTCTTCGTGCTGGTGTTCGGCGGCCTCACCATCTGGCTGCAGGACGACACCTTCATCAAGCTGAAGCCGACCATCGTGAACTGCCTGTTCGCCGTGATCCTGGGCGGCGGGCTCGTGCTGTTCAAGAAGCCGCTGCTGAAGCCGCTGTTCGGCGCGGCCTTCAAGCTGACCGACGAGGGCTGGTATCAGCTCACGATGCGCTGGACGATGTTCTTCTTCGTGCTCGCAATCGTGAACGAAGTGATGTGGCGGAACTTCCCGACCGACACCTGGATCGCCAGCAAGATGTTCCTGAGCTTCCCGCTCACGCTGGTCTTCGCCTTCCTGCAGATTCCGCTGCTGAAGAAGTATTGGGACGGCGACGACAATCCCTTCGCGCGGGGCAGCTGAGGCCGAGCAGAGCTCGGCCAGGAAGCGGCAGGACATTGCTTGCAATGTCCGGGAGCGCCGAAGAACGATCGATCACCTCATGACCCCTCCGTCGCGTATGACGCGACACCTCCTCATTTGAATGGGGAGGAAAGAGGTCAGACGCCCGCGGGCTTCCTGGGCGGCCACATGCGGGCGAGGTCGCCGGTCGGGTTGGAGTAGGTCGAGAAGTCGGCCTTGTCGCGCGATTCGTGGAAATGCGCGAGCGCCCAGACGACGGTCGGAAAGGCGAGCTGGTCCCACGGGATATCGGCCCAGTCGACCAGCGCCACTTCCTCGCTCTCGATGCCGCAGGCGATGTCCGGCGTGACCAGCTTCGCGCGGTACATGATCTGCACCTGGCCGATGCGCGCCACGCTGTACATGGCCAGCAGCCGGTCGATCTCGATGGTGGCGCAGGCCTCTTCCAGGGCCTCACGCTGGGCGGCCTGCTCGGTCGTCTCGCCCAGTTCCATGTAGCCGGCGGGCAGGGTCCAGAAGCCCTTGCGCGGTTCGATGGCGCGCCTGGCCAATAGAATTTTGTCTTCCCAAGTACAGACCGCGCCCGCGACCACCTTGGGATTCTGGTAGTGGATGAACTCGCAGCGCCCGCAGATCAGCCGCTCGCGATTGTCGCCCTCGGGTACCCGCTTCTCGAAATGCTCGGGCGGATCCCACGGCAGGCGGGGACGATCGGGTGGTGTCGGCGGGGCACTCATGTTTCTCGCTCCTACGCAGCCCGGATCAGCGCCGCGACGCCGGGCAGGGTCTTGCCTTCCATCCATTCGAGGAAGGCGCCGCCCGCGGTCGAGACGTAGGAGAACTTCTCCTCGACGCCGGCCGCGGCCAGCGCCGCCACCGTGTCGCCGCCGCCGGCCACCGACAGGAGCTTGCCGGCCGTGGTGAGCCGGGCCACTTCCTGCGCCAGCGCGACCGTGCCGGTATCGAACGGCTTGATCTCGAAAGCGCCGAGCGGGCCGTTCCACACCACGGTCGCGCAGTCGGCCAGCTCCTTCTGGTAGAGGGCGATCGACTTGGGCCCGACATCCAGGATCATCTGGTCGTCGGGGCAGGCATGGGCATCGACGACGAGGTGAGGGGCATTGGCCTTGAACTCGCCCGCGACCATGACATCGATGGGCAGAAGCACCGTGCACCTGGCGGCTTTGGCCTTCTCCACGATCTCGAGCGCGGTGGACGCCAGATCCTTCTCGCAAAGCGACTTGCCGACAGGGAACCCCTGCGCGTGGAGGAACGTGTTGGCCATGCCGCCGCCGATGATCAGCCTGTCGACCTTGCCCACCAGATGGCCGAGCAGCTCGAGCTTGGTCGAGACCTTGGCGCCGCCGACGATGGCGCACACCGGGCGCTTCGGATTGCCAAGCGCCTTGTCGAGCGCTTCGAGCTCTTCCTGCATCAGGCGACCGGCGACCGCCGGCAGGCGATTGGCGAGTCCCTCGGTCGAGGCATGGGCGCGATGGGCGGTCGAGAAGGCGTCGTTCACGTAGACGTCGCCCAGCAGCGAGAGCTTGTCGATGAAGCCCGCTTCGTTTTTTTCCTCCCCCTTGTGGAACCGCAGGTTCTCAAGGAGGAGCACGTCACCGGCCTTCATGTTGCGCACCGAATCCTCGGCGATGGGGCCGATGCAATCCTCCGCGAAGCCCACCGGCTTGCCGAGCGCCTTCTCCAGCGGCTCGATCAGCGGGCGCAGCGTCATCTCGGGTACGCGCTTGCCGTCGGGGCGGCCGAAATGGCTGAGCACGATCACCTTCGCGCCCTTGGCCGCCAGCTCCTTGATCGTGGGCGCGGCGCGCTCGATGCGCGTGGCATCGGTCACCTTGCCGTTCTTCATCGGCACGTTCAGGTCGACGCGCACCAGCACGCGCTTGCCGGACATGTCCATGGAATCGATCGTCTTGAAGGTCGTCTGCGGCATGAACTCTCTCTTGTCTGTCGAACGGCCGTCTGGCGTTTCCGCCGTCTAGCGCTTCCGAATAACGAATACCAGCACCTCGCCCTCGCGCGTCGCCGAGACCAGCTCGTGGCCGGTCTGCCGGCAGAAGGCCGGGAAATCGGCCTCGGCGGCGGGATCGGTCGCGCGCACCGTGAGCAGGCCGCCCGCGTCCAGCTCGCGCAGCTTGCGGTTGGCGCGCAGCACCGGCAAGGGGCAGAGCAGGCCGGTCGCGTCGTATTCCAGCGTGTCGGTCATTTGGGCCTGTAATATTGCATGGCCTCGGGCAGCCAGCGTCTGATGTCGGCAATGCGTGTCGTGTCCGCGGGATGGGTGCCAAGCCACTCCGCCTGCCGCTTGCCGGAACCGGCGGCGCGCATGCGTTCCCACAGGCCCACGGCCTCGCGCGGATCGTAGCCCGCCAGCGCCATCAGAACGAGGCCGATCCGGTCGGCTTCCGATTCCTGTGCGCGCGACATCGGCAGGATGTAGCCCACGGTGGCGCCTGCGCCGACCGCGGCCATCATGGCAGGCAAATAGGTGCGGCTGCGGCCGCTGACTGTTGCCGAGAGCGCAACCGCCGCGGCCGTCGTGCCGACCGACGCCACCATCTGGTCGCTCATGCGCTCCGCCCCATGGCGCGCCAGGGCATGGGCGACCTCGTGGGCGATCACGACGGCCATCCCGGCCTCGGTCCGGGTGATCGGCAGCAGGCCAGTGTAGACCACGATCTTGCCGCCGGGCAGGCAGAAGGCGTTCGGCTCGTTCTTGTCGACGGTCTTGAATTCCCAGCGAAAGTTCGGCGCACGCCACAGTTCCTGCGGCGGCCGCTCAGCGGCAGCGGCGATGCGGCGGCCGACCTTCTCGACCAGCGCATTGACCTGCGCGTCGCGCGACAGCGTTTCCTTGTTCAGAACCTCGCGATAGGCCTGCAGGCCCATCTGCCGCTCTTCGCTTTCGCTCACCAGCATCATCTGCGAACGGCCGGATACCGGTGCCGTCTCGCAGGCAGCGAGCAGGGACGTGAGGCCGCACAATGTCAGCAGCAAGCGTGAGGCAAAAGCCATGTGGCGAAGTCTAGGGAACGCACCGGGTGCGGTCGAGCGTGCGCCGCGCGAGGGCGTGCTATAGGGGAGTGTCCACCGAACGAAGACCAAGTTGACCCGCCATCGTTATTCCACGATCGGCGACGAACTGTTCGCCGCCGGACGTTTCGACGAAGCCATGTCGGCCTATCGCCAGGCGCTTGCGGCGTTGCCGCGCGATGCGCAGGCGCGCATGGGCCTCGATGCGATTCTCGAACGCTCCCGCACCGCGCAACCCAACGCACAGCTCAGGACCTTGTTGCTGGAGGCCTATGCCGATGACGGTGCCAATTGGGATGCGGTGGGCTGGGGCGCGGCCAACCAGCTCGTGGTGGGCTGGCCTTCCGACAACGACCTGCAGCGTCTCGCCGACGATCCCCTGCTGCACGCGTTCCTGCGCAAGTCGGTGAACGGCGACGCCGATCTCGAACGCAAGCTGCTGGCGTTGCGCAAGGCCGTCGCCGCCGCCGAGCCGAGCCCACAGGTCAGCGAGCTGATCGCGTCCCTTGCCGAGCAGGCATGGCTCAACGAGTAGATCTGGCCCGACGATCCGGCGATCGTCGACGATCCGGCGATCGTCGACGAGCCGGCGGCGACGATGTTCCGGCCGCCCTCCGGTCCGCGCGCCGAGGTCGTCGAGGAACAGGGCCTGAAGGCCACGATTCCCGAGATCGCGCCGATCGCCGATGCCGGCTCGCTGTCGGTGCAGGCGATGTACGAGACCAATCCCTATCCGCGCTGGACGCATCTCGCGCGCCGGCCGCCGGCCGCCGGTCGACGTGCGTGAGGCGTTGATGCGCGATTTCCCGCATGCGACCGAAGTCGAGTTCGGCGAAGGTCCGCTCGAGGTCCTGATGCCGGGTGCCGGCACGGGACAGCATCCGCTGACCGTCGCCTCGTCATATGCGAATGCGCGCGTGACCGGCGTCGATCTCGCCAGCGCGAGCCTCGCCTACGGCAGCGCATGGCGGCACGCTACGGCATCGACAACATCGACTTCCTGCGCGGCGACATTCTCGACCTGCCGAAACTTGGTCGCAGCTTCGACCATGCCGAGTGCGTCGGCGTGCTGTATCACATGGCCGATCCGAGGGCGGGTCTGCAGGCGGTCTCCACGGTGCTGCGGCCCGGCACCTTTCTGCGGCTCGGCCTCTACGGCGAGAGTGCGCGCGCTGGTGGTGAAGGCGCGAAGTGACATCGAGATGGCGCGCCTGCCTTCGACTCTCGACGGTCTGCGCGAGTTCCGCCGCAAGGTGATGAGCGGCGAATGGCGGCGGCTGCGGCCGCTCACCGCCTGGGAGGATTTCTGGAGCGCGAGCCTGCTGCGCGACCTCTGCTTCCACGTGCAGGAGCATCGCTTCACCGTCTCGCGCCTGCGTACCTTCCTCGAAGGCAGCGGGCTGCGTTTCCTCGGCTTCGAATTCAACGTCGGCGCGTCGCAGAGCGCGGCGGCCCATGCCGGCCCGCTCGAACTCTATCGCGCGCGCTTTCCCACCGAACGGACGATGTCCGACCTCGCCCGCTGGGAACAGCTCGAACGCGAGAAGTCGAACCTGTTCCCGGGCTATGCCTTCATCTGCCAGAAAGAATTAAGCCACTTCCCCCTTCAAATGGGGAAGTGCCCCGTCATAAGGGGCGATGGGGTCATGCGCCTCAGCGCCATCGCTTTGACCCCTCCGTCGGCGATTACGCCGACACCTCCCCATCTGAATGGGGAGGCGGGTCTTCAGTCGGCGAAGAAGCCCGGCCCGCCGCGGCGCTTCAATTCCTCGCCGGCATCGCGGCCCATTGCGGCCGCATCGGTAGCGCTGCCACGGCGTTCGGTCTCGATCACCTGCGACCCATCGGGCCGGGCGATCAGGGCGCGCAGGTGCAGCGCGCCGTCCGTCAGGATCGCGTGACCCGCGATCGGCGTGCGGCAGGAGCCGTCGAGCACGACCAGCATCGCCTGCTCGGCGCGCACGCAGACGGCGGTGGCTTCATGGTCGATAGCGGCGAGCCAGCCGCGGGTGCGCGCATCGTCGGTGCGGGCCTCGATGCACACCGCGCCCTGTCCGACCGCGGGCAGCATCTCGGCTTCGGGAATGGGCGTGCCCACGGGCCTGCCCAGACGCTTCAACCCGGCGAGCGCCAGGATCGTCGCGTGAACGGTGCCGGCGGCGCGTTTGGCGAGGCGTGTTTCGACATTGCCGCGGAAAGTGACGATCTGCAGGTCGGGCCGCCGATGCAGCAGCAACGCCTTGCGGCGCAGCGCCGAGGTCCCGACGATGGCGCCGCGCGGGAGCGCGTCGATGCGTTCCAGGTCGCCGGCGATCAGCACGTCGCGTGCATCCTCGCGCGGCAGGAAAGCGGAGACGGCGAGGCCCGGCGGCTGCGCGGTCGGCATGTCCTTCATGCTGTGCACGGCCGCATCGATGCGGCCGGCCAGCATCGCTTCCTCGATCTCCTTGACGAACAGGCCCTTTCCTCCCGCCTCCGAAAGCGGCCGATCCTGGATCACGTCGCCGGTGGTCCTGATCGGCACGATCTCGATCGCACCGGGAGCGGAGAGGGCCGGAACGGAGCGGGCCAGGGCGTCGCGCACCAGGCCGGTCTGGGTGAGCGCGAGAGGACTGCCGCGCGTGCCGAGCCGAAGAAGGGGGGGCATCATGGCCGCTGCTCTAGCTTAGGTTGCCTGCGCGCGCCACCGGCGACGAAGCCGTTGCCGCAAATTCAAGACCGCGTGAATTGGCGCGTAGCGATGCCATCCCGGCCAGCGTTCCGGTCATTTCGCCGTGACGTGGCGCGCCAACATGTGGGTCAACATCAATCTCTTTCCGTCATGGTTGCTGCATCTGGTCCGTCCCTATGGCGGCACGGCCGAGCGCATCTCCATCGCCTCAATCTCAGCTTCCAGAACGACGGCAAGACGCCATCTGGCGCTGCGGCCTTCCGCCCTCTAGAAATCACGCATGCGCGTGATGGGCATCGAAACGAGCTGCGACGAGACGGCTGTCGCCGTGATCGAGGCGCCGGCGGGAACGCAGGCGGTCGGCAGAATCCTTTCCAATACCGTCTACAGCCAGCTCGCCGAGCATCGCCGCTTCGGCGGCGTCGTGCCCGAGATCGCCGCGCGTGCGCACCTCGAACGGATCGACGGGCTGGTCGCGCAGGCGCTCGACGAGGCAGGGCTCGGGCTGGCGGATCTCGACGGCATTGCCGCGACGGGCGGGCCTGGCCTGATCGGCGGCGTGATGGTGGGGGTCATGACCGCCAAGGCGCTGGCCTTCGCACATGAAAAGCCCTTCATTGCGGTCAATCACCTCGAAGGCCATGCCTTGTCGGTGCGGCTGACCGAGCCGGTCGCGTTTCCCTATCTGCTGCTGCTGGTGTCGGGCGGGCATTGCCAGCTGCTGACAGTGCGCGGCCCTGGCGACTTCACGCGGCTCGGCACGACCATCGACGATGCGGCCGGCGAGTGTTTCGACAAGACCGCCAAGCTGCTGGGCCTCGGCTTTCCCGGCGGGCCTGCCGTCGAGAGGGCGGCGGTCGGTGGCGATCCGCGCCGCTTTGCTCTGCCGCGGCCGATGTGGCGCAAGCCGGGTTGCGATTTCTCCTTCTCCGGCCTCAAGACCGCCGTGCGACTGGCGGTCGAGAAACTGCCGGCCGACGATCCGCAGGCCATCGCCGATCTCTGCGCCTCCTTCCAGCGCACGGTGGGCGATGTCTTCGCTGACCGTTGCGCCAACGCGCTGGCCCTCGCGCCCTCGTCGACGCTGGTGGTGGCGGGCGGCGTCGCGGCCAATGTCTATCTGCGCGGCCGACTGGAGGAGATCGCGGCGTCGCACGGCGCGACCCTGGTCGCGCCGCCTGTCAGGCTCTGCACCGACAATGGCGCCATGATCGCCTGGGCGGGCGCCGAGCGGCTGCGCCTCGGCCAGGTCGACACGCTCGATTTCCGGCCGCGACCGCGCTGGCCGCTCGATCCTGCCGCCGCCAATCGGATGTAGAGTGCCGCCATGAGCCAGGCCCCGCCCGTCTTCGAAACCGTCGCCGCCTTCGCGACGCCGATCCTGATCGCCGATCTTCCCGACGGTCCGCAGCTCAATGCCGCGCTGATCCCGGTCCTGGCCAAGCGCGAAGCCGAGCAGCCGAACGAGCCGCACAGCACGCTCGGCGGCTGGCAGTCGACCTGGGACCTCGACAAATGGGCGGGCGTTCCGGCGATCAAGCTGCTGGCGATCGCGCGCAACATCGCCAACCGCAGCACCAGCGATCGTGAAGGCAATGCCGTCACCATCGCGTGGAAGGCCAACATCTGGGCCAACATCAACCGCGGCGGTCACGGCAACGAATTCCATTCCCATCCCGGCAGCTACTGGTCGGGCGTCTATTATGTCGACGATGGCGGCATCCCGGCCGATCCGTCGTTGGGCGGCGAACTCGAGTTCATGGATCCGCGCGGACCGGCGCCGGCGATGTATGCACCCTATCTCGCCTTCAGCCTGCCGGGCGGCCTGTCGGTCGGCACCAACCAGACGATCTCGCCGCGGGCCGGGCGGCTGGTGATGTTCCCGTCGTGGGTGCTGCATCAGGTGCGACCCTATCGCGGCACCGCCCAGCGCATCTCCATCGCCTTCAATCTCAGCCTGTGACCGACATCGCCCATATCGGCGTCGTCGGCGGCGGCGCCTGGGGAACGGCGCTGGCCTGTCTCGCACGCCGGGCCGGTCGCAAGGTGACCCTCTGGTCGCGCGATCGCAGTGTATCGGCCGCGATCGCGCACGACCGTCGCAACGAAATCTACCTGCCGGGACAATCGCTCGATGCCGGCATCGAGGCCGCGGCCACCCTCGGCGAGCTGGCCGCCTGCGACGTGATCCTGCTCGTCTGCCCCGCGCAGGCCGTGCGGGCCCTGGCGCGCGACCTGCCGGGAGCCGCGCCCGTCGTGATCTGCGCCAAGGGCATCGAGGCCGCGACCGGTCTGCTGATGCCCGAGGTGCTGGCGGAAGTGCTGCCGGGCCGGGCCGTCGCGATGCTGTCGGGGCCGAGCTTCGCGGAGGAGGCGGTGCAGGGACTTCCCACCGCGGTCAGCATCGCCACGGGCGACGCCGCACGGGGGCGCGATCTCGCGGCCGCGCTCGCGGCGGGCATGTTCCGTCCCTACTGGACGGACGATGTCGTCGGCGTGTCGCTGGGCGGCGCGGTCAAGAACGTGCTGGCCATTGCGGCCGGCATCGTCGAAGGCCGCGGCCTCGGTCACAACGCCGCCGCCGCGCTCATCACCCGCGGCTTCGCCGAGATGGCGCGGCTCGGCCTGGCCATGGGCGCCAATCTCGAGACGCTGACGGGCTTGAGCGGGCTGGGCGATCTCGTCCTCACCTGCCACGGGCCGTTGTCGCGCAACCGCGCGCTGGGCGCGGCGCTCGGCCGGGGCACGACGCTGGCGCACTACATGGAAGGGCGGCGGCAGGTGGTCGAGGGCGAGGCGACGGCGCCGGCCGTTCTCGAACGCGCGGCAAAGCTCGGCATCGAAATGCCGATTTGCACCGCCGTCGATGCTATCCTGCACCGCGGCGCGGACCTCGACGAGGCGATCCGCGCCTTGTTGGCACGGCCGCTGCGCCGTGAAGGCGAATGAAGCTGGGGGAATGACATGGCTTATTGGCTCATCAAGTCCGAGCCGTCGGCATATTCGTGGACGCAGTTCGTCGCCGACAAGAAGACCTCGTGGACCGGCGTGCGCAATGCGCAGGCCGCGATGAACCTCAAGGCGATGAAGCCCGGCGACCGCTGTTTCTTCTACCATTCCAACGAGGGCAAGGAGATCGTCGGCCTCGCCGAGGTGGTGAAGTCGGCCTATCCCGATCCCACCGACGAGGCCGGCAAGGCCGTCACCGTCGACGTGAAGGCGCTGGGGCCGGTCAACACGCCGGTGACGCTGGCGGCGATCAAGGCCGAGCCGAAGCTCAAGGATTTCGGCCTGGTGCGCCAGTCGCGCCTGTCGGTGGTGCCGGTTTCCGCCGAACAGTGGAAGCTCATCGAGAAGATGGCCAAGTAATCCGGCTTCGCCAGGCATCACGACAATGGTCGACAATACCCGCGGCATCGTGGCGATGCTGGCGTCGGTCGTCGTCTTCATCTTCAACGATGCGCTGATCAAGCTTGCGGCCGAGAACATGCCGTCGGTGCAGGCGATCGGCATGCGCGGCCTCTTCGCCACGCTCTGGTGCGCGCTGGCGATGCTGGCGACCGGTGACTGGCGCAGGATCTCCTATGCGGTGCATCCCCAGGTGATGCTGCGCAGTGGACTGGAAGCCGCCGCGGCCATCATCTACCTGATCGCGCTGTTCCAGATCCCCTTCGCGATCGCCACGGCCGTCAACCTCTCGATGCCGCTCATCCTCACGGTGCTGGCCGTCCTGGTCCTCAAGGAGGACGTGCGCTGGCGACGCTGGACGGCGGTCGGCGTGGGTTTCGTGGGTGTCCTGCTGGTGATCCAGCCGCGGCCCGGCGACATCAACGGCTGGACCTGGGTGGCGCTCACCGGCACCGGCCTCAGCGCCTGCCGCGACGTCGTCGCCCGCCACCTGCCGCCCGCGGTGCCGACGCTGGTCGTGTCCTTCTCGACGGCGATCACGGTCGCGATCGCCGGCTGCATCTGGGCGTTGTTCGAGGGGTGGCAGCCGATCGATGCGCAGACCTGGGGCTACCTCGCCGCGTCCTCGCTGCTGCTCGCCATGGGATACCAGTTCCTCGTGATCGCGCTGCGTTCGGGCGGCGAGATCTCGGTGATGGCACCGTTTCGCTATTCGTCGATCCTGTGGGCGCTGGGCATCGGCTACGTGGTGTGGGGCGAGGCCCCCAACACCCTTGCTCTCTGTGGCATCGCCGTGATCGTCGGTTCAGGCCTCTACATCCTGCACCGCGAGCGGGTCAGGACCTGAGCCGCCGCGTCGCTTATTTGGCCACCCAGGCCTCGTAGTCACGCGCCACGTCCTCGACCGCCTGGTCGTAGAATCGCTTGCCGTGCTCGGGTGTCGCTTGGCTTGGGTCGGAGCCGATGCGGCCGTCCGGGAAGGCGCGGCGATAGTCCTCGGAGTCGGCGAAGGAGCCGTTCGGTGCGATGCGCGGCTCGAGCACGCGGCGGTCCATCGTCTCGGGGTATTTGTACCACGTCAGCGCCACTTCCGAGGCCGTGGCATGGCTGCCTTCACCGGTCGGATAGAGTTCGGAGCTGAGCCGCTTGATGCCCGGGCTGTCCCACCAGTTGCGAAGGGCGCACTTGATCGAGGGCTGGTTGCTCATGCGCTCCATCGAACGCTCGGCATAGATTTCTGAGAAGGCCGCGGTCACCGTGGCGATGTTGCCGCCGTGGCCGTTCACGAAGAAGAAGCGCGTGAAGCCATGCTTGGCCAGCGACAGCACGTTGTCGCGCACGACGGCGATCAGGGTCGTGGGCTTGAGCGTGATCGAGCCCGCGAAATCGAGATGATGCTGGGCCATGCCGACGGAGATCGTCGGCGCCACCAGCGCACCCACCTTCTCGCCGACGCCGCGGCCCACCATCTCGGCGGTGAGGGCGTCGGTGCCGATCAGGCCGGTCGGGCCGTGCTGCTCGGTCGAGCCGATCGGAATGATGATCCCGGTCCTGGTCTTGAGATAGTCCTCGACGAATTGCCAAGTCTTGAGCTGAAGCTGCACGAACCGAAACTCCTGTGATTTGTCCGCAGGATGCGTCGCTTCGTGCAGCGAGACAAGAATATCGATGGGCGTCGTCAGCCCGGCACGACCCTGGCGGCCAGCCGGCGCTTGTCGAGGTCGGCCAGCGCCTTTTCGCGGGCGTCGGAGATCTGCTTGGCCTCGATCGTGCAAAGCTCCCGGTTGGTCGAGCTGCAGCGGGTATTGATGAGGTCGATCTCCGCCTTGGCGCCGGACTCGATGCGCTGTCGGATGCCGGCATAGTGCGCGTCGCGCGCTTCGTCGCTCGGGAAGCTCGCGGGCGTCAGGATGACCATCACGCGTTCCGGGTACTTGTTGTTGGCGCCGGAAGCCGCGTCGATGGCGACACCGACCAGGCCGCCCAGCAGGATGTTGCCCACCGTGGCACCGGTGAAGCTGGCGACCAGAACCTCGTTCGACTGTTCGTAGCCGTCGAGGGTGCAGGCCAGGATGACGGTTTCCTTGGAGCGCGACAGGCCCACCTTGCCCGGTGTCGGCTTGATGAACCCGACGGTGGCGCCCTGGCGATTGACCGCGCAGGTGGCGCCCTTCGGCTCGGTATCGACGTAGACTTCCTGGGTGGTGCCGCCGACCACCGTGGCGCAGGCCGCGGTGGTCGCAAGCAACGCAACACTCATCATCAGGCGGCCGACGGCCGCCATTCTACCAACGCTCATTCTCTGGTTTCTCCCCCTGCCGGAAAGCCCGACGGAGGAGTGCTACCATGGGGCGTGGGAGAGATGAAAGAACAACTAGGAGGATGGCAGCGGCTCGCCCAGATCGCCTTCGCTGTTGATCAGCAGCACGCGCGAGTCCGGGCCAAGGCCGAGTGCCTTGAAGGCTTCGGCGTCGGTGCAGACGCGCATCAGGCCGGCGAGGCCCGCGCAACCCGAGGGGCCGGAGATGATGGCCGGGTCCTCGCCCAGCGGCTGGGCGTAGAGGCGGCGGGCCGGGAGCACTTCGTCTTCCCGGATGGTCATGAACCAGTCGGCCGCCGTGCCGATGATCGGCCATGTCACGGGCGAGATCTCGCGGCAGGCGAGGCCGCCCATCACCGTGTCGGCATTGCCGCTGGCCAGCGTCGGCTTGCCCGCGAGGTTGCTCTGGAACCAGCAATCGGCGCTTTCGGGCTCGACGACGATCGAGACCGGGCGCTGCTCGCAGACCGCCCAGAGATAGCCGATCACCGCGGCCGCCAGTCCACCGACGCCGGCCTGCACGAAGACATGGGTGGGCGCCGCGCCCCATTGCTGGACGGCGGCCTCGTGGACCAGCACGCAGTAGCCGCGCATGACGCTGCGCGGCACCGAATCGTAGCCTTCCCAGGACGTGTCCGAGATGATCGTCCAGCCCCTGGCGGCGGCCTGGTTGCGGCACTCGGCGACGGCGGTGTCGTAGTCCCCGTCGACTCGGATCACCTCGGCGCCCCTAGCTCGGATCGCGGCTTCCTTTTCCGCGCTGGTGAACTTTGGCAGGAAGATCACGCAGCGATTGCCGAACAACTTTGCCCCGGCCGCCACCGAGCGGCCGTGATTGCCGGAACTGGCGGCGGTGAAGACGAACTTGCCCGTGATTTCCTTGTGCTCGCCTTTCATCACGCTCTCGAAGGAGGGCGAGGAATGATAGGCGTCGCCGACCGCGCCGGTCAGCACGTTGGCCACGGCGATCACGCCGCCCAGGGCCTTGAAGGCGCCGAAGCCGAAGCGCTGGCTCTCGTCCTTGACCCGGATCTCGCCCACGCCCAGCCGCGCCGCCAGGGCCGGCAGCTCGTAGAGCGGCGTGGGCTTGTGGGCCGGGCAGGCCTTCAGCTCCTCGCAGAGTTCGGGAATGCCGTTGGGATTGATCACGAACTGCTGTTCGCGACCGAATTCGAGGGGGCGCAGGGCCCGCGGATTCTTGGCCAGCCAGGGGGTCGTCATGACCCGGTCATAGCATGCTAAGCTCGGTAAAACGGAGTGGCCCATGAAGGTGAATGTCGAAGTGACCTGTACGCCCGAGGAGGCTCGCGCCTTCATGGGGCTGCCGGACATCAAGCCCATGCAGGACCGAATCATGGGCGAGATCGAGGAACGCCTGCGCAGCAGCCTGGGCGCCATGAACCCCGAGACGATCTTCAAGACCTGGCTGCCGGCCTCCATGCAGGGCATGGACCAGATGCAGCAGATGCAGCAGGTCTTCTGGTCCCAGCTCGCCAACATCGCCACCGGCGGATCGACCAAGAAGGAGTAGGCGGATCATCATGAGCCAGCGTGACAAGCCAGCCGATCCCAAGCCCTACTACGAGGCCCACGTCTTCTGCTGCACCAACCGGCGTCCGGCCGGCCATCCCCGCGGCTGCTGTGCCGAACGGGGCGGCGAGGCGCTTCGCGATCACATGAAGAGCAAGGCCAAGGCGCTCGGCCTCAAGAACGTGCGCATCAACAATGCCGGCTGCCTCGACCGCTGCGAGCTGGGGCCGACCCTCGTCATATATCCCGAGGGGATCTGGTACCGCGTGCCCACCAAGGAAGACGTTGACGAGGTGCTCGACACGCACCTGCTGAAGGGCGGCCGGGTCGAGCGGCTGATGCTGAAGCCGGAAGACAAATAGCCGGCGGAGCGGGGCGGACAGAGCCGCCTTTGCTGCGACTGGCCTACCGTTCCCGGCGGTCCAACAGTTCCGTCGCAAGCGCCGTCCATTCCGCCTCGAGCGATTGCTGCGACACGGGCCGGCCGGCCCGGCGATACCAGTAGCCGGCGTTGGACAGATCGCCCTCCTCGCGATGGAGGTGGGCATGGACGCTGTCGCAATCGGCCTCGCCCTCGTGTGCCTGGACGCATTCATGAGCCCGCGCCCAGTCGCCGCGCCGCACCCACCACAGAGCCTGCAGCGCGGGGCTCGAGCCGGCCGGCGGCTGGTCGGCGGTGACGCTGGCGGCGAAGGTGTCGAGCGCGCTCATGGCTCCTCCTAGCGGCGTTTCAGGCGGAAGCGCAGCAGATGGATGCGATGGGAGAAGAAGCCCCAGGCCGAGAACTTGAGATAGCGCTCGTAGCGCCGCGTCTGGTCCTTGCCGACCATCTCGATCGCCTCGGCCCGCCGGGCCTTGAGGTTGGCGGCCCAGATCTCGCAAGTCCGGCCGTAATCGTTGCGGTCGTTGCGGAAGCGCTCGACCTCGAACAGGCCGTTGGCGGCGGCCAGGATTTCCGGCAGGCGCGGCAGTTCTGAGTCGGGGAAGATATCTTCCACCAGCGGGCCCATCGGCACTTTGTCGTCGGGATCGCCATAGGCGATGGTCTGCAGGGTCATGCGCGCATCGGGCGCCAGCATGTCGCGGCAGCGCGTGAAGAAGTGGCGGTAGATCGCCGTCTTCGTCGTCGAATCGTCCTTCGGCTTGGTGAAATGCTCGAAGGCACCGACCGAAATGATCGAGCCGTAGGGCTCTGCCGGCTGGTGGCCGGCCCAGCTCTCGACGCGGATCTCGACGGGCGGCGCGCCAGCATCGCGGATCGCTGCACGCGCGAGCTCGGCCTGGGCGTCGCTCAGCGTCAGGCCGACGCCGCGCGCCAGCGGCGGCGCGCCGGGGGCGCGGTTCGCGACGGCGGCGCGCAGCATGCCGCCCCAGCCGCAGCCGATGTCGAGCAGGCTTGCCGAGCGGTCGGCGCCGGCGTTGCGCAGATGCCAGTCGATCTTGCGCCGCTGCGCATCGGCAAGGGGCGCGTTATCGCTCTCGTCGCGCCACATCGCCGACGAGTAGGTCATCGTCTCATCCAGCCACAGCCGGTAGAAGTCGTTGCCGACGTCGTAGTGTGCGCGGATCGCCTCGGGCGACGCGCCGGTGGCCGTTATCTGTTCACTCATCGATTGGTTCCGATCATCATTTCGCCACCATAGTCCATTTGCGTGTCGGTGCCGAAAGCGGGATTGACCTGCCTTTTGGTCGCCTTGCATCAAGATGACGTTTGTCTCAGAAATGCCACCGCGCGGGCGTGGATCGGGCGCTATAAGCGCGCCTCGTGCAAAAGGGTTCAGGCAGGCAGGATTGCTCCCGAATGACGACGATGGACGAGCCGCAGGGCGTTGGACAGAAGGGCCGCTTCTATCTCACCAAGAACATCTGGGTTCCCCAGGAGCCGCTGGAGAAGCTGAACCTCAGGCTCTCCGACTGGATTCTGCGGAACATGCCGAAGCTGCCGCTGGCCGGTGAGGAGGCGCTGAAAGCATTCCCGGTCCTGTCCGAGCTTTCGAAGAGTCACGACAAGATCAAGGCCGACCTGAATTACCTGCTCAGCCACCATGAGGAAATCCCGGCCCTGCACGAGGTCCATCCGCGCGATCTCTACGTGCCGGGCCGTGCCTGGCGCACGTTCCTGCTGAAAATCTACGGTCACGAGATCACGGCGAATACCGCCGCGGTTCCGGACACGATGGCCGCCATCAACCGTCTGCCCGGCGTGCATACGGCACTGTTCAGCATCCTGGCCGGCCGCGCCGAGATCGAGCCGCACCGGGGCTCCGCCGCCGGCGTCATCCGCTTCCATTATCCGCTGATCGTGCCGGGCGAGCCGGAGAAGTGCTGGATCGAGATCGGCGGCCACCATTTCTTCTGGGAGGAGGGCGTGCCGCTGGTATTCGACGACACCCGCGAGCACTGGGTCAAGAACCAGACCGACGAGACGCGCGTCGTGCTGATCATCGACTTCAACGCCGACATGCCGTTCCCGGTGAACCTCTACACCACGCTGCGCTACGAACTCGGCCGGCGCAGTGCGGAGGTGAAGGCGGTGTACGACCGTGCCGCTATCGGCGTGCCGCCGCGCTAGGCCGAGCGTAGCTCGGCCTCCTGAGCGACAGGACATTGCTTGCAATGTCCGAGAGCGCCGAAGGACGAACGACCGCCTCATGACCCCTCCGTCGCGTATGACGCGACACCTCCCCATTTGAATGGGGAGGAGGGGCTTCCCTATTCGACCAGTTCGGCGAGCCTCGTGATGATGCGGGTCGGCTGCGCCGTGGCGTTGGCCGGCACGCCGGCCTTGAACGGGTCGTACCAGATGCCGCACATGCCGAGCATCTGCGGCGCCACGACTTCCCACTCGTAGTTGTCGCCGACCATCCAGGCATCCTCGGGGCCGACGCCCAGCCGCTCCAGCGCGTGGCGATAGACGCCGAGCTCGGGTTTGCCCTGGCCGAATTCGCCCTCGATCTGGATGTGATGGAAGCGGTGGGCCAGTTCGAACCGCTCGATCTTGGCGCGCTGCGTCTCAGACGCTCCGTTGGTCACGAGGGCCAGGCGCACGCCGGCATCGCGCAGCGCGTCGACCGTGGCATGGGCGTCAGGATAGAGCCGGTATTCCTGGCGCCGCAGTTCGGTGAAGGAATCGGCGATGCGGTCGGCCAGCGCGTCGTCCGGGCGGCCGAGCCGGGCGAGGCCGCGACGGACCGACAGGCGGCGCGCACCGGGAATGTCGAGGCGCCACTTCGCCGCCTCGGCACGATCGTTCCAGAAGGCCCGCGCTTCCTCCATCACCGCCGTGCGTACCCGCGCGATGGCGGCCTCGTCATGGGCGTCGAGATGCGCGGAGAAGACGTGGAGCAGGCGCGTCCAAGCCTCCTCGGGCTGGGCGTAGGCGCGAATCAGAGTGTCGTCCATGTCGAACAGGATCGCGCGCGGAAGGCCCGCTTTGGAAAGACCGGCCATCTCAGTTGGTCGGCTGGCCGGCGAAGGTCGTGGGCGCGGGGCTGATCACCACGCCGCGATCGCCCTGGATCTCGATCACGGCGAGCGCCCGCTCGGAGCGGCCATCGGGCAGGAAGCGGAAGATTCCATCGACGCCGGAAAAGCCGCTGGGGTTGGTGAGCGCTTCGGCGGAGAAGTCGCCGCCGGGCTTCAGTCGCGCGAGATGGCCGGCGAGGCCGACCCCATCATAGGCAAGGGTCGCCAGTCGATGCGGCGGACGCCCGTAGGTCGAGACGAAGCGCCGCTCGAAATCGGCGCGCTTGGCCGGATCCGGCGCGGCGTACCAGGCGCCTCGCAGCATGGTCTCGGTGCCCACGCCGGGGAAATCCCAGACGCCGGTGCCGATCAGCTGCACCGCGCGCCCGTCGAGACCGTTCGTGGCGAGAGAGGCGAGGGCGATTGGAAGTGTGGGCGGCGCGACGGGCACCAGAACGGCGAGCTTGCCGCCGTCGCCCTTGGCCGATGCGGCGAGCTGACGGGCCTGGATCGGGATGTCGGTGCCATTGGGATCGAAGAATTCGCGGCCGACGACGGTGCCCCCGCGCGTGTTCACATAGGTTTCGAGGGTGCGGGCCATCTGCTCGCCATAGGACGTCTGCGGCGCGAACGTCGCGAACCGGCGAATGCCCGATTCGAAGGCGTGGTCGACCACGCGGCGGACCTGGGGCGGGGCCGCGATTCCCATGATCCAGACGCCGCGCTGGGCGACCTGTTCGTCGTTCGAGAAGGCCACCACGTTCATGCCGCCCTGGTTGACCAGGGGCACCAGAGCGGAGGCCGACGTACCGTAGAGCGGTCCGAGGACGAGGGCGGCGCCGTCGATGCGCGCCTTGCGATAGGCTTCGATGGCGGTATCGGCGCTGTCGCCGCTGTCATAGGCGGAGAGCGCCAGTTCCTTGGAGCCGCTGTCGAACAGGGCCATTTCGGCGGCCTGCTGCATCGCCTGCCCGATCGGGGCGGCCCGGCCGCTGAGCGGCAGCAGGAGGGCGATGCGTACCTTGCCCGAGGCGGTGAGCGGCGAACCGGATTTGGCCGCAACGGTCACCGGTCGCGCGGCGGGCGTGCTAGTCTTGGGAGGCTCGCTGCAGGCACCCAACAGGAGGGCGGCGGTGGCGAGCACGAGGAATGACCTACGCATCGGCGCGAAACTCCGGCGATCGGAATCAGATGAATCTGGACGAACGGCCCCAAGCTACCGACGGGCAGGCCCCGCGTAAACCGCCGCTCGCCCCGGGCCTGCATATTGTTGCCACACCGATCGGCAACATGCGTGACATCACGCTGCGGGCACTCGACGTGCTGCAAGCGGCCGATCTGATCGCCTGCGAGGACACGCGCGTGTTCGCCAAACTGGCAACCCACTATGGCATCGACGTCCCGACGGTGTCCTACAGCGACGCCACCCAGGACCGGTCGGAGCCGCGCCTCGTCCGCGCCCTCGCCGCCGGCAAGAGCGTCGCCCTGGTGTCGGACGCGGGAATGCCGCTGATCTCCGATCCCGGTTACCGGCTGGTGCGCGCCGCAGTCGATGCCGGCCATGCCGTGACCTCGGCGCCCGGTGCTTCGGCCGTTCCCATGGCCCTCGCGCTTTCGGGGTTGCCGACCGACCGCTTCTTCTTCGCGGGCTTCCTGCCGGCCAAGGCGACCGAGCGACGGCGCGCCATCGGCGAAGTCGCGACCATCCCCTCCACGCTCGTGTTCTTCGAGGCGCCACACCGCTTGCCGGAGGCGCTGGCCGATCTCCTGGAACTGCTGGGGGACCGCCCGGCGGCCGTCGCCCGCGAGCTCACCAAGATGTTCGAGGAGGTACGCCGAGCGCCGCTGGCCACGCTCGCCGCGCACTATGCCGCCCATCCCGATGTGAGGGGCGAGATCGTCGTCGTGATCGGCGCGCCCTCCGCCGACACCCAACGCAGCGCCGGCGACGTCGACGAGGCCTTGCGCGAGGCGATGACAGGGGCCTCGGTGAAGGATGCGGCCGCCGAGGTCGCCGCGCGCTTCGGGCTGAAGCGGCGCGACGTCTATGCCCGCGCGCTCGAACTGAAGCGCGGCGCCCCATGACGCTGCAGACGCGCCAGAAGGCCTATCGCATGGGCCATACGGCGGAGTGGCGCGCGGTATGGCGGTTGCGCCTCGGCGGCTACTCCATCCTGATGCGGCGCTACAAGACGCGACTGGGCGAGATCGACATCGTGGCGCGCCGCGGCAACGTGCTGGCCTTCGTCGAGGTCAAGGCGCGTCGCGACTTCGCCACGGCGGCCGACGCGCTGGGCGCGCGGCAGTTCGGCCGGGTCGCCCGGGCGGCCAGCCTGTTCATCGCCCATCATCCGCGCTATGCCGCCTGCTCGGTGCGCTTCGATGCGGTGCTGGTCGGTGGCGTATGGCCACGCCATCTGCCCGACGTCTGGCAGGCGCCGGAGTGATGCGTGTCGGATGATCTGGGTCGACTGAGGGATCTGTGCGCCGGCGACGGCGAACGGATCGATCTTCTCGAGGCGGGCTTCCTGCTGAGCAGCCTCGCGCGTGAAGAGCCTGTCGATCTCGCGCCCTTCCGCCAGCAGGTGACCGCGATGGCGGCCGATCTCGCCGACCTCGTCCACCGGCGCGGCGCCTCTCCCGAGGCCCTCGCCGAGGTGATCGCGCGCTCCTACGCCTATCGCGGCGACAGCGAGACCTACGACGATCTGCAGAACGCCGACCTCGTGCGGGTCATTGAGCGCCGCAAGGGCCTGCCGGTGGCGCTCTCGATCCTCTATCTGCATGTGGCCCGCGCCCAGGGATGGACGGCCGAGGGACTGGCCTTCCCCGGCCATTTCCTGATCCGCATCGGCATCGACAGTGCGCGACACGTCGTCGATCCGTTCCACGAAGGCGCGGTGCGCGACGCCGCCGACCTGCGCAGGCTGCTGCGGCAGGTCCTGGGCGGCGATGCCGAGCTGGTACCGGCACATTTCGATGCCGTTTCCGACCGCGACGTGCTGCTGCGCCTGGAGAACAACGTCCGGCTTCGTCTCGCCCGGCGCGAGGACTGGGCGGGCGCGGCGCGTTCGCTCGACCGCATGCTGGCGATCGCGCCGGACCGGGAGGAACTGCTGTTCGAGGCCGGTCAGCTCAATGCACGCCTCGACAAGAGGCGGGCCGCCATCGCCGCCTACCAGCGGATCCTGGAACTGGACGGCGATCCGGGCCTGCGCCAGCGCGTTTCGGCGCTGTTGCAGGAACTGCGCCGCGGCCTTAACTGAAAACCCGTCGCCCTTCGTTTCGAGCCCGATAGTCAGGATAATCCCATGAAGCTCAGCGTCGCCATTCAGATGGACCATGTCTCGACCATCGACATCGACGGCGATTCGACCTTCGTGCTGGGGGTGGAGGCGGAGAAGCGAGGTTATGCGGTCTGGCACTACACGCCGCAGGACCTGATCTTCCGCGACCGCAAGGTGATGGCGCGCGCCCAGCCGATGAAGCTCCGGCGCGAGAAGGGCAATCACTTCACGCTGGGCGCCCCGGAGATGATCGACCTGTCCACGATCGACGTGGTCCTGTTGCGCCAGGATCCGCCGTTCGACATGTCGTACATCACGACGACGCACCTGCTGGAGCATGTCCATCCGAAGACCCTGGTGGTCAACGATCCGGCGAGCGTGCGCAATGCGCCGGAGAAACTGTTCGTCACGCATTTCGACAATGTGATGCCGCCGACGCTCATCACCGCCGACGCCCGCGCGCTGCGCGAGTTCCGCGACGAGCACAAGGACATCATCCTGAAGCCTCTGTTCGGCAACGGTGGCGCCGGCGTCTTCCGGGTGCGGCCCGACGACGAGAATTTCGCCTCGCTGCTCGAGATGTTCTCGCAGCGCAGCCGCGAGCCGGTGATCGCCCAGCGTTATCTTCCCGAGGTGCGCAAGGGCGACAAGCGCATCATCCTGATCGACGGCAAGGCGGTCGGTGCGATCGACCGCGTGCCGGCGGCCGGCGAGGCGCGCTCCAACATGCATGTCGGCGGCAAGGCCGTGAAGGCTTCGCTTACGAAGCGCGACATCGAGCTGTGCGAGACGATCGGGCCGGAACTGGCGAAGCGCGGCCTGATCTTCGTCGGCATCGACGTCATCGGCGACTACCTCACGGAGATCAACGTCACGTCGCCGACCGGCCTGCAGCAGATCAACCGCTTCGACGGCGTCGCGCTCGAGGCGCAGATCTGGGACCGGATCGAGGTCCGTTACCAGGAAACCCGCGGGAGCAGGTGATGATCCGACGTTCGCTTCTTTCCCTCTCGATCATCCTCTCGGCCGGCGCAGCTGTCGCGCAGTCGACGAATTCCGACCTGTTCGGCCAGAAGCAGATCGTGCGGGCCGTGCTCGAGGGAGACGACGAGAAGGTGCGACAGGCGCTGCTGAAGCAGGAGAGCCCGAACCAGACCGCCAACAACGGTTCGCCCCTGCTGACGGTGGCGGTCCGCGCCGGACATATTCCGGTCGTCGAGACCCTGCTGAAGGGAGGCGCCAGGCCCGACGCGGTCGATCCCGAGGGCTACACCGCGCTCATGCGCGCGACCGAGAAGGGCGATGTCGAGATCGCCGAAATCCTGCTGCGCCGGAACGCCAGCACGCGAGTGCAGAATCGTCAGGGCCAGACGGCGCTGATGATCGCCTCGGCCCGCGGCTACGCGGAGATCGTGCGGTTGCTGCTCGAAAAGAAGGCTGACCCGAACTCGCGCGACTTCACCGGGCGCACGGCGCTGGGCTATGCCAGGCAGGCCAATCGCGGTTCGATCGAGGCGATGTTGCGCCGGGCCGGCGGCAAGGAATGACCGCTTCCGGGACGACGCCGATCCGGATCACCGGCTCGCTGGCGATCGACCCGGAGGAAATCCAGGAAAGCTTCGTTCGGGCGGCAGGCCCGGGGGGCCAGCACGTCAACACCACATCGACGGCGGTGCAGTTGCGCTTCGACGTTCGCCGTTCGCCGTCGCTGCCCGACGACGTGCGGCAACGGCTGGAACGCCTGGCCGGACGGCGCCTGACGCGCGACGGCGTACTGATTCTCGTGGCGCAGGGACAGCGCAGCCAGCTGCGCAATCGCGAGGAGGCGCTTGCCCGCCTGGTCGAGCTGATCCGCGAGGCGACCTACAAGCCCGCGCCGCGCGTGAAGACAAAGGTGAGCCGCGCCGCCAAGCGTCGTCGCGTCGACGACAAAAAGCGTCACGGGGCCGTCAAATCGCTGCGCCAGGCCCGGCGATCCGACGACTGACGCCGCGCCGCATGTTGCGCTAAGGTCGCGGCCTCGCAGTGGAAGAGGTGTGCCGTGACGGATGTTCGCAAGGAGACAGACAGCCTCGGTGAGGTGAGCGTGCCCGCCGACAAGCTCTGGGGCGCCCAGACCCAGCGGTCGCTCGAGCATTTCAGCATCGGCAAGGACCTGATGCCACGCGAGATGATCACCGCCTACGCGACGCTGAAGAAGGCCTGCGCCAACGCCAATCATGCGGGCAAGCGGCTGGACGACACCGCGCACAAGCTGATCCTCGAGACCTGCGACGAGATCCTGGCCGGCCAGCACCACGACATGTTCCCGCTGCACGTCTGGATGACCGGCAGCGGCACGCAGTTCAACATGAACGTGAACGAGGTGATCTCGAACCGCTGCTGCCAGCTTGCGGGCACGCCGCTCGGCTCGAAGAAGCCGGTGCATCCCAACGACCACGTCAACATGTCGCAGTCGTCGAACGATTCGTTTCCGTCGACGATGTATATCGCGGCCGCCGTGAACACCAAGGAGCGGTTGCTGCCGTCGCTGAAGGCGCTGCACGATGCGATCGATGCCAAGGCGAAGGAATGGGCCAGCATCGTCAAGATCGGCCGCACCCACATGCAGGACGCGACGCCGATCACGCTCGGCCAGGAATGGTCGGGCTATGCCGGCATGCTGGCCGACAACATCGAGAGGATCGAGGATGCGCTGAAGGGCGTCTATCGCCTGGCACTGGGCGGCACGGCGGTGGGCACCGGCATCAATGCGGCGCCCGGCTTCGCCGAGGAAGCGGCGGCCGAGATTGCCAAGCTGACCGGCCTGCCGTTCGTCACGGCGCCCAACAAGTTCACGGTGCAGGGCGCGCACGACGCGCTGGTGCAGCTCTCGGGCGCGTTTCGCACGCTTGCGGTCTCGCTCTACAAGATCGGCAACGACATCCGCCTGATGTCGTGCGGCCCTCGCGCCGGTTTCGCCGAGCTGCACATCCCGGAGAACGAACCGGGCTCCTCGATCATGCCGGGCAAGGTCAACCCGACCCAGGCCGAGGCGCTGACCATGATCGCGGTTCAGGTCATGGCCAACGACGTCGCCGTCGGCTTCGGTGGCGCCAGCGGCTATCTCGAGATGAACGTCTACAAGCCGCTGATGATCTACAACGTCGCCCATTCGATCACGCTGATGACCGACGGCTGCGCCAACTTCCGCAGGTTCCTGGTCGAGGGCACCCAGCCCAACCTCAAGAAGATCAAGGAATATGTCGACCGCTCGCTGATGCTGGTGACGGCGCTGGCGCCGGTGATCGGCTACGACAAGGCCTCGAAGATCGCCCACTACGCGATCGACCACGACCTCACGCTGAAGGAAGCCGCCCTGAAGCTGGAATACGTGTCGGAGGCCGAGTTCGACAAGGTCGTCGACCCATCGAAGATGGTCCATCCCTACGTCGCCACGGAATAGCGACGCCGGAGGCTAGCGCTCCACGATCCAGCGCCGCTCGCTCATGAAGCGGGCGGTGGCCAGGCCGAGCGCCATGCCACCCACGATGAAGCAGCAGCCCGCGCCCGCCTCGATGGCGGCCAGCACGTTGCCGTCGTTCAGCAGCACGATCGTACGGAAGGCAAGGATGCCGGGCGTCATGATGATGATGCCGGGCACGGTGAAACAGATGCGCGGCTCGTGGAGCCAGTGTTTTCCCAGCGACGCCAGCAGGCCGACGACCAGTGCGCCCACGAAGGTCGCGGCCGGCAGGATCAGGCCGAGATCGTGCAGCGCCAGCCGCAGCTCGTTGCCGATCAGCGACAGCAGACCGACGGTCAGCACCGTTCGAAGGGGGCTGTTGTAGAGGAGCGCGAAGCCGCAGCCGCCGGCGAAGCTCGCCACCGCGCGCCACACGACGGTCATCGCATCCGGGCCGACAGCCGCAGCGGGTGCCGATACGTCCGTCAGGCCGGCGACGGCCGCCACGGCCGACAGGCCGAAGGCGGCGGCCAGCAGGATCATGATGGCGTAGAAGAGCCGCGCGACGCCGGCCAGGGTCTGGTGCTGCACCAGATCGAGCAGCGAGGCGACCAGCGGAAAGCCCGGCACCAGGAAAAGCGCCGAGGAGATGAAGCCCACGGCGAGCGGGGCGGAGAAGCCGCGGCCGGCGAGGCCGAAGACGATCAGGCAGTAGAGACCGGACGCGATGACCGCACAGACGGCGGTAACGGCATACTGGTTGAGCTGATGCCGGAACATCAGTCCGCGTCCCGCCTGGCCGACGGCGCCGGCGACCACCGCCGCACCGGTCGCGAGCAGGTCGCCGCCGTTCAGGTAGGAGAAGGCTCCCGACGCCAGGCCGATGGCGATGGCCACGGTCGGCAGGGCGTGGAGCGGCGATCCCCGTTCGATCCTGTCGAGGGCCTGCCCTAGGGCGTCCGGCGTCAGGCCGGGCGTGCTGGCTTCGGCAAGTCTTTCGAGCGCGCCGATTCGCGCCGCATTGATACCCGGTGCGCCGACATCGCAGGTCAGCGTGGCGGTCTCGCCCTGCCGCCGTATCGTGGCGGACATGGCGTCGAGCGTCACCTGCAGCGACAGGTTCTCGATCCCCATGTTGCCGGCCAGCCGGGCCATCGCCTCGCGTACGCGGAAGGCGGTGTCGCCGGCGCGCAGCATCAGCGCGCCGAACCGCAGCAGGACGTCGAGGGTCTCGGTGAGCTGGGCCCGCGAATCGGCCATCAGACCGTGTGCAGGCCCAGCACTTCGGCGGTGTCCTTGCGGACGCGCTCGACCAGCGCCGCGTCGGTCTTGAGGTCCTGGCCGTAGGAGGGGATCATTTCCTTGAGCTTGGGCACCCAGTGTCCGGTGAGCTGCTGGTGGAAGCAGTTCTCGAGCATGTGCACCATGATCCAGACGGCGGTCGACGCGCCGGGCGAGGCGCCGAGCAGGGCGACGATCGAGGAGTCGGCCGAGTGAACGATCTCGGTGCCGAACTCCAGCTTGCCGGTGCGCGCCACGTCCTTGCGGATGATCTGGACGCGCTGGCCGGCGACGTCGAACTCCCAGTCCTTCTCGTCGACGTTGGGATAGAAGTCGCGCAGCGCATCGAAGCGGTGGCTCTTCGTCTGCAGCACCTGACCGATCAGGTATTCCTCGAGCGGAAGATTGTCCCGCGCCACGGCCAGCAGCTGCAGGAGGTTGTCCGGCCGCAGCGACAGCGGCAGATCGAACATCGAGCCGTGCTTCAGGAACTTGGTCGAGAAGCCGGCGAAGGGTCCGAACAGGAGCCAGCGCTTGTCGTCGACATAGCGCGTGTCGAGGTGAGGCACCGACATGGGCGGGGATCCGGTCGCCGCCATGCCGTAGACCTTGGCCAGGTGGCGGGTGGCGATCTCCTGCTTGCCCGAGCGCAGCCAGATGCCGCTCACCGGGAAGCCGGCGAAGCCGTCGGCCTCGGGGATGCCGGACTTCTGCAGCAGTGTCAGCGCCGCGCCGCCCGCGCCCAGGAACACATATTTGGCGCCCAGCGAGCGCTTGGCGTGGGTCTTCTCGTCCTTGACGTCGATCGTCCAGCCGCCGTCCGTCCGGCGATGGAGATCGGTTACCTCCTGCGAGAACTCGATCGAGAAACCGTCCTGGCGCCGCAGGTAGTTGAGCAGGTTGGTCGTGAGCGCCCCGTAGTTCACGTCGGCGCCCGTCACCATGCGCGTGGCGGCGACGACCTGGCCGGGATCGCGGCCCTCCATGAGCAGAGGCGCCCACTCGGCGATCTGCTTGTGGTCCTCGGAATATTCCATGCCCCGGTAGCAGTGATGCGCGCTCATCGCCGCGTGGCGCTTCTTCAGGAAGGCCGCCCGGTCGGCGCCGATCACGAAGCTCATGTGCGGGACGGGATGGATGAACGAGTCCGCCCGCTGGATCGCGCCCTTCCGGATCAGGTACGACCAGAACTGCCGCGACATGTCGAACTCAACGTTGACCTCGAGCGCCCTGGAGATGTCGACGCTGCCGTCGGGACGCTGCGGTGTGTAGTTCAGCTCGCAATTGGCGGCATGGCCGGTGCCGGCGTTGTTCCACGGGCCGGAGCTCTCCTGCGCCTCGCCCTCGAGCCGCTCGAGGATCTTGATCTTGAGATGCGGCTGCAGCTCCTTGAGGAAGGTGGCCAGCGTCATGCTCATGATGCCGGCGCCGACCAGGACGACATCGAAATCGCCGGTATGATTGTCTGCCATCGAACTCTCCTAACGGCGATCTTCGGGGGTGGCGCGCCTGAACGGCACGGGGGCATCCTTGCCCAGCACGACGTAGAGGCGCCGCCAGGGCTGGTCGTCGACCAGTCTCCAGGTATGCCCGCCGCCGGTCGTATCCTCGGCCAGCAGGATGTCGCCGGGGGCCAGGGTGAAATGCTGCTCGCCGCGGGTCTTGAAGTCGAGCGTGCCGCTCAGGGTGATGACGAGCTGGCGAACCGGCGCGGTATGCCAAGCATAGGTCCCGCCCGGCTGGGTTTCCTGCAGCGAGGCGCTCGTGACGTCGATCTTGCCGCTGAGCAGGTCGCCGTGCGCGCCCGGTTTCAGGTCGATCCAGCCTTCCTCCACATGCGAGTTCTGGTCCTCGCCCGTCCATATCCGCACGCACCGAATCATGCTGCCGCCCTGAATTTGCAGTGTTTGGCCAAACTAGTACGGGCCCTCCCGACTGGCAACAAACCGGTCGATGCATTAAGGCAGACCGAGCGGGGCGATCTGTCGACTGTCCGGGGAGGATTGGAAGCTGGCGACGCTGTTGGTGAAGAATGCGCTCGTCGTCACGATGGACGAGCAACGCCGCGAACTGGCCGATGGCGGGCTTTACGCGGTGGATGGCATCCTTCGCAATGTCGGTCCGACCACGTCGCTGCCCGCGACCGCCGATACGGTCATGGATCTGAAAGGCCACATCGTCCTGCCGGGATTGATCAATGGCCATCATCATCTCGACCAGACGCTGACGCGGGCGCTGCCGGCGGCGCAGAACAACAATCTCTTCCGCTGGCTCAAGGCGCATTACGAACTGTGGGCGGCGCGCACGCCCGAGGCCAGCCGCACCGCCACGCTGGTCGGCTGCGCCGAACTTGCCTTGTCGGGCTGCACGACGGTGTTCGATCACGCCTATGTCTTCCGCAACGGCTGCGCCGTCGACGACCAGATCGCGGCGGCGAAGGAGATCGGCATCCGCTTCGCCGTTTCGCGCGGCTCGATGTCGCTCGGCCAGTCGAAGGGTGGATTGCCGCCCGATTCCTGTGTCGAGGACGAAGACGACATCCTGAAGGATTGCGAGCGCGTGATCGGCCGCTACCACGATGCCGGGCCCGGCTCGATGACGCAGATCGTGCTGGCGCCCTGCTCGCCCTTCTCGGTGACGCCGGAGCTGCTGCGTCAGTCGGCGGCGCTGGGCCGGCGCCACGGCATCCGCCTGCACACCCATCTGTGCGAGACGGTCGACGAGGAGCGCTACACGCTCGGGCGCTACGGGATGCGTCCCGTGGAATACATGCGGTCCGTCGACTGGGCGGGCGACGATGTCTGGTACGCGCATGCGATCCACGTGAACGATGCGGAGATCCAGGAATTCGCCCGCGCAGGCATCGGCGCCTGCCATTGCCCCTGTTCGAACATGCGACTCGCCTCCGGCATCGCGCCGGTGATGAAGTATCGCCGCGCCGGCGTGAAGGTCGGCATCGGCGTCGATGGATCGGCCAGCAACGACGGCAACCACATGCTGGGCGAGGTGCGGCAGGCGATGCTGCTGGCCCGCCTGCAGATCGGCCTGCGCCCGCCCGAGGGGCCGGATACAGCTCTCTCGACGTCGGATCCGAGTCGCGACGCCGAATGGATGACCGCCCGCCAGGCGCTCGAACTGGCGACGCTGGGCGGTGCCTCGCTGCTCGGCCGCGACGACATCGGAGCCTTGGCTGTCGGCAAGCAGTGCGATTTCTTCGCCCTCGACCTCAACAGCCTGGGCTATGCCGGCGCGCTGGCCGACCCTGTCGCCGCCACGCTGTTCTGCGCCCCGCAATCGGCCCGCCACACGGTCGTCGCCGGCCGACCCGTCGTGCGCGACGGCCAGATCGTGACCATCGACCTCGACCGCACGGTGGCTGAGCACAACCGCCACGCCGCCCGGCTCGCGGCGATGGCCTGATGGCCAGACAGGGTTCCCCAGGGACCTGGGATTGGGCTAGAAGACCCCCATGTCCCCGTAGCTCAGCCGGATAGAGCAGCGGTTTCCTAAACCGTTTGGGTGACGTGGAAATGCAGTAAAATCAGGGATTTTGGCCACTGTATCGGGCCTGCATTGATGGCTTTTTGCCTCAGAGTCCCCAACAAAGTCCCCAACGACAAACAGCGCCGGATCAGCTCCGTCTCTGCGCTCTTTCGATCAGCCGTTCATACAACGCAATCGTATCGTGTTCTCGGTCGATCCACTGCTGTGTAGTGTCGACCCACTCACCACCAGCTGATCTGGTCCCCGTGCGCATGCCTCCAGTTGTGAACGGCTCGATGAACTTCCTTGAGGCCTCAATCCTGGCCTTCAGGCTGTCGATGTAATCCTGATCTGTCGCCATGCCGCCTCCTCACCGTTTTGCTTTCGCCCGGGGAGCGAACTTGGGCCGTCTCGCAGTGGCCTTCGTCACGGCCGCTCGCACCTCCTCGTCCGCCACCTGAATATAGAGGTCCGTCGTCGCCGGGTCTTGGTGTCGGGCCGCCTGCTTCGCAACCGATCTGTCAGCTTGGGCAACCGACGTGATGTAGCGGGCTCGTACATCATGGAAGCGCCGCGGGTCGACAACGCCAGCGCGCTGCGCCGACTTGCGCCAAGATCCGCTCAGGGTCTTGAGTGGCTCCCAGCACTCCTTCGGCACGCGCTTGCCTGCGAGGAACGCCCGAACGTGAAGCCTGCCGGGCCACGTAACTAGACGCTGCTGGCCGCGAGCGATTGCCTGGCGCTGAAGCCGCTGCAACAGCTTCCATCCGGCAGCACCGCCCTACGCATGCTCGTCGTTTCCGCTCTTTGTCTCTTCTCGGAAGAATAGGCCCTTGGCCTCGCGGTCGATGTGCTTGCGCTCTACCTTCAGCGCCTCGCTGGCGCGGAAGCCGAACAAGCGGCTGAGTTCGGCGGCGTCAGCGGCCCATGGGGTGAGGTGGGCGCGTCGGTCGGCGAGCTCGCGGTCGGTCATCGGTCGGGGCTTCCGACGGGCCACCTTCTCCAATTCGATCTCAAGCGGAGGATCCTGACTGAGGACGGGCGCTCTCGTGACTGGGTCCCTGACCTTGGCGGCGACGTCGATCAGCCTCTGGAGATGCTTCAGGTAGTTGTTCACCTGCCGTTTTGATCGAAGCTTGCCAGTGTCGCGCCAGAGTTCGGGGTTCCCCAGATCGGCAGCGGTCGGCTTGCGGCTGCCGCCCAGCCACTTCCTCACGGTCTCGATCGAGACGTGTAGCGCGTACTCGTCTATGCGTGCCTGAGTGAGCGACCGAAAGGGTGTCTCTGCCCCGAAGAACCGCATGATGTGATCGCCCCACAGGCGAATGTTGTCGACGTGCTCGGCTTTGCGTCCACGTTCGACGACGCGCTTCAAAAGGGCTGCCTGAGCCTGAGCGACCGCATAATCACCCGCTCGCACTGTTGACCGGTTTGCGCGGGCGCTGTCCCGAGCGGCGACGCGCACCGCTTCCTCGGCAGCCTTCGCGGCCGTGCGGGTCGTTACAGGGTTGCCTGTCTCATCGAGGCAGTAGCCGTGGTGGCGAACGCCGTTCAGCCAGAAGTCATATGACCATGCTCGGCTACGCTGCTTGTTCTGGAAAACACTGACACTCGGGAGCGTAGTCTCCAACACGCGACAGCGGAAGGCCGTTGCACTGGGGCCTGCAACCCCATGTCAAACTTTGGAAGCGACTTCGGTGTGACGCTGGCAAGTGTCCTCCACCAAAGGATCGCGCAGGTCGCGACGTATCGGGCCATGTAGCCGTGTTCGCTTTCCAACGGTAGAAACGCAGAAAAGGATTGCACGTGTGCATGGGTGGTGCAACTAATGAGGTCACCAATCTATGGGGGAGCCATGAAAGCGTCATTGGGAACACTGATAGCTGTAGCGATTATGGCGGTGACATCCGTCGCCAGTAGTCAGCCGCGCCCAGCCGCCGGCGGCTTTGATGGATGCAAGGACAATGACTTCTCCTGGGATAAGCCGGAGAGGAACAAGCCCTTTACATTCAACGGAAACAACTGTGGTGGTGCGATCGTCTTCAAGCTTCGGTTCACGGGGTGCGAGCAGCGCGCGCCGAACTGCACGCCTGCGGATCCGGGGCAACCACGTGTAAACAAGGATGGTCAGCCCAAGGAAAACAACGCTCGAGCAAGCATCAGCCTATATCGAACAGGTGGGACAAAAGACTACTGCTCTGACCAATCGGCTGCGCATGACTTCAATTTCGACAGCTTCAATTTGGAGTGTATTTACGAGTATCCGCTCCCGCCGGGCGCAAAGGATTTCCTCATCACAATTGATTACGACACAAACGATGTGCGCGAGGATATCCGGTGGATCGGATCATTCGTCTATAAGGCAAAGAAGCCCTAGCGGCCTTCATCCCAATCAATCAACAGGAGGAATTGATGCCAGTTCAACCGCCGCAAGAACATCCGCATGGCTGGGGTTCAATAGTGTCGCTAAAGGAATCACCTCGGCCGGATCTGGATAAGATTCAGAATTGGATCAATGGTCGTAGACCCGATGAAATAGGGCACATCCACGCTGTCTTCTCTCAAGATGGAGGGCCGGGTTCTGACTACAATATCACTGTCTTCTGTAAGAAAGGTGCGGGCAAGTTGGGCGCCGTCACGGTCGGTTTGCACCCTTATCAGGGCCCACAAGATTTTGTGGTGAACCACATCACCGGGAGATCACTTGTGGTGATCGGGTTCTACAACGCTGTGGGGCAGGACAGTGTTTTCACTGTCATGAAAAACTAAATCTTTCGAAGGCTGAAGCCCCGGCTATGGGTCAAATGCAGACGATGCGTTTCAAATCGCATGGAGTCCGTTGCCCAATCGCCGGGCAATGTAGGCTAGGTGCGTGAGTTGGGTGGGCGCTGAAATGGAAAAGCGCCGATGGGCTAGGGGGAACATATGAAATTCTCGATGTTCGCGATCGTGGCGGTGTTGGTTGTTGGTGCCTGCGCTACAGCGCCTACTCCCGTTCCACCTCCGCCCAATAGTTCATCTGGGGATCCAACAGCAGCGAGCGTGCCTACTGGTGGAGTTCGCCTCATCGACAAGAGGCTGCTGGCTGGTAACATCTCCAACGTCCCGTCAGGCAATGGCGAGGAAGCAAATCATCCGATCGCCATCCTGGGGGTTGGGCCTCCGGCTGGGCATCAAGCACAATACGGACTGGTAATGAATCCCAGGATCCCTCCCGCGACGGGAGGGACCCCTGTGATCTCAGTCAAGTATGCTTTGGATGCTCCATACAAGTCATTCGGGGGCACTTTTGGGATCAGCGGAGGGTCAAGCTGTTCGGGCAATCATGCCACTGTTCTCTTTACCATTTCGACAAATAAAGGTGTGGTTGGGACGGTAAGCACCAAGGTATCCAAGGCGCCGGAGTTCAACCTCTTCGACATCCGCGGGGCAATGGAGCTGTCAATTACCGCTGAAGTGGCGTCGGGAAGTCCTGCGCCTTGGTGCGCGGATGGGATGATCGGGGAGCCACAACTTTACCCTTAGAAGCGTGTCGGTGGCAGCGTAGGGGGCCAAACGTCGCTTCAAAAGCTGGCTTTCTTAGATCCGAGATCCCAATGCTCTTAGCTCAGCGATCGCCTCGCGCGCGGCGGCATTCGATGGCCGCCGGCGCGGAGGCTTCGCGGGCGTTGCCTCCGGACGGTCATCTACGATCGCGTGCCGTCGCTTGTACTGCACGACCGATTCCAGATTGATCCGAACCCCGCTTGGCTGGTCGTCGGTCTTGCAGACCCGGTGCCCCTCGATCGCCTCGCAACGCACCAGCGCCCGAACCGTCGCCTGATCGCAGCCGAGAATCACCGCCGCCTGGGCGACGGTTATGGGGTCGGCTTCGGTCTTCCACTCGGCATCATCGGCGGACCTGAACGGATCCTCGCGTCGCAGGCGAGCGAGGAAGGGGAAGGCGCGCAGCTTGAGCTGGTGGCTGTTCGGGCTTCGGCGAGCCATGACGATCTCTCGGTAGGACGTGGCCCCACGCCGCCGCCGCCAGGTTCTGTCTCGCGCCAGTCCTAATCCTGGACCTTGGGCTTTGGCGACTCCTTCGAGCGCAATACGATTTGTGCGCATTGCAGGTCGTCTGCCGCATGCATTGCAGACCTTGCTATGGCTTGTGTGACGGCCTTGCAGGCACCTCGCGCCGGGCTGCGCTAACTGAAGCGCTGCTGCCAGAGGCGAGCGACGATCAAGATCCAGATCACTGTCTCAGGGACAAAATGGAAGCGGAAGTATAGACTGCGGGCCGTGAAAGCGAACTCAACCATTGCATGCTCCTTAAGATGTTTCCTGATGCCTGCGCGCAGGACCATCACCAGAGCCTCATGAACCGGACTCTGCTATTGCAAGGTCGAAATTGCTCGCGCCTAAACTGCGCTCATGTCCAAGGCAAACCGGTAGCTGCCCATACAGGCGTTGCGTCTTCCTAGCTCCGACACCATGTCTGTGTTGCGCGGTTTAGCGCTCGCAAAATCTATTGGTTTGGACGCCGAACTTCAGGTATCGGCCAAGGCTTGTAGGTCCATCCTAACGTCGCCATGCAATTCGAAAAAAGCGGGCGATTTCCCTTGCTCTCCGAGTGGCACGATTTCTGATCATCCGTCAGCATGCGCCTCTCATACGGGCCCTGCCACCCGTAAGGCTGCTCCGTTGGTGCGGGCCTAGGTGCTGGTGGTGTGGAGATCATCTTCCAACCTTGGCTGTACATGCAGTCGAGAAAGAGAGGGTGCGGATTTGGTGGTCGGCTCTCAATTTCGATGGGTAGGGCCTTTTCGCAACGTCCCAGTGCTCGCTTCCATTCCTCAATACCTGCTGGGCCATCGTCTTGGATGTATCCAATGGTCCTCTGGTACGCCTGAGCAAATACACCGGTGGCTGTCCAGCCCATGCTTAAGCAAGCGCAGAACAGCACTATAATGATCTGTCGCCTTCCATTATTACTTGCGCGCTGGACAGCCCTACCCTGAAGCGTTGTTCGGTGCAGCGCTTTATCTCTTGATGGCAACATCAATATTGATCTCCTTGCAAGCCTGGAGCAGTTAGAGGTCATTGTCCGACGCAGCCTCTCGGTCCTCAAGAGTTTCCTCCGCTCCAGTTGAATCAAGCGATACAAGTTAGCTTTTGGCGACTTGTCAGTTGTTGGCCTTGGCGAACTCTCGCCTCCGAAGTTGTATGGTAGGTTGTTCCTCAACTAGGGGAGAAGGACATGCTGGGAGCAGCAAGGGCTATCCTGCTCGTGGTTGCAATGATGTTGGGGCGTGTGGGGCGCAAGTCGAAACGACCGTTACGGCCCATCACAGGCTGCCCGGGGGCGCTGTGGGCAAAACCTTCCAGATGCTGCCCTACTCGAACCAGGAAGGCAGCCTGGAGTGGCAAACCTACTCTGATCTCGTCGCCCGCCAGTTGACGTCCAGAGGCCTCGTAAGGGTCGAAGGGGATGTAGTCCCGGATCTAGCCGTCTTTATCGCCTATGCGATCGATCGCGGTCGCACCACTGTGTCCTCCGTGCCGATGTATGGTCAGACGAGCAGTGGCGGCACTTCAACGACGACCGGCTATGTCGGGACGCGACCGGTCTACGCCTCGACCTATACGCCTCTGACATACGGAGTGACCGGATATGCTCCGGTCGAGAGTACCGTTTACGGGCGGGCGATGAAAATCGGCATTGTCGACGTGCGGGCGACGCTGGCCCAGAACAAGACTGTGACAGTGTACGAAGCAACGGCCACGAGCTCGGGGGAGAGCGGCACCCTGAATGCGGTCATGCCTGCGATTGTCGAGGGCGCCTTCAAGGACTGGCCAAGCCAGTCTGGTGCCACGCGCACCGTGTCGGTGCCGCTGTCGGCAACGAAATAGCTGGGCCCTAACCACCTCGCTCTTGCTCTAGGCAGCAGCGCCACGTCTAGCTATAAACGGGGCCAATCGGGACCAAGTCCCCAACAAGAGTCCCCAACAGGGAACGCGAAGTCTGAATAATCCCAGTGTCCCCGTAGCTCAGCCGGATAGAGCAGCGGTTTCCTAATTGTGGGGCCGTTCGCTAAGTGGTTGAAAACTAACGGCGTGGCGTGGGGCGAATGGCCCCGTTTGGACCACTTTGAGACGACTAGTCCCTGACAAAATCCCTGACGGATACTTTGCACATCTCGGCGAGCATTGGAGGCATTAGACTCTTGTTCGCCACGCCCGTTAGTAGCTGCGCAATTCCGCCGAAGGAACTGGAGTTCTACGTCATTCGTTGAGGTTACTCGATCATCACCCGGAATGCCTCGCTCTTGCCGACGACCTTGTTATCGCGCTTCCGGATGACGAACGCCTCGACGAGATGAACGCCACGATACTTCAGTTCTTCCCAGCGGCCGTTATCACTTTCCGGCTTCTCGAATTTGCCACGCAACGCGTTCTCCGCTGCAGCCGCCTCGTCAGTATTCGTCACGCGCCACTGGACGGTGTAGAGCGAAGCGTCGAAAGGCATGCCGGTGTTCGTAACCGCTTTGAAGTGGAGATAGTAGCCCGGCTGAAGCGGATCGAGCGACTGCACGGAGCCGACGACCTGTGCGCCGTACTTGCTGCTATGCAAGTCGGCGCGAACGGTCACTGACATCATCTGGTTTGCAAGAACGCGCTTCCACTTCGGTGCCTCCATGTACGATTTCTTGTTGAACGTTGCGGGTAGGATGCGACCACCGAAGAGCTTGATAGCATCCACCAGATCTCCCGCGAAGTTCGATGCCTCGGCCAGCGTGCGACGCACATCGGCAGCAAGTGCCTTGCTGACCGACTTGCCCTCCTCAAGTACAACGCCGCTCGCGTAGTCCTCACCGAAGACGCGCCGCCATTTTGCGATGCTCTCCGAACGATCCTGTTCGTCGTACGCGTCGTCGATCCAATCGCGGTAGGTGTGGATCTTGTCGCGGAAAGTTAAATACTGCTCTTCTGTCCAGGCGTCCGCGAAATTCTCTGTCTGCAGGAACGGATTTGTGACCGCCGGCTTCGTCAGGTTCATCTGCAGCCAGTCGTCCATTCGGCCGATCACCGTCTTCAAAGCGGTCGGCGTGTCGACGAACGCGGCGCTATCCTTGTCGGCGGCGTTGATACGATAGCCGAGGATCGTCGTCAGTAGGACGGACGAACAGGTGAAGCGTGTTTTGATGTCTCGCAGATATTTAATGAGACGCGTAACCTTCCGGAAGCTGTTGCTGCCTGAATAGCTGTTCTTCTCGACGAGCCAATCGGTGTATTTCTGGGGCTCGGAGCGCTCGAATTGGTTTGTGTCGTGGTTGCAGACTTCGAGGCGCGTGAACCCGCCGCGATTCACTACGCACGGTGCTACGTCGATCTTCTTATCGTTCGCGTAGGTGATAGTGACGCAGTGGGACCACCCCTTCACCATGCCCTTGTAAGTGCCGTTCGCCTTGAAGGCATCTAGCAGTGTGTCGAGATATGTTTCGGCGTCCCAGCCATCGACCGGCTTTACGAACACGATCAGATCCGCATCGAATTCGCCTTGATCGACGGGCTTGATGATTGTTTTGTGAGCCCACGACCCTTGCTCCATCCAGCCGTGCAAGTGGGGCTTCCAGTCCGATGCGCGCACTGCGTCTTTGATCGACCCGACGCTGTTCTCTAGATTCGTGACGCGTGTCGAGTTTAGGTTGACAGTATCGCGCAGGAAGTCGTTGAAGAGGTCGACGTGCTTCATTTGCGGTTCGCCCGATCGTTCGCGCGATCCGCCTGATAGTCGCGCCAGCGCTGGTCGAGGTTCTTGCGCTGCAGTTTGTATGCATACGGCACGATCTCGGGGGCACCTTCGATCGCGGCATTGTAGTCGGTCATCGCGAAGAGAACGTCTGGCAAGGGATAGTCGGCACGGTCGGCCGTCATGAGCCGATGCCGCACTTCTTTGATGTCATTTGCCGCGGACAGATGCGCCTGGAAAGCGCCGAGCACGTCGGACGACAACACGAAGATGAGCGCCGCGAGGAAGATCCGTACCATGACGAACGCGGTATCGCGCGTTACATAGGGCGTGCTGGCTAGCGCGACTGCGATCGCGATGAAGCCGAACAACACCAGGATGACGAGCATCACGTACGCACTGATCCGATGAAGGTCTTCGCTATAGATCGCTGACTCTTCGATCATTTCCGCGAGCCGGGCTGGGCCAGGCGGGCTGTTCGTCGCGTAGTACATATGGTCTTCGCATTTCTTCGCTTCTGTTGAGTCGACGGTGAAACGACCGCGGAGGCTCTGGATCTCGCTGGTTGAAAGCGGCTGATCGAGCCCGCCGAGCAACAATGCGCCGCGACGCGCCGCGACGCGCCGCGTTCGCGGCGGACCGGGATTTGACATAGAGATAATTGACGAGGCACCAAGTAACGAGCAGCACGCCGCCTGCGATTGCGAGCCCGTAAATCAGTACTTTCTCAGAGTCGGGCACGACGACCGAAATCGCGGCAGGCAGTGCGGCGGCTAGCTGGAGGCCGAACAACCACTTGCGGAGCAGCGCGGCCTTGTTGAACTCGGCTCGCATATAGCCGACGAGATTGGCAGACGTCAGGCTCATGGCCGAACTCCTAGGGTCGGACCCAAACTTGGGTTTGCCGGCTGGCCCAGTCTACGGGAATCGTTCCCGACCTGTTCACATCGATGTGGAAATCGTGGAAATGCCGCTGCTCGGGACCGGTTTCAGATGAAAATGCGCCCATACTGGGCCAAGGCTGCGAGGGGCGAGCCCTAAGGGAAAATTCACTTGCCTCGCTGGCGATGGTCTGTCCGACTCCTTCAACTAAGACGGGGCGTTTGGATCGTCTCGAGTGATGACGTGACCTATTTTGCAACACACCGCTTAGAACGCTCCGGGCGATGTCCCATGGCCTTATTGACGGCGGCACGCACTTCGCCGGCTGCGAGCTTCACATAGAGCGCGGTGGTGGCTGGATCGGCATGCCGAGCCGCATCTTGGGTCGCTGCGGCCTGGACCTTGGCAACCTCAGTTACGTAGCGAGCGCGGACGTCGTGAAAGCGATGAGGCTGCTCGATCTCTCCGGTCTTGATCGTGGTGCGCCATGAGCGACGCACGCTCTTGATCGGGCACCAGGCTGCGACAGGAACTTCCTCGCCACGCAGCATCGCTCTCCAGTGCTTCGGGCCTGGCCATGTAACGAGATGCTTCTGCCGACGCTCGACTGCCTGTCGGCTGAGTCGTTCGAGCAACACCATGCCCACCTCGCCGCCGAATACGCGCTCGTCGCGTCCACTCTTGGTTTCCTCGCCGGAGAAGAATAGCCCGCCCTCCTCGCGGTCTATATGTCGCCGCTCAACCCAGAGGGCCTCTCCGCGGCGCAGGCCGAAAACCCTCGATAGCTCAGCCGCTTCCGCCGTCCAAGGCGGCGCCACGGCCTGGCGCGCATCAAACTCACCGTCAGGCATTGGGCGGGGTTCGCGCCTGGCTGTTTTCAGCAACTTCACTTCGAGCGAGAAGTGCAGCTCGCGTTCGCGGGTAATTGGATTGCGGGTGCCGTAGGCAATTGCAAATAGTGCGGCCAAGCACATTAGATAGCTGTTGGTCGTGCGGGGAGACCGGACGCGCTTCGTTGTCCTCCACCACTTGTCGTCAGTACGGTCGCGGCGCTTCTTTGGATCCGGACCGCCAATCCACACCCGCAACTTCCGTGTCGCCGCGTACTGCCGATATTCCTCGACGCTTGCGGCGGTAATCTCGGTTATGGCCGTCGCCGGCCCGAAGAAGCCCAAGATTTCGGCAACGTAGAGCTTGTGGTTCGCGATGTGGTCGGGATCCGTCCCGACCTTGCGTTGCAGATGCAACGTCGCTGCCATCGCCAGAGTATAGGTGCCGGGTCGGGCGCCCTTCCTGGTCAAGCTATACGTCTGCCGTGCTGCCCGACGCAGCATGCTCTCGATTTCAGCCGCCTCTCGCCGGTTCTTGGCCTGTGTGTCGGTTGTTGGGTCGACGCAGTAGCCTTGGTAGCGTTGGCCCCCAAGCTGGAAATCGTATGTCCACCGACCGCCGCGCTTTTGGTTCTTGAATACAGTCACGGTGTCTTCCTGACCGTGATACCCATGGCCAGAAGTTCGGCCATGGCTGCGTCGTGTACCGTCGACCGCTGACGGCGGCGCGAGATTGGCTGCGTCTGCGCGTTGTCATTTACCGGTTCGCCACCGATTTGATGGCGCGCGATGTAGTCGTGGATGGAAGCCAGATGTACGCGGATGCCTCGCGGGTTTTTGCCTTTGCCGACGCGATGGCCACCAAGTTGCCGGCTGACCAGTAACGCCCGCACAGTAGTTGGATCGCACCCCAGCCGGCGTGCCGCTACCGCGACCGTCACCGAGTCATCGGGTGACTCGGAGGAGGTTGGAGGTGGCGACGGGTGAGGCTGGGTCGTCATCGACTATTTGAGTAGCCGTGTCGGACATCGCCGCGAAGGCCTGTACGCCAAGGTGGTAGCAGGTTCGAACCACCCTTCGCCGTTGCAGTTGCCGGGCGGGAGCAAATAGACCGTGTTGATCGTGTGCATCGTTGTAGTTCCGGACGCCTCGGTGCGAAGTAGATGTCGCGGCAATCGCGACATTTTCCTAAGGCATTGAAATTACGATGACTTTTGGCGACGTGGATGCAAGTGTTGTTGGTGGCGCCAAACAGATTGTTCGCCGTCTCTGGGTGCTGAAGCCCGCCTCGATGGGGTTCTCGAGCGCCGCTTAGCGTCCGCTCTCTTGGCCTGAGATCCCGCGGTCAGATCCTTTCGTCGCGCTGCCGACGGGCAGACTGGTCGCGCCGGGTGGCCGGTCGTCGCCCCTTCGCACGGCGGGCGGCAATCACCGCCCCATAGCGGTGACCTGCTTCCACGTTATCGGCCAGCACATAGAACTCGCGACTTGAACTGTCTCGATGCTGGAGCAGGGGTGTGACCAGCCGGATCAGGTCCGGTCGTTCCAGTACGAGCGTCGTTGCGGCGCTGTGCCGGAACGCGTGTGGGAACATGGACTCGTCGAAAGCCGCCCCGGTGCGATCCACGATCAGGTTGTAGATGCCGCGCGCCGAAAGTGGGCCGCCGCGCTTGTTGAACCAGACAGCAGCTTCGGCCTCCGGTGAGGACATTTTCGAGTTGGCAGCCAGCACGGGCCGAAACTCGTTGAGGTAGCGCTCGAAGAGGGCGGACAGTTCCGCTCCCAGCTGCCCCTCGTGCGGACGGTTCTCTTTCATTTCCCGGGCCGACCACGCAATCCGATAACCGTCCCCCTGCCGGAGAAGGTGTTGCCTCAGCCTCATCAACGAGACGGTGTCGAGTCGCGGCACTGCGAGCGCCATAAAAACGATGATCAACCCGTCGCGGTAGAGGATCGCCCGCTGATGTAGCGTTGCGCCGCCTTCCAGGACCGCTTGCTTCATCAAGGACACGCCAAGCTCTACGATCCGGGCGGTGTGCTGCGTACGCGCTTGTGTCCGTCGTCGATCGGACGGTTCGCCTCGCAAGCTGTTGATGCCTCGCATGAGCCAGGCAGCCGGTGTCTCCGGCGAAAGAGCTGCCAAGGCTGCCCGTACGCCATCGACGCGCGTCGCCATGGTCCTCGGCGACAAGCCGGCGAAGCGCATATCGTCGACATAGGCCCCCATAAATCCGGGCGTCACCCAGCCGCTGAAGTCGGCATGTTCGTTCAGCCGGCCAGTCCATTTTAGCCAACCGACGAAGTACGAGACGTTCCAAACATGCAGGTCGAACGTTCCATCGCGCCAGGTCGCCGCGACGTTGCGTTTGGTGAACGCTCCAGGCTTGGCCTGGCGCAGGTCGTGTAGACGCCGCAGAGTCGGCGGCCACGTCGACGGCTTGATGGCAGGGTACGGCAGAAGTCTGGGCATGTACGGTCTTCCCTATGCGATCTTGAGCTTGGTGAGCCGGGCATTGCGCTCGCCGAGTACCACCGTCGTGAAGTGCTCGATCGCCTTCGTGGCGCAGAGACGGGCATAAAACTTCTCGGTCGTCGTCTGCCACTTGTGGCCCAGCATCACCTTGGGCACGCCAAAGTCGCCGGGATGAGCGTCGAGGTAGATCATCGTGCCGATATGGCGAAACAAGTGGACGTTGACGTCGAGGTCCAAACGGCGGCGGATCGTTCGCTTAACGAGGTCGGCCACCATGCACCGGCCTTTCGGCGTGCCGTCGGTCCGTAGGAACAGCATGTTGGTCGCCTTCGCCTTCAGGAGCGGCCTGCACTTCGCCATATAGAACTGCAGAAGAGCGATCGTCTGCTTCTGCAACGAGAAGCGCAGCGGCTGTTTGTTCTTGACCTCATCCTGCTCGATCAGGATGTGCCACTTGTTGTCCTTGGTGGGCGCGACCGGCCAGAAATGCTTCGACAAATCCAGGTGCGCAAGGTTCTTGCGCCGCACCATAGTCGCGAGCAGAAGCTCGATGGCAACGGCTGCCATCATCTCCGTTGCGTCTTCTACCGTGATTGCCTTCTTCTTCTTGATCTCGGACAGAATCCGGTACGGCAGGTAAAGGAACTCGTTCACGACCTCTGGGCTCGAGAATTGATCGAGCTTCTTCATGTTCTTGTCGCTAAATTCCGCGGGCCCCAGCTCGCGTTCGATAAAGTCGAAGATTTCTCCGCGTATGGCGTCGCGTACGGCTTCGCCGGGGTGGACGTAGTTGTCGGCCATAGAGAGCCAGGCGGCTGCCATGTTCAGATGGTCCTTCAGGAACTTGTCACCGGCGCGCGCGCGCTGCCAGTTCAGGCCCTCCTTCAGCCAGTGGATGTCGAGCAACGCCGACAGGTTGACGATTGCGGCAGGGCTGCGGCCAGCGTGGACCTGGGCGGAGGCCGTTCGCCACGCCACCTCCCGGTAGCGGACCAGGGTGTCCGGCCGAAGCTGCTTGGCGGCCGTCGTGTCGAAGATGTTCTTGGCTGGTTTGCCCGACAACTCCAAGTAAGTACCGATGTCGGACCAAAACGACGAGGGGAGAAGATCCCGAGGGATGCTCCACGTCCTCGGATTGGTGAGGCTCGGGAACTCGGGCAGTGGCCAGTCCGGGATCGTCCTGCGCGCGGCGTTCGACGTCCGCAAGGCCTTCTGCAGCGTGGCGCGCGGGTTCTTGAACGTCGAGTGGTTCAAGGTCTCGTCGGCGAATTCATGCCAGACCGCCAACGTGACCTCCGGCGGGTCGATGCGGCGCGCGGAGCAGAATTTGGCGAGCGTGCTCAGGCCCTGGATTTCATCCTGGCTCGGAAGAGACCGAGCAAGTTCTGTCCAGGCGTGCCTCGTGACGCCCCCGCGACGAGTCCCGACAGCCAAGATGCCGGCACGAACAAGTACTCGATTGAGAAGCGTAACGACGCCGGAGCGATGACGCCTGTTCTTCAGTTTTCGAATTTTCTGGATGCGATCGTCAACCAGGTGACGCACCTCCAGCGGGATCGTTGACAGCGGAGTGTCGTCGATCCTGCCCAGCCATCTGATCGCAGAACATTCATTATTATGTTGGTTGCGCGTTCGGGTTGGATCGGCCCGGACCCAGTCGAGAAGGTCCCGCGCCGTATCCAGGCGCGGGATGGACGGCTTCGCAGTAGCGATCGCGAGTTGGTGGACGGTCTCGAAAGCCTCGAAGGCGTCGAGCGGGTCGAACTGATCTTCATCGTTGGACATGGGGTGCCTTGGGGTGACAGGAGCGGACGGGGGGACGAATTAACGGGAGTGATACACGAAGAAGTTTATTTGATTGTTTGAACACACAGCCGTTAACGGCGTGACTGTGCATGACAGGAGCGGCCTACAAAGGACTGCTTTAGCTGTACTTTTTCTTCGCGATCAGCATCGCAAGATCGGGCTCCGAGACGCGCAGAGCGCGACCAAACTTGCAGGCCGGCAATTGGCTGTCCGCGATCCAGCGACGGACTTCCCGGACGCTGAAGTTAGTGATGTCGGAAACCTGCTTTACCGTCAGCAGCTTTGGGATCTTCGACGGCGAGGGCGGCTGATTGGAATTCGTTGACATGGCATGCCTCCTGTCGCCGTCCTGTCCCGGACATGGACGGGTGCGGCGTGTAGGTCAGGAGTAGTCGGGGAAGTGGAGGTCGGGTATGTAGTTCAGCCGAACTGGCAGCTCTCTGCTGCCGCACGTCGGTCACCGCGATCGGCGCGTGTGAGCAACCAAGACGCTCGGCCCGAGCGTCAAACTCCGAAGCGCCTACTCGGCGGCGTTATTGGTTCTACAGATTGCAGAGATCTGCGCGAAAGTGCGTGAACGAGCAGGGCCCTTTAGCAAGTAGTCGATGGCGCCGGCACGTTCCTGCGGCGGAAACCCCAAGCGTCCTTCTCGGAGCATCGCGCCACAGCAACAGCTAAATCATATGGAGAAACCGGGCTCAGTCGTCCTCATCTTCGTCGTCCTCGTCCTCCAAGATATGCCCATACAGCTCGCGTATTGGCCGACTGCCGAGGTCTGCCGATTGCTCTAACGTCAGCTCTGGACTGAATATGTGGTTTACGCGTCGGATTTCGATCAGCTGAACCGTGTCCCAGTGCGGCCCGCGCTCGATCCTGTCATGAAGATCTTCGATCTCTTCCAGGTACATCTCAACGTCGAGAGTTCCAGCGCTGGTTTTGTAGTACGCTACCGCGTGCCACCGGGCGAGATTGCTCAATGCGTCGTCTGACATAGTGTTTCTCCTCAGCCTTGCCTCATGCACCCGATTGTCCCGGCACGACCAACTGAGTAGCCGAGATTGGCAGAACGCCAAGTGAAATCTCTGACGTTCGTAAAGTGCACACCTGTATGTATTATCGCTTACACTTGGCGCTTCCTTAGGGTGGTCGTCGGTCCAGCGACGGGCTCGTGCAATCAATTGCACGAACCCCTTTTGTCAACGAGGCGATCAGCGATGCCGTGCGCGGTACGCATCGATTGCCGCGTCATACTCGGCGCGCTCTGCAGGACTTAGTTTGGCGTAGCCCTCTTCAACGACGAGGATGCCTGTCTGCTCGTAAGCATAGATCAATTCCGGACGTATGCCCGCTTGCTGCATGGCTTTCACGAGGCCCTTTTGAATTTTTGCTATTTTAGACATTTGTAGAAATCCACTTCTGGAATGTAATGAAAGGCAGTTATGTCTCCCGCAGGTGAGCGCCTACGATGGGACACTGTTTTCCTTTAGAGCGTGGGATCCGCGCGGCGCGTGATTGAGAATTGACGCGGAGCCTCAATCAGCAAGCGGAGCCGGTGCCGCCCCGCCTCAGGCTCCAGACCAATCCAGATATTCGAGATGACTTCGGTCATGCGGCTGGAGTGGATAGTAGTTTTCAAGCCGGTTTCGACGATCAGGGTCGCGGCGTTGCGTCCGTCGATTGAGAGAATCGTCAGCCAATGATCGGCTATATCGATCACCTCGCCAACCTTGACGCCAAGAACCAGGGCCATGATGACCTCCAGATGTTTGTGTGAACGGGCTAGAGGTATTCAGCCGTTGGCGGCGCGCTAAAGCCGGCACTGATCCGGTTACGCCGGTCGGCCTGCTGCGCTTGGACATCGATCCGTGCTCGAAGCTGTTCGAGGACTTTCGGCCGAAGCACGCCGACGGTCAGTAGTTGTCCGACCGGAACCCAGTGGGGCTCACCCGCAGTAGGGGGCCCGGTTCTGCGCCGGCCTGCGCGCGGGATTGCGAGCAGCGTGAGGCCGGCTTCTAGGCGTTGATTTTCGGTTTTCTCGGTTCGGGACTGGACGTGGAAGTAGGGCCAGTGCGGCGTGTAGGCGAACGCTACACGCGCTTTACGAACGGTGCTCTCGTCGAACGCTCGTATAGAGAGGGCAAACTCAATCGTCCCGTTGAAGGGTGGCGTCGTCATTTCAATCTCCTAAGTGATTGAAAAGACGATGACTTTTACCGGCGAGGATGCAAGGAGAAGGCGCCGCGAGGCCGAAGAAAGTCAGCTCGCCCACAGCCAGTGCGTTAGCTGCCGGAGGTTCTTGCCTTGAAGGCCGTCTGCCACAGGAGCCCAAGCGACTCCGGCGTCGGTTGCCATAGCGGGAAAGACGCCGGCCACGCCTTGCGGTATTTACTCACGCGGCCCTTACCTGAGGCCGGATCGCCATCGAGGAACTTCTCGCGCGCCCTCGCGCTGAAGTGGTCGTAGGAACGCTTCGATGGATGGATGCGAATTCCGCCGCCGTAGTGGGCCGGCTTCTGGCGAAATCCATACTTTACGATGTTCACGCCCTCGCTGATCGGACCGACATGATGTCGACCGATAGTCAGCGGGCCGGCAGGGCTGCTCTCAAGTGCAGAACGTAAGGCCTTGAATGACTCTCTGGCCTGTCCCAGGCCCTTGGCGCACACGGTGATGTCATCGCCGTAGATGACTGAACGGTGTGAAATGCCTGTCGCGCTGACCAGCGGTCCGAGGACTGCGCGCGACATGATGAGGGTAGAGGTCAACGACCCCTGGGGTAGGCCCTGCCGGGCCGCTGTATCGGTTTCGAAGGTGAAGTGGTCGTATATGTCGAGGGGGAAGCCGAACAATTCCTCCTTCCATTCGGGTGGCTGCTCGACCGTGTCCCCGTCCTGCACCAGGAGCACATTGCGCGTGACCTGGTGCGGGAGCGGGAGCAGCTGAACGAGCTTGTCTTGGTTGACGGACCTGAAGCAACTCCTGATGTCGACGGTAACTACATGGTCATACCCCTCGGTTTCGATCATTTCTTTCACGCGAAGCATCTGCGCGTCTGCTCCTCGACCACGCCGTAAGAAGTCGAAGTCACAAGGCGGGAGCCAGACATCGAGGATGTCGGCACAAAGTGTCTGGAGAGCACGGCGGGCGGGCCCGAAGTTCAGAACCAGCCGTGCGGGGCCTCCTGGGTTGTCTACTGCGACCTGTCGGATGACCTCGTCGATCCGCCGGTAGGGGTTGAGAAGGCCAGCCCTCACATTCAGGACCGCCAGCGACTCGTAACGCCCCTCAGGCGTCGATCTCGCTGACCGAATTACTGCCGACAATCGGCCGGAGAACGAGCGCAAGATGCTCCGGGTGAGAGCTTCCGCACGACCATGGTCGCCTGCTGAGAGTGCGCTTGCGAGGCGGTGGAGCTGGTCCTGATGTCGCTCGGCCAGCTTTCTGACCCACGCCAGCTGGGCGCCGTCGAGCGCCATCGCCAGTGCGCGGCCCATAGTCGATCTGTTGATGCAGTTCATCACTCGCTACCCGCGTCTTGGAGTGGACCATTGCGGGTGGCGGCCAAGGCGAGAATGTCCGCGAGCCGGTAGTAGGTTCGAGTTCCAGAACCCTTCGTAATGCGCTCGGGCATTTTTCCGGCATCTTGCCAGCGATACAAAGTCTGGCGGGAAACGCCGAGCACTTCGGCTGTCTCGTAGATGCAGAGGAGCCCCATTACGCGACGGAATGCGACCTGATGGTCTTTCTTGGTCATCTTCACGAGCGCCCACCCAAAACGGATGTGACAGTCTTGCGCTGCTGATTGCAGAGGTCGCGTGCGTCGCCCCCTGGACCGACGCGACCTGTCGTTAAGCATGCGCACCGGGTTGGTGACGCTATTTCCCTGACTTCGATGGCTACGGGAGTCGCGCTGTCGGCTGCACGATACGCAAGGAAACGCGCGAGAACTTCTTGCGCATCGTCGAAGGCCTGCTCGACGGCTGCGGGGGTGGGAAGCCCGCCTGAAGCCCAGGACTTCAGCGCCCCCAGTACAGCGCGGCGTTGCACAGCTGCGTCCAGAGGCTCGCGCCGGTCATCCAGCATCGCCATGAGCAAGAGCACGGCGTTCGACAATGGAGTGGTCTGAAAATTGTTCACGGGCGCTCCTGGTGTCACTGCGCTGTGGGCGCTTTTCGGAGCATTCAAGCAGTAGCCGAGATGCAGCCGATAGGGAGAGAAATCTGAACGCATTGCGAAATTGGCAATCAAACGAATATTTTCGTCTGCGCAGGTGCGCAGGTGCGCTGGAGAGCGGCGTCGGCGCTGGGGATTGTATGATCATTACGTATGGCTTCCCGTGCGCTGCCACCGGGTTGCTGAATCAGCGCGTGATTGGCCTTGTGCAATTGATTGCACGGCAATTCGACAGCGGCCGGCGGCAAGTCATCTGCACGGGTCGGGGGCTGGATGCAGGACTAGTTGGCGGGCAAGCGATTCCAAGTATCTATTCGGCCTGCTACGGAGCCGGCGAAGCACTTCGTCGCGGCAGCGGGTGGTAGAGTAAGAAGACGACGGACGCAGAGCCCCACAAGGTGGCCTGATCGGAATGAGCGAGTGGGGTCGAGGATCCATGAAGGCGACAATCGAACCGGGAAGTTTTGTCGAGCTGCGGGGCCGTCCCTGGCTGGTCGAGGAAGTTCAAGGTGAACTGACCGACCTGCAGACCCCAAACCTTTCCTGCATTGCCGATAATGCTCAGGGGGAGCGGCTTGAAGTTCTCTGGGATGCTGAAATCGGGGCCGTCTTGCTCGATGAGGATGGCTGGCGGCATGTCGGTGCCGGCCTTCCTGATCGTGCGGAAGTGCTAGCCGCCTAGCTGCTCACGTCCATCCCGATCAGCCCGTAGGCCCGGCGCTGGCTTACCCCGTGGAACCGTTGCACGTGGTCCACTGCCCGCCGCCGAACGGCGGGCCTCAGAACTTCCCCGAGGCGATATCCCTCAGTGCCGCATTGTCGAGCATCGCTTCGGCCAGCAGCTTCTTCAGCCAGCGGTTTTGCCTCTTCCAGCCGCCGTAGCCGCTTGGCGTCCGAGACCTGCATCCCGCCATACCTGCTCCGCCAGTGGTACAGCGTCGCCTCGCTGATCCCGTGCTGGCGGCACAAATCCGCATGCTTCGCCCCCGCATTGTGCAGCTTCAGGATCTCGATGATCTGCTCTTCGCTAAACCGCTTCCGCTTTATGTCCGTTCTGCTCGAACGGACTCAACAGTACTACGTGAGAGTTTCAGCAGAGCAGGTCACCGGGTGCGCGCGCCCCGTCGATCAATGATCGCTCGCGCCCCTGATGATAGCCCGTTCGGTCAAGCTGGCGTACGAACCGCCTTGGATGGTTTCCAACATAGGATCGGCGCGTAGAGGAAAGCGAAGCCCAGAAATGCTGCGGACCAGGCGAGGGCCGCAACGGGCAGCAGGGCCTCGCCCCATTCCGGATGCAGTACTGCACAGATGCGCGCGAGCGCCGCGGTGAATGCCACCGCATAGACCGCCTGCAGGGCGGGCGAAGCGACGAGCGCGCGGCCGGTGTGGCCGAGGCTCGCGCGGCTCATGACAGCAAGCGTCATGATGCCGAAGGCGCCGGCCGTCCAGGCATGGACGCCGGCACTTGGCGCCGTGATGCCGAAGGCGGACAGCCCGGCGAGCAGGAAGCCCAGGGGAACGAAGGCGTAGCCAACATGCAACACGAGGACGAGCCTGTCGGAAAAGCTGCGGTAGCCGGCCCAGCGGCAAAGTCGGATGAGATTTAGAGCGGCAGCGGCGAGCAAGCCGACGCCGGTCTGTGCCTCTTCGGGCATGACGACCCAAAGTGCGAGGGCGGCAGTGCTCAGGGTGATGCAGGCGACATCGAAGCGACCGAAGGGGGCCGGCAGGCGGCCGGCTTGGCGCCGCATCAGCCAGTTGCGCGTAAAGCTGGGGATGATGCGGCCGCCGACCACCATGATCAGGACGAGCACCGCCGAGATGCCGAGGCGGGATGAATAGAGCGCGATGCCTTTGAAATGCGCCTCAAGATGGAAGCCCAGGTTCCCGGCTGCGAGCAGGGAGAGAAGTGCGACCATCTTGAGATTTTTCCAATTCTTGCCGGCCACAATCTCGCGTGCCACGGCGGCCGCCATGAGGACCAGGAAAGCGCAGTCCACGACGGTCGTCCCTAGCCAGCCGATACCGGCGGACACGGCGACGGCGTAGCGGCCTGCAAGCCAGACCAGCACCAACCCTGCCAGCGGTAGCCCCTGCAGCGGCATCCGCCCGGTCCAATTGGGGATGGCCGTCAGCAAGAAGCCCGCGACGATGGCCGGCACGAAGCCGAACAGTAGCTCGTGGACATGCCAGTCGCGCGGCGAGAAGGCCGTCGCCAGCGACAGCTCGCCGTAGAACATTGGCAGCCAAGCCAGTACTTCGATGCCGGCCCAGATCGCCCCCAGGAAGAAGAAGGGGCGGAAGCCGTAGGACAGCAAAGCGGGGCCGGCGTAGAGCTTCAGTCGCGGAATCGCAGCCATGGTCCGTCCTTCACAAACGCATCCAATGTCAGTCGCGTCTCTCCGGGCCCCTCAAGGCGCGGGCGCCGGCGAATTCGCGCAGGCGTGCCGGATCGACGATCGTCACCTGGCGGCCTCCACCGCTGATGCCGAGAGGACGTAGCGCGGCGAAGGCGCGCGACAGGCTCTGCGGCGTGATGCCCAGCCGGCCGGCGACGAGGCGCCGGCCTCCCGGCAGCGTTACCGTGACGGGGCCGGTCTCGCGCGGCGCCAAGGCGAGGAGGAAAGCCGAAAGCCGCTCTATTGCGGAGAGTAGCTTCAGATCCTTGATCTGCCCTATGAGCGTACGCCAGTAGCCTGACAGTAGTAGCACCGCTCCGTAGGCCAATGCGCCCGTGGCCCGCACCTGGGCGCGGAACGCCGCGGCCGGCCACATCAGGATACGCCCCTCTTCGAGCATTCGTGCCGTCAACAGGTAAGGCGCATCGAGCACCACTGCCGGCACGATGAAGGCGTCGCCCGCCCCGAAGAATTCCACCAACGCCTCTTCATGGCCGGCCGAACCGAACAAGCCGACGCGACCGGACAGAACGACATGAAGGAACTCCGCCTTTTCACCCTGCCGGCAGAGCGTTGCGCTCGCTGGCAATGTCTGGACGAAGCAGGCGGCCAACATCGCCGCAAGATCGGGTTCGCCCACCTGGGCGAACAAGCGCGAGCGACGGATCAGCGGCATGTCGGTTGTGCGCATAATTGGGCTCTACCTTCTTGCTTTAGGTAGTGGTGCACCCCTCAAAGACAAAGCTCGTTGATCTGGCGCAACCGCAGGCCTTTGCAGAATTACCAAATGGTAACAGGCACTGTTCACAAAAGAGAACATTCGAACGAAGAGTCCCGCCACCCGGGCCGGATTTGACTCAAATCAAATAGTCCGACGCAGCCTGCACCAAAGTTTCCCTCGTGCCGCCAGTGAGTGGCGCAACGGGGAGCATCTGATGCAGCGACCGCCGAGTATCCAGGAAACGGTCCCGGAAGGAAGGGGCGCGGCGCTCGGCATGAGCACCCTCGCCTTCACCGTCTGCTTTGCCGTCTGGACGATCTTTTCCATCATTGGAATTCAGATCAAGAAAGACCTTGGACTCACGGACACGCAGTTTGGGCTGCTTGTGGGCACGCCGATCCTGACCGGCTCGCTGATCCGCCTCATTCTCGGCATCTGGGCCGATCAGTATGGCGGGCGTGTCGTCTATGTCGGCGTCATGGTCGCCGCAGCGATGGCGACCTGGCTGCTCACCTTCGCTTACGACTACCCGACCTTCCTTCTGGCCGCGCTTGGCGTCGGCATCGCCGGTGGCTCGTTCGCCGTGGGCATCTCCTACGTTTCCCGTTGGTACGGGCCAGGCAGGCAGGGCACAGCGCTCGGCATATTCGGTGCAGGCAATGTCGGGGCCGCCGTCACCAAGTTTGTCGCGCCCTTCGTCATGGTGGCCTACGGCTGGAAGAGTGTCGCCGAAATCTGGAGCGGCGCTCTGCTCGTGATGGCCCTGCTATTTTGGTTCACGACCAGGGACGATCCCGCACTTGCGGCACGGCGCAAGTCCGGCGCAAAGCCGGAGCCGATATCGGCCATGCTCGAGCCGCTGCGCAACATCCAGGTCTGGCGTTTCGCTCTCTATTATTTCTTCGTCTTCGGCGGCTTCGTGGCGCTGGCGCTTTGGCTGCCGCGCTACCTGATCGGCGTCTACGGTCTCGACATCACGACTGCCGGCATGATCGGCGCAGCCTACTCCGTACCGGCCAGCCTGTTTCGCATCTACGGCGGTGTCCTGTCTGACAGGTTCGGCGCCCGGCGCGTGATGTACTGGACCTTCGGTGTCTCGGTCGCCGCCTGCTTCGTGATGTCCTATCCGCCCACGCAATATGTCGTGAAGGGTATCACCGGACCAATCTCGTTCACGCTGGAGATGGGCCTGATCCCCTTTACCGCCGTAGCCTTCGTGCTGGGCTTCTTCATGAGCCTGGGCAAAGCCGCGGTCTACAAGCACATCCCGGTCTACTACCCCAAGCATGTCGGCGCCGTCGGCGGCGTCGTTGGGCTGGTCGGCGGATTGGGCGGCTTCGTGCTGCCGATCGCCTTCGGTGCGCTGAACGACCTGACCGGCATCTGGACGAGCTGCTTTATGCTCATGTTCCTCGTCGCCGCCGTCTCGCTGGTGTGGATGCACGTGTCGATTCGCGCCATGGAGCGCCACGCGGCGGGCGAAGCGCTGGGCGGGTTGCCCGAGCTCCCGGAAATGCAGGAAATCCACCGGCCCGAGCATGTCGGCAAGCTCTCGGGCAAGACCCTCGACGACTGGCGGCCGGAAGACAAGGTCTTCTGGGAGCAGACCGGTCGCCGGATCGCGCGACGCAATCTCGCGATCTCGATCCCCGCCTTGCTGCTGTCGTTCGCTGTCTGGATGGTATGGTCGGTGGTCGTCGCCAAGCTGCCGGCGGTCGGCTTCCAGTACACGACAGACCAGCTGTTCTGGCTGGCGGCGCTGCCCGGCGTCTCCGGAGCGACGCTGCGGATCTTCTACTCCTTCACCGTGCCGATTTTCGGTGGACGGCTGTGGACGACCCTCGCGACCTGGTCGCTGATGATCCCGGCGGTCGGCGTCGGGTACGCCGTGCAGAACCCAGCCACGCCCTACTGGATCTTCCTGGTGCTGGCGCTGCTCTGCGGCTTCGGTGGCGGCAACTTCGCCTCGTCGATGTCCAACATCTCGTTCTTCTTTCCCAAGGCGGAGAAGGGCAACGCCCTTGCCCTCAATGCTGGTCTCGGCAACCTGGGCGTCAGCGTCGTACAGTTCATCGTCCCGGTCGTCATCACGACCGGCGTTTTCGGCTGGCTGGGCGGGGATGCCCAGATCGCCCGGGACGCCAGCGGTACGACCAGGCTCTGGCTGCAGAACGCCGGCTTCATCTGGGCGCCGTTCATCGCCGCCTCGGCCTTTGCCGCCTGGTTCGGCATGAACGACATCGCGTCGGCCAAGGCCTCGTTTGCCGAGCAGTCGGTGATCTTCCAGCGTCGACACAACTGGATCATGTGCTGGCTCTACACCGGCACCTTCGGCTCCTTCATCGGCTACTCGGCGGGCTTTCCGCTGCTCGCCAAGACGCAGTTCCCCGAGATCAACGCTCTTCAGTACGCCTTCCTGGGGCCTCTGGTCGGCGCGATTTCGCGCTCGTTGACTGGCTGGGTCGCCGATCGCTGGGGCGGCGGGCGCGTCACCTTCTGGGTATTCGTGGTCATGGCGCTGGGCGCGCTGGGGGTCGTGCACTTCCTCGGCGAGAAGAACTTCGCTGGGTTCTTCGCCATGTTCCTGTTGCTCTTCTTCGCGAGCGGTGTCGGCAACGCATCGACCTTCCAGATGATCCCCGCGATCATGCGCAAGGACATGGACCGGCTGATGCCCGGCGTGTCGGCAGATACGCGCCGCATGCAGTCCGACAAGGAATCGGCTGCGATCATCGGCTTCACGTCGGCGATCGCCGCCTATGGCGCGTTCTTCATTCCCAAGAGCTTCGGATCTTCGATCGCGCTGACCGGCGGCGCATCGCTCGCGCTCTACGGGTTCCTGGCCTTCTACCTGAGCTGCATCCTCATCACCTGGTTCTTCTACACCCGCCGGGGCGGCCTGCTGTTCGACATCGAGCGCGGTTGCGCCGCGGTGTCCGTGCCGTCTGCCCGTCCTGCTCGCTGAAGGATATTAATCATGTCGCATTTCCTCGATCGGCTGACGTTCTTCAAGAAAGTCCGGGAGCCGTTCGCCGACGGCCACGGCATCACCACTGAAGAGAATCGCGGTTGGGAGGATGCCTACCGGAAGCGCTGGCAGCACGACAAGATCGTGCGCTCCACGCATGGTGCTAACTGCACGGGCTCGTGCTCATGGAAGATCTACGTCAAGGGCGGAATCGTCACCTGGGAGACGCAGCAGACCGACTATCCGCGCACGCGCCCCGAGCTGCCGAATCACGAACCGCGCGGCTGCTCGCGCGGCGCAAGCTACAGCTGGTATCTCTATTCCGGCAATCGCGTGAAGTATCCGCTGGCTCGCTCGCGCCTGCTGCGGCTGTGGCGCGAGGCACGCGCCACCCTGTCGCCGGTCGCGGCATGGGCGTCGATCGTCGAGAATCCTGAGAAACGCAAGGCCTACACCAGCAAGCGCGGGCATGGTGGCTTCGTGCGCGTCGGCTGGGACGAAGCGACCGAAATCGTCGCCGCGGCCAATGCCTATACGGCAAAAGCTCATGGACCGGACCGGATTTTCGGATTCTCGCCGATCCCGGCCATGTCGATGGTCTCCTACGCCGCGGGCTCACGCTACCTGTCGCTGATCGGCGGCGTCTGCATGTCTTTCTACGACTGGTACTGCGACCTGCCGCCGGCCTCACCGCAGACCTGGGGTGAGCAGACCGACGTGCCCGAGTCGGCCGACTGGTACAATGCGGGGTTCGTCATCCTCTGGGGCTCAAACGTGCCACAGACGCGCACGCCCGACGCACATTTCTACACCGAGGCTCGGTACCGCGGCATGAAAAGCGCCGTGATTTGCCCCGACTACTCTGAGGCGTCGAAGTTCGGCGACATCTGGCTGTCGGTGAAGCAGGGAACCGACTCCGCGCTGGCCATGGCGATGGGTCACGTGATCCTGAAGGAGTATCACGTCGACAGGCAGGCCAAGTATTTCCGCGACTATGTCCGCCAGTACACCGATATGCCGATGTTGGTGAAACTTGCCAAGCGCGACGGCATGTACGTTCCCGACCGCTTCGTTCGCGCGTCCGACTTTGACGCGTCTCTGGGGGAGTCCAACAATCCCGAATGGAAGACAGTCGCTTTCGATGAAACGACAGGCGATGTCGTGGCGCCACGCGGGTCCATCGGCTTCCGGTGGGGCGAGAGCGGCAAGTGGAACCTGGAGAACAAGGAATCCGCGGGCAGAGACGTGACCCTCCGGCTGTCGCTCGCCGACGTGCGGGATGAGGCGGTGGACGTGGGATTCCCATACTTTGGCAACATCAAGCACGAGCACTTCGCCTCGACGGATCATGAAGGCGTGCTCAAGCGGCGGGTGCCGGTGAAGTCGCTGAAGCTGGTCGACGGCGACGCGTTCGTCGCCTCGGTTCACGACCTGTTCGTCGCCAACTATGGCGTCGACGCAGGGCTGGGCGGGCCCAACGTCGCCGGGTCGCTCGACGACGACGTGCCCTACACGCCGGCATGGGCGGAGAAGATCACCGGCATCTCGCGCGACAAGATCATCCAGGTGGCGCGCGAGTTCGCGACCAACGCCGAGAAGACCAATGGCCGGTCGATGATCATCATCGGCGCAGCGATGAACCACTGGTACCACGCCGACATGAACTATCGCGGCGTGATCAACATGCTGGCGATGTGCGGCTGCGTTGGGCAGTCCGGCGGCGGCTGGGCGCACTATGTCGGCCAGGAGAAGCTGCGCCCGCAGTCCGGCTGGTTGCCGCTCGCCTTCGCCCTCGACTGGGGGCGTCCGCCACGGCAGCAGAATTCGACGTCGGCCTTCTATGCCCACAGCGACCAGTGGCGCTACGAGACGATCAACGTCGGCGACATCGTCTCGCCAACCGCGCCTCCGGGGAAGTGGGACGGCGCGATCATCGACTACAACATCCGTGCCGAGCGCATGGGCTGGCTGCCGTCCGCGCCCCAACTCGAGACCAACCCGCTGCAGGTGTCGCGCGATGCGGCGGCAGCCGGGATGGAGCCGAGGGACTACGTCGTGCAGAAGCTCAAGAGCGGCGAGCTGAAACTGTCCTGTGAGGATCCTGATGATCCGAAGAACTGGCCGCGCAACATGTTCGTGTGGCGCTCCAACCTGCTCGGGTCCTCGGGCAAGGGACACGAATACTTCCTGAAGCATCTGCTGGGTACGACCCATGGCGTGATGGGCAAGGACCTGGGGCAGGAGGGCAAGGCCAAGCCGGCCGAGGCGGTGTGGCACGAGGAGGCGCCGCAAGGAAAGCTCGACCTGCTGGTCACGCTCGACTTCCGCATGTCCACGACCTGCGTCTACTCCGACATCGTCCTTCCCACGGCCACCTGGTACGAGAAGAACGATCTCAACACCTCCGACATGCACCCGTTCATCCACCCGCTGACCGCGGCGGTGGATCCGGTCTGGGAGGCACGCAGCGACTGGGACATTTACAAGTCGATCGCCAAGGCATTTTCGCGTGTTGCGCCCGAGGTCCTCGGCGTCGAGAAGGACGTCGTGCTGACGCCGATCATGCACGACAGCCCGGGGGAGATGGCGCAGCCGTTCGACGTCAAGGACTGGAAGCGCGGCGAGGTCGAGCCGATCCCCGGCAAGACCATGCCCGCCGTCACCGTCGTCGAACGCGACTATCCCAACGTCTACAAGCGCTTCACTTCACTCGGACCGCTGATGGACAAACTCGGCAACGGCGTCAAAGGCATTGCCTGGCCGACAGGGCACGAGGTCGAGCTGCTGAAGCAGTTGAACGGCGTCGTGACTACCGAGGGCCCAACCAAAGGTCTGGCGCGCATCGAGAGCGACATCGACGCCGCCGAAACGCTGTTGATGCTGGCGCCGGAGACCAACGGCGAGGTCGCTGTGCGTGCCTGGGGTGTCCTGTCCAAGACCACGGGCCGCGACCACACCCATCTCGCGTTGCCCAAGGAAGACGAGAAGATTCGATTCCGCGATGTCGTGGCTCAGCCGCGCAAGATCATCTCGGCGCCGACCTGGTCGGGGCTGGAGAGTGACAAGGTCTGCTATAACGCCGGTTACACCAACGTCCACGAACTGATCCCTTGGCGCACGCTCACCGGGCGCCAGCAGCTCTATCAGGATCACCTCTGGATGCTGGCATTCGGCGAGGGCCTGTGTGTCTACCGTCCGCCGCTCGATCTTCGCGCCGTCAAGCCTGTGATCGACCGCCAGCCAAATGGCGAGAAGCAGATCGTGCTGAACTTCATCACGCCCCACCAGAAATGGGGCATCCACTCTACCTACACCGACAACCTCATGATGCTGACCCTGTCGCGCGGCGGTCCCATCGTCTGGCTTAGTGAGGTCGATGCTGCGAGGGCGGGCATCGTCGATAACGACTGGGTCGAAGCCTACAACGTGAACGGCGCTCTGGTCGCCCGCGCCGTCGTCTCTCAGCGCATGAAGGAAGGCACGCTCTTCATGTATCACGCGCAGGAGAAGATCGTGAACGTGCCGGGCTCGGAGATGACCGGCAACCGCGGTGGCATCCATAACTCGGTCACGCGCGTGGTGATGAAGCCGACGCATATGATCGGCGGCTATGCCCAGCAGGCCTACGGCTTCAACTACTACGGCACCATCGGGACCAACCGCGACGAGTTCGTGGTGTTGCGCAAGCTCGGCAAGGTCGACTGGCTCGAACGCCCGCACAAGGACGCCGTTCCCGTCCTCAGCGCCGCCGAGTGAAGGGGAGAAGTATCATGAAGATTCGCGCTCAAATCGGGATGGTGCTGAACCTCGACAAGTGCATCGGCTGTCACACCTGTTCCGTTACCTGCAAGAACGTATGGACCAATCGCGAGGGTATGGAATACGCGTGGTTCAACAATGTCGAGACCAAGCCCGGCATCGGCTACCCGAAGGACTGGGAGAACCAGACGCGCTGGAAGGGCGGCTGGACGCGCAAGCGCAACGGCCGGATCCAGCCCAGGATCGGCTCCAAGTGGCGCATCCTCGCCAACATCTTCGCGAACCCCGACCTGCCTGAGATCGACGACTACTACGAGCCGTTCACCTTCGACTACGAACACCTGCAGAAGGCGCCCGAGCTGGAAGCCTTCCCGACGGCGCGGCCGCGCTCGCTGATCAGCGGCAAGCGCATGGAGAAGATCGAGTGGGGACCCAACTGGGAAGAGATCCTCGGCGGCGAATTCGCCAAGCGCTCCGTCGACGCCAATTTCGAGGGCGTGCAGAAGGAGATGTACGGTCAGTTCGAGAACACCTTCATGATGTACCTGCCGCGACTGTGCGAGCATTGTCTCAACCCGGCCTGCGTCGCGGCTTGCCCGTCGGGTGCCATCTACAAGCGGGAAGAGGACGGTATCGTCCTGATCGACCAGGACAAGTGCCGCGGCTGGCGCATGTGCGTGTCCGGCTGCCCCTACAAGAAGATCTATTTCAACTGGTCGTCGGGTAAATCGGAGAAGTGCACCTTCTGTTACCCTCGCATCGAAGTGGGACAGCCGACAGTATGCTCCGAGACCTGCGTCGGTCGCATCCGCTACCTCGGCGTCATGCTCTATGACGCCGACCGCATCGAGCAGGCCGCGAGCGTGGCTGACGACAAGAAGCTCTACGACGCCCAGATGGGCATCTTCCTGGATCCCAACGACGAGACGGTGATTGCCCAGGCGCGTCGCGACGGCGTGCCCGATGCCTGGTTGGAGGCCGCACGCCGCTCCCCGGTGTGGAAGATGGCCATGGAATGGAAGGTCGCCTTTCCGCTGCATCCCGAATACCGCACGCTGCCGATGGTCTGGTACGTGCCGCCGCTGTCGCCGATCCAGGCGGCGGCCGAGGCGGGCAAGATGGGCATCGACGGTGGCATGCCGGACGTTCGCTCCCTTCGCATCCCTCTGCGCTATCTCGCCAACCTGCTGACGGCGGGCGACGAGGGACCGGTGGCGCGCGGTCTGGAGCGCATGCTCGCCATGCGCGCCTACATGCGCGCCAAGACCGTGGATGGCGTGATCGACGGCGCCGTCGCGGCGCGCGTCGGGCTGAGCCCACAGCAGATCGAGGAGATGTATCACATCATGGCGATCGCCAACTACGAGGACCGCTTCGTGATCCCGACAGCCCACCGCGAGACCGCCGAGGACGCCTATCAGCTTCGCGGCGCCTGCGGCTTCAGCTTCGGCAACGGCTGCTCGTCCGGCGACGACGGGGGCAATCTGTTCTCCGGCGGGAAACTGCGCGCCAAGAATCCGATGGAGGTCGTGTGATGAAGACGCTCAGGGCCCTCGCCGCACTGCTTTCCTACCCGAGCACCGACCTCATCGAGGCGGCCGACGAAATCCGCCAGGTAATCGACAGCGATGGCATCCTGCCATTGGCGGTACGAGGGGAGCTTCATCGATTGATCGATGACCTCGCCGGGGGCGATCTCTACGACCTGCAGGAGCGCTACGGCCTGCTGTTCGACCGTACGCGATCGCTGTCGCTGCATCTCTTCGAGCATGTCCACGGCGAGAGTCGAGACCGTGGCCAGGCCATGGTCGACCTGCTCAAGCTCTACGAAGAGAGCGGCTACACGCCCACCGCGACCGAGCTGCCTGACTTCCTGCCGCTGTTCCTGGAGTATGCGTCGACGCGTCCGCCGCAGGCGGCCATCGAGCTGATCGGCCAGCCGGCCAACGTGATCGCGGCCCTCAGGGAGCGCCTGGCAAAGCGGAGTTCGCCTTACGTCGCCGTGATGTCTGCGCTGCTGGCGATTTCGAAAGCCAGGCTCGATGAGAAGGCGCTGGCGGTGCTGCGGGCAGAACCCGATCCCGAACCGGACGATCTCGAGGCATTGGACGCAGCCTGGGAAGAGGAGGAAGTGACCTTCGGTCCGGGGGCTGCCGACGCGAAGGGTGCGTGCGGCGTCGAGGGGCTTTCGACCCGGCTGCGCGCGGCCATGCGGCCGGCCGAAGGTGTCGCACCGCCTCTCGCTCATGGAAGATCGACTGGGCGTCACGCCACGGCGCCCTCCAACCCGGGAGTCCGGTCATGAAGGACTACGTCTTCCATCTCCTGTTCGTCTGGTATCCCTACATCTGCCTGACGATCTTCCTGCTCGGCAGCCTGATCCGGTTCGACCGCGAGCAATACACCTGGCGCGCCAGCTCCAGTCAGATCCTGCGCAAGCGTCAGCTCGCCTGGGGCTCCAATCTGTTCCATGTCGGCATCCTGTTCCTGCTGCTGGGGCATACAGTGGGTCTGCTGACGCCGACCTGGCTCTACACGCTCTTCATCACCGTCGAGCACAAGCAGCTGATCGCCGTCGCCGCCGGTGGCATTGCGGGCGTCGTCTGCTTCGTCGGCCTCACCATGCTGCTGCACCGTCGCCTGTTCGATGTCCGCATCCGCGCAAACAGCTCGGTGATGGACATCGCCATCCTGGCGATCCTGTGGCTCCAGCTCTGTCTCGGCCTCGCCACGCTGCCGTTCTCCTTCGCGCATTCGGACGGGTCGGTGATGCTGATCCTGTCGCACTGGGCGCAGGGCATCGTGATCCTGCATCCGGTCGACGCCAGGCCATTGCAAGGCCTCGACTGGCCCTACCTCACGCACCTTGTGTTGGGCATGACCCTGTTCCTCGTGTTCCCATTCAGCCGCCTGGTGCACATCTGGTCGGCACCGGTCTGGTACCTCGGCCGTCGTGGCTACCAGGTCGTGCGTCGGCGGCGTCCCCTGTCTGAATCGGGTCGACCTGTCTCTCGTCAGCCGGCGGAGTGAAAGCGATGAGCACCTCTCAGTCGGCCGCTGCACCGCACCCGGCCCGCCGTCGCTTCACCCGACCGGTACCGGTCAGCGTCAACGGCGTGGTCATCCCGAGTGCGGCCATCGCTCGCGAAACCCAGCATCATCAGGCCTCCGATCCCGACCAGGCCTGGATGCTGGCGGCTCAGGCGTTGGCAATCCGCGAATTGCTGTCGCAGGAGGCCGAAAGGCTCTCGATCGTGGCCGAGCCGATCGATGACGGCGAGGGCCGCCGCGAGACGCCGCACGAGGCGCGCCTGCGCGCCCTGATCGAGCGTGAGGTGGTCGTGCCAAGCGCCGATGAAGGCGCATGCCGGCGCTACTACGACGCCAACATCCGCCGCTTCCGCTCACCCGACCTGTTCGAGGCTGCCCATATCCTGTTCGTGGCGGCACCGGATGACATTGTCGCCCGCGACGCAGCCCGAGAGTCCGCGATGGCACTGGTCGCCCGGCTGGCGGAGGAACCCGCCGGTTTCGCCGCTGCAGCCGCCGCGCACTCGGCCTGCCCGTCGTCGAAGCAGGGCGGCAATCTCGGCCAGGTCAGCACGGGCCAGACCGTTCCCGAGTTCGAGATGGCGTTGCGCGGCATGGTTCCAGGGCTGGTTCATCCCGAGCCCGTCGAGAGCCGCTATGGTCTGCATGTCGTGCGGCTCGACCGCCGCGTCGACGGCGAGGTGCTGCCGTTCGATCTCGTCCGGGATCGCATTGCCGATTACCTCGACGAGGCGGTCCGCCGCCGCGCCCAGCAGCAATACGTATCAATCCTGGCCGGCCGCGCCCAGGTCGCCGGTGTCGATCTCGCCGCCGCGCGCGGCCCGCTCGTTCAGTAGGAGGCGGCCATGGTGCTGGGCGAGGTTCTGGAACGACTGGGCGATGAGACTTTCGCCGCCGGGACGCTGGTGGCGCTGGAGGATCTCAACCTGATGGTCCGGGTCGAGGCGGCCGGCCGGCCGTTCGGGGAGGGAATCGGAGAGTACGCCGCCGGGGCCTCGCGCCGCTTTGCACAGCTCGCTTCCGACGACGATTGGCTCGCCCTCATGACGGCGCTCGAGCGCGCCGACGATGCCGGCACGGCCTGCCTGAAGCACATGCTCGAATGGTCGCTGCGCCACGACGCCCACAGTGCTGACGGCGGTGCAGATGGGGGCTGTGGCGGCCAATGCACCTGTAAGGGGAGTTGAACGATGTCCGACGTGCTCATCGCCGCGCTGGCCTATGCCGACGGCGTCTATCCTGATCGCGTGATGGCCCGCGCCATCGAACCGTTGCGCGAGCGCGGCATTGCCCTGGCGGGCGCGCTGCAACTGGAGTCCACAGGCATGGAGGGCCGGCACCCTTGCGATATCGTCCTGCAGGATCTCTCGACGGGCGAAGTCACGGCGATCGCCGAAGATCGCGGCCGGGAGGCGCGCGGATGCCGGCTCGATGTCGGCCTCCTGACCGATCTGGCCGAGGCCGTCACCGCGAGCCTCCGCCTTGAGCAACCGCGTCTTCTGGTGGTCAACAAGTTCGGCAAGATCGAAGCCGACGGCGGCGGCCTGCGCGGCGCGATCGCCGAGGCGGTCAGCCAGGGCATTCCGGTCCTGGTCGGTGTTCCGGCGCGCAATCTCGACCGCTGGCGCATCTTTGCCGGACCGCTCGCGGTGGAACTGCCGGCTGACTCTTCCGTGATCGCCGAGTGGCTCCAGGCGCATGGCCTGCCCGTCGCGCCGGGCGTCGGCGTGCGGGATGCCGGTACGCTGCGGCGCGGCTAGCAGCGCGGATGACATGAGATGGACGATCTCACGCTCGCGCGGGCGGTACATGTCCTGGCGGTGATCCACTGGATCGGCGGTGTCGCCTTCGTAACCGCGGTAATCCTGCCCGCCTTCGTTGTCTTCGAGGAGCCATCGCGGCGCCTGGCCCTCTTCGAGGCGATCGAACATCGCTTCTCCACCCAGGTGAAGGTTTCGGTTCCCCTGGCTGGCTTCAGCGGCGCCTACATGGCGTGGCGTCTCGACTTGTGGGGCCGGTTCCTCGAACCGGCCGGATGGTGGCTGGCGGCAATGGTGCTTGTCTGGGTGCTGTTCATGACGCTCCTCTTCTTGGTCGAGCCACTGGTGTTGCGCGGCCCTTTCCGTCGCCGGGTCGCTGCCGATCCGGCCGGCACATTCCGGATCATGCACCTTGCACACATCGTTCTGCTCGCGATGGGCATGGGGGTCGCGGCAGCGGGTGTGCTTGGCGCCCACGGGCTGCTGGGTTGAGGCCGCAAAGGAACAGGAAATGTCGGCACTGGCCCGCCTTGCGTCGCGCTTCCTGGCGGCCGCGACGATCGTCATCGCGTCCGCCAGCTGCACGTCGACCCAACCGGCGTCGCCTCGCCTGTTGGCGCGTTGCACGCAGCTCTACATGCTCTGGTTTAGGTACGAACAGCACACCACGTTCCATCACACGGGACAGCAGGCACAGGCTGAACTTGCACTCGATGATTGCAAGCAAGGCCGTTACGACGCCGGTCTTCAGCAACTGGAAAAGATGCTGCGGCGCGGCCAGGTTCCCATTCCTCCTGAGTGATGTCTCCCGGAGCGACCGTCGTCGGCCAACGGAGGGATTTGAACCGGAGGGCCTCCGAGCAACGGTGCGGGCCACGCGGGCCAACGGACATTGCGTCGTCTCTCCGTCCGGGACGTCCTCTTCAAACGTGCCGGGTTGAGGCACATCAATGCGCGCTTGCCGCGGAACTGGCCCGCTTGTCTGGCGGGAACGCAAGGGAGGCGGCGGTGATGGAAACTCCCCACGAGCATGGCGCGCTCCAGGAGACGGTAAGGCGGTTCGTCGAGCAGGAACTGATTCCCCTAGAGAAGACGATGCTGGCGCGCGAGGCCGGCGGCGGAGAACTCCATTTGACCGCGGCCGAGTCGGCGCCCCTTCTGCAGAAGTGTCGTGAACTGGGGCTTTGGGGCCTCGATGCGCCGGCCGAACTGGGCGGTGCCGACCTGTCGACAACCGCACTGATGCTGGTGCAGCAAGAACTGAGCCGCACCGTTATTCCTTTCTCTTTTCCCCCTGAATCCCCGGTTCTGCGTCTGCTGCTGGCGGTGGCGAACGAGGACCAGCGCGAGCGTTATCTGACGCCATACGCCGAGGGGAAGCTCCGCTCCGCCACGGCGATCTCCGAGCCGGGTGCCGGCGCCGATCCCGCGGCGATGGCCACGCGCGCCGTACAGGACGGTACACATTGGGTCCTCAACGGTCGCAAGCTCTGGGTGAGCTACATGCCGCAGGCGGATTTTACCATCGTTCTGGCCCGCACCGCCGCAGGTAGAGATCATCGCGGCATTACCGCCTTCATCGTCGACCGTGACACGCCGGGCTTCCGCATTGAGCGCGAGATTCCCATGCTCGGCGGTCATCGCACCTACGAGATCGCGATCGAGGATTGTCGCATACCGCACAGCCAGGTGCTGGGCGAACCCGGCAGCGGCTTCGCGCACATGCAGCTTCGGCTCACGCGTCGCCGACTGCTGATGGGCCCGATGTGCATTGGCATGGCGCGCCGGGCGCTCGACATGATGTGCGATCACGCCAAACAGCGCACCACTTTCGGCGTCAGGCTCGCCGACCGCCAGGCCATTCAGTGGTGGATCGCCGACGCGGCGATCGCGATCCATGCTTGCGAGTTGATGGCACTGGACGCCGCGGTCAAGCAGGACGCCGGCCGTGATGTCCGCACCGAAGCTTCAATGATCAAGGTTTTTGCCACCGAGATGGCGAGCCGGGTAATCGACCACGCCATGCAGGCTTTCGGCGCTATGGGGATGACGAAGGAAATGCCCCTGCAGCTCATGGCGCAAAAGGTGCGGACCATGCGCGTCTACGAAGGGCCGACCGAGGTGCACCGCATGGTGGTCGCCCGCCGGCAGTTGGCTCAGGGACGATGAGCCCAGAGCGCGGGGGCGGCGCCGGCGCCGCCATCGCCAGCCTTTTCGTCCGCTACGAGGGGCGCGATGTCGGGACGGAGCTTTTCGCGCTGACCCGCGCGACCCTCCTTCGCATGGACCATGTAACCCTGCAGCAACTCGGCCAGCCGGTCCGTTGCGAACAGTTGCTCGGAGAGGTCCCCTAGAACCATGTCGTCGAGGCGGTCCATACGGATGCGCCGGCCGGGACATGCGGTCTGCCCTGCTTCATTGCTTGGGAGCAGCTGTAGTACCGATAGGTGCCACCCTTGCCAGTGTTGGGGATCATTGCAGAGCCGCAGCCGCCACAGCGGACGACCGATACCAGCATCGTCGGTCCGTTGACGTTGCGCGGAGCGATGAACTTGGGCGCTCGCACGTGAAGCACAGACTGGGCTCGATTGTACTTCTCTTAGCGACCATCGGCGGTACGTCGAGTTCGACCAACTGCGAAAGGGGACGCTTCTCGAGGGGGCGGCTGTCGGTCCGGTTGAAGTGATGTCGGCCGCAGTACGTGGAACTGGTCAGCAAATGGTCGCCTCTTCATGGGGGCGTAGATCGGAACAGCAGCGAACCGGATGGGTCCCGTGGCCCGCAATCCGCCCCCTTCAATGGGCGCGCTCGGGCTGTAAGGCTTGAGCTGCGCCCGCATCTTAGGCCGTGGAATCGATTCCAGGCGCGAACCCGAAGGGGACGAATCGTCAATTGGTCGAGACAGTTCAAGCAATCACGGCATCAACGGATTGAGCGTTCATGCGACCTACTCGGGCACGCACGATCGCGTTGAAACCGAAGATGCTCGCGTCGCCCTTGCTTGGCGACGGAGCGCAAAAGCAAGCGCGCCACAAGCCGCCTCGCGCTGCTCGTGGCGGCAAGCGTATCAGCACGGCCTGGCCGCTCTGCGCCAGGGTCGCCTTCTGTAGAGAGAAACGAGAACAAAGTCCCTGACGAATGTCCCTGACAAACGCAGTAGCGCTGTGGACGGATCGCCCGCGTTGATCGAGTGAACTTCGGAATATCCTGACAGAGCGCTCTTATTTTGCTAGTCCTCACGCCACGTCCCCGTAGCTCAGCCGGATAGAGCAGCGGTTTCCTAAACCGGAGGTCGGAGGTTCGAATCCTCTCGGGGACGCCATTTCGCCTAAGCCCTTGAGCTCCTTGAATCAGCGAAACATTTTCCGCTTGTGCCGCGCTTAGACAGCAGTCGGCCGTCGCCATGTCTCGTTTCCTGTTGCATCCTGCCTCACATTGCCCGCCCGCCAAGCGGCGCTGACTGCGGGCGCGCAGCTTCCGGGCGGTCGTTTATCGGGTTCCGAGCCTAGGTTTCGAGCGTGCCCGCCAGGCGCTGCGCGGCGTCGGCATAATCCTTCATGAAATCGTAGACGACCGAACGCGCCGACTGTTCCGTGTTCATGAGGCCGACCGCCTGGCCGACATAGTAGGTGGCAAGCCGCTGGGCTCCCTCATGACCGCTGGCGGCAAGCTTGTCGATCCTGGCCAGCGCCGGTCGGCTGATGAGGCCTTGTAGCGGCATTGGCAGCGGATCGGGGGCGCTCTCGCCGTGCCAGCCGTCGGTCCAGGCCGACCTGAGCTGCCGTGTCGGCTTGCCGGTCCGGCTGCGCGATCGCACGGTGTCGCGGGAGGTCGCCGCCAGCATCTTCTTCTTCACCGTCGGGGTCGTCTCGGCCTCCGCCGTCGTCAGCCAGACCGAGGCGGTCCAGGCGCCGGCGGCGCCCATGGCCATGCACGCCGCCATCTGCCGCCCGGTCGCGATTCCTCCGGCCGCCAGCACGTCGATGTCCTTGTAGTCCTCAATGGCCTGCAGCACCTCGGGCACCAGCACCATGGTCGAGACCTCGCCGCAGTGCCCGCCTGCCTCGGTGCCTGCGACCACGAGAATGTCGACCCCGGCCTTGGCGTGCTTGATCGCATGTTCCTTGGCGCCGGTGAGGGCGCCCACCAGGATGCCTTTGTCGCGGGCGCGCTTCATGATCGACGGCGGCGGCACGCCCAGGGCATTCACGAACAGCTTGATGGGATGGCTGAAGGCGACGTCGAGAAGGCGAGCCGCGCCGTCTTCCCGCATGTTGTCCGTATAGTCGTGGCCGCCTTGCCCGGCAGACCACAGATCGGCGGTATCGATGCCGTGCTGGGCGAGCAGGCCGGCGACATGTCGGCGATGCTCAGGTGGCACGCGGGCCTCGAGGTCAGCCGCCGTCAGCCCGCCCTCCTTGTCCTCCATCTTGTTGGGAATCAGCAGGTCGATACCGTAGGGCTTGCCGTTTACGTGCTCGTCAATCCATTTGAGATCGATTGCCAGGCTCTCCGCGGTGTGGGCGACGGCGCCCAGCACGCCGAAGCCACCGGCATTCGACACCGCGGCCACGACGTCGCGGCAATGGCTGAAAGCGAACAGGGGAAACTCGATTCCAAGTTTCCTGCACAAAGCAGACTTCATCCGACGTTTCCCTCAGGTAAGAAATAGAGGCGGCCGAGAAAGCCACGAGTTGGGGTTGGACGGGCGCACCTGAGGTGGCCCGGCACAATTTCCCGGGTGGGCCCGTGACGCCATGTCCGCGACCGACACGCTGGGCTCGCCAAGAGTGCCATCTGCGAGGCATTGTCACGGTGATGCTCGCGGGACGCAAGAAGCCAGCGTCTTGAATTTGACCAAGCGCGCGTTAGCCGAGCCAGCAACCCGCGCGTCGTCTCGGCCCCCATCACGACCTTGGCCCAGTACGATGCTGAGTAGGCCAAGGCCCAGTGGCGCCGCGTCGCCGACCAGCTCAGGCCAAAGGTGCGAAAGTTCGCAACACTCATGGACGATGCCGCGCCCGACGGTCTCGGCCTCCATGACCTTCCCGCCCCAGCACCGCAGCAAGTTGCACAGCGCCAACCCGCTGGAACGACTGAATGGCGAGATCAAGCGCCGCACAGAGGTCGTCGGCATCTTCCTCAACGAAGCCGCCATAACCCGTTTCGTCGGCTCAACCCCGCGCTCGTCTTCATGAGCGACGATCAGCTACACCACGCTTCGGGACACGATCGCCTGGGGCCCGCAATTCCTGTCGAAATGCTCCTGCAAGGTGCAAGAGTAGATGACTATCGAATCCTGGAAGTCCTTGAGTTCAGAGGAAATTCAGGACGACTGACCAGTTTTCTCCTTTGACCACCCCGGCACGCCATCTCACTACAATGCATGCCTGCTTGAATTTAGATAGATCATAATTCTGTTGTCGACCCCGTTCTACCTCGGATTGGTATGATTCCTTGGCAAGCGACGGGCCTGTGAACGGACTGACCAAAAAGGGAAGAAAGTGGGCTTATGAAGCCGCGATCCCAGTTGATGTTCGCGAGAGCTTCAACGGTAAAAAAGAAGTTCCAAAAGGTGTTCGATACTCAAGACGAGGTACGTGTAGAATGCCCGCGCCACGCTACTTTGCGTAAGTTAGATTAGTGTTGGCACCCAAGGCCCGCTATGATGCGCGCAGAGAGAGTGAATTAGCAGAGAAACGATGCGCCCTCGACTTTCACTCCATGCGTTCGAGCCTTCGAACTTCGTCAGCCTCGAGCGAACACGACGTCACTACTTGCGAGCAATGTCGGCGAAATATGATCTGTCGTCAGATGAAGAGGCGAATGCAGACGCTTCTGCGCATGTGTTCTTCGCGGGTAGCAATCGAATTCCCCTGCGTTCAGATAGCCCGCCAATCATCGTGCCGTTGCATGGCGGCGCCACGCTAAGCAGCGGGTTTCTCAAGGAGCAGCTTCCGCGTTTGCGTTTTTGTGACCGCATCATCGCAAACTGCTCGGCGGACGTTGATTGTTTAAGACTGCTCCACCCCAGAGCACACTGCATCATAAGAGTTCTGCGGTTGCCCGTAGATTCCAGCGTCTTTCGTCCGATCTCAAAGTCCTTCGCAAAGGAGCAACTGGGTATCCCGCAAACCCGATTTGTGGTGGGTTTGATCGGCCGCCTCATTCCACAGAAAGGCATACATACCTTCATTCGCCTAATATCGCAGATGCGGGATCGAAACCCGCAGCACGACATAATGGGAATCATCGTTGGCGACTTCATTGCGTCTTATCCGGTTCTACCCTATCGATCTAGCTCAAACTACAAGCGCCACATCCTCGGATTGATCGAGCGCGCAAAGCTTAAGCGACACATACGGTTGATTGGTGGTCGGGACGTCAACGATACCGTACTTCGAACAGTTTATTGCGCCATGGACGTTTACGCGCAGCCAAGTCAAACCGTTGATGAGAATTTTGGCTATGCTGCTGTAGAAGCGATGGCTTGCGGAACTCCAGTAATTGCAACCGAGTATGGTGGGCTTAGAGACACTGTCGCTCACGGCGAGACCGGCTATCTGATTCCGACTTGGGCGACCTGCGGCGGCTTAAGATCAGATTGCAATGCCGCAATCCACTACATGGAGAGACTTCTCGACCCTCGACTTCGCAAAGCAATGGGCGTCGCCGCTCTCGCCAAGTCGAGGAAAACCGGCTCACTCGCTAGCTTTCAACGTCGTCTAGTAGCGATCATTGATGAAGCCGTTGCACACCCGTCAAGACGACGGCTGGGAAATTCACCGCTTGGTCCCCTTGCCCGTGCGAAATCACTCTTGCCTCGTAGTGAACCTGATTGGTCGACGATCTATCCAATGTCAGCGGCGTACGGCCTACAAGTTCCGAGCGTCAGGGGAAAAAACCGAGAAATTAGTCTCGCAGGTAAGTTTAGGGTTTCCAAAGATGGGAGAGTACAATTGCTCGACCCGGCGTGGCCCGCGACTGCTTCTCTCGAAAGAAGAGAACTAGAAATATTGCGAAAACTACGCAGTGGCGCGGATGCGCATGAATTGGTTGCTGCTTATCCAAGGCATTCAGTTAACAAACTAATTAACCTCGGCTTTATCGTCGTGAACCGACGGTGGTCATAGCGTGATCCCTGATCTGGACATTCTAATCACGTGCGATGCAGCGTGGAATGTTGGTGAAATGCTCCGCAGCAATCAGCGAGCTTTTGCAGAGGCTAAGGCCAACGTGACAGTAGTGGTTGTGGATCGTAAGGCCCCGGCCACTCCTCCAGGCCCAGCTCATAGAGTAATTTTTGTACGACAACCGCGGTTCAAGAAGGCGCTGGGCATCAACGTTGGCGCTCTTCATCTCAAAGGCCGGTACATGCTAATTCTTGATGCGGACATTCTTGTTTCGCGACGTACTCTCGCTGCGATGAAGGCCGCAGTGATTGGCGGTCGCTTTGTCACCGTGAGAAAAGTCAAAGATCCAACGTCGAGGCGACACCAGCCAGCCGACTTCTCTTACGTTGTCGAATTTCCCGACCAACCAGTCAGAGTTACGTCCCTCCGCCGTTACTCCGATGGTGCCCGGAGCGGGCCGGGCCTGATCATGCTCCGCCGAGAAGACTTTATCAGAGTGGGTGGAATGAGTTCTGATTTGTATGGTTGGGGCTGGGAGGACATCGATTTGCTAGTGCGACTACAAAAGGCCGGCCTGCGGCGCCGCACCATCGGTCAAGTACGCCACCTCCGCAGCTCAGTCATCACTAGTACAGCGCTCATCAAGCGTCAGTTGAGTGAAAGGCGTAATATCATGCGGTGCATCAAGAGGTACCAAACAGGGAACTCTCAAGGGTCCATTAGCACTGACATGGCGAATGTGCGCGATCGGAAAATACATGTCGCAGCGGCCTAAACCTCCGCGCGTTTTCCTCATGGCTCAAGGCAGTCAAACGCGAATGCGGGGTCACATTGACGGCCCCAAGCAATTATTAAGACTCGGCAGAGGAACTTCCATATTGGGACGAACGGTTAGTCTACTGCGCCAGTCCGGCATCCACGACATTTTGGTTGTTGCATGCTCTTCGCCCGCCTGGGCCCGTTTTTGTGAAACATATGGCGTGGCCCTTCTCAGCTTGGATGAACCGGGCGACACACTGCTGGACGGCATCTATCGCGTTCGCAAGCACTGGTCCGAAACGGCCGCCAACATGTTCATAATGGCCGACGTAATTTTTTCGCGACGCTGCTCTAAACTTCTGATCGCCCCAACCAACTGGTACTTCGTTGGGCGCATAGGCCCCAATGAGCTTACCGGACGTCCGTGGGATGAGCTTTTTGCATTTGCATGCGCCTCGAACCGGGTAGCCGATCTACGCAGCCTACTGCGCAAGCCTTCGGTCCGACGGCGGCAATGCAGCGCTACCGGCTTTGGAAAGTTGTGGTCGCTCTACCAACTGATCAAGGAAACTGAACCTCGCCGGTTGAAATTCAGCGATCCAAAAGATTTTACCGATGATATCGACACACCTGACGACCTGAAAATGTTGCCAATCCTTGCTCGCGCAGTCGCCAAAGAAGCGCAGCGCGAAACTACTTGCTGAACGTCGGCCTAGCGCAACAAGGCGCTTATTGACGATGCCGTCGCATGAACCAGTTGGGAGATAGCTTGTCGCTGTGCAGCAAAGGCGTCTTTGGGGAGCTGTAGACAGGCGCGTCCTAGGCCCCCTGCCCAGTGCTGATCAACCTCAAAGCCTGACGGAGCCTCTGCTAAATGCGATGCAAGCCCCTGAAACCATCTCACAAGCCGCTTTGAGTAAGGCAACTCGAGGTGAAGCTCCACGGTGACTGCTTGCTCAATCGCAATCACCTCGTAGTGCACGTAAGGCGGCCAGCCGAGGGGCTTTATGCTCACATAGTCTCCTTCCCTCGCCATCTCGCATCCTGGAAGCAGGTCAAGGAACGTTTGGGCCGCGACTCGTAGGGGGGCGGGCAGTGTGAGGCACACGGTAGAGCCGGGGGAAAAGTTTGACTCTAGTCCCAACATGTACGCTTTCGAAAAAGCAGTGGTCGCTTTCGCGGGTGGTAGCTTGTCGGGCCAACCGAACGCCGATCCCGATCGCTTTAGCGTTAGTGCACGCCGCAAGTGAGCTATGGGACCTAACCACCATTTCCACTGGCTCAAATTTCCAGCATCGTTTCCCGTCAGCAATTGCGACGCAACTCTGAGCAGTCGACGCCTCGGAGTTCTGCCCCAGCTAAGTTTTGGCATTTCGCATAGCCGAGCGATCTCAATAAGCTCGAGTGCGTGCGCCACCAAAGAGAAGTACTGGAGCGGTAATGAGCTCCCAATAGAAGACAGTCTCAGTGCGGGCTGACTACCATAGCGATTGTCGAATATTGCAAGCCTGGCATTCACAAATTCCAATTTTTCGGCCACCCTACACTGGGCGCGCTTCATGATGCGCGACGTAGGTGAAGTGCCTCTAGCACCCAAACAAAGCGCTTCAGCGAGATGAAAGCCCCAACAGAAGCCGATTCTCGAATCGAGCCCCTCGTCACACATTCGCATCAAGCTGGTGAAGCTACAGCTCTCGGTCCCCAAATAGATTTTCTGATTGGCTCGCGGCAACAAACACGCCGCGGCTATCGCCACATGACCTAAGTCTTCTGCGCCAATCCCAGGCAGATCGCGGGAAGAAAAAACGATCTCAGAAAGTGACAACCCAGTCGGCATAACTAGCTCGCTCGCATCAACCCCTCCTAGGGCCGCGTACGCGAAGCATTGCCATGGGTGTTTTTCCGAAGTCTTTCCTTCGGCATGCCGACTGTTATGCCGAAACCGTAGGCGCAGGCTATCGGCCCCCCGTGCTTCAAGGAACGCAGGCAGCTTATCGAGCCAAGTTTTCTCACCAAATTGATGGTTGCCTAATCCAACCACCAAGTGCGCAAATTCCGAGATTTCCAGAGTGTGAGCCAAGACAGGCTCTCGTCTCTGAAACCATCTATTGGTCTGATTGAGCAGCGCGCGCCGCGCTGCGATCGCAGATACTTCTATCTCTTGGCCTTCGATTTCCGAGTCATGATGACATCAGCAATGAGCTCACTCTCATTGAGATCTGCCTCAAAAATAAACTCTGAACAACCTTGGGCAGCGCAGCCTAGAATCGTTACTGGCCCCGCCAAATTAAGACGTACGATTGCTTTTCTCGCGGGCTGCCGAGCACCGACTTTAATACGCTTCGCCATTAGACGGTTCTCCCCATTGTCTATTCCCATGAGCTAGCACGGGATATATTCTCGCGCAATACGTGCGTGTTTGTGCCGACCTACATGCGTATCCGGCGCGAAGTGCTTAAGCTTATGGGCTAGGGTTCGAGGCAGCCGGCTAGGGTCGACCGGGTCGTGGACAATGCGGCCGTGGCAGCCAACCACGACATGCGGCACACCGCACAAGCTGTTGCCTCCCAGCATGTAGTGCATACTCGGATTCAAGACCTCAAGATTGGCAAGCAACGGATCCAGCGGCGCGGACGAAGGGAGCGAAATCGGGATGAGGCTAAGGGGCGCACCATTTGACTAGCAATGCCCACGCTTCTTCCGGTGGTCGGCCTTCAACAAAATGAGGCACATCACTAATGCTCAGCTCGAAGATTGAAGCGATCGACGCTCTCATACAGTCGCCATAGATGCCAAAATCTGGGTCGTGGCGGTTGCAACGCTGGTGTACGGGAATCATTTGGGTTCGGCGTGCGAAAGGTTGGGCATAGTTGCTACGGCAGTCCGGAAGCAAACATCACTCTCTGCGTGCTTGGCGAACCCGGCGGCTGAGCACAATGGCCAGCAGGAGCGAGGCGGCGTTATGGCGCTCTCGCGGAGCTTGATGAGGAGTATCGCATCTCCCTAGGGAAGCCATCGAAGACCGTGGAAGCAATCCGCAAACCCAGTTTATGCTCCGGTTGCAGGGTCGAAAAACTACCCAATTCCCGTCCTCTCGGGCACGCCACTCCCTGTGCGAAAGAGAGAACTAGAGGCAACGAAGAAGAAGGCCCGGTTTGCGCCAGCCCCTCCAGGGCGGGCTGAGAACGAAGGCATTCCCGGCCCAATGAGCCGGACTCGGGACGACACTCCCGCCCGGAGAACCAGGGGATCAGGACCGTGGTTTCGCATCGCACCATGTGCGCCAGCCGGTTGGCCATCGTCGCTTTCAAACGGCGGTTCCACGGCTCGAGGGGCTGATACACACCTCTGGCCAACCGCGGTCGCGATGCTCTAACAATCCTGGCGAACCACTCACGACATCATCTCTCGGGGGAATCATCGCTCATGCAACTCGACAAGACAGTGGCCGCGGTCGTTACAGGCGGTGCGTCCGGCCTCGGCGCCGCCACCTCGCGCATGCTTGCCTCGCACGGCGTGAAGGTCGCGATCTTCGACCTCAACGAGGAACAGGGCGAGGCGCTCGCCAGGGAAATTGGCGGCGTCTTCTGCAAGGTCAACGTGACGTCGACCGAAGAGGTCGAGGCCGGGTTCGCGAAGGCGCGGGCGGCCAACGGACAGGAGCGCATTCTGGTGAACTGCGCCGGCGTCGGCGGCGGTGCCCAGAAGACCGCATCGCTCGACAGGACGACCGGTGCTCCCAAGGAATATCCGCTGGAGAATTTCGAGCGCATCATCAACGTCAATCTCATCGGCACGTTTCGCTGCATCACCAAGTCGGCGGCGGGCATGCTGACGCTTGCACCGCAGGCCGACGGCGATCGTGGCGTGATCCTCAACACCGCATCGGTCGCGGCCGAGGACGGCCAGATCGGCCAGGTCGCCTATACGGCCTCGAAGGCCGGCGTCGTCGGCATCACGCTCGTCGTGGCGCGCGACCTCTCCAATGACGGAATTCGCTGCAACACGATCCTGCCCGGCATCTTCGACACGCCGCTGCTCGCGCGGGCGCCGGACAACGTCAAGGCGGCGCTGGCGGCCTCGGTGCCGTTCCCCAAGCGTCTGGGACGCCCCGAGGAATATGCTCAGGTCGCCCATACGATGATCACCTGCGGCTACTTCAATGGCGAAGACGTACGCATCGACGGCGCCATCCGCATGGCGCCCCGCTAGAGTCGGCATCGGGAAAGGACAAGACAATGACCGAAGCATGGATCATCGATGCCTGCCGCACGCCCCGCGGCGTCGGCAAGGCGGGCAAGGGCGCGCTGTGGGAGGTTCATCCGCAGCAGCTCGGTGCGACCGTTCTCAAGGCGATCGCCGAACGCAACAGCATCGACACGAAGGAGGTCGGCGATGTGATCTGGGGGACTGCCGCCCAGGTCTCGAAGCAGAGCGGCGATCTCGGTCGCATGTCCGCCCTCGATGCCGGCTATGACGTCAAGGCGAGCGGCATCACGATCGACCGTTTCTGCGGTTCGGGCATCAGCGCCGTGAGCCTCGCCGCCGCCTGCATCAAGTCGGGCATGGAAGACCTGGTGATCGCCGGCGGTACGGAGATGATGTCCATGGACCGCAGCCGCGGCAGTGGGCCGCCGGTCATGGACAACGGCAATCTGCGCCTCCGCCTGCATCATCCCCAGACGCACCAGGGCATCTGCGCCGACGCCATCGCCACGCTGGAGAAGATCCCGCGCCAGGCGCTGGACGAGGCGGGCTATATCAGCCAGCAACGCGCGGCGATCGCCATCGCCGAGGGCCGCTTCGCCAAGTCGCTGATCCCCGTCTACAAGGAAGACGGCACGCTCGCCCTCGATCGCGAGGAATATCCGCGTCCGCAGACGACTCGCGAGGGGCTGGCAAGCCTCAAGGCCGCCTTCGCGGCGATGGCCGACGTCCCGCTCGACGACAAGGGCATGACTTATCGCTCCCTGATCCTGCAGGCCTATCCCGACCTCAAGATCGAGCATGTCCATCATGCCGGCAATTCCTCCGGCGTCGTCGACGGCTCGGCCGCCGTGCTGCTCGCGTCGCCCGACTACGCCAAGGCCCACGGCCTCAAGCCGCGCGCCCGCGTCGTTGCCATGGCGAACATGGGCGACAGCCCCGAGCTGATGCTCAATGCGCCGGTGCCGGCGGCCCGGAAGGTCCTGGAGAAGGCCGGTCTCAAGAAGAGCGACATCGACCTCTGGGAGATCAACGAGGCCTTCGCCGTCGTCTCGGAGAAGTTCGTGCGCGATCTCGATCTCGATCGCGACAAGGTCAACGTCAACGGCGGCTCGATCGCACTCGGCCACCCGATCGGAGCGACCGGCGCCATCCTGATCGGCACCGTCCTCGACGAGCTCGAGAGACAGGACAAGCAGTTCGGTCTCGTCACGATGTGCGCCGCCGGCGGTATGGCGCCGGCGATCATCATCGAGCGGATCTGAAAAGCCCCGAGAGAGAAGTCCCTCGACGACTCTGAGACCGACGGGACATTGCCCCGTCGGAGGACGGCACGCCTGGCACCCTCAGGCGTCGCTGTTTCCCTCCGACCGTAGCGCTTCTCGCGACGAATGCGCGAGAAGCCGAACACGGCCGACATGACCGGCCAAACCGGAGCGGAACAAGGTTCGCAGTCTTGCAAGAGAATGGCGGACCCGGCGAGAGTCGACCTCACCACCTCTGCCTTCGGAGAGAATTGCTCCGGCTCTCTCTACTGGCCACTCCGGCACGGCAGTTCCCTGCGGCTAGCGCCAGAAGATCGCCAGCAGGATGATGATGGGAATAGGAATGCCTATCAGCCAGAGCAGGATCGAACGGCCCATTTGATGTCTCCTCGAGTTCGTATGATTGCTGATGTCCAACGAGGGATGGCGGCAGGGGTTGCGCAGTATCGCAACGTGCGGGCTGCCATGGCGTTCACGCAGCGCTACGGGAGTACAGTTCTTGGCGCTTCTCAATGATCGTACCGTCCTCATCGTCGAAAACGATCCCGCCATCGGTCTCGACCTGAGGGCGACGCTGTTTTCGGCCGGGGCGCTTCCCGTCGGTCCCGCCAACAGCGTCGAGGCTGCTTTCGCGCTGATTGCCGATCATGCGATCGACGGCGCCATTCTCGACATCCGGTTGAACAAGGATGAGCTGGTGTTCCCTGTCGCCGATACACTGCAGGCCCTGCGCGTGCCTTATGTATTCGCCAGTGGCCGCTCGACGGCACTCATGCCGCTGCGACATGGCGACAGGCCGTTCTTCGACAAGCCGTTCCGCGCCGAGGAGATCGTCGAGGCGCTGGCGAAGCTGATCGCCGGGCAATAGCGAACGGCGCTCGGAACTTCCGTCGGCGCTCAGAACTTTCGTCGGAAAGAGAATAGGTCGCCGTCGGGATCGTCATGGCCGGCGATCGCGGTCGCGAGGATCTGCGCCGAGAGCATCGAGAAGGTTATGCCGTTGCCGCCATAGCCGAGGGCAGCGAAGCAATTCTTCATGCCCGGCACCGCGCCGATCGAGGGCGATCCCGTGGGAGAGGCGCCAAAGCTCCCCGCCCAGGCATAGTCGGCCTTCGGATGCAGGTGCGGCATCAGCCGCGCGAGCTTCGTCTCGAGCGCCGCGATCTTCTCCGGGATCAGCGCGTCGCGCGTGGCCTGGTCGATGGATGCCTCGTCCTCGCCGCCGCAGATGATGCGGCCCTGTGGTCCGACGCGCAGGTAGAGGTAGGGATCCGACGCCTCGCTGATCATCACCGCGTCACGCCAGGTGGCGCGCGGCTGAGGACGGGTCGCGAGAGCCCAGGTCGAGGTGATGCGATGGCCCTTGTGGGGAACGCCCTTGGGCATCTCGTAACCGGTGGCGAACACGACCGCCCGTGCCCGGATCGAGGGGCCATCGGTATGAACGACGGCGCCGGTCGCAAGAGGCTCGACCGCCATCGCCTCCGCCGGTGCATAAAGGCGCAACTTGCGTTCAAGGGCCACGCGCAGAAAGCCTGCCGCCAGTCTGCGCGGGTCGGCGGTGAGGCCGCCGTGGCCGAGCAGCGCGGCGCGACCTTTGATCCCATAGAGGTGCTCGATCTTGCCGCGCGTGAGGAAGGACACTTCGAAGCCGGCACGTCGCCGGGCTGCCGCTTCCTCGCGCAGCCCGTCTGCGTCCAGCACGTCGCCTTGCAGATAGAGAGAACTGCGGCGGGTGCAGTCCTGACCTAACCCAAGGCGATGGAGACGCTCGTCGAGTGCGTCGAGGGCGAGCTTGGATCGCCGCCACAGGCGTTCCGCGCGCGACAGTCCGATCCGGCGCGCGAGACGGCCCAACGGCATGTCGAGTTCGTACTGCAGCAGGGCGGTGGAGGCCGTCGTCGAGCCCGCCAGCGGCCCACGCCGGTCGATGACGGCGACGTCAAACCCGTCCTCCGTCAGGCGTTCGGCGATCAGGGCGCCGCTGATGCCGGCGCCGATCACCAGGACGTCGCAGGCGATGTCGCGTTGCAGCCGCCGCGCCGGGATTCGAGGGATCGGTACGCCCTGCCAGACGCTGCGCCCGGTTCTCAGTTTTCGACTCTGGGTCGCGCTCACCGGTCTGTCTCGCAATAGGCCACCCATTGCAACGCCGTTCGGCAGCCGACGTTGCAACGGCCCTTCCTCACGCGCGTTGGCGACCGAGATTGCAGTTAATTTTGAAGGAGCAAGCGATGCCGACGCCCAAGGAAATCGAAGAGAAGTTCTGGTCCGCCCTGAAGTCGGACATGACCATGATGCTGGGGCTCGACGGTGTAGAGGACGGCCATGCCCGTCCCATGACCGCTCAGCTCGACGGCGAGCGCGGGCCGATCTGGTTCTTCACCAGCCGGGACAACACCATCGTCCAGAAGCTGGGTGCGGGGCAGGGCAATCGGGCGATCGCCACCTTCACCTCGAAGGGCCACGATCTCTTTGCCACGGTGCATGGCGGTCTCACGCTGGACAACAATCCCGCCACCATCGACCGGCTTTGGAACCGCTATGTCGCGGCGTGGTTCGAGGGCGGCAAGAGCGATCCCAAGCTCGCCCTGCTGCGCCTCGATGCGGAGCGCGCCGAGATCTGGCTGGATGCGTCGAGCGTGATCGCGGGCATCAAGATGCTGCTCGGCGTCGATCCGAAGCCCGACTACAAGGACAAGGTCGCGGAAGTGAGCCTGCGGGGCTGAGCCTGGGCTCCCGTCGCCGGATCAGTCTCCGGCGGCGGGCAGACCCTCGGCCGGCGGCGCGGTCGGCTTCACCTTCTTGGCCTTGCCCCGCTCCTCGAAGCGTTGCAGCACCGTGAAGAACGACGGCACGAACAGCACGGCCAGGCAGGTCGAGGCGATCATGCCGCTGAACACGCACAGGCCCAGCGAGATGCGCGAGTTGGCGCCGGCGCCGGTCGCCGTCACCAGCGGGACGACGCCGAGGATGAACGCGAACGAGGTCATCAGGATGGGCCGGAAGCGGGTACGGGCCGCGTCGATGGCCGACTCGATGATTTCCATGCCCTCGGCACGGCGCTCGCGCGCCACCTCGACGATCAGGATGGCGTTCTTGGCGCCCAGCGCGATCAACAGCATCAGGCCGATCTGCGTGTAGATGTTGTTGGCCAGACCGACCGCGGTGAGGGCGATAGCCGGACCGCTCAGCGCAAGCGGCACCGCGAGAATGACGCCCAGCGGCGCGATCCAGCTCTCGTACTGGCCGGCGAGGCAGAGATAGACCAGCAGGATGGCCAGCGCGAAGACGTACATCAGCTGGTTGCCGACGATGTTCTCCTGGTAGGCCATGCCGGTCCATTCGAAGCCGGTGCCAGGCGGCAGGATCGCCTTGGCGATCTGGTCCATCAGCTCGATGCCTTCGCCCGAGCTGAATCCCGTGGCCGGCGAGCCGACGATCGCCGCCGATGGATAGAGATTGTACAGGCTGATCAGCGGCGGGCCGAGCGCCGGCTTGAGCTCGGCGATCGCGCCGATCGGCACCATCTGGCCGTCGAGGTTCTTAACCTGCAGCCTCAGGATGTCCTCGGGCCGGGTGCGGTACTGGGAGTCGGCCTGGATGTAGACCTGCAGGCTGAGGCCGAATTTGTTGAAGCGATTGACGTAGGCCGAGCCCATGTAGCTCGAGAGGGTCGTGAAGACGTCGCCGACCGGCACCCGCAGCGACTCGGCCTTGACGCGGTCGACCTCGATGCGGACATGCGGCGCGCCGGAGCGGAACGTGGTCACGACGTTGCTGAGCGCCGACTGCGTGCCGGCGTTTCGGACCATCGTGTCGGTGATGGCCTGCAGCTTGGCGTAGTCGAAGCTGCCGTCCTTCTGCTCGATCTGCATCTGGAAGCCGCCGGCATTGCCGATACCCTGGATGGCGGGCGGCACGATCACGACGGCGCGGCCGTCCTGCAGGACCTTCAGCTTCTCCATCAGGCCGAGCGCGATCGAGCGGAGGTCCTGTCCCTCCGCTTTCAGGCGCACGTCCCAGTCCTTGAGGATGACATAGGACACAGCGGCATTCGCCAGCGAGGAGTTGCTGTCGAGAATCGACATGCCGCCCAGCGCGACCACGTTCTCGACGCCCGGCGCCGCCATGGCGATCTCGGCAACCTGATGCAGCGTGGCGCCGGTACGCTCGAGCGAGGCGCCGTCCGGGAGCTGCACGGCGATCATCAGGTAGCCCTGATCCTCGTTGGGAATGAATGCGGTCGGCAGGCGGGCAACGCCCCAGCCGCCGATACCGGCCGCCACGAGCGCCAGCAGCACCATCAGCCCGGCTCGGTGGACCATGAAGCCGACGAGGCCCGCATAGGCATCCTCGAGCTTGCCGTAGACCTTGTTGAAGCCGCGGAAGAAGACGTTGCGCTTCTCCGGCGGCGTCGCCGGCCGCAGCCACATCGCGCACTGGGTGGGCTTCAGGGTGGCGGCGTTGACGGCGCTGATCAGGGCGGTGGCGGCGATGACGAGGGCGAACTGCGCGAACATCTGGCCGGTCAGGCCGGGCAGGAAGGCGGCGGGCAGGAACACCGACATCAGCACCAGGGTGATGCCGATGACCGGCCCGAACAGCTCGTCCATGGCCTTGATCGACGCGTCGTGCGGTGTCATCCCGCGCTCGATATGGTGCGCCACGCCCTCGACGATCACGATCGCGTCGTCGACCACGATGCCAATCGCCAGCACGATGCCGAACATGGTCGTGGTGTTGATGGTGAAGCCGAGGGCGGCCATCGCGGCGAAGGCGCCGATGATCGTGACGGGGATCGTGGTCGCGGGCACCAGCATTGCGCGCCAGTCCTGCAGGAAGATCACGATCACGATCAGCACCAGGATGCCGGCCTCGATCAAGGTCATGAAGACCTCGTGGATCGAGGCGTTCACGAAGCGGGTGGTGTCGAACGGCACTTCGTAGGCGAGGCCCGGCGGGAAGGACTTGGACAGCTCGGCCATCTTGGCCTTGACCCGCTTGGCGACGTCGAGCGCGTTGGCGTCGGGCAGCTGGTAGATCGCGAGGCCCGAGTTGGGCTTTCCGTTGATGTGCGACGTCGTGGAGTAGGTCTGGGCGCCCAGTTCGACACGGGCGATGTCGCGCACCCGCACGATCTTGCCGCCGTTGCCCTGCTCGGCCTTGACGATGATGTTGCCGAATTCCTCAGGCGTGCTGAGACGGCCGACGACGTCGATCGTGTATTGGAAATCCAGCCCCTTGGGCGCCGGCGGCTGGCCGACCTGGCCCGCCGTCACATCCTGGCTCTGCTGCTGGATGACCTTGCTCACGTCTGCGGGCGTGAGGCCGAACGTGTAGAGCTTCTGCGGGTCGAGCCAGACGCGCATCGAATACTGGCCGACGCCCAGGACGTTGACGTTGCCGACGCCGGGCAGGCGCGCGAGTTCGTTGACGAGATTGATGGTGGCGTAGTTGCTGAGATAGAGGCTGTCGTAACGCTGGTCGGGTGAGGTCAGCGATACGATCTGCAGGATCGACGTCGATTTCTTCTGCACGACGAGGCCCTGGGCCTGCACCGGCATGGGCAGCGAGGCGAGCGCCGCACTGACCTGATTCTGCACCAGCACCTGCGCGAAATCGAGATCGGTGCCGATCTCGAAGGTCACCGTGAGCGTGTAGGTGCCGGCGTCCGTGCTGTACGACTGCATGTAGATCATCTTCTCGACGCCGTTGACCTGCAGCTCGACGGGCAGGGCGACATCGTTGACGACGACCGCGGCGCTGGCGCCCGGGTAGGTCGTGGTGACCTGGACCGTGGGCGGCACGACGTTGGGATATTGCGCGACCGGCAGGGTCGCCAGCGCCACGCCGCCGATCAGCACGATGATGATGGCGAGGACGTTGGCCAGGACCGGCCGGTTGATGAAGAAGGCGGAGATCATGACTGCGTTCCCCGGCCGGTCACTTGGGAGCGGCGGGAGTGCCGTCGGTCGCAACGGGAATTGTCGTAACCTTCGGAACCACCTTGGCGCCCGGAATCGCTGCGCCGTTGGTGCTGAGCACGACCTGGTCGTCCGGCTTCAGGCCCGACGGGATCACGCGCAGGCCGTTGGCGAGGAGCTGGCCGGTGGTGATCCGGGTCTGGACCACGACATTGTCCTTGTTGACCGTGAGCAGGTACTTGCCGGCCTGATCCTCTCCGATCACGCGATTGGGCACGAGCAGCGAGGCCGTGGCGCCCAGCCCTTGAGGCACCTTCACGCGCACGAAGAAGCCGGGGATCAGCGCGCGCGTCGGATTCTTGAAGAGTCCGCGGACCAGGATCGTACCGGTCGTCGCGTCGAGTTCCGGCGACACGTAGTTGAGGAAACCCTTGTGGGGAAATCCCTCCTCGTTCATCAGGCCGATTTCCAGCGGAATCTTGCTCAGTTCCTCGACGTCGAGCCGGCGATCCTTCAGATTCTGACGGATCTGCAGCACGTCCTGTTCACTCATGTTGAACGTGACGTAGATCGGGTCGAGCTGGACGATCGTCGCCAGTTTGGTGGCGTTCGTGGCGCCGACCAGCTCGCCGACCGAGACCAGATGCTTGCTGACGATTCCGTCGAACGGTGCGGAGACCGTGGTGTAGCCGAGATTCGTCTGGGCGATCGTGAGATTGCCTTCGGCATTCTCGACATTGGCCCGCGCATTGTCGCGCTTGGCCTTGGCCTGATCGAAGGTAGCCTGGGCGGAGACGTTCTGGCGGAGCAGGGTCTCCTGGCGGGTGAACTCGGCTTCGGCCTGCGCCAGCAAGGCCTTGGAGCCGTCGAGCTGGGCCTCGGCTTCCTTGACCTTGGCCTTGTACATCGTCTGCTCGATGCCGAAGAGCTGCTGGTCCTTTTTGGCCTCGGAACCGTCGATGTAGTTCTGCGAGGTCAGGAAGCCCTCGACACGGGCGACGAGGTCGACGGTCGCGAAGGCCACCGTGTTGCCGGTCAGCACCTCGAACGGAGCCACGTCCTGTTTGACCGGGACGCCCACGGAGACTTCGGCGGGCGGCGGCGGCTGGAACTTGTTCTCGGGCTTGCAGCCGGCCAGCAGCACGGCCAGCGCGATAGCTCCCATGAGCGGCGCCACGGCCCGAAGCGGTCTCGTGACTGCAAAAACTACGGCTTCATCGCTACGATTCGACATGTTTCCGACGATGCTCCCCGCGAGGCCGGTCCCAGCGTTAGCGCATCCCATGCGCGATTGCCACCGCCCAGCGGGGTCACAGCCGCTTGAAGAGCAGCGAGAGATTGTTCGCCGGCATCTCGACGATCTCCGGGGCCGAAAGGCCCGCTCCCCGTGCGAGTTCGATGACGGTCTCGAGGTCGCGCACGCCCCATGCGGGATTGCGCCGCCTGAGGTCGGCATCGAACGCTTCGTTGCTCGGCGCGGTGTGCCGGCCGCCCCGGCGGTAGGGGCCATAGGTGAAAAGCAGGCCGCCCGGCGGCAGCAGCCGCGCGGCGCCGGTGATCAGCCCAACCGCAGCCTCCCAAGGGGCGATGTGAATCATGTTGCAGCAAAGGACTGCGTTGGCCTGCTCGACCGGCCATGTCGACCGTGTGACGTCGATCTCCAGCGCCGGCCGTACGTTGGTCAGGCCCAGGGTTCGGACCCAGTCGTCGACGCTGGCGCGGGAATCGGCATCGGGATCGCTGGGCTGGAAGGTGAGATCGGGCCGGGCGGCGGCATAATGCACGACATGCTCGCCGGTGCCGCTGGCGATCTCCAGCACCAGCCCCTTTTCCGGCAGGCGCGGCTGCAGGACTTCGAGGATCGGTTGCCGGTTGCGGGCCGCCGCCGGTGCTTCGCGCTTCATCGTGCCTCCTGGATGGCCTGCCAGATCCGCGCGGGCGTCGCCGGACCGTCGAAGCCTTTCACGCCGAGCGGGGCCAGCGCGTCAAGGATGGCGTTGGCAATGGCGGGGAACGCCGCGATCGCGCCAGCCTCGCCGCAGCCCTTCACACCGAGGGGATTGGTCGTGCAGCGGGTGGGATTGAAGCCGAGGTCGAACGACGGCAGGTCGTCGGCGCGCGGCAGGGCGTAGTCCATGAACGAACCGGCGATCATCTGGCCCGAGGCGGAATCGTAGGTCGCGTGCTCCAGCAGCGCCTGGCCCGAGCCCTGTGCCATCGCGCCGTGCGCCTGGCCGGTCGCGATCATCGGATTGACCAGCACGCCGTAATCGTCGACCGCCGTGTAGCGCGCCAGTTCGACCCGGCCGGTGTCGCGATCGATCTCGACCTCGACCACATGCGCGCCGTTGGGGAAGGTCATGTGCTCGCGCTTCCAGGCATGGAACGTGTCGAGCGGCCTCCCCTGGTTGCGGCCCAGCGTCGCCACCTCGATCAGGCCGATGGCACGGTCGGTGCCGGAAACCACGAAACGCCCGTCCTCGAACCGGATGTCGGCTTCGGCGGCTTCCAGTGCATCGGCGGCCAGCGCTGTGCCCTTGGTGACGATTTCGTCGGAGGCGCGCCAGATTGCTGTTCCGCCCATGTAGGTGGCGCGCGAGCTGCCGTGACCGCCGCCGAACGGGATCGCATCGGTATCGCCCTGGACGAGGCGGATGCGCGCGTTCGGCACGCCTAGCCGGTGGGCGAGGATTTGCGGGAAGGTCGTCTCGTGGCCCTGGCCGATATGCTGCGTGCCGGTGATCAGCGAGATCGTGCCGTCGGCCTCGAAACGCACGTCGACATTCTCGTCCGGCGGGCCACCGGTCGCCTTGATGTGATAGGCGACGCCCAGCCCGCGCAGCCGGCCGCGCCGTTCGCTCTCGCGCCGGCGCGTGTCGAAGCCCGTCCAGTCGGCGCGTGCCAGCGCATGATCGAGCGACTCGGCGAAGTGGCCGCTGTCGACCTCGAAGCCGAAGGCGTTGGTCATGGGCATCGCTTCCGGTGGCACCATGTTGCGCCGGCGGAGATCGGTGCGGTCGAAGCCGGTCTGCCGCGCCGCCGCATCGATCAGCCGCTCGACGATGTTGATGGCCTCTGCGAAGCCCGGTCCGCGCGTCACCCCGATCGGCGCAGTGTTGGTGACGACGGCCACGACATGCAGCGCGATCGAGGGGATGCGGTACACCGACCCCTGCAGGTGGATGTACTGATAAGTCTGCACGCCGCCGCCGGCCCCGGCCATGTAGGCGCCGAGGTTGGCGATGCTGGCGATGCGCAGCGCCAGGAACCTGCCCTCGTCGTCGAGCGCCAGTGAGGCCTCGGCCTGCATGTCGCGGGCGGCGTGGTCCGACAGGAACACCTCGCTGCGGCTCGCGATCCACTTCACCGGCCGGCCGACCCGGCGCGCCGCCCACAGGATCAGCGCGTGCTCGACATACGCGAAGTTCTTGGCGCCGAAGCCGCCGCCCACGTCGGGTGCCACGAACCGCACGTCCTTCGCCTCGACGCCGAGCGAGCGGGCCACGAAGTTGCGGTTGATGTGGATGTTCTGGCTGGAGACATGGAGCGTGTAGCGGCCGGTCGTCGGATCGAAGGTGCCGACGCCGCCACGCGGCTCCATCGGATTCATCACGATGCGATGGTTGTCGAGCCTGAGCGACACGACATGCGCCGCCGCCGCGAACGCCGCCTCGGCGCCGGCCATATCGCCGGTGTGCCAGTCGAGACAGGTGTTGCGCGGGATCTCGGCGGCAAGCTGCGGTGCGTCCGTTGCTCGTGCCGCTTCCGGGGACGTCACCGCGGGCAGAGGCTCGTAGTCGACGGCAACCAGTTCGGCCGCGTCGAGTGCCTGGGCGTGAGTCTCGGCCACGACCAGCACCACCGGCTCGCCGGCGAAGCGGGTCTTATCGTGGGCCAACAGCGGCTGCGGGGCGAAGGCGAAGGGCTCGCCGGTTTGCACATTGGCCTCGGCATAGGGCCGCAGCGGCTTCAGACCATCGGTCTCGGCATCGGCGGCGGTCAGAACGGCAAGCACGCCGAGGGCCGCGCGGGCGGCCCTCGTGTCGATCGACTTGATCAGTGCATGGGCGTGCGGCGACCGTAACAGTACGGCCTGTGCCAAACCCTCGAACGTCAGATCGTCGAGATAGGCGCCCTGGCCGGTGACGAACCGCGCATCCTCGCGGCGTCGCGGTGAATCTCCCATCCGTTCGATCGTCATGTCCGTAACGTCTCCGCATTCTGCGCCTGCCGCTTCTCGTCCCACCAGTCACGCATCTGCAGACCCCAATAGGCAAGCTGAGTCGCGACCCGTCCGGCCGGTCCGCCGGCCCAGCCGGTGCCGAACGGCGCGAACAGGCGCCAGCGCGTGGGGTCGCCCAGGATGCCAGTGGCCACCGCATCGGCACCTGCCGCGGTCTGCGCGAGCCCATGCCCGCCGAAGGCCGAGCAGACCCAGAGGGAGGGCTCGATCTCGCCGACCTGGGGCATCTTGTGCGGCGCGTAGCCCATGATGCCGGGCCAGGCATAGGCGATGCGAATGTCGCCGAGCTGCGGATAGACCGAGAGGATGTCGCCGCGCATCATCTCGCGAAGACGCGACGGCTCGTTCGTGTCGGTGGTGATGCGGCCGCCCCACAGCAGCCGGTCGCCATCGACGACGCGGTAGTAGTCGCCGGCGCGCCGCGTGTCGGAGATGGCGCCGGTCCAGCGGATCGCCTCGCCGAGGCGCGAACCCAGCTTGTCGGTGACGGCGACGTAGGTCGCGACCGGCAGCACCGCGCGCGCGAGGCGCGGCTGCACGGCGCCGAGATCGGCATTGCCGGCCAGCACGACATGCAGTGCCTTTACGTTGCCGCCGGGCGTGCGCAGCCGCCAGCCGCTGTCTTCGCGCGCTAGTTCGAGGGCCGCAGTGTCCTCGTATATCCGGCTGCCGTGCCGCTCGATATCGGCAGCCAGCGCGAGCGCAAGGTTCAGCGGGTGGATATGGAAAGACGTCGGGTCGTGGATTGCCTGATGATAGCGCTTTGAGTCGAGGACCTCGTGCACGCGCGCGGTCGGCCACGGTTCGAACGTGGCGCCGAGCTGGTCGGCGAGCGTGCGCGTTCGGTCCGCGAAGCCCGCGCCCTGGTCGGTGCGCGAAACGCTGAGCTTGCCGCTGCCCATGAGGATGTCGGGCCGGCCGAGTTCGCCGAGGGCCTCGCGCACGATTGCCACGCCGCGCTGCGACTGGGCGTAGAGTTTGCGCGTATGGTCGAGCCCGAGCCGGTCGATCAGCGCGCCGGACCGCTGCGCATAGCCCGGCCCGACGAAACCCCCGTTGCGGCCCGAGGCGCCCCAGCCGATGCGGCGGCGTTCCAGCACCACCACGCGCTTGCCTTGTCGCGCCAGCAGCCGCGCCGTGTGCAGGCCCGCAAAGCCGGCGCCCACGATGGCGACATCGGCCTCGTCCTGTGCGGTCAGAGGCGCTCGGCTGCGGCTCTCGTCTCGCGTGGCGGCATACCAGCTCGCCGGATAGTCGTTCTCGGCCATTTCATTCTTCTCCGCGAGAAGAGGTGCCATGGGAAGGCTTGCGCGGTCACGCCCTCTCCCGCACTAATTTTCCCAAGGACTTTCTACCGGCTTCCGCAATTTCTGGGGGACGCATGTCGATCGATTTCGATGCGGTCATCATCGGCGCAGGCTTCGGCGGCATGTACATGCTGCACCGGCTTCGCCAGAAGGGTTTCACGGCGCGTGTGTTCGAGGCCGGCAAGGGCGTCGGCGGCACCTGGTACTGGAACCGCTATCCCGGCGCGCGCTGCGACGTCGAAAGCGTGCAGTATTCCTATCAGTTCTCGCCCGAGCTGGAGCAGGAATGGGAATGGTCGGAGCGCTACGCCACCCAGCCCGAACTGCTGCGCTACGCCAACCACGTCGCCGACCGCTACGACCTGCGCCGTGACATGCGCTTCGAGACGCGAGTCACGAAGGCCACTTTCGACGAGACCGCCAACCTGTGGCGGGTCGAGACGGGGCAGGCCGGCGCTTCCGGCTCGGCCGAAAAGGTCACGGCGCGCTTCGTCATCACCGCGATGGGCTGCCTGTCCTCGCCGAACACGCCGAAGATTCCCGGCCTGGAAGACTTCACGGGGCCGACCTATCACACCGGCAACTGGCCGCATGAGGGCGTCGACTTCACCGGCAAGACGGTGGGCGTGATCGGCACGGGCTCGTCGGCCATCCAGTCGATCCCGGTGATGGCCGAGCAGGCCAAACACCTCACCGTGTTCCAGCGCACGGCCAACTACACCGTGCCGGCACACAACAGGCCGCTCGATCCCGATTATGTGCGGCAGGTGAAGGCGAGCTATCCGGAGATGCGCAAGCGCGCCAAGACCAAGCCCGCCGGCATCGATTTCACGATCAACCCCGCCTCGGCCGTCGAGACTCCGGAGGAAGAGCGCAACCGCCAGTTCCAGGAGCGCTGGGATTATGGCGGGCTGGGCTTCATGGCCTCGTTCTCGGATCTGCTGCTGAACGACGATTCGAACAAGCATGCCGCCGACTTCGTTCGCGCCAAGATCGGCGAGGTGGTCAAGGACCCGGAGACGGCCGCGGCGCTGGTGCCCAAGAACATCATCGGCTGCAAGCGTTTGTGCGTCGACACCGGCTACTGGGCGACCTTCAACCGGCCGAACGTGACCCTGGTCGACATCAGCGACGAACCGATCGAGCGCATCACCGCCAACGGCCTGCGCGCCAAGGGCAGGGACTACACGTTCGACTGTCTGGTGCTGGCGACCGGCTTCGACGCGATGACCGGCGCGCTGCTCAAGGTCGACTTCCGCGGCCGCGGCGGCGTCTCGCTGAAGGAGCGCTGGAACGAGGGGCCGAAGACCTATCTCGGCCTGACGGTCGTGGACTTTCCCAACCTGTTCATGATCACCGGCCCAGGCAGCCCGTCGGTGCTGACCAATATGCTTCCCTCGATCGAGCAGCATGTCGACTTCATCGCCGACTGCCTCGACGCGCTGCGCGCCAAGGGCAAGACAGTGATCGAGGCCGAGCCGGAGGCGCAGGAGGCCTGGGTCGGCCATGTCGGCGACGTGTCCAACATCACGCTGCGCTCGACCTGCAGCTCCTGGTACGTCGGTGCCAACATCCCGGGCAAGCCGCGCGTGTTCATGCCGTATATCGGCGGCCTGCCGGCCTATATCCAGGCTTGCGAGAAGGTCGTGGCGAACGGCTACGAGGGCTTCGCGCTGGCCTGAGCGTCGCCCGACGTCATGAAAGCGCGGTTGACGCCCGTCTCTCCATCGCTCTAATTTTAACCTATTGGTTAATTAATTGAGCGATGCGAGGCTGGCATGCGCAGAATACTGGCCATCGTCGGTGCCGTGGTCGTCGTGGCGGTTGCGGCGATCCTGATCTACGCCGCGACCAGGCCCGACTCGTTCCGCGTGCAGCGGTCGGCCACCATGAATGCACCGGCCGAGAAGATCTTTCCCTATCTCGAGGGCCTGAAACGCTGGACCGAATGGTCGCCCTACGAGGGACGCGACCCGCAGATGAAGCGTGCCTATAGCGGCGCGGACAGCGGCAAGGGCGCCGTCTACGAATGGGACGGCAACGACAATGTCGGCAAGGGCCGCATGGAGATCGTCGATTCGAAGCCGCCGAGCAAGGTCGTGATCAAGCTCGATTTCCTCAAGCCCTTCGAAGGTCACAATACGGCCGAACTCACCGTGGAACCAAAAGGCGGCCAGACGATTGTCACCTGGGCGATGTACGGTCCCAGCACGTTCATGACCAAGCTGATCGGCACGTTCATGGACATGGACGACATGATCGGCCGCGACTTTGCGGCCGGTCTCGCCAAGCTGAAGACCGTCGTCGAGAAATAGTCACCGTCTCGAGGAGAGTTTGATGTTCGGCGGAGTGCGTACCTTTGCCGTCGTCCTGGCGATGACGGCGGCGACACCGGTCTTCGCGCAAGCACCAGCGTCGCTGCCACCCGGTGTGTTCGCCGCGGAGCGCGACATCGCCCTGGCGACGGCCGGCGCATACTCGCTCGACGAGGCGCATACGGCGGTGATCGCCCGCGTGTCCCATCTCGGTTATTCGCAGAGCGTCTTCCGCTTCGATCGCGTGAAGGGCTCGCTCACCTGGAATCCGGCGGCGATCGAGAAGTCGCAGCTCTCCGCCACGGTCGACACCGCTTCGATTGCGACGAACGTGAAAGGCTTCGCCGAGGAGCTGGCGGGTGACGGGTTCCTGAAGGCAACGGCCTTTCCGCAGGCGACTTTCGTGTCGACCGCGTTCGGGCCGACTGACAAGACACGAGGCAAGGTCGAGGGGCAGTTCACGCTCATGGGCAAGACCCGGCCCGTTACATTCGATGTCGAGCTGGGCGGCGCCGGCAAGGGCTTCGGCGGCAAGCCGCGGATCGGCGTCCGCGCTGTCGCGACGATCAACCCGCAGGATTACGGCATGATGCCGTTCTTCACGGACCCCATCCAGATCCAGATCGATACCGAGTTCGAGAAGAACGACTAGCACAGGAGCGGCAAATGGCGATCCAACCGTATCTGTTCTTCAATGGCCGCTGCGAGGAAGCGCTTGCCTTCTACCAGGACAAGCTCGGTGCCAAGGTCGAGATGATGATGCGCTTCAGGGAGAATCCCGACGCCGGCGCCATGGAGCACATGAAGGTGAATCCCGAGGCGGTCATGCATGCCAGCCTGCGGATCGGCGACGCGACGATCATGTGTTCCGATGGCATGTCGGGCGACGGCAAGACCAACTTCCAGGGCTTCTCGCTGGCGCTCGACGTCGCGACCGAGGCGGAAGCCGACCGCGCCTTCGAGGCGCTGGCCAAGGACGGCCAAATCCAGATGCCGATCGGCAAGACGTTCTTCTCGCCGCGCTTCGGCTGCGTCGCCGACAAGTTCGGTGTGTCCTGGATGGTGATGGTGCCGCAGCCGATGTAGTGGCTGCTTATGAGTAAGGATCCTTCGCTGCGCTCCAGGGCGGGGGCTACCCCGCCCGCGATGACACGCGTGGTGTCATCCCGAACGAAGTGAGGGATCCTTGTTTTCGCCTACTTCTTCTCGACGTTGGCCGAGCGCAGTGGCACGCCGAACTCGCGGCGGCAGACGTCGGCCAGGACCTCGACGCCCTTGCGGATCGTCTCCGGCTCGGGATTGGCGAAGCAGAGCCTGAGGCGAGAGCGGGCATATTCCTTGTTGGTCGACCATTCCTGGCCGGGATTGAGCGACACGCCGGCGGCCAGCGCCGCCTGGGCGAGTTTCGTCGTGTCGACCTGGTCGGGCAGCTTGATCCAGAGATAGATCCCGCCCTCGGGATCGCCGAATTCGGCATCGGTACCGAACTGCTCGGCCAGCGCCTCCCGCAGGGTCTGCAGCTTGGCTGCCAGTGTCTTGTTGAGCTTCGGCACGTGGTCGGCGAAGTGCTGCTTGCAGAATTCGGCCAGCACCATCTGCTCGAGCGCGCCGGAACCCGCGTCCTGCTTCAGGCCGAGGATGCGACCGAGGATCTCCCACTTGGCGACGATGTAGCCGACCCGCAGCGCCGGCGCGATCGACTTGGAGAAGGAGCCGATGAAGATGACGCCTTCGCCCTTGGCCATGGCGTAGAGCGAGCGCGGGCGCTTGCCGCTCCAGATCAGGTCGGAATAGCACTCGTCCTCGAAGATCATGACGCCGTACTCGGCGGCGATCTTCAGCAGCTCGGCGCGGCGCGCCTCGCCCATGATCGCGCCGGTCGGGTTTTGCACCGTCGGGATGGTGTAGATGTATTTGGGCTTGATGCCCTTCTGCCTCAGCTCCTCGAGCTTCTGCTTCAGTACGTCGAGGCGCAGGCCTTCATGGTCGAGCGGGATGCCGACCACGTTGGCGCCCAGCTTGTTCAGCTTGGTGAGGGCGCCGCCGTAGGTCTCCTGCTCGATGATGACGGTGTCGCCCTTGGTCACGAGCAGGCTGTTGATCAGGTCGAGGCCCTGCATCGAGCCGGAGGTGATCAGGATCTCGTCCGACGCGCAGTCGATGCCGGCATGGTCCTTGAGCTTGGCCGAGAGGAACTCGCGCAGCGGCTTGTAGCCCAGCGGCCCGCTGTTCAGGCCGTAGGTGGCGAGCGTCGCACCCTCGCGCTTCAGAACCGCCGTCGCCGCGTCGATCAGCGCCTGGACGGGCACGTTCTTGGCGTCGTTGTGGCCGCCGATGAAGTTGTACTTCGGGAAGCCGTTCCACTTTGCGGCGGGGGCGGGCGTGCCGGGCGCCAGCAGGGGCGCGAAATCGAACGGAGCGGTCATGGTCGTTTCCTCTTTGGTTGGCCAATTGCTGGGCCAACCAAAGGGAATTCGCAACAGATTTGCTCCGATCAGGCCGTCGCGCGGAACGAATTGGCGTGCGCCATGTCCCAGGCCTTGCGCCAGCGCGGGTTGCTGGTGCCCGATACCAGCTCACCCTCTTCCAGCGCCGGGAAGAGATCGGCGAAGGTCTTGACCTCGCTCGACGAGACACGGCGGGAGATGTGAACCGGCTTGAAATCCGTCGGATGGTCGAGGCCCGCCGCAGCGGTCAGTTCGGCCAGTTCATGCAGCGTGGCGCGGTGGAAGTTCACCACGCGCTCCATCTTGTCGGGCACGACCAGCGCGCGCTGGCGTGTCGGATCCTGTGTCGCGACGCCGGTCGGGCAGCGGTCGGTGTGGCACGACTGCGACTGGATGCAGCCCACGGCGAACATGAAACCGCGCGCGGAGTTGCACCAGTCGGCGCCGAGCGCCATCGCCCGGATGATGTCGAAGGCGGTGATGATCTTGCCGGCGACACCGATCTTGATGCGATGCCGCGCGCCGATGCCGACCATGGCGTTGTGGACGATGTGCAGACCCTGCCGCATCGGCTTGCCGACATGGTCGAGGAATTCCATCGGCGCCGCACCGGTACCGCCTTCCTTGCCGTCGACGACGATGAAGTCGGGATAGATTCCGGTCTCCAGCATCGCCTTGCAGATCGCCATGAATTCCCATTCGTGGCCGACGCAGAGCTTGAAGCCGGCGGGCTTTCCCCCCGAGAGGCGGCGCATCTCGGCGATGAACTGCATCATCTCGATCGGCGTCGAGAAAGCCGTGTGGTGCGATGGCGAGATGCAGTCCTCGCCGACCGGCACGCCGCGCGTCAGCGCGATCTCCTCGCTGACCTTGGGTGCGGGCAGCACGCCGCCATGGCCGGGCTTGGCGCCCTGGCTGAGCTTCAACTCGACCATCTTGACCTGCGGGTTGGCGGCACCGGCGGCGAACTTCTCGGCGGAGAAGGTGCCGTCGGCGTTGCGGGCGCCGAAATAACCGGAGCCGATCTCCCAGATGATGTCGCCGCCGCCTTCGCGGTGATAGGGGCTGTAGCCGCCCTCGCCGGTGTCGTGTGCGAAGCCGCCCAGCTTGGCGCCGCCGTTCAGCGCTCGGATGGCGTTGGCGCTCAACGCGCCGAAACTCATGGCCGAGATGTTGAAGATCGACGCGGAGTAGGGCTGCGTGCAGTCAGGCCCGCCGATGACGATGCGGAACGGCTCCTTGCTGACCGGCGTGGGCGAGATCGAGTGCGTCATCCACTCGTAGCCCTCCGAGTAGACCTCGTAGTTGGTGCCGAAGGGGCGGACGTCCAGCATCATCTTGGCGCGCTGGTAGACGATGGCGCGGCGGTCGCGCGGGAACGGCAGGCCGTCCTTCTCGCCTTCGAAGAAATACTGCCGCATCTCCGGCCGGATCGCCTCGAAGATGAAGCGCAGATGCGCGGCGATGGGATAATTGCGCAGGATCGCGTGCTTCGTCTGGTAGTAGTCGAAGAAGCCGACGAGGGTCAGGAACAGGGCGATGGCGAAGCCGACGCCGATCCACCACGATTTCGGATCGAAACCCCAGGCGAGGCCCAGCAGGACGGCGAAGAACGTCGCCAGCGTCCAGGTAATGAATCGCGGCGTGAGCGGTAGCGGCATCGATTTCATTCTGTTTCCTCAGGCTTCATTGGCGGGCCGGATGCCCGCCCTCACTCTAGCGCAGTTAACTGCGTTCGAATGACACGCTCTTGACGACCGCATAGACCGGCCTGCCGGGGGCCAGGGCCAGGCGGTCGACCGATTTGGCGGTCAGCCGGGCCATCAGGACGGCGCCGTTGCAGTCCAGGCGGATATCGGCCTGCGCGCCGCCCGTCGCCGTGATGGAGGCGATCCGCCCCGCCAGCACGTTGAGCGCGCTGATGTCCTCGGGCGGCCTCAGGCTCAGCATCACGTCGCGGGCGCGGATGTAGGCGCGGACGGGTGCGCCGACGGCGGCGTTGAGGCGCGGGACCTGCAGTTCGCCGGCTACACTCTGCAGCACCGAGAGATGGAAGGTCTCGTCGTGGCGGCTCACGGTCGCATCGAGGACCGCGCCGCCGTCGTTGGCGTCGGCCAGCGGCAGGATGTCGAGCACCGGGCCCACCGCCGTCACCTTGCCTTCGGTCATGATGACCACGGTCGTGGCCAGCCGCGCCACCTCGGCCACCGAATGGCTGACATAGAGGATCGGCACGCCGGCCTCGTCGCGCAGCCGTTCGATGTAGGGAAGGATCTCGGCGCGCCGCGATTCGTCGAGCGAGGCGAGCGGCTCGTCCATCAGCACCAGCCGCGGCCTCGCCAGCAGGGCACGGCCGATCGCGACACGCTGCTTCTCGCCACCCGACAGGGACTCGGGATTACGCTCCAGCAGAGGACCGATGCCCAAAAGCTCGACCACGGCGCCAAGATCGGCCGCCGCCCCGCCGGTGCCGCGCGCGAACCAGTGGCCGTAGAGCAGATTCCGTCGAACGCTGAGATGCGGAAAGAGGCGGCTGTCCTGGAAGACGTAGCCGATGCGCCGCTTGTGGGGCTTCACGAAGACGCCGCTTTCGGTGTCGACGAGCGTCTGTCCGTCGACCGAGACGCGGCCGCGATCGGGACGGATCAGGCCGCCGACGATGCTGACCAGGCTGGTCTTGCCCGAGCCCGAGCGGCCGAACAAAGCCGTCAGGCCGGGCGCGGCGGTGAAACGCGCCTGGAGATGGAAGCTGCCGCGCCTGTGGTCGACGTCGACGTCGAGGCTCATGCCGTCTGCCGCCGTGCGCCGATGCGTTTGGCCAGCAGCTCGGAGCCGAGCAGCGCCAGCATGGAAATCGCGATCGAGACCAGGGTGAGTCGCATCGCGGCGGCGTCGCCGCCCGGGACCTGGGTCAGCGCATAGATCAGGGTTGGCAGTGTCTGCGTCTCGCCGGGGATGTTGGACACGAAGGTGATGGTGGCGCCGAACTCGCCCATCGACTTGGCGAAGGCCAGGATCGCGCCCGCGAGGATGCCGGGCAGGCAGAGCGGCAGGGTGATGGTGGCAAACACCCAGAGACGATTGGCGCCCAGCGTGCCCGCTGCGGCCTCCAGGCGCTGGTCGACCGCCTCGATGGAGAGACGGATGGCGCGCACCATCAGGGGAAAGCCCATCACCGCGCAGGCCAGCGCCGCGCCGGTCCAGCGAAAGGAGAAGACGATGCCGAACTCCTCGGCCATGAACGAGCCGATCGGCCCACGCCGGCCGAACGAGAGCAGCAGCAGGTAGCCGGTGACGACCGGCGGCATGATCAGCGGCAGGTGGACCAGCGTGTCGAGCACGCTCTTGCCCCAGAAGCGACCGCGCGCCAGCAGCCAGGCGATGGCGATGCCGAGCGGCAGGCTGAAGATCGTCGCTGTCGTGGCGATCAGGAGGCTCAGCCGCACGGCCGTCCATTCTTCCGCAGTCATGTCCTCTTCCCGGTCAGGAAGTCGATATAGTCCGCCGGATATAGCGCTGCGTCCAGAGCCGGCTCGCCGCGGCGAGGCCGCGCCGAAGTGCCACCAGCACGATTACCAGCAGCGAGACGGCCAGCACCTTCTGCGCCGGCCGCGGCACCAGCTCGGGATCGAGATTGGCGGCCAGCACGCGCATCGGATCGATCTTGTTCACCAGCCCGTACCACGACGCCTCGAAGGCGACGGTGATCAGCGTGGCGCCGGCGGCGAGCAGGAAGAGGCCGGCGAAGCTCGCACGAAGCCGCACCGGCAGCAGGCGCCACAGCATCAGCCACGCGAAAAGCCCGGCCGCAAAGGCCGCTTCGCCAATCTTCACCTTGGACTGGATGAAGAAGTGCAGGATCGCCAGGGCGACGGCGGGATAGACCAGCCAGTGCAGGCGCTTCCAGTTGCGCTTCAGCCGCTTCTGCCAGCCATTGGTCGAGGTGATCGCGAGCGCGACGAGCGCCAGCAGGGCCACGAAGCCGATGGTGAGGTAGAAGCGCTTCACGATCTCCGTGGCGACGACGACCAGGTCCCACTTCTGGTCGAGCACGTAGATCAGCAGATGCGCGACCGCGTAGAGCGCGGCCGCCACGCCGACGCGCCGCCGGATGTGGATCAGCGGCATCCAGTCGAAGATCGCGCGCGCCGGCGTCAGTGCCAGCGAGACCAGCAGCAGGGCGACCGACCAGTCGCCGGTCGCATGGGTGGCAAGGGTCACGGGGCGCGGATCGAGGTCGCCGGCGTACCAGCGCCAGGCGAGGTCGACGGCGGGCAGGCAGAGGGCGACCAGGGTCGCGAGCCTCAGCCAGGAGATGATACGCTGATTGGACACGCGCGGACCCTAGTCGATGGAACGATCAACGATGGGTCAAAGATACGTCATCGCTGGTTGCCGAACAGGAAGCGGTAGGTGCCGATCGTCGGCGCGGTCTCGACGCCGAAAGGCCGGAGGCGGCGCTGCGTGAACAGGGAGCGTGTCGCCGCGCCGACCGCCGCCACGTCGGTACCCTCGATCAGGGCGACCCATTCGGCCTCCTCTGCCCGGGGGTGATCCATGCTCTTGTCCTGCAGCGGCGCATGGGCCACTTCGAGGTCGTTCTCGCCCACGGCGGCGCCCAGCAGTCCGGGGCGGGCAATCAATTTCGGCAGGGCCTGCTCGGACAGCCATTCCACCAGCGCCTTGCGCCGGCGCGGGTCCGGCACGAAGCGCACCGTCGCCAGGGCGCCGCCGACACCGTGCGTCTGGTCGACCTGGATGCGCAGGGTGAAGCGGCTGAAATGCGTGAATCGCGCCATGACCGCCTGGCTCCAGGGAGTCTGGTTGGCCAGCGTATGGAGGTAGCCGGGCGTGCCCAGGTCGTCGACCGAGTCGCACTCATAGGTCGCGAGATACTTCGGGGCGGCGCGGACCGCGACGTAGCGGCGGGCGCGGTGGAACCCCGGCAGGTTCATGCGCTCGTCGATATGTTCGCGATTGTACCACTCGTTGTAGTCGCGCTCGTCCCGCGCCGAGACCTCGGTCAGCGTGATCAGCATTCCCTTGCCGAGGAGGGCCATGGTCTAATTTGCCTTAGGCGGTTGGAGGGCCTGGGAAACGCAGCACTATAAATGAGACCGTAAGCGAATGCAGCGTGCCGACGCCCGGTCGGTGTGATCGAGGCACATGATAGCCCAATCAAACGCAGCGGAAGCGGACGTAGTAGTTGATCTCGTCCACCAGGCGCTCGCTGACGATCCTGGGGTTGAGGTTTTTGACCTTGCAGACCTCACGGGTGACGCGGGTCGCGGCTTCCTCGCCGCGGGCGCGCTCGCTTTGCGGGTCGGGGTTGATGACGACGGCATCACGGACGATCAGCAGGTCGAACTCGTTGGGCGTGCCGGTGGGGGAGAGATTGGCCTTCATGCGTTTGCCGGCGACATTGAGGGTGCGGGACGACGTGCCTTCGATCGTCTGCTGATCGTGGCACGCGACCATCGCGAGGGCGGCCAGCGTTGCGGTGAAGAACAGTGCGAGTCGCTGTGGATTCATGTACCCCTCGTTGGGAGAGTATGCCCATCAGCTTGCGATCCGCTTGATCAATGTCAATGCGTGGTCGGCTGGGCAGCAGACGATGGCTGTCGAACGGGAGGGGGACCATGAAGCGGATTTCCGTCGAGCCTGCGGGCAATCGATCCGAACTCTCGTGCGGGCGGCGCGGAATACTCTTCGTCTCGCTGGCGGCGGCGGTGACGGCGGTCGCGCTGCCGGCTCTGGGTCAGACACCGACATCCACGCCGGTGGCGTCCGGGAAGCAGCCCTTTTCGCCGGCCGAGCTCGACCAGATCCTGGCGCCGATCGCGCTCTATGACGACGCGCTGCTGTCGCAGGTGCTGATGGCCGCGACCTATCCGCTGGAAGTCGTCGAGGCCTCGCGCTGGCAGCAGGCCAATCCCGCGCTGACGGGCGACGCGGCGGTGAAGGCCGTTGCCGACAAGACGTGGGACGTCAGCGTCAAGTCGCTGGTCGCGTTTCCGACCGTCCTGAAGCAGATGAACGATCGTCTCGACTGGACGCAGAAGCTGGGCGATGCGCTGCTCGGCCAGCAGGAGGATGTCGCGGCCTCGATCCAGCGTCTGCGCGCCAAGGCCGCCGCGGCGGGCACGTTGAAGGCCGGCGCCGGCCCGCAATACACGGTGTCGGCCGAGACGCAGGCGGGCGAGACCGTCTATGCCATCGCGCAAACCAGCCCGCAGGTCGTCTACGTCCCGAGCTACGACCCCAATACTGCTTACGGCACCTGGTCCAATCCTGCCTATCCGCCGACCAGCTGGCCCCTGGGCGGCGCGCTGCTGCGCGGCCTCGTATGGGGCGCCGGCATCGCGGCGGCGGGCGCCCTGTTCGGGGGCTGGCGCTGGGGCTATGGCGGTGGCGGCTGGGGCGGCAGCTACACGACCGTGAACGTCAATCGCGCCGTCAACATCGACCGTAACTTCAACCGCAACACCATCGGCACCGGCGATCGCTGGCAGCACCAGGTCGACCATCGGCGCGGCGTCGCCTATCGCGATCCGGCCACGCGCCAGCAGTTCGGCCAGAACCGGCCGGGCGCGGATCAGCGCGAGCAGTTCCGCGGACAGGTGCAGCGTCCCGCCCAGGGACCTGCCGGGGGGCCGGGGGCGAATCGCCCTGGCGGCCCCGGGGGTGGTCCAGGTGGGGGTGCGGGCGCCAATCGCCCTGGCGGCGGTCCGGGCGCGGCCCAGCGTCCGGGCGGCGGCGCTGCCCAGCGCCCCGGCGGTGGCGGCGGTGCCATCGGCGGCGTCAATCGCGGCGGACAGGTCAATCGTGAAGCCCAGCGCGGTCGCGCGCAGCAGCAGCGCAGCGGCGGCGGCGGCGGCGCACGTGCCGGCGGTGGTGGGGGCGGACAGCGTGCCGGCGGCGGTGGCGGCGGCGGTGGTGCACGGCCGAGCGGCGGTGGAGGCGGCGGCGGTGGTGCGCGTGGCGGCGGCGGCGGCGGCGGTGGTGGTGGTGGCCAGCGTGGTGGTGGTGGCGGTGGAGGTCGGCGATGACGAGATTGGTTTTCCAGGTCGCCGCAGCGCTCGCTGTGTATGCGAGCCTGGTCGGCATATCCGTTGCGCAAACGCCGGTGCCCGCGCCGTCCCAGACGCAAGCCCAATCACAGGCGCCCGAGTTGAAGGGCTTCCCGACGCCCGACGCAGCGGCCGAGGCGCTCACCGAGGCCATCCGCAAGCAGGACGACAAGGCCATCACCGCCATCCTCGGCGTCGATTGGCACACGCTGATCCCTGGCAGCGACTGGCAGGACGACGAGTTGCGGGACAATTTCCTGAAGGCCTGGGATCAGAGCCACAAGATCATCCAGGAGACGCCCGACAGGGCGCTGGTCGGCGCCGGCACGACGGGCTGGATCTCGCCCCTGCCGATCGTGAAGCAGGGCGACGTGTGGCGCTACGACGTCGATGCCGGCCGCGTTGAGCTGGAAGCGCGTCTCATCGGCCGCAACGAGCTCTCCGTCATCCAGACCCTGCTGGCCATCGTCGACGCGCAACGCGATTACGCGTCGCTCGATCCGATGAAGCTCGGCGTCCCGGTTTACGCGCGCCGTCTGGTGAGTTCCCCGGGTCTCAGGAACGGGCTCTACTGGGAGACCAAGCCGGGCGAGCCCACGAGTCCGCTGGGCCCGATCCTCGCCCGGGCGCAACTGGGAGACATCGAGAAGAACGGCTATTACGGCTACCGCTTCCGGCTGCTCTATAGCCAGGGCCCCGACGCGCCGGGCGGCGCGCGCGACTACCTGGTCCGCGACCGCATGCTGGGCGGTTTCGCCGTCATCGCCTGGCCGGTCCATTACGGCGAGACCGGCGTCATGACCTTCATGATCAGCAACGACAGCGACGTCTACGAAAAGGACCTGGGCGAACAGACGCCGCAGCGCGCAGCGGCGATCAACGTCTTCAATCCCGACAGCAGCTGGAGCAAGGCCGACATGACGCCGCCCTGAGGCGCAGGCTCATCTGCAACTCGGATCACGACCCTTTGCGCGCCTTCTCTCCGATGACGATGCGTATGGCGGCGTCGGTCGGGCTGGGCGTTTGCGGGCCGTTGAGCGTGCCGCGGAAGCGGCCCCAATTCGCGGGCCAGTCCCCCTTGCTGGCGTTGAAGCCGGCCGCGCCCAGTGCCTCCACAAGGGCCGCAGCGGCCTCGTGTACGCCCGGGTCGCTGCCATCGCGGACAAGCACCACGACGCCGAAGATCCCGGCCACGCCGCCCCACGTCCATGTCTGCGGCAACCATCCGGCTTGGCTGAGATCGGCGGACAGGGTCGCACCGATGGCAGGCGCATCGGAGATCTGGCCGAGCAGGAAAATGGCGGCTTGCGTGCCGGCATAACTCCGCAGGGTCGCGACGAACGGCGACTGCGGCGGGGCGGGCGCCGGTGCAACGGCTGGCGCGGGGGCGGATGCCGCTTCCGGCCCCGGGGCGGGAGCCTGCATCGACTCCGGTGGCCGCGTGGTCGCATCGCGCACGAGCTTTCCGAGGTCGGCAAAGCGCCTCCGGATCTCGGCGGCGTCGAACAGCGGCGCCCGCACGCTTTCGGGGGCCGGTCTGCTCTCGGTCGCCGCCTGGGTCGCCCGCTCCGTGGCTTCGCGGGCTGCTTTCTCGAACTCGGCCGCCTGCTCCCGCGCCGCGGTAACCTGCTGCTCGATCATCGCCGCCCGATCGCGCGTCGCGGCGATCTCACGTTCGAGCGTCGCGACCCGCTCGCGCGCCGCCACGGCTTCGCGCTCGCGCTGTGCGGCCTCGTCCTCCATTCCCTTGTATCGGGCGAGGGCGGCCTGCTCGTGGCTGCGTACGGCATTGCCGTAACGAAAGGACAGGAAGGTGGTGATGCCCAGCGCCGTCACGGCGAGGAGAGTGGCGACGAGGCTCGCGATCATGGCCTTGTCCATGATCGACGCCCATCCCCGAAGCTGATCGATGTCCATGTTCACCGGCTGGTTGGAGCGCATGCCATGCCCGTGCCCTTCCCGCACCGGATTAACAATCGGCGAATCGCCGCCATCCGGTGATTTGTCGTGACAAATCGGAGGCGTGGATCCCGAGAAAACCAGTCACCGGCAAACCGTCAGCCGGCATGGCCATGCGCCATATCGATCAACGCCTTGAACGCGGCCGAGTGATTGCGCTTGCTGGGATAGTAGAGACAGAGCGGTGCCAGTGGCGGCGTCCAGTCCTCCAGGACGCGAACGAGGCGTCCTGCCTCTATGTCTTCGCGGACATCGGACTCCATGAAGTAGCCGATGCCGACATGGTCGAGCACCGTGATGCGGGAGAGGCTGGCCTCGTCCAGCGTGATAGGCCCTTGAACGTCGATGTGGACGGGCTGACCGTTCTTCTCGAACTGCCAACGATGCAGCACGCCATTGGGCAAGCGGATGCGAAGGCATGCGTGGCGTAGCAGGTCGGGAGGCACGCGGGGCTTGCCGTTGGCCTTGAAATACTCGGGCGATGCGACCACGGCAAAGCTACGGGGAGGACTGACGGGAATGGCGATCATGTCGCTCGGCACTAGGTCGGCGCTCCTCAGGCCAAGATCGAATCCCTCGGCAACGATGTCCAGGATCCGGCCCTCGGTGACGAGATCGATGTGAACTCGCGGATAGCGCCGCAGGTACTTCAAGAGGAGCGGTCCGAGCACCTCCCGCGCACCCGTCGCGAATGCATTGATCCGAAGGGTCCCGGATGGGGTCTCCTGCTGCGAGCGGGCGGCGCCCATCGCATCGTGCAGGGTGCGTACCGCAGGCCCGACTTGATCGACGAAGTTTCGTCCAGCATCCGTCAGGGAAACGCTACGGGTGGTGCGATTGAACAATCGGACGCCGAGTTGGCGCTCCAGCTTGCCGATGACGTTGCTCAGTGCGGTGGTCGACAGGCCAAGTTCCTGCGCCGCTGCCCGGAACGATCCGCGCCGGGCAATGGCGAGAACGGCATCGAATTCGATCAGACCCTGCCTCGCCATTGTCCCGCTTTTCGCAACACCGCATGGCGTTTTGCCCCGATTATCGTGAGGGATCGCTGTCTCTAAATCAATCCTGTCACTTCAGGGAGACGAGCGATGTCGATCGAACTACCCAAACCCATAGCCGACTATGTTGAGGCCAACGCGCAGCTGGATGTCGACGGCATGCTGAAGCCTTTCGCCGGCGATGCGGTCATCGTGGACAACGGAAAACGTCAGGAGGGCCACGCCGAGCTGCGAAGCTTGTTCGAAGACGAGGTGGTTGCGGTCAAGGCGATCTTCACGCCGGATGCCGTTCGCCACGAGAACGGTCAGGTCGTGGTCGAAGGCCCTGCCCATGGCGACTTCAAGGGCAGCCCGATTCGCTTCACCTACCGGTTCACGCTCGAACACGACGCGATCAAAGCCTTGGAGATCAAGATATGACCATCCAGGCTGATCCGACCGAGTTCGCGGGAAAGCGCGTGCTCGTCACCGGCGGCACCAAGGGTCTGGGCCGCGCCACCGTCGACCGCTTTCGGGCCGGCGGCGCCCGGGTGATCGCTGCCGCTCGGGGGCACGCTGAGCCCATCGACGGCGTCGAGTTCGTGCAAGCGGACCTGACGACGGCCCAGGGAGGGGAGATCCTGGCCGAAGTCGCGCGTGAGCACATGGGCGGCGTCGACATCCTGGCCCATGTGATTGGTGGCTCGTCGTCGCCGGGCGGCGGCTTTGTCGCCCTGACGGACGATCACTGGTTCGCCGAACTGAACCTGAATCTTCTGGCAACAGTTCGGCTTGATCGTCTCTTGGTTCCGCAGATGATCGAACGCAGCGCTGGCACGGTGGTGCACGTCACTTCCATCCAGTCGGTCCTGCCTCTTCCCGAGTCAACTACGGCCTACGCAGCCGCCAAGGCTGCGCTCAGAACCTACAGCAAGGCTCTGTCCAAGGAGCTGGGGCCGAAGGGCGTGCGGGTCAATGTCGTCTCCCCCGGCTGGATCATGACCGAGTCGTCCGTCGATCTGCTGAAGCGTCTGCAGGCCGCCAATGGCGGCTCGATCGAGGAGGCGCGGCAAGTCGTTCTCGACGGGCTGGGCGGGATCCCGATCGGTCGTGCAGCCGAGCCCTATGAGGTTGCCGACCTGATCGCCTACCTGGCCTCCGATCGCGCCGCCGCGATCCACGGCGCCGAGTTCGTCATCGACGGGGGCACTGTTCGAACCGTCTGAAGACTCGCCCCGACGTTTGCCCTTCGTGGCGGACGTCGGGAAGCGGCTCCGGGTTGCAAATGGCAGCGGGCGGGATTCGAACCCACAGCTGGCAAGAGCGTTGATTCATCCCGCAGTCGCTACCGCTTGGTCTATGCTCCCGGCAATTCGGGAGGAACAACCATGAAAATCGCCAGGATCGAGGACCTTCACTGCGACGCCGGCTGGCGCGACTTCTCCTTTCTCAAGATCACGACCGACGACGGGCTGGTCGGCTGGTCGGAATACAACGAGGGTTACGGCAGCGCGGGCCTCACGGCCGTGATCCGGCGCATGGCGCAGGGGCTGATCGGCCAGGACCCGCGCCCCATCGAGCGCATCATGTCGACGATCTACGCCATCACCCGCCAGGCACCGGGCGGCATGAACCAACAGGCGATGGCGGCGATCGAGAACGCCCTGATCGACGTCAAGGCCAAGGCGCTGGGCATCCCCGTCTGCGAGATGTTCGGTGGGCCGGTGCGCGACCGGCTGCCGCTCTACTGGTCGCATTGCGGCAGCTACCGGTTCCGCAACGCCGAGGTGATGGGCGTCGAGCCGGTGCGCTCGCTCGACGATCTGGTGAAGCTCGGCAAGCATGTGAAGGAGCGCGGCTTCAAGGCGCTGAAGACCAACATCTTCCGCTTCGATCTCGATCCGCCGAACATGTACCAGCCGGGCTTCGGGCGCAGCCCCGGCGGGCCTGAACTCAATGCCGACGGCGCGGTGCTGGGGGCGATCTCCGACGGGCTGGCCGCCTTCCGCCAGGGCGCCGGCCACGAGATGGGCATCCTTCTCGACACCAACTTCAACTTCAAGACCGAGGGCTACATCAAGGTCGCGCGCACCTGCGAGCCCTACAATCTCTTCTGGATGGAAATCGATTCGTACGATCCCGAGGGGCTGCGCCTGATCCGCGACCGCGCGTCCATGCCCATCGCCTCCTGCGAATCGCTGTTCGGCCGCCGCCAGTTCCGACCGTTCTTCGAGAACCGCTCGATCGATGTGTCGATCATCGACGTGCCGTGGAACGGGCTCGCGGAATCGCTGAAGATCGCCTCGATGGCCGAGGCCTACGAGATCAACTGCGCGCCGCACAATTTCTACGGCCACATGTCGACCCTGATGAGCGCCCATCTGTGCGCTGCCATGCCCAACTTCCGCATCATGGAAATCGATATCGACGACGTGCCGTGGAAGGACGATCTGGTGACTCACCCGCTGGTGATCCAGAATGGCGAACTGATCGTGCCCACCCGGCCCGGCTGGGGCGCCGACATCAACGAGGAAGCGGTCAAGGCACATCCGCCGAAGAACCCGCATCCCTGAGAGGAATCATAATGGTCTACGAGTTTCGCACCTACACGCTGGCGCCCGGCAAGATGCCGGAATACCTCAAGGCCGCCGAGACGATCGGCCGTCCGGCGCGCGGCAACAACTATGGCGTCAACCACGGCTACTGGACGTCGGAGTTCGGCGCGCTGAACCAGATCTGGCATCTGTGGAAGTACGACAGCTACGAGGAGCGCACGCGCCTGCGCACCGAGCTGCAGAAGAACAAGGACTGGACCGAGAAGTACATTCCGATCGTGCGGACCTGCGTGGTCCGCCAGGACCTGCGCCTGATGAACACCGTGGTCGACATCAAGCCGGACGATGGCACCACCGGCAACATCTACGAACTGCGCATATACCGTTGCGGCCTCGGCGGCGCGGTGCAGTACGGCAAGGACTTCAAGGAAGTCCAGGCGGCGCGCGAGAAGTACTCGCCGATCTGGGGCGCCTGGACCGGCGAGTTCCCGCAGCCCAACGAGTGGATCCATCTCTGGCGCTACAAGAACCTGCAGGAGCGCTTCGAGGCCCGCGCCGCGGCCATGAAGGATCCGGCGTGGCAGGCCTATCTCGCCAAGGGTCCGGCCAAGCTGCAGGAGATGCACTCCACCCTGCTGCTGCCGACCAACTACTCGCCGCTGAAGTAGTAACCGCTTCTTTGTCATCCTGAGCGCAGCGAAGGATCCTTCGCCTGCGGCTCAGGATGACAATTTTTTTGAGACTGAGAGTACCGCGCATGGACGTGTTCGACGATGTCAGCCTTTCGTTGATGAAGTTCGGCGTCGGCCAGCCGGTGCCTCGCAAGGAAGATCCAACCCTCCTGCGCGGCGAGGGCCGCTATTCGGACGACGTCAACCTCGCTGGGCAGGCCCATGCCGTGATGGTGCGCAGCCCGGTCGCGCACGGCGTGCTCCGAGGCATCGACATCGAGACCGCATCCGCCATGCCTGGCGTGCTCGCCATCCTCACCGCGGCCGACCTCGACGCGGCTGGATTCGGCCCACTGCGCTGCCCGATGAACGTCCCGCAGCGCGACGGCTCGCCGATGAAGACGCCGCCGCGGCCGTCGCTCGCCGTCGGCAAGGTGCGCTATGTCGGCGAGGCGGTGGCCTGCGTCGTGGCCGAGACGGCCGTGCAGGCCAAGGATGCGGCGGAGGCGGTCGAGCTCGACATCGAAACACTGCCCGCCGTCACCGCGCCGCACGAAGCGCTGAAGCCCGGCGCGCCGCAGATTCACGACGAGGCGCCGTCCAATCTCGTGCTCGACTTCCACTACGGCGATGGAGAGGCGGTGAAGAAGGCCTTCACCGAGGCAGCCCACGTGACCCGCCTCGAGATCGTCTCCAACCGCATTGCCGTCAGCGCCATGGAGCCGCGTTCGGCGATCGGCTCCTACGATCCGGCTACGGAGCGCTGGACGCTGCATCTCGGTTGCCAGGGCGTCATGGGCATCCGCGGCACACTGGCCAAGGACGTGCTCAAGGTGACGCCGGACAAGGTCCACGTGCTGACCGGTAACGTCGGCGGCTCCTTCGGGATGAAGTCGCAGGTCTATCCGGAGTATGGCCCGCTGCTGTTGGCTTCCAGGAAGCTCGGCCGGCCGGTGAAATGGACCGACGAGCGCTCCGAAAGCTTCCTCAGCGACCATGCCGGCCGCGATCACCAGCGCGTGGCCGAACTCGCCCTCGACAAGGATGGCCGCTTCCTCGCCGTCCGCCTGTCGGGCACAGCAAACGCAGGCGCCTATATCTATCCGCCGATGCCGGCGACCACGAATGCGGTGAAGAACGTCATCGACGTCTACCGCACACCCGCGATGGAGGTGAACTCCAAGGTGGTCTTCACCAACACGACGCCGGTCGCGGCCTATCGCGGTGCCGGTCGGCCCGAGGGCAACTACTTCATGGAGCGCCTGATCGATACGGCGGCGCGCGAACTCGCGATCGACCCGGCCGACCTGCGGCGGCGCAACCACATCGCGCCCGACCAGATGCCCTACAAGGCGCCGTCGGGCATGAACTACGATTCCGGTGAATTCACCGCGGTGCTCGACAAGGCGCTGAAGGCGGCCGATTGGGAGGGCTTCGCGGCCCGCAAGGCCGAAAGCGCGGCGCGCAACAAGCTGCGCGGCCGGGGCATCGGCTCCTATCTCGAGGTCACCGGCCCTCCCAGCAAGGAGTATGGCGGCATCCGCTTCGAGGAAGACGGCACCGTCACCATGCTGAGTGGCACACTCGATTATGGCCAGGGGCATGCGACGCCCTTCGCCCAGGTGCTGGCGGCGCATGTCGGCATTCCGTTCGAGCGCTTCCGGCTGCTCCAGGGCGATTCCGACCAGCTCAAGGTCGGTGGCGGCACCGGCGGCTCGCGTTCGGCGCTGGTCGCCTCGCAGGCCTTTCTGGAGGCCGGCGACAAGCTGATCGAGCAAGGCAAGCAGATCGCCGCTCATGTCCTCGAAGCCTCGGCCGTCGATATCGAGTTCGCGCACGGCCGTTTCACGATTGCCGGCACGGACCGCAGCATCGGGATAATCGAACTCGCCGACAGGATTCGCGGTGGCCTGACATTGCCGGCCGACCTGCCCCAGTCGCTCGACGTCAGCCACATCTCGGACAATCCGCCGTTTTCATTCCCCAACGGCTGCCATATCGCCGAAGTCGAGATTGACCGCGACACCGGTCATATCGATGTCGTGCGCTACTTCATGGTCAACGACTTCGGCACGGTCATCAATCCGATGCTGGTCGCGGGCCAGGCGCATGGCGGGGTGCTGCAGGCAATCGGCCAGGCGCTGATGGAACATACGATCTACGACCCGCAAGGCCAGCCGGTCACGGGCAGCTACATGGACTATGCCCTGCCGCGTGCCGAGCACGCGCCGGATATGTCGATCGAGAGCCACGCCGTGCCCTGCAAGACCAATCGCATGGGCATCAAGGGCTGCGGCGAGGCGGGCTGTGCCGGCGCGCTGCCGTCGGTCATGAACGCGATCGTCGATGCGCTGGACGGCAAGCACATCGACATGCCGGCCACGCCCGAGAAGGTCTGGCGCGCGATCAACGCGGGTTAAAGACGAAGCGGATCAATGGAGCGCGCCACTCCAGTGGCGCTCAAGCATCGTCGACGAGCGTGAGAAGAGCGCCACTGGAATGGCGCGCTCCAATGAGACGGCTCGACCTCAGACCTTCTCGATCTCGATCGTCTTCTTGACCGCAGGCCGTTCCAGCATGCGGGCATGGTGGGCTTCGAGCGCGGGGAAGTCGCCCGGCTTGCGCTCGAGCTGGTCGCGGAAGCGCCAGTAGACGCGGAACAGGTGGATGTCGGCGATCGAATAGCGATCACCCAGGATCCATGTGCGATTGCCCAGGCGCTTGTCCGCCACCGCGTAGAGTTCGCGGGCTTCCGCGACGCCCTGCCGGATCGCCGGATGAATCGTCGAGGCGACGTAGGACATCCACGAGACAGCCTGCGCCTCGGCTTCCGTGTCGCCGGCCGGCAGCAGGTTCGCCGCGGGATAAGTACGGGCGAGATAGAACAGGATGCCGGCCACCTCGGTGAGTGGTTTCCCGTCGATCATCAGGACCGGCACCTTGCCCACCGGATTGACGGCAAGGAAGTCGGACGTGCGCGTCTCCTTGCGCGGCACCGAGACGGCGTGCTTGTCGAAGGTGGCGCCGACCTCGTGGAGGGCGATGTGGGCTGCCATGGAGCTGGAGCCGGGCGAGTAATAGAGCTTGAGCATGGTCAAAGCGTACCATGCCTGTCATCGCGGTCGAAGGTTGGTTATCCTCCCGCCATGACCACGCTTCTGCTTTCGTCCCATGCGCTTCGTGTCTGGGGCGAGCGAATTGCGGCAGCCGTGCCGCCGGGCACGCTGTCCTTCCTTACTGCCGAAGCGGCGCTGGCCGCCGACGGACCCGGCGCCGCCGATATCGCCTTCATGACCCGCGAGGTCACGGGCAAGTCCAGTCCGGGCAATCTGACGCCCGAATTGCAGGGCTTCGACGCGGTCGTGCTCAAGTCGCCGAACCTGAAATGGCTGCAGATCCACCCGGCCGGGGCCGAACGGCCGATCTATCGCGAATTGCGAGCGCGCGGCGTCAAGGTGACGACCGCCTCGGGCGCCACGGCCGTCACCGTAGCGCACAGCACCCTGGGCGCCGTGATCGCGATCAACCGGCGCTTCCCGCTGCTGGCCGATGCACAGCGCCGCCATGCCTGGGAGCCGCGGCTGGGTGAGCGCTCGCCGCGCGACCTGGCCGGCCAGTGTGCCGTGATCGTCGGCATGGGACCGATCGGACAGAACATCGCCAGGCTGCTCGCGATGCTGGGCATGCGCGCCATCGGCGTGCGGCGCACCGCCGAGCCGGTTGAGCCGTGTGAGCGCGTCGTCGCCTATGAGCAGTTGCACCAGGTGCTGCCGGAAGCCGACTGGCTGATCCTCTGCTGCCCGGCCTCGCCGGTGACGCGCGGCATCGCCAATGCGGCGGCCTTCGCGGCGATGCCCGACGGTGCGCATTTCGTGAACGTCGCGCGCGGCGAAGTCGCGGTGGAGAACGACGTCATCGCCGCGTTGCAGAGCGGCAAGCTCGGCGGCGCCTATCTCGACGTGTTCGAGCGCGAGCCGCTCGATCCGGCCTCGCCGCTGTGGGACCTGCCCAACGTGCTGGTCTCGCCGCACACCGCCAGCCATTCGCTGGGGCAGAACGAGGCGATCTTCGGCATCTTCCTCGAAAACCTCGCGCGCTTCCGCGCCGGTCAGGCGTTGCGTAACGACGTCGACAGGCTCGGCTGAAGCGCACGCGCGACCGCCTCGCGGTCGAGGCGCGCCCTTAGGCCGATGACTACCAGCTTGCCCGGTGTCGCGCCGGGAGGTGCCGCGTCGATCTCGAAGCGCTGGCCAACGACATGCAGCGCGATCGGTTTGCCGTCACCGCGATTCAGGATGCCCTTGGCGCGCAGCACGCCGGTGCCAGGCGCGCCGAGGCTCTGGCCGAGCTCCGCGGCGTCGACGTCATCGGGCACATCCAACTCCAGTGAGTCGTAGAGCGATGCCGCGTCCGGCGCGCCGGGCGTCGTGAGTGTCGCCGACAGGCGAGGCGCTGCGCCGTCGCGCAGGCCGAGCAGCAGGTCGGGCGCGATCTCGGCCCGTGTTGCCGGGATAAGCCGTGCCGCGGGACTTTGCGTCGCCAGCCACGCGAGCGTCTCCTGCAATGACGTCTCGTCCACGAGATCGCAGCGATTGGCAATGACGAGGTCGGCGGCGGCGAGCTGGCGGGTGATCGTGTCGCCGAGGTAGGCGTCGTCGGCCATCGTCCGCACGGTCTCGACGTCGACCATCACGACGATGCCGTCGATGCGATAGGCCGGCAGGAGGGTGACGGCGCTGGCGACCATGCCCGGCAGCGCGACGCCGCTGGTCTCCAGCACCACGCGCTCGATGTCCGGCCGCTGCTCGGGCAGCGTCATCAGCGTGTCCATCAGGTCGGAGCCGTAGCTGCAGCAGACGCAGCCGCCGGAAATCTCCAGCGTGTCGCCGCTCGACGACACGATCAGGTCGCGGTCGATCGGCGTCGCGCCGAAATCGTTGACCAGCACGGCGAGCCGCTGGCCGTCGGCGGCGCGCAGCAGGCGATTGACGAGCGTCGTCTTGCCGGTGCCGAGATAGCCGCCGATCACCGTGACCGGCAGCCGCCCGCCGGGCCGTGCCCCGCTCACGTCTTCGCTCACACCCCGTTGGCGGGGAAGGGACGGCCGCCCTGGACCGTGCCCCAGATGCGCACGTCCTTCAGCTTGTCCGGCGCGATCTCCAGCGGATCGTCCTCCAGCACCGCGAAGTCGGCGCGCTTGCCGCACTCGATCGAGCCGACCTCGCCATCGAGCCTGAGCGTCCAGGCGGCGCCCAGCGTGATCGTGCGCAGCGCGTCGGCCACCGAGATGGCCTCGCTGGTGCCGAGCGTCCGGCCGCTGGCGGTAAGCCGGTTGACGGCGCACCACGCCGTGAAGATCGGGCCGAGCGGCGTCACCGGCGCGTCGGAATGGATCGCGAGCGGCACGCCGCTGGCCAGCGCGGTGGCGCAGGCGTTCATGCGCATCGCCCGTTCCGGGCCGACCGTCGTCTCGTAGTGCTGGTCGCCCCAGTAGAAGTGATGGTTTGGGAACAGGTTGGCGCACATGCCGAGCCGCGCCATGCGCCGAAACTGCGCGGCGTCGGCGAGCTGGCAATGCTGCAGCGTGAAGCGATGGTCGCGCGCCGGCTGGTCGAGCAGCGCGCCTTCGAGGCAATCCAGCGCCATCTCGGTCGCCTGGTCGCCATTGGTGTGGCTGTGCACCAGCACGCCCTTCTGTAGTGCGAGCTTGTAGAGGCCGCTGATCGCCTCGGGCGGCGTGTACCACAGGCCGTTCGGCGCGCCGTTGTAGTAGCCGGGCCACCGCAGCCGCGCGGAGAAGCCCTGGATCGAGCCGTCGACGAACAATTTGATGGCGCCGAGCCGCAGCCGGTCGGTCGATTTCGCCTTGAGCTTCACGGCGATGTCGACCACCTGCTCCGGCGTCAGCGCCTGGAAGCGGCGGAACGAGACGATGCGCACGGGGAAGCTGGCTTCACCGGTGACGCGTGCCATCATCGAGACCGCGTCGTCCGGCAGCAGGTTGGCGAGATCGGTCGCCGTGGTGACGCCCTGGCGCACGCAGAGCTTGGCGAAGCGCTTCAGGCCTTCCTCGTCGTTGGCCAGCGCCTCGCGGTCGAAACCGACATGGGCGCCAACGATCGTCATCGCCTCGGGGCCCTTCAGTTCGCCGGTCGGCAGGCCGTCGGCGCCGAGCGGAATGCCGGGATGGTTGACGCCCGGCCGCATCAGGCCGGCCAGTTCGAGCGCGCGGGTGTTCACGTTGAAGATGTGGCCGCTGGCATGCATCACGCCGATCGCGCGCGTCGTCGACACGCGGTCGAAGTCGGCGCGCACGACGCGACGGTCGCCGTAGTAGATGGGGTCGAGGCCCCAGCCGGCGAGCACTTCGGTTGGCGAGGCAAGCTTGCGCTCGGCCTCCTGCAGGCGCGCCACGACGTCCTCGATGGACTCCGCGCCCTTCCACACCTTGCCTTCGGGATCCATGCGGTCGAAGCGGCCGAGATAGGTGTAGCGCCAGAAGGTGCCCTCGGCAGCGTGGCTGTGGCCCTCGACGAGACCGGGCATCAGCACCTTGTCGGCGAAGCGTTCGTCCAGCGTGTAGGTGCCCCAGCCGGCGAGTTCCTCCAGCGGGCCGGCGCCCAGGATGCGGCCGTCGCGCACGGCCACGTGCGTGGCCTCGGGCCGGGCGGGATTCATGGTGAGGATTCGGCGGGCGCGGAAGATCGTGATCGGGCTGAGTGTCATGTCTCCGACAGTAGCGGCCCTGCGGCGGCAACGCCAAGCGTTGCGAAGTTGCCGGCAACGTATACGCTGCCGGAAAGCAGGCGAATGACCTGCTCCAGACAAACAAGGCCAGAGGGACGGCGCCGCCTCCTCGCTTCGGCCCGGAGGAGACATCGATGCGCCTGTCACGTCGCGCCACGCTCGGCCTGTTGGCCACGTCACCCGCCCTGGCGGCGCCCGCGGTATGGGCGCAAGGGCGCGACTGGCCCAACCGGCGGCTCCGACTCCTCGTTCCCAGCGCCGCCGGTGGCTACGAAGTCTATGCCCGCATCCTGGCGCCGCGCCTCGCGGAACTGCTGGGCCAGCCCGTCGTCGTCGACAACAAGCCCGGCGCCAACGGCATCATCGGCATGCAGGAAGTCCAGCGCAGCGCGCCCGACGGCTACACCTTCATGTTCGCCCATATCGGCGCGATCTCGATCGGCAGCAGTATCTACACCAACATGCCGCTCGATCCGGTCGACGATCTCGCCTCGATCTCGGTCGCCGTCACCTCGCCGCTGGTCTGGGTGGTGACGCCGTCGCTGCCCTTCAGAACGATGCCGGAGTTCATCGCCAAGGCGAAGGCGGAGCCCGGCCAGTGGCGCTACGGCCTGCCCGCGTCCGGCAGCATTCCGCACCTGGTCGCGGAGGACACCAAGATCCGCCACAAGCTCGACATGCCCGCGGTACCCTACCGCAGCACGCCGCAGTCGCTGTTGGCGGTGATCAACGGCGAGGTGCCGATCACGGTCGACAGCCTCGGCGCCAGCGCCGGTCACATTGCCGGCGGCAAGCTGCGCGCACTGGCCGTCACCTCGCGCGAGCGCTCGGAGAAGCTGCCCGACGTGCCAACGATGATGGAACTCGGCCTCGATCCGCGCGAATGGGTCGCCTGGTACGCCTTCATGGCGCCCAAGGGCACGCCTGACGAAATCATCCAGAAGCTGAATACGGCCATCAATCAGGCGCTGCGCGAGGAGGCCATCGCCACGCGCATCCGCGAGCTGGGCGCCTCGCCGCGCATCACCACGCCGGCCGAGACGCTCGCCTTCATCACGCAGGAGCGCACCGACTTCGGCGCCATCGCGCGAGCCGGCAAGATCAGGGTGGAATAACGTAGATCTTTGATTTTCTGAGTCGAAATCAAATGCTTCCCCATTCACATGGGGAAGTGCCCCGTCACACGGGGCGATGGGGTCATAGGCCGAGCAAAGCTTATGACCCCTCCGTCGGCGTAAGACGCCGACACCTCCCCAGATGACTGGGGAGGCGGACTCGCTTCTCTACCGAACCGTATTGCGCGGCACGTCGCGGAACGGCTTGGTCGTGTCGATGCTCGGCTCCTTGGGCATCTTGAGGACGCGCTCGGAGATGATGTTGCGCTGGATCTCGTCGGTGCCGCCGGCAATCGACGTGGCCGGCACCGAGACCAGGATCTCGGCGATCGTGCCGTTCAGCGGGCTGTCGGCGCCGGTCAGCAGGGCGTCGGCGCCCGAGAGCTGGGTGTGGATGCGGGCCGCAGCGCGGGCGATATGGCTCGCGACCAGCTTGCCCAGCGAGCCTTCGGGGCCCTGCGGCTTGCCCTGCTGGGCAGCGGCGCGGGCGCGGCGCGCCGTCCATTCGGCGGCCTTCGACATGGTGAGCAGCCTGGCGATCTCCTGCCGCGCCACGGGATCGTCGAGATGGCCGGTTTCCTTGGCGCGCGACAGGATCAGGTCGACCCGGCCCGCGCGCTGCGGATACCACTTGTAGGGCTCCATCGTCGTGGCGATCTCGGCCCGCTCCTCGTCGTAGGCGCGGCCCTTGCGGTCCGACCCCATCGCCCAGGTGCGCAGGCCGTCGGCGCCGCGGCGCTCGTGCATCAAGGTCGTCGTCGTCACGGCCCAGCCGTCGCCCACGTTGGCGACGAGGAACTCCGGCTCGACCACGGCGTCGGTCATGAACACCTGGTTGAACGAGGCGTGGCCGTTCATCTGCTTCAGCGGCTGCACGTTCACGCCGGGCTGGTGCATGTCGATGATGAAATAGGACAGGCCCTTGTGCTTGGTCTGGTCCCAGTCGGTGCGGGCCAGCAGCAGGCCCCAGTGTGCGTGATGGGCCGAGGTCGTCCAGACCTTCTGGCCGTTCACGATCCACTTGTTGCCGCTCATCTCGGCGCGGGTGACGGCGCCGGCCACGTCGGAGCCGGAGCCGGGCTCGCTGAAGAGCTGGCACCAGGTGTCCTCGCCGGTGAGGATGCGGCGCAGGAACTTCTCCTTATGGAGATCGGTGCCGTGCGCGAGGATGGTCGCGGCGGCCAGGGTGCGGATGCCGGCCTTGGCGACGCCGATCGCGCCGATGCGCGCGAATTCTTCGTCGACGACGGCCTGGAAGGCCTGCGGCAGGTCGCGGCCGTACCATTCCTTGGGCCAGGTCGGGACGCCCCAGCCCGAATCGGCCAGCTTGTTGCGCCATTCGACGAGGCCGAGTTCGGGGCTCCAGTTGGCTTCGAGCCAGGCGCGCACGTCGGCGCGGACGGAGTCTTCGGTGAGTTCGTTCATCTTCCTGCTCCTCAGGCGGCCCAGTGCTGCATCATCTGCTCGCGGTGGTGATGGGCATCGCCCAGCAGCACCTCCGAGCTCTTGGCGCGCTTGAACCAGAGATGGGTGTCGTTGTCCCAGGTGAAGCCGATGCCGCCATGGATCTGGATGGCATGGACGGCCGTCTGCAGGGCCGCGTCGCTGGCGGCGGCCTTGGCGAGCGATGCCACGGCGACGATATCGTCGTCACCCTCGTCGAGCGCGGCGGCGGCGTAGTAGGCCGCCGACTTGGCCAGCTCCACGTCGACCAGCATGTCGGCATGCTTGTGCTTCATCGACTGGAACGAGGCGATGGCGCGGCCGAACTGCATGCGCATCTTGGCGTATTCCAGCGAATCCTCGCGCAGGCGGTCGGAGACGCCGGCCATTTCGTTGGCCAGGCAGACCGCAGCCTCGACCATGGTACGGGCGAACGGCGCGGCGGCGGCGCCGGCCTCGCCGAGCAGGGTCGCTTCCACGCCCTTGAAGTCGAGGTGGGCGAGTTTGCGGGTCTCGTCCATCGTCTTCAGCAGCTTGCGCGACAGGCCCTTGGCGTCGCCCTTCACGGTGAAGAGCGAGAGGCCCTTGTCGCCGCTGCTGCCGGGGGCGCGGGCGAGGACCACGATGAGATCGGCGGTGTGGCCGTCGAGGACGTAGCTCTTGAAGCCGTCGAGGACGTATCCCGAACCGGACGGCTTGGCCGTCAGGGTCGTGGCCGCGGCATCCCAGCGGGACGGCTGCTCGACCCAGGCGAGGGTGGCGACGGTGTCGCCGGCGGCGATGCCGGGCAGCAGCGCCTGCTTCTCGGCTTCCGTGCCGGCATTGAGGATCGCGCCGGTGGCCAGCACGGCGGTCGAGAAGAACGGCGCGCAGAGCAGCGACCGGCCCATCTCCTCCAGCACGATGCAGAGTTCGCCGAAGCCGAAGCCCTGGCCGCCAAAAGCCTCGGGAATGCGCACGGCAGTCAGGCCGAGTTCGCTGTTGAGCTTGCGCCAGGCAGCGGCCTCGAAGCCGGCGTCGGTCGCCATCAGGCGGCGCACTTCCTTGGTGGGCGAACGCTCGCCCAGGAAGCGGCGCAGGTTCGACCTGAACTCTTCCTGCTCGCTGGAGAAACTGAACTTCATAAAACGAATCCTCCCAGTGCCGATTTTAGGCACTGGGAGAGATGACCGGAAGCGCCCCCGACGGGTCGGAGATTGCAGGGCGAGACGCCGACGCGGCGTCACCGCCTCACAGGTCGAGCAGGTCGATGTGCACCGTCGACGGGTTCTGCGCGCCGGCGGCCACGAAACCGAAGCTGGTTTCGCCGTCATGGGCGATCGTTCCGTTGTGGGAGGTATTGCCGATCACGTAGCCGCTCGCATCGTGCGACACGATGACGGCGTTCCAGATGTCGGTGATCTGGTTGGTCGTCTCGATCTTGACCTGCCAGCCCGTGACCGTGGCGTCGCCCTCGTTCTCCAGGGTCACGCTGCCGTTGAAGCCGCCCGACCAGGAATTGACGATCGCGAACATGGCCTCGAGATCGCCCGAGCCCGACGGCTCCGTCGGGGTGGTGGGAGTCGATGGCGTGGTTGATGTCGTCGGCGCGGTGTCGTCGTCGACGATTGTGCCGGTGCCGGTGGCGCGCGTGATCGTGGCGCCCACCGCGTTGCTGAGGACGACGCCGAAATGCTCGTTGCCCTCGACCAGTCTGTCCGGGCTGATCTCGATCGTGATCGTCTTGCTCTGTTCGCCGGCCGCGAAGGTGACGTGGCCGTTCTCTGCGATGAAGTCAGCCGCGCCGGCCTCGCCGTAGACGGTCTGGTAATCCACGGTCACTTCGTGCGTCGCGGCTTCCGAAAGCGTCAGCACGAAGCTCGCGCTCGGACCACTCGGCGCGCCTCCGTCGCCCGGCGCATCCTCGTGGAACTGGTATTCGATGGGCGTGAGGTAGCCCATCTTCGTCTGGTTCACGGTGTTCCAGTTGTCGTTCAGGATGCCCCCGGTGTCGCCCGAGTTGGGGTTCCACGACCAGAAGGTCCAGCTCGGCCCCTTCTGTCCCGGTGCCAGGTCGGACGTGCCGTCGTTGTTGAAGTCGCCACCAAGATACGAGGTGATCGCTTCCAGCCAAGGTGCATCCTTCGGGTCCACCAGCTTGGTGCCGAACTCGCCGATCCACACGGGCGCGATGCCTTCCTTGTAGATGTAGCCCCACATCTGGTCGAACTTGGCGGGCAGGTTCGCCGGGAAGTCGGGGCCCTGGAACCATGACTGCTCGTAGACCGAGTTGGGATAGTCGTGCGCCGAGTAGACCAGCTTGTTGTCGAGCGCGAGGTCGATCGGCCGGTCGCGCACGCCCATCAGGTTGCCGCCCCACCAATAGCTCTGGCCGTTGTAGGTGCCGATGCCTTCGACGAAGATCAACCAGTTGGGGTTCACCGTGCCGATGGCGTTGCCGGCCGTCTCCGCCGCCAGCGCCCAGTCGTTGGCGCCGCCGCTGCCCCAGGTACCGTTGTAAGGCTCGTTGTGCAGGTCCGCACCGATGACCGACTGATCGTCGGCATAGCGCGCCGCCAGCATCTTCCAGTCGTTGATCCAGGCCGACTGCGTATACTGGCTGTTGTACCACAGGCCATTCTCGGACGTGCCGGCCCCGGCATTGCTGCGGTGATGGTCGAGGATGATCTTGAGGCCGATCTCGTTTGCATAGTCGACGATCTTGTCCATGACCTGCAGCGCCGACAGGCCCTGCAGGTCCGGGTTCTTGCTGAAGTCGATGCCGTTCGGCGCGGTCGTCGTATGCAGCATCTCGCTCGAGAAGGGCATGCGGATGGTGTTGAAGCCCAGATCCACCATCTGGTCCATCATGTCCTTGTAGCCGCGCGTCCACAGGCCGTGCGGCGCGAAGGTCGACGATTCGAAGCCGAACCAGTTCACGCCGGCGATCTGCACCGAGTGTCCGGCCGAGTCGATGATCTGGTTGCCCGAGGTGCTGAGCCAGCCGGGCGCCGCCCCGCTGCCGGGATTGCCCTCGATCACCGTCGCGTCGGAAATGCCGAGCGTCGGGCCGGCCGGCGCATCGTCGTTGACGATCGTGCCGGCACCGGTCGCGTCGGCGATGGTCGCGCCGGTCGGGCTCGACAGGACGACGCTGAAGCCTTCGTTGGCTTCAACGGCCGAATCGCCAGTCGTGGCGATCTGAATCGTCTTCTGCGTCTCGCCCGCTGCGAAGGTGAGCGTGCCGGATTGCGCGACATAGTCGCTGCCGGCAAGCGCCGTGCCGTTGGCCGTCGCGAAATTCACGGTGACCGGCGAGGTGGAGGCCGCGGACAGGCTCACGGTGAAAGTGGTCTGGCCGGGCGTTGCCGCGCTGCCTTCGGCGGACGAGGCGTCGTTGATCGAGAGCGAGGGCAGGGCGGTGGCGCTGTCGTCGTTGACGATGGTGCCGAGCGCGCTGCCGTCCCTGATCGTGGCGCCGGTCGGCGAGGTGAGGTTGACCTTCAGGGTCTCGCTGGCCTCGACCGCCGTGTCGCCGGTCACCTGGACGCGGATGACCTTCGACGTCTCGCCGGCGGCGAATGTCAGCAGGCCCGACTGGGCGACATAGTCCTGGCCGGCTTTGGCGGTGCCGTTGGTGGTCGCATAGGCGACCGTCACCGGGCCGGACGTCGCCGCGGACAGGCTGACGGTGAAGGCCAGCTCGCTGGCGCCGCTGTTGCCCTCCGTCACCGTGGCGTTTGCAATCGTGATCGTGGCGTCGTCGTTCACGATCGTCCCGATGCCAAGGCGGTCGGCGATCTTGCCGCCGGTCGCTCCGGTCAGGTTGATCTTCAGCGTATCGTTGCCTTCGATGATCGTATCGCCGGTGACCTTGATGTTGATCACCTTGGAGGTCTCGCCGGGCGCGAAGGTGACCGTGCCGGTCTGGGCGACGTAATCCAGCCCTGCCTTGGCCGTGCCATCCTCGGTGCCGTAGGTCACGCTCACCGGGCCGGTGGTGGCCTCCGAAAGGGTGATCGTGAAGGCGAGATCGCGCGTGCCGCCGTCGCCTTCCTTCACAGTGGCGTCGGCGATGGTGATCCTGGGGACGATGACGTCGTCGGTGAGGACCGTGCCGACCGCCGCGCCGTCGGCGATGGTGGCGCCGCTCGGGGCGGAAAGAGTGAGCGCCAGCGTCTCGTTCAGCTCGGCGACCTTGTCGCCGTTCACCGTGATGCTGATGGTCTTCTGCGTCTCGCCGGCGGCGAAGGTGATGGTGCCCGACTTGGCGACGTAGTCCGAGCCCGTCGTGGCGGTGCCGTCGGCCGTGGCGTAGGCGACCGTAACGGGACCGGTCGCGGCCTTGGACAGGCTGACCGTGAAGTTCATCTGAACGGCGCCGCTGTTGCCCTCGATGACCGAGGCGTCGCCGACCGAGATCGTCGGCAGGACCGGCGGCGGCTCCTCGCCAACGCCGTTCAGCTCCAGCCCAGTCGTCGTCGTGCCGCCCGAGGCGCCGGGAGTCGCCTGGAAGCCGAAGGTGACGCTCCCGCCGGACGAGACGTCGCCGTTGTAGGAGGCATTCCGGATGACGTAGTGGGTGCCGACGCGGCTGACGATCTCGGCGCCCCAGATATTCGTGATGGTGTAACCGGCATCGAACTCGACGGTCCAGCCATGGAGGCTACCCGTGCCGGCATCGACGGTCATGTTGCCGATGAAGCCGGAACCCCAGTTGTCCTTGACCGTGTACTTGACCGTAGCCATCGCTTCCCTCCGCTCAGTTTCCGCGCATCGCGTGCGAGACAGATGCCATCGACATTGGGGCGTTACATCGGCGACCGGCCGGGTAGTCGGTGAACCCGGCAGGAAAGTCGGCGAACGGGTCGCTGCGCGCCTGGCAGGCAGTGCTTGCCTGACTGCTCCAAATGCCCAATCTTTCTCGGGAATTCAGCCGTCCCGCCCGGAGCGCCTCGACCTTGTCCGCACTTCTGCTTGCCCGGTGGAACGGCCTGTCTCTGTTCTGGCGGGTCCAGATCGCGGGCTGGGGGCTGTTCGCGATCGCCGACCTGTTGGCGCAGCGTATCGCCTTTCACAGCTTTTCGGTCGCCTTCGCCCGGACAGGCCTCATTCTCGTCTGCCTGGTCGCGATTTCGACGGCGATGCGCGGCGTCTACGTCACGCATCGCTTCGCTCATCGCGTTTCGATCGGCGGTGTGGCGCTGATCGCGCTGCTCTCGCTGCTGGGAGCGCTCGTCGTCGCGAGCATGATCGTTCTGATCCATGAGGCTGTGCCCTGGATCGTGCCGCCCGACCGTCGTGGCGTCGAAGAGTTCTTCGTTCCATTCGTGCATTACTTCTTTGCCCTTGCGGGGTGGAGCCTCGCCTATTTCTGGCTGCGCGCAGAGATGGCGGAGCAGGCGCAGCATCGAAGGACAATGCGCGCCGAAGCCGAAGCCCTGCGGGCCGAACTCGAACAGCTTCGCCTGCAACTCGATCCTCACTTCCTGTTCAATGCCCTGAACGGTGTCGCGGAGGAGATCCCCGAGCACCCGACCGCGGCATTAGACATGCTCCGCAACCTCACCGCCTACCTCCGGCACTCGCTCGACGGCATAAGTCACACGGTTGTCACGGTGGAGAGCGAAGTGACGGGCCTCGCCGCCTACCTCGCCGTCCAGAAGGCGCGCTTTGGCGATCGCCTGCAGACACGGCTGGACGTGGCGCCGGAGGCCATGAGCCATCGTATCGCGAGCTTCCTGCTGCAGCCGCTGGTGGAGAACGCCGTCAAGCACGGGCGGCGCGAGCACGATCTCGATCTGCGCATCGTCATTCGCGCGAACGGCGATGCGCTTCATGCCGAGGTCTCGAATGCAGGAACGCTTGCCCCCGCCAATACACCGCGCCGCCAGCGCCTGGGCATCGGCGTGGAGAATGTGCGGCGCCGGCTCGCGCTGCATTATCCCGGACGGCATGCTTTCGAGCTGCGCGAAGCGGGCGAACGGCCTGAAGAGAAGAGGGTGATTGCAACACTGGAGCTGAGGGGCGAGCCGTGCGGGTCCTGATCGTCGATGACGAGGCGCTGGCCCGCAGCGCCATGCGGCGCTTGCTGGCGTCGCTTGCTCATGTGGAGATCGTGGGCGAGGCGGACAGCGCCGAGGAGGCCCGCACGCAGGTTGCGATGCTGCAGCCCGACCTGATCTTCCTCGACATCGAGCTGGGCGGCGGGAGCGACGGCTTCGACCTGATCGAGTCGCTGGAACGTCCGCCCATCGTGGTCTTCGTCACAGCCTTCGCGGAGCACGCGGTCGAGGCCTTCGCCGTGAATGCCGTGGATTACCTGCTGAAGCCGGTCGAGCCGGTCCGCCTCGAAGCGGCGCTGGCGCGGGCGGCGCGCCAGCTCGCGCTCTCGGCGCTGCCGCCGGGGCCGGGCGTGATCGAGCTCAGGACACCGCGGCGGACATTGTTCGCGACGCCGGGGGAGATCGTGGCGGTCTCCGCCGACGGCGACTTCACACGGGTCTTCGTGGCGGGCCAGCCGGCGGTGATGATCCTGCGTACCCTGGCGCATTTCGAGGAGCTGCTGCCGGCACCGCCCTTCGTGCGGCTGGGCCGGTCGGTGCTGATCAACCGCGACCGGCTGCGCAGCCTCGAAGCGCCGACGCGCTCGACCGGCCGTCTCGTGCTCGATGGCATGGCCCATCCCCTGACGATCGGCCGCGCCGCGACGGCCCGCCTGCGCGAGATCCTGGCGTCAGATAAAGGCTGAGAGCTTCCGGCTGTTCGGTCTGGCATCGATGCTGCAAGGCACTCTCCAGCGATCGTCGTCCGGGAGGAGCTCATGAAAGCCGTCGTCATCCACGCCACCGGAGGTCCCGAGCAACTGGTTCTCGCCGAGCTGCCGGACCCCGTGCCGGGGGCGGGCGAGGTCCTGATCGATGTGGCCTATGCCGGCTGCAACTGGGCCGACACCCAGGTTCGCATGGGCATCTACCCGCATCCCATGACCTATCCGATGATCCTGGGCTTCGAGGTCTCCGGCACGGTCGCGGCGCTAGGGTCGGGGGTGACGGGCGTGAAGGTGGGCGATCGGGTGGCGACCTTCCCGGAAAAGGGCGGTGCCTATGCCGAGAAGTGCGTCGCTTCCGCCCTGGGCCTCATCAAGCTGCCGGACGCGGTCCCGCTCGACGTCGGCGCGGCCTTTCCCATCCAGGCGCTCACTGCCTGGCACATGATGTGGACGATCTACGGCGGCATCGGACCGGGCGACACGGTGCTGGTGAACGCGATCGGCGGCGGGGTCGGGCTGATGTGCACCCAGCTTGCCGTGCGGGCGGGAGCGCGTGTCATCGGCACGACCGGCACGCCGGGCAAGGAAGCCAGGGCGCTGGCCTTCGGCGCCTCGCGCGTCGTGGTGACCTCGCAGGAGGACTTCGAGCGCGCGGTGCTCGATTTCACCGGCGGCAAGGGCGTCGATCTCGCCATCGACTCCTACGGCGCCACCATGCTCGACCGCACCTTCGGCGTGGTGAAGATGCTCGGCCACATCATCAGCATCGGCGAGGCCGAAGGGCAGCCGTTCAAGAACATTCGCGAGCGCATCCTGCCGCGCTCGCAGACCTTCACCCGCCTGCATCTCGGCCATATCGACCAGACGTCGGCCGAGTGGCAGGCTGGCGTCGACCATGTGCTGGCGGCCCTGGCCGAGGGCTGGCTCAAGGTCCCGATCGAGGGTGTGTTTCCCCTGGCCGAGGCGGCGGACATGCACCGCCGCCTCGAAGGTCGGGGCGTCGCCGGCAAGCTTTTGCTGAAGGCGGCCGGCTGACGCGCACTAGCGATCCAGCCAGACGTCCTCGAAACGCCAGTTGTTGTAGATGCTGTTGATGTGCAGCGTGACGTTCTTGACCTGCGGCTGCCAGCATCCGGCGATACGGCCGTGGCTTATGATCGGCCGCGCCACGTCCTCCTGCAGCTTGCGGTCGATCTCCCAGACCATTTCCTGCCGCTTCTTGCGGTCGGTCTCGCGCGACTGCTCCTCGAAGAGCTTGGTCATCTCCGGATTGCAGTAGTTGTTGTAGTTGCGCAGCGAGCCGCAGGCATAGCCCTCGAACAGGGTCACGTCGGGATCGTCGACCGCGCTGCCGGTGAGGTTGAGCGCGACGACATAGTCCTTCTTGAAGACGCGGTTGTAGTAGACGCTGGTGTCGATGATCTCGAGTTCGGCGTCCATCCAGATCTGCTTGAGCTGGTCGATGAGGATCACCGCCGGATCCTTGAAGGTGGCGATGTTGCGGGTGCTGACCTTGAGCTTGAGGCGCTTGTCGGGCCCGTAGCCTGCTTCCTTCATCAGCGCCCGCGCTTCCTCGCGGGCCTTCTCCACGTCGCCATAGCCGATGAGGCCCTGCAGCTTCTCCTTGGGCAAACCCCAGACACCGTCTGGCGGCGGCAGCATGGCTCCGCCCATCTGGCCTTCGCCCTCGCTCAGGATCCTGATGAAGGCATCGCGGTCGAGGGTCAGCGCCATGGCGCGGCGAACTTTCGGGTTGTCGAACGGCGCAACCTCGCGATTGACGATCAGGTTGGTGCTGACGCCGCTTTCGCGCATGGTGCACTGCGCCTGGGGTGCGTCGCGCTTGATGTTCTTCAGCAGCGGCACGGTGACGTCGGCCGGGAAGGTCATGTCGAACTTGCCGGCGACGAACGACAGCATGCGCGTCGAGCGGTCGGCGATGATCGAGAACTCGATGGCGTCGAGATAGGGCCGTCCCGGCTTCCAGTAGTCCTGGTTCTTCACCAGCTTGATGCCCTCGTTCATCTTGAAATCGGCCAGCTTGAAGGGCCCGGTGCCGACCGGCTTGCGCCGCATGTCGGCGGCCGGGACGTGGCAGGGATAGATCGGCGTGTAGCCGGAGGCGAGCAGCGCGAGCAGCGAGGGTTGCGGCTGCTTCAGATGGAAGGTCACCTCCGACGGGCTGTCCGCGGTCACCTTCTCCAGGTTGCCGTACCAGGCGCTGCGCGGATTGCGGCGCAGTTTTTCCGGCGTGAGGATCAGGTCGAAGGTGCAGGCGACGTCGGCCGCCGAGAACGGCTTGCCGTCGTGCCACTTCACGCCGTCGCGGGTCTTGAAGACCAGCTTGCGGCCGCCGTCCTTCGTCTCCCAGCTCGTCGCGAGGTCGGGCACGATGGTGTCGAGGCTGTTCTTCGGCGCGTTCTGGTCGAAGATGACGAGATTGTTGTAGATCGCCATGAAGGGGACGGCGACCGAGACGGTCGATTCCTCATGGATGGAGGCGCTGGGCGGGGTGTCCATGTGCTGGATGCGCAGCGTGCCGCCGCTCTTCTGTGCCCATCCGGGGCCTGCCCACCCGACGAGCGATGCGGCGATGCAGATCGAAGCGAAACGCGTCTTGGTGATTTTCATTCTGGTTTCCTCCCGACAACGGCTTGCTGTTGATGCTTGTGACTCTCCGTAGGATTGCAGTGCGGCTGAAAGCCTAGACCGCGTGCAGTCGGTGTGTCGACCTGCTTGCGCGGTCTGCTATCGTCCGCCGCCCTTTGCGAGAAACCCGAGGAGATCCGAAGTGACCAGTGCCCCCCAAGGTCTGCGCGCCCTGCTGGCCGAACCCGGCCTCGTCGTCATGCCGGCGGTGTGGGACGGGCTGACCGCCAAGCTGACCTATGGCGAAGGCTTCAAGACGGCGTTCCTGTCGGGCTCGTGCGTCGCCGCCAGCCGCCTGGGTGGCCCCGATCTCGACCTCGTCTCGTTCGGCGAGATGTTCGATTCCTTCAACATGGTGCACAGCGCGGCGCCCGACCTGCTGGTGCTGGCCGACGGTGATCACGGCTACGGCAATGCGATGAACGTGCAGCGCACCGTGAGTGCCTACGGCCGCGCCGGCGCCGCCGCCGTGCTGATCGAGGACAAGATCACGCCGCGCGCGCTCACCGCCGCCGGCAAGCCCTGCCTGCCGCGCGAGGAAGCGCGCATGAAGATCCGCGCCGCCGTCCAGGCTGCGAAGGAGTCGGGTATCCTTGTGCTTGCGCGCACCGATTGCCGTCCCACGCAGGGCATCGACGAGGCCGTGGCCCGCATCGAGATGTATGTTGAGGAGGGCGCCGACATCCTGTTCCTCGACTCGCCGGCCGACGACGAGGAGATCCGGCGTGGCGTCGCCGCCGCCAAGGGGCGCCCGTCCTTTGCCGTTTTGTCCCCCGGCGCGCCGCGCGCCACGCCCTCGCAGACCGAAGCCCTCAAGCTCGGCTTCAAGATCGGCACCTATCCGACCGGCATGCTGTCGCCTGCCGCCGCCGGCATGAAGGCCGGACTGGCCGCACTCAAGGCCGGCGAGGCCGAGAGCAAGAGCGCGCTGTCGCCCGCCGACCTGCGCGCGACGCTGGGCTACGCCGACTACGACACCGCGGCCAAGCCGTTCATCGTGAAGGCCTGAGACCCGACTTCCACCGCAGCATTGCGTTGCCGCGCGGGCCCGGAGTATTCACCGGGCACGCGCGGGCATTCCCGAGAGTAGAGAGTTCATGAAACGCAAAGTCAGCAAGGCATTCGTTCATCTCGGTGCTTCCAAAATCCATGGTCTCGGATGCTTCGCCGACATCGACATCAGGAAGGACGAACTGGTCCGCGTATGGGACGGCAAGGACAGCCGCTTTATTCCGCTGGCCAGGGCGCACGCCTCACCGCAGGTCCAGCTCATCAAGCGCTTCGGCATCCGCAGCGCCGGCGGCTACTGGGCGCCGCTCGACTTCCTGCGGATCTCGACCGGCTGGTACATGAACCACGCCGCCGATCCCAACATCGGCTCCGACGACGGCGACGTGACCTACTATGCGCTGCGCGACATCAAGGCCGGCGAGGAACTCGTCATGGACTACCGTCTCATGGATGCGCGGCACGACAATCTTAGTCGTGACGAGGTCGTGCCGGCGACGTCCCGGGCCAAGCGGCGCCGCAAGTAGACATTCGCCAGATCGATCCGGCGGCAACCGAAGCTACTTCCGGGCCGTTCGCTTCCTTGTGCAGGAACAAGGAGAATGCCATGGCCACCGATCCCGATCCCAAGCCGCGGGAACGAACCAACACCGATATCGAGCGTGACACCGGCACCGGGGAGACGGTGCGACCGCGTGACAAGGACACCAGCCGCACTGTCGGCCCGGAGGACGAGGATCGCCGCGTGCGTCCCGGCGAACAGCGTCCGCCCGGGACGATGCCCTGACGGCAGTGCCACGCGCCGGAGCTTCGTTGCTTTAGCGCTTGCGGACGAACTCGGCGCGCAGGACCAGGCCCTTGATGGTGTCGTGGCGGCAGTCGATCTCCTGGGCATCGCCTGTAAGACGGATGGTCTTGATGACCGTGCCGCGTTGCAGCGTCTGGTTGGCGCCCTTTACCTTGAGATCCTTGACCAGGATGACGCTGTCGCCGTCGGCCAACAGGTTGCCGACCGAGTCGCGCACCTCCACGCCTCGCGCAGCCTCCTCGGCCGCCGCCTTCTTCGCGGCTGCTTCTGCGGCGGGCATCCACTCGCCGCTGGCTTCGTCGTAGACATAGTCGTCGTCGGTGTCGGCCATCTGCACTTCGGCTCCTGCAAGCGAGCGAGCGCTCTACAGGCCGGGCGCAACCGTCGCAACCCGGCGCATCGTCTCCCCCTGAGACATCCGGGACGCGTTACAGGCTCGGAGGGAGGCGATCGGCGTCTCCCGTTGCGCAGTTCCCTAAAGGGACTGTTTCAGGATCCAGTCTCGTGCCGGACCCGCTTGCTGGAAGACGCGCATCGGGCGGTTCGCGGCCGCCAGCACGCCGAGTATGCGAGCCACCATGGCGATCTTGTCCTCGGATACGACGACGGCCAGCGGACCGACCGGTCGGGTGTGATGCGCTGACCTCATGCGAACTCCCACCGCCAGGATGTTGTCGGCCCCCATACTGGTATCGGCGCTGCTTCCGTCGAACAGCTTGCGGTAGGCATACAGTTTGGCGTTGTCGATCACGTCCAGATAGGCCTCGAACTCCGGCCGGGTGACGTCGCCCTCGGCGACAACGGTCATGAGCTGATGTTTCGAATGTATGGTCCAGTGAACCGGCATGGAGCCCAACTCTGCCAGCGACCCTGCTCAAGTGCCAGAGATGCGAAAGGAGGGGGTGACGCTGCCGGGCGGCAGGCCTATTGCTGAGATCGTTCATCGTTCGTGGGAGCGCCAACCAGTGACCTCGCATGAGGCTTTCCCGTCGGGTCCAGCCGCCTCGCTGTCCGAGCCGATCCGTTTCGATGGAAGGCGCCTGCGCAGCGAGCGCACCCGGCATCTGATCATCGAGGCCTATGTGATGCTCCTCCAGGAGCATGGGCGCATGCCGACTGCGGCGGAAATCGCGGCGCGGGCCGGCTATTCGGTTCGCTCGATTTTCGAGCGTTTCACCGACCTGGAGGCTCTCAGCCTCGCCACCGCCGACTACGCCATCGCGCTGGGGCAGGCCGAGGCCGAGCCCCGGGATGTCGGCGGCGATCGGGCCGCGCGCATTCGTTCGCATGTGCATACCCGTGCCCAGGCCTGCGCGAAGTGGCTTCCCTTGTGGCGGATCCTCACGGCCAAGCCGGTGGAAGAGCAGTTGCCCGATATCCGGGCGCGCGTGCTGGCTGTGCGCCGGGCCAACGTCGAGCGGCTGGAACTGATGTACCGGCCCGAACTCACCGCCCTGGATCCCAAGGCCCGGGAGACCCTTGTGCTTGCCCTGGCGACCCTCACCAGTTTCGAGAGTTGGGGAGCCCTGAGAGACGACTTCGGCTTGCCGTGGGACTCTGCCCTGGACGTCTGGGCGTCGGCCATCGATCGGATGCTGCCGTCGATTTCCTGAAGACGCGGCTGTTCAGGCCTCCAGCGCCGCCAGATAGGCTTCCGCGCGCGCCGTATCCTGCGGTCCTCCGGTGAATCCCACATATCCATCGGGCCGGATGAGGCGCAGCGTCTTGGCATCGATGGGGTCGCACGCCGGCCCCATCGTCACGAGGTTGGGAAACTTCGCGGCAAGTCCGGCCACCGGATCAGGAAGGCCGAGCGCCGTGAAACGGCACCCGCCGGGTCCCTCGGCCAGCCGGTGCGGCCAGCGTTCGCCCGCTTTGGGACCGTTGGCGACCGGGCCGCTCGCGGCCGTGAGGGGACTGTCGGGATAGCCGATGTCCATCTCGCCGAGTTGGTCCGCAACCTTGTGCTGGATCTGAGGGAAACCGGCGGCGAAGCGCAGGACGGTGTTCCGGATATCCTGCAGCAGCGGATTGCGCAGTGTCGCCAGCTCGGTCAGCCGACCCGCATTCTTCAGGACGAGATCGCCGACGGCTGAGCGCTCGCGCGAGTAGCTGTCCAGGAGTGCGGGCTTCGCCGCGCCTTCGATCACCAGTGCCAGCTTCCAGGCGAGATTGAAGGCGTCCTGCATGCCCGTGTTCATGCCTTGGCCGCCGGCCGGGCTGTGAATGTGGGCGGCGTCGCCCGCAAGGAATACGCGACCCCTGGAGTATTCCTTCACCTTGCGCTCGTTGATGCGGAAGGCGGCGAGCCAGACCGGATCGGTCATTGCGATGGCAGGCGAGCCGCGATGCGCCATCAACGCGTTGATTTCCCCGAGCGTCGGATCGGGATGGAGTTCGCCGTCTGCGGCGGGACCCAGGTCGGCGATCACCCTCCAGCGATCCCCGACGATGGGAAAGAAGGCGAGTATGCCGTCGCGGTGCCAGAAGATGTGCAGGTGATCCTGGCGATCGAGGCCTGTGACGTGGCCGTCGGCCAGCGCCCAATGGGATTGCAAGGTCGAGCCTTCGAAGGCGAGGCCAAGTCCGTGACGAACCGCCGAATGCGCGCCATCGCAGCCCACGAGCCAATCGGCCTGAATCGTCTCGCTGTCGCCGCTGGCCCCTGTGAGGACCGCTTCCACCGAATCGCCCCTGTCCGTGAAGCCGCTCAGGCCGACGGTACGCTCGACCGTCACCCCTGCCGCCGCCAGCCGCTCCTCGAGGATGCGCTCGGTCTCGCTCTGGGGGATCATCAGCGCGTAGGCGAACCGGCTGTCGATCAGGTCGAACGCAATCCGGGCAACGATCTGCTTGCCGGTTGATATCTGCGCGCCGTGCGCCTGAAGGCCGGCCGACAGGAACCCCTGGACGTAACCGGCCGCGTCGAACAGTTCGAGCGTCCGGCTCCACAGGACGAGCGCCTTGGATTTGTCGGTTCGCTGGGCCGCCTTGTCGACGATGCGCACGGGAATGCCATGGCGAACCAGTTCGTTGGCGAGGGTGAGGCCAACGGGACCTGCACCCGAGATGAGCACCTTCGGATTGCCGGGCATGCGACATTCTCCCCTCTCAGTGTCGCCTGGAGCTTAGCGGGAGCCGGATTCAGGACCAATCGGTCCTTGCAAATGCCCTGGCAAAAGGCCATATCCAGCGCGTCGATAGACGGACGATTGATTTGGTCCGCGTTTCCGGCCTTGCCGGCAAACCCGCTCCACGAACACTTGATCCCGAAAACCAGTGCGAATTCGACGGCCGGCTGCGCGTCCCTTTGTTTTTGCGGGACGCCGCGCGGGTAAGCATATCTAAAGTAGTGAAAGGGTTACCCATGGCTACGGGAACCGTGAAGTGGTTCAATATTCAGAAGGGCTTCGGCTTCATCCAGCCGGACAACGGCGGTGCCGATGCCTTCGTGCACATCAGCGCCGTCGAGCGCGCGGGCCTGGGCTCGCTGAACGAAGGTCAGAAGGTCGAGTATGAACTCGTCGCCGACCGTCGCAGCGGCAAGATGGCCGCAGACAATCTGAAGACTGCCGGCTGATGAGCCGGCTGCCGCTTGCGGCAGCCACGCTCCAGCGAAGCAAAAAGGCCCCGCACCCTTTGGGTGCGGGGTTTTTCTTTTCCCCGGCCTCTACGGTCGCGGCGCTGCCTCGAAGGTCCACCGCCAACGCACGCTCCCTGCACGCATTCCCGACGGGGAATCGCGCCTCAAGCCCCCTCGATGTCGACGGACCTGAACCTTGGGAGGCCCCGATGGGCAAGAAATCCAGCAAGCGCACGGAATACGTGCTGTTCAACGTCACTTACGAAGACGGCAGCCAGCGCTCCAACCGCCGCGTGCCGCTCGATGCCCTCGAAGGGCTCGAAAAGGACCTGCCGGCGCGCGACATCATCGCGGAGCAGGATCGCGAGGTTGCCGAGAAATCAGGCAAGCCGGCGCTCGCCATCAAGACGCTGGTGCGCGCCTGATCGTTCAGGCGAGGATCGAGCGCGCCGCCTCGGCGACATCCCTCACTTCGGTGAAGGGATACCATTGCGGGTCGGCCGTCTCGGCCCGGCGGTTCACCCAGTAGGCGCGGATGCCGAGCGCCCTGCACACCGCCATGTCGAGCGGCTGGCTGGCCGCCACATGCACGGTGTCGGCCGGCGTCACGCAGAGCACGGCATGGGCGTGGTGGAACAGCCGCGGGTCCGGCTTGTAGGCGCGCGCCTGCTGCGCGGTGATCACCGCGTCGAGCGCGAGGCCGAGGCCGGGCAGGCTGCCGGCGATCAGGTCGTCGTCGGTGTTCGAGATCGCCGCGAGCCGCCAACCGCCCGCGCGCAAGGCTGCGAGGGCGGCCGGAACGTCAGGATGCACCGGCAGTCGTGACAAACCTGCGATCAGGCCTTCGACATCCTCATCGCGTATCGCAAGCCCGCCATGGTCCAGCGCAAACCTCAGGCTCTGGCGCAGCACGTCGCGATAGGGTCGCCATGGCGGCGTGTCGCGCAGCCGGCGGCCTTCGGCGTGGAAGGCATGGATCAGCGGCGCGAGATCCATCCCGGGCTTGCCATGTCGCGCAACGATCGCGCGAAAGCCCTTTTCGACACCTTCGTGCCATTGCACCAGCGTGCCGTAGAAATCGAAGGTGACCGTCCGCGTCATGCCGTGAACGGTCCGATCTTCGCCGTGGCGAAGGCCGGACGCGCCTGGATCGCGGCCCACCATTCGGCGACGCGAGGATGCCGCGCCGCCGTGATCTCCTCCGGCGCGATCTCCTCGTCGATGCGCTTGATGAAGGGCACCGCGCCGATGTCGGCGAGCGAATAGTCGTCGCCTGCCAGCCATCGGCTCTGGCGCAGCGTCTCCTCCATCCGGTCGACCAGGCCGACGGTCAGCTTGGTGCGCGCCTCCTGGCGCTCTTCATCGGTGTAGGGCCGGCGCGCTGTGCGCAGCCATGCTTCGCGCCGCTCCTTGCTGGGAACGTTCGCGAGCTTTTCGGCGAGTTCGGCGTCGGACCATTGCGAGGCGACCTTGGCCATCGAATGCGCCCAGTTGAAGATGATCAGGTTGCCGATCAGACCGTCGACGTGGCGGATCCAGTTCCGCATCACGGCGCGATCGTAGGCGTCGGCCGGACGCAGCGGCGGCTTCGGCCAGGTTTCATCCACGAACTCGCAGATCGTGCCGCTCTCGTAGAGCGATCGGCCGTCCTCCAGGATCAGGAGCGGAATGACACCGTTTGGATTGAGCTTCAGGAAGGATGGTGCATGGTGTTCCATCTTCGCGAGGTCGATCACCTTGCTCTCGAAGGGCAGGTTCTTCTCGGCCAGGCACAACCGAACCCGCCGCGACGCCGATGATCTCCAGCCGTGATAGAGCGTGAGCATTTCCCGATCCCCAATGATGCGTAAGCCCGTTCAGCTTGCGGACCTGCCGATGGTGCCGCAAGACAGGAAGGGCGGCACGATGCCACGCCGGCAACAAGCAGCGCCGTATTTCGTTGAAGGCAGCATGACCTACCTCCTGCCTTTTGTTTCTTTTTTCCTTCTGGCAACCTTCGTGTGCCTCGTCCTGCCCGGCCGGTCGATGGCGGAACCGACCTCCGCGGAGGCCGCGCGCTGCGAGCAGCTCATCGACTATTACGACCGCTACGGCGCGGGTCGCAGCCCCCATTCCGATGGCCGGCGCAACATGACCCGCATCGCCGCCAGCATCGATTGCGAGCGCGGCGATTTCGCGCGCGGCATTGCCGAGATGGAGGCGCTGCTGCTGGCGAGGAAGTTCACGATCCCGCCTGCCGGGAATTGATCAGCGAGGCCCCGGCGTCGGCGGCAGCAGCCTGTCGATCGCCGTGATCCAGGCGTCGATGGCGTCCGCGACGGAGAGGCCATGGCGCTCGCGCATGCGCCCCCAGCTCTCGAAGTCGGTAACCTGTTCGAGCGCGATCAGGATTTTCCTGCGGTCAGCTTCCGGAAGGGGGGCGAGTTCCGCGCGGTACATCAGGGCGAGCCGCGCCCATACCGCGTCGCGCATGAGGCCGATCCGGGTCTTCAGGAACTCCGATTCGTTCTGATTGTGCAGGAGCACCCGCCAGAGCGGCAGCCAGCGCTCGCAGACTCCGGCGCGGGTCTCCACCTGGGCTCGCAGGCGCTGCTCGCGGGTGCCGTCGAGGTCGCGGATTGCAGCCTGGGCGAGACCTTCGGCAAAGGCATAGTCGGCGGCGGCCAGGCTGAGCGCCAGCAGGTCGTCGAAACGCTCGAAGACCGAGCGCACCGAATAGCCGGCGCGTTTGGCGATCTGGGCCGCTGTCGGGATTTCGGGACTGTCGCGCAGCAGTTCAAGATAAGCCTCGATAATGAGCTGCTTGGTCCGCTCGCTGCGCAGAGCCCGGCCGTCTATGCGGCGCGGTTTGGGCAAGCCTCCCGGCGACGTCGCCCGTGTCGTCTTGTTGCCGTCCTGCACCCTGTCTCCGGACCGGTTCCCACCGCACGAAGGCGATTGATGTTGCGAGTGTGACGGGTTTCGCGCCGCCCCGCCAGCCGTGACGCACCCCGATCGAAGCCGATAGACCTCGCTCTGGAACGTCTCAAGAGGTCGCGCGTTGCAGGGATATGAGCAAGACCCCCGAACGCACGCCCAACGACCGCCAGCATCAGGCGGCGTTGCGCGTTTCGACCAAGCAGATCGCCAAGGACGCCGTGCGCGGCGGGCCGAAATCCGTCAAGAAGGACAAGCGCCCGACCGGGCAGGGCCAGAAGGGCTAGGAGCCCGGCGCCCGCGGGCCGCGCGATGCGCGTCGCTGTTTTCAGCACCAAGCCCTACGACCGGCATTTCCTGGACGCCGCCAACACGTCCGACTGTCACGAGCTGGCCTATCTCGAACCACGCCTGACACGCGAGACCGCGGCCCTGGCCGATGGTGCAACGGCGGTCTGTGCCTTTGTGAACGACGCGCTGCCGGTCGACGTCCTCCGGGCACTCGCAGGGTGGGGCATTCGCCTTGTGGCGCTGCGGTGTACGGGCTTCAACAATGTCGACCTCGTCGCGGCCCGGAAGCTCGGGATCACCGTCGCCCGGGTACCCGAATACTCACCGCACGCCGTCGCCGAGCATGCCGTCGCCCTCGTGCTGGCGCTCAACCGCAACATCCATCGCGCCTATGCCCGCGTCCGCGAAGGCAACTTTGCGCTCGAGGGGTTTCTGGGCTTCGACATGACGGGCCGGACCGTCGGCGTCATCGGTACCGGGCGCATCGGTGCCACCTTCGCCCGCATCCTCGCAGGCTTTGGCTGCACGATCCTCGCCGTCGATCCGGCACCCGACCCGGCCTGTATCGCGGCGGGCGTGCGCTACGTCGAGCTGTCCGACCTGCTGGCGTCCGCCGACATCGTGTCGCTCCATTGCCCTCTGACGCCCGCGACCCGCCACCTGATCGACCAAGCCGCGCTTGCCCGCATGCGCCGGGGCGCCATGCTGATCAATACGAGCCGCGGGGCGGTCATCGATACGCCGGCGGTGATCGCGGCGCTGAAGGCCGGCCACCTCGGTCATCTCGGCCTCGACGTCTACGAGGAGGAGGCTGACCTGTTCTTCGAGGATCTGTCCGACAAGGTGATCCAGGATGACGTCTTCGCCCGGCTTCTGTCCTTTCCCAACGTGCTCGTCACGGGGCACCAGGCGTTCTTCACCGCCGATGCCCTGCACGGCATCGCGGGCACCACGATCGCCAACATCACGGGCTTCGAGCGCGACGGCCGGGCCGTCCACGAGATTTCGGTCGAGAAGCTCGCCTGACGCGGGCAAGCGCGACGGCGATGAGGCTGGCTAGGCCCTCCGCCCGCGCACCAGTCCGACGATCAGCAACAGGATGATCGCACCCAGCGCCGCGAACAGGATCTCCGAGAGGAGCCCGCCGCCCAGACTGAGGCCGAGGCGGGGAAACAGCAGGCCCGCGAACAGCGCACCGGCGATGCCGACCAGCAGGTCGCCCACCAGCCCGAACCCGGTGCCGCGAACCACCTTGCCGGCGAGCCAGCCGGCAACGATGCCGACGATCAGGATGACGAGGATGCCTTCGGCCGACATGTTCATGGTGAGATCTCCCGGCCGTCCCGCGGAGGCGCAGCACATCGGCGCAGGGTGAACGCGCCAGACTTCCGGGCGTTGCGGGCCGTCGGTCTGCCCGCCGCAATGACGCCGCGCTGGAGGTCTATGCCACAACCCATCCGGGAGGCTATGGTCCGCCCCCTTTCAAGCCAGCGAGAGAGAATCAGTTCATGCGCCTCATCCATCTGCCCCTGCTCGGCCTGCTCCTGCTGCCCGTTGGCGTCCAGGCCGCCGACCAGGCGGCCGCGTCTGCCTGCGCCGCGCAGCTCTCGAAGGACGGCCAGCTCCTCTACGGCAAGGTCGCGCCGACCATGACGCCCAAGACCGACATCAAGGATGCCCTGACCGGCGTCGCCCGCCCGATGGTGATGGGCGGCTCGATGTCCCGTGACAATGCCCGCGTCGCCGCCGAAGCGGCCGGCGAGTGCCTGAAGTTCCTGAAGTAAGGCGGAGCTGACGTCCGGGGCCGGTCAAACCGGCGGCGGCGCGGGCGGCCTCTTCCTGAGGGCCGCCATCATGCCGCCGGTCAGTAACAGTCCCATCACTGCCATGACGATCACCGCGCTGCGCGGGCCGAGCGCATCGGAGATCGCGCCGGCCGCGAGCTGGCCGAGCGGGGCCGTGCCGATGCACATCGTGACCACGCCCATCAGCCGGCTGCGCATCTCGGGCGGCGCCTCGGTGAGCATGAGGGTCGACTGCATGTTACCGAAACCCGCCGTCCCGAAGCCACCCAGCACGAGGAGCGCGAAGGCCAGCCAGTAGAACGGCGACAGCGCCATCAGGATCAGCGCGCACATGAACAGCGCCGCGCCGCCGGCGAAGGCCAGTCGCCGGTCCATGCGCAGGAATCCCGCCGCGATCAGCGCGCCTCCGATCAGCGCCCCCAGCGGCTCGCCGGCCGCCAGCAGGCCGACCAGCGCGGGAGAGACGTGGAACGCGCCCTGCCCGAGCGGCGCGACCAGGCCCGAATAGGCGAAGGCAAAGGCGTTGGTGACGATGGTGATGCCGAACACCAGCAGGATGGTGGGCCGCGTCCACGCGAAGCGCAGCCCCTCGGCGATCTCGTGCGGGATCCGAACGAGATCGAGCCGCCGCGTCACCTGCGCGTGGACGAGGCCGGCGATGGCGAAGGCGCCGGCGAACTGCACCAGCGCGGTGATCGTGTAGGCGCCCTTCATGCCCAGCCACTGGAACGCGATCCCGCCCAGCAGCGGGCCGACCGCGCGCGTCGCGGCCGAGGTCATGCTGTCGAGCGCGATGGCGTTGACGATGCGGTGCGGTCCGGCAACCTCGCCCACCATGCGGCGGCGGGTCGACATCTCCGTCGACCACATGGTGCCGGAAACGAGGTTGCCGACCGCCACGTGCCAGACCTCCAGATGTCCCGTGGCGGCGAGCGTGGCCAGCAGCGTCGAGATCAGCGCGGGCACGACGAGCGCCAGCATGAAGATCAGCTTGCGGTTCAGTGCCTCCGAGAGCGCGCCGGCGAACGCACCGAACAGGAGCTGCGGAAGCTGGCGCAGCGCCACCACGACGGTGACGGCGAAGGCCGAGTGCGTCGCTTCCCAGGCGAACAGGCCCGAGGCGAGCAGCTCCAGCCAGCGCATCGCATTGGCGAAGGCGCCGACCAGCCACAGTCTCAGGAAGTCGGGCGAACGCAGAAGCTCCCGGATCGGCGAGTCCATTGGTGGGATTCTATCAAACACGGCCGGCCTCCGGCCATGCGTCGTCCGGGGCAGGAGCGAAATCTTTCGCTCTGTAAGGTCAGGAGGCCTCGCTCGGCCCCGAGGACGCACGAATGGCGTCGAGGATGCTTGGGGCGCGGGGCGGTTGTGCTAGGCTCGACAAAACAGAAAAATCGGAGGAACACGTATGAAGAGACGTAGCCTGCTCGTCGCCGCGCTCGCCGCGCCGTCGATCGTCCCGGCCGTTGCGCTGGGCCAGGGCGCCTGGCCGAACAAGACGGTGAAGTTCATCTGCCCCTTCGCGCCGGGTGGCGGCACCGACACGGTGAGCCGGCTGATGTGCGACCAGCTCTCGAAGATCCTCGGCCAGACCTTCGTGGTCGACAACAAGGGCGGCGCGGGCGGCAACATCGGCACCGTCGAACTCGCGCGCGCCGCGCCCGACGGCTACACGCTGGGCCTCATCTCGGTGGCCAGCCACACGCTCAATCCGATGCTCTACACCAGGCTGCCTTACAATCCCGACAAGGACATCGTGGCGATCTCGCGCGTGGCGACTCTTGCCAACCTGCTGGGCGTGACGCCGTCGCTGCCGGCAAACAACGTCGCCGAGCTGATCGCGCTCTGCAAGAAGGACCCGGGCAAGTATTCCTTCGCGTCGTCGGGCCCCGGCACGTCGCTGCATCTGAGCGGCGAGCTGTTCAAGAAGATGGCCGGCGTCGACATCATCCACGTGCCCTACAAGGGTGCGGGTCCGGTCTATTCGGACCTGATGGCGGGCATCGTGAACATGATGTTCGCCAACATGCCCTCGATGCTGCCGCAGGTCCGCTCCGGCAAGCTGAAGGGGCTGGGCGTCACCTCGGCGCAGCGCTCCAAGGCGGCGCCCGAAATTCCGGCCATCGCCGAGACCGTGCCGGGCTATGTCGCCACCTCGTGGTACGGCATCGGCGCGCCGGCCGGCACGCCCGAGCCGATCCTCGCGAGGCTCGAAGCCGCCATCGCCGAGGCACTGAAGTCGCCGGACATCCAGAAGCGCTGGAGCAGCGATCTCGGCCTCGACCTGCCGCCGCCGGGCCGTGCCGGCTTCGACCAGTTCCTGGCCGAAGACCGCAAGCTCTGGGAGCCCGCGGTCAGGGCGTCGGGCGTGAAGCTCGACTGATCCCTCATCTGGAGTGGCGTTGATGTCCGTACAGTTTGCTGAAACTCCCGACGAAGCCGGGGAAATCGCGGCGCGCTGGCTCGACTCGTTCGGGGCAGCGCTTCAGGCGCAGGATGCCGTTGCCGTCGCGGCGACCTTTATCTCCGACGGACATTGGCGCGACGTGCTCGCCTTCACCTGGGACGTCGTCACTCATTCCGGGCGGACGGCGATCGAGGCGGCGCTGGCGCCGGTGCTGGCGCGAACCGCGGCGAGAGACGTCCATATCCCCGCCATGCGCACGCCGCCGCGTCGCGTGAAGCGGGCGGGCATCGACTGCATCGAGACGATCTTCGAGTTCGAGACGGCCTTCGGTCGAGCCAACGCCGTCGCGCGTCTGGTCGACGATGGCGGAACGTGGCGGGCGTGGTCGCTGCTCACCACCCTCGAGGAACTGCACGGCTGGCCCGACGGACGGCCGCGCGAGTTGAGCGACGCCGAGCGCTACAGTCGCGACTTCGGCGGCGCCAACTGGCTCGACCAGCGGGTGAAGGCGCAGGCCTACGAGGACCGTGATCCCGTCGTGCTCGTCGTTGGCGGCGGGCAAGCGGGCCTTGCCACCGCCGCGCGCCTGCGGGCGCTGGGCGTGGATACTCTGATCGTCGATCGTCACCAGCGGATCGGTGACAACTGGCGGCGGCGCTATCACTCGCTCACCCTGCACAACGAGGTGCACGTCAATCACCTGCCGCTGATGCCGTTCCCGCCAACTTTCCCGGTGTTCATTCCCAAGGACAAGCTGGCGAACTGGTTCGAGTCCTATGTCGAGAATCTCGATCTCAACTACTGGACCGACACGCAGCTCACCTCGGGCCACTACGACGAGGGCGCGCAGCGCTGGACGGTGACGCTGAAGCGTGGCGACGGGACGGAGCGCGTGCTGCATCCGCGCCATGTCGTCTTCGCCACCGGCGTGAGCGCCATTCCGATCAAGCCGTCGCTGCCGGGTCTCGACTCCTTCACCGGCACGGTGATGCATTCCGGTGCCTATACGAACGGCGCGGCCTGGAAGGGACGCAAGGCGATCGTGGTCGGCACCGGCAACAGCGGCCACGACGTGGCACAGGATCTCTGCGCAAGCGGGGCCCATGTCACCATGGTGCAGCGCAGCCCGACCTATGTCGTGTCGATCCGCGAGGCCCAGAAGGTGTACTCGATCTACACCGAGGGCCTGCCGTTCGAGGATTGCGACCTGCTGGCCGCCGCCTCGCCCCATGCGGTGCTGCAGCGCGCCTACCAGCTCTCTACCGCCGAGATGCGCGGGATCGACCGCGATCTGCTGTCGGGACTGGAGAAACGTGGTTTCCGCCTGACGTTTGGCGAGGACGATACCGGCTTCCAGATGATGTATCTGCGCCGCGGCGGCGGCTACTACTTCAACGTCGGCTGCTCCGATATGATCATCGACGGGCGCATCGAGCTGATGCAGTACGACGACATAGACCGGTTCGAAGCCGGCGGCGTGCGCCTGAAGGACGGCACCTTGCACGAGGCCGAGCTGGTGGTCGTTGCCACCGGCTACAAGAACCAGCAGGAGACGGTACGCGCCTTCCTGGGCGACGCGGTGGCCGACCGGATCGGTCCCGTGTGGGGCTTCGACGAGGGCGGCGAACTCGCCAACATGTTCAAGCCGACGCCTCAGCCCGGCCTCTGGTTCATCGCCGGCAGTCTGGCCCAGTGCCGCATCTACTCGCGCTATCTCTCGTTGCAGATCAAGGCGCGGGAAGAGGGGCTGATCGCTTGACGCTCGAAGCGTCTCATTGGAGCGCGCCACTCCAGTAACGCTCAAGCTTCGTCGGTGGTCAAAGGCATGAGCGCAACTGGAGTTGCGCGCTCCCTTGACTCTAAATGAACTGGCGGATTGCCGCGATGACCACTAGCGCGCCGATCGCCATGACGGCGCTGCCAAGCGAGATCACGTAGAGCGCGCGGCCCGGCGACAGGCGGCCCATGTGGGCGGCGATCCAGAAGAAGGGATCGTTGACGTGGCAGATCGCCATCGAGCCCGCGCCGATCGCGGCGGCGGCGATGGCGCGGCCCGAGGCGCTGTCGAGGCCGAGCGCGGGCAGCATCGGCTCGACCATGCCCGAGGCGGTGAGCACGGCAGTGAGCGAGTTGCCCTGCATCGTCTTCACGATGGCAGCTGCCAGGAAGGGCGTCAGCACGCCGTAGCGCGGGTGCAGCGCATATTCGGCCAGCAGCTCCGACATGCCGGTCTCGTCGAACACGCGGGCGAGGCCGCCCGACGCGCCGACTGCCAGCAGCAAGGGCGCCCAGGACCGGCCGGCCAGCGCCGAGGGCTCCCAGCGACGCGCCAGGACGATCGCGAGCGTGATCGCGATGGCCGTCAGCATCAGCGGCTTGGAGATGCCGATGTAGAGTTCGCGCGAGCCGCCCTTGCCCAGCGGCTCGCTCGGCATCTGGGCGACCGACTGCAGCACGAGCAGCACCAGCGGGATGCCAATGCACAGCCAGGCCCAGGAGAGCTGCCCTTCGACCGGCGTCGATGGCACTTGCCGCGCGACATGCCACCAGCCCAGGGCGACGGCCGCCGCGGCGACGGGCAGCGCGATCATGAATTCGGTGCGGATGTTGGCCTTCATCACCGACGCTGCCGCAACGGCCAGCGGTGAGGGGGCGAGCAAGGCCGCGACGGCCAGGAGGGTGAGGGCGAGGCCCAGCGCGCGGCGCGGTGCGTCCTGACCCGCCGGCTGCAGCAGCGCCAGCCCGCCCGAGGCCGAGGCGCCCAGGCCTGCCACGATGCCGGCGGCGGCCGACGTGCCGGTACCGAGCGGCGTGCGCAGCAACAGGGAGCCCACCAGCGCGCCTGCGACGACGAGCAGGCCGGTCTGCTCCAGCGCCGTCGTGAAGCCCAGTCCGAAGGCCTTGCCGACCGACTGGAAGGTCATGTCCGCGGCGATGCCATAGACGACGACCGTGGCCATGATCGCCAGGAAGGCCGGCAGGCGTACCCGCTGGATCAGGAAGACGATGGCGGCGACGGCGATCGGGAGCAGGAGGGAGGCGAGAATCATGACGGGACGAACCTTACTGGCCTGCTACAGTCCCGTCATGCGCCTCCTCGTCGCTCTCCTGATCCTGTTCGGTCTCGTCGCGCCCGCCGCGCAGGCCGAGGCGCTGGTTCGCATCGAGGGCAAGAACTTCGTGGAGCCCGACGGCCGCATCCTGCGCCTCAAGGGAATCAGCCTCGGCAACTGGCTGATGCCCGAAGGTTATATGTTCAAGTTCGAGGTCGCGAAGTCGCCACGCCAGATCTACGGCGCGTTCGACCGACTGCTGGGACCCGAACGCGCCGCCGATTTCTGGCGGCAGTATCGCGACCGCTACGTCACCGAGGACGATATCCGCTTCATCAAGTCGGTCGGTTTCAACATGGTGCGGGTGCCGCTGCACTGGCGGCTGTTCATGGGGGCCGACGGCGAGATCGGGGGCGAGGGCTGGTCGCTGCTCGACCGCGTGGTCGGCTGGGCCACCGCCGCCGGGCTCTACGTGATCCCCGACCTTCATGCGGCGCCAGGCGGACAGACCGGCATCAACCACGATGACGGGCCGGGCTATCCGCTCATGTTCTATGTGCGTCGCGATCGCGATCTCACGGTGAAGCTGTGGCGCGCCGTGGCGCAGCGCTATCGCGGAAACCCGGCGATCCTGGGCTACGACATCCTGAACGAGCCGATCGCGCCCTATCACGACGTGGCGACGCTGAACGCGCGGCTCGAACCCTTCTACAAGCGCGCGACGGCGGCGATCCGCGACGTCGATCCCGAGCGCATCGTGATCCTGGCGGGCGGCCAGTGGAGCTCGAGCTTCGCGATGTTCGGTCCGCCCTTCGCGAAGAACCTCGCTTACACCTACCATTCGTTCTGGGCGTCGACGAAGCGCGACTCGATCCAGCGGCACCTGAACTTCGCCAACCTTTACGACGTGCCGCTGTTCCTCGGCGAGACCGGCGAACTGACCGACGAATGGAACGAGCGCTTTCGCCGCCTGCACGAGATGCACGACATCGGCTGGTCGTTCTGGACCTACAAGAACCTCGACACGCCATCGACCATCGTCTCGATCACGCGACCCGACGGTTGGAAGGAGATCGTGGCCTATGCCGACGGCGCCACGAAGGAGAAGCCGTCGCCTGAGTTGATCGATCGCGCCGTCGCGCAGTACCTCGACGGGATACGGTTCAGGAACGGCACGGTGCGCTGGAGCTACCTGGCCTCGCTTGGCCTGAAGAGTGCTCCGTAGACAATCATCTTCCTCCCCATTCAAATGAGGAGGTCGTCGTCTTGCGACGACGGAGGGGTCAAGAGGCGGTCGTTCGTTCTTCTTCGCTCCCAGGCATCGCAAGGCGATGTCCTGCTGCTACCGAGCTGAGCTTCGCTCGGACCATGACCCCATCGCCCCGTATGACGGGGCACTTCCCCATCTGAATGGGCAAGCGGTTGATCTCCGGCGGTTCAGTGTCCGCGGCGCCACTGCCGTCCGGACGAGCCCGGCTTGCCGATGCCCAGAAGCGCCGACATGCGCGCTTCCACCGAATCGCGGAAGCGGATCCAGTTGCCCTTGCTGCCGGGCGACTCGGCATCGAGCGCGCGGCGGACCAGCGCCTTCGAGTTCGCATGCCGCCAGTCGCCGAACGCGGCGCGGATGGAGGTCGCCTCCTCGTCGAGCATGCGCTCGACCAGGCGGAGGATGTGGTTGCGGATCGGGCCCCAGTCCTTCGTCGAGGAATTGTAGGTGCCGCCCATGACGGTCGCGTTCGAATGCTTGTTGGAGCCGTGCATGCGATAGGCGTAGAGCGCGTCGTGGATAGCGACGGATCCCGTGAGCAACCCGGCGAAGGTCGACAGGTAATAGTCGAGATAGAGCTTCAGGTCGCTGTCGGGCACGACCAGCACGAGGTCCACGAAACTGCGCCGGAACATCATGCTCGCCATGCTGTTCGTGGCACTGAGCGACGTCCATTGCGGATGGAACGTCACCCGTCCGTTGGTCGGGAAAGTAAAATCGCCGGTTGCCGGATCGATGCGCGGCACGACATTGGAGTCGAAGGCCTTGCTGGACGCCTCGCCCTTGTCGAACCACCAGGCGGTGCCTGCCAGGAGGCGATCGTCGGCGTCGATGATGTGCGAATCGCAATAGGTGAGCGACACGGGAAACGCGGCGTTCATGTGCACGCACAGATGCCGCTCGATGAAATTTTCGTACCACTTGTCGTCGGAATCGAGGAAGCCGACGAACGGCGTATCCAGTTCCGCGAGGCCGCGCTTGATGGCGCCGGTCTGCCCCACATTGGCGTCGAGGCGGATGTAGTTGAACCGGGAATCGTTCAGGCGCGACAGGCAGCTGCGGATTTCCTCGTCCGATCCGTCGGTCGAGGCATCGTCAATCACGATCGTGCGCAGGTCGCGGCAGGACTGGCGCGCGACCGATTCGATCGCCCGTCCCACGAAGGCGCCGTTGTTGTAGTTGGCAATCACCACTCCGACCGGAGGCGTTGAAGGCATACTGACTGGTTCCGTGTGACTTGATTGAACTCTGGGCGGGGCGGTCGCACCGATCCTGCGGCGGCAGATTGAAGATGGGCGACGATGGCGGCCACTGCAACCTCGAGCGGATGCCTAGGTTTGGCCTGCCATTGCCCATCCGTAAAGACTCTGATTCGCAGTCAAAAGCGGTTTTTTGCAGTCGAAAGGGAGAGACAGCCGCAGTTTGTCGATGGTAGTGGGTCTGGTCGGCTCGCCGTCCGGGGACGGCCGGGCTGCCGCCAAAGGATCAGACGAGAATGGCGCAGGCCCCATCTCCTGCCGGATCGCCACGCACCGAGCTGGCGGAAACACTAAAGTCGTGCCGCTCCTCCTATCTGGGCGTCGCGGTTTTTACAGCCGTCCTGAACGTCCTGTATCTCACCGGCTCCTTCTTCATGCTGCAGGTCTACGACCGGGTGCTGCCGAGCCGCAGCGTTCCGACCCTGGTCGCACTGTGCGTGCTGGCGCTCGGCCTCTACGGTTTCCAGGCGGTGCTGGACATCGTCCGCAACAGGGTCCTGATCCGGATCGCCGGCGGGTTCAGCGAGGCGCTGGACCGCCGAATTTATCATCTGCTGGTCAAGCTGCCGCTGCGGGCGCCGCAGATGAGCGGCTTCGAGCCGGTCCGCGACCTCGACGCCATCAGGACGTTCATGTCCGGCGGCGGCCCGCCGGCCCTGTTCGACCTGCCCTGGATGCCGCTCTACCTCGGCATTTGTTACCTGTTCCATCCGCTGATCGGCCTGACGGCGACCGTCGGTGCCCTGATCCTGGTCGTCATCACCTTCCTGACCGAGGTCAAGGTTCGACAGCCCTCGATCGAGGTTTCGTCGCTTTCCAGCAAGCGGAGCGGGCTGGCCGAGGCCAGCCGGCGCAATTCAGAGGTACTGCACGCCATGGGCATGGTCGGCCGATTTGCCCATCAGTGGGCGGATTACGGCCGGCGCTACGTGAGCGCCCACCAGCGGGCCGGCGACATCACCGGCGGCATGGGCAGCTTTTCCCGGGCGCTCCGCATGGCGCTGCAGTCGGCGGTACTGGCGGTCGGTGCCTATCTGGTGATCAAGGGGCAGGCGACGGCGGGCATCATCATCGCCGGCTCCATTCTGTCGGCCCGGGCGCTGGCGCCCGTGGAGCAGGTGATCGCCCAGTGGCGCGTCTTCGTCGCGGCCCGCCAGAGCTGGCACCGGCTGAACAATCTGCTGGCCCGCATTCCGGACGATCGCGAGGTCATGGCGCTGCCCAAGCCCAAGGCCACCCTGTCGGTCGAGGCGGTCAGCGTGGCGCCCCCGGGCGTCAATACGCTGGTCGCGCGCGATGTTGCATTCTCTCTGAAGGCGGGCCAGGGCCTGGGCATCATCGGCCCCAGCGCCTCGGGCAAGTCCTCGCTCGCCCGTACCCTGGTGGGCGTCTGGCGCCCGGTGACGGGCAAGGTCCGGATCGACGGCGCCACGCTCGACCAGTGGTCGTCCGAGGCCCTCGGCGAGCATATCGGCTACCTGCCGCAGGACATGGAGCTGTTCGCCGGCACGGTCGCCCAGAACATCGCCCGCCTCGAGCCGGAACCCGACGCCAAGAAGGTGATCGCGGCGGCCCAGGCGGCCGGCGTGCACGAGATGATCCTTGGCCTGCCCAACGGCTATGAAACCGAGATGGGCGAGAGCGGCACCGCCCTCTCGACCGGGCAGCGCCAGCGCGTCGGACTGGCGCGCGCACTCTACGGAGAACCGTTCCTCGTGGTGCTCGACGAGCCCAATTCCAGCCTCGACCATGACGGCGAGGAGGCCCTGACCAAGGCGATCATGTCCGTGCGGGCGCGAGGCGGCATCGCCATCGTGATCGCCCATCGCCCCAGCGCGCTCGCCGCCGTCGACCAGCTTCTCGTGATGCGGGCCGGCCGGCAGCAGGCCTTCGGACCGAAGGACGCCGTCCTGCGCGAGACGCTGAAGGCTGCCGGTCCTCAGCCCGGCTCGCCGCCGGGCGCTCCGGGTGCCCCGGGCGGAGCGGCACCGCCGACACCACTGCGGGCCACGCTGGGTCCGGTGGCGCCCATCGTGCGCGCCAGGGAGCCGTCATGAAGCCCACCGTTTCCATCCCATCGCTGACGCGCCGCCCTCTCGTGATCGGCATGGCCGCCTGTTTCATCCTCGTCTTCGGGGTTGGAGGGTGGGCCGCCACGACACAACTTTCCGGCGCGGTGATCGCGCCCGGCAAGCTCGTCGTCGACACCAATGTGAAGAAGATCCAGCACCCGACCGGCGGCGTCGTCGGCGAGCTCCTCGTCAAGGAAGGCGACCGGGTGAAGCAGGGCGACGTGGTCGTCCGGCTCGACGGCACCCAGGCCAAGGCCAATCTCGGCATCGTCACCAAGGCGCTCGAGGAGATGGCGGCCCGCCAGGCGCGCTTCGAGGCGGAGCGCGACAACGACAATTCGGTCGACTTTCCGCCCGAGCTGACTTCACGCGCGAAAGATCCCGAAGTCGCGCGCCTGATGAGCGGCGAGCAGAAACTGTTCGAGATGCGCCGCACCGCACGCAACGGCCAGAAAGCCCAGCTGCGCGAGCAGATCCAGCAGCTCAACCTGCAGATCGAAGGCATTCAGGCGCAGGAAGCCGCCAAGGGCAAGGAACTGAAGCTGCTCGCGCAGGAACTGGAGGGTGTCCGCACGCTCTGGAAGCAGAACCTCGTGCCGATCAGCCGCGTCACGCAGCTGGAGCGCGACTCGGCCCGGATGGAAGGCGAGCGGTCGGCGCTCATCGCCTCGCTGGCGCAGAATCGCGGCCGCATCGCCGAGCTGGAACTGAAGATCCACCAGATCGACCAGGATCTCAGCACCGAGGTCGGCAAGGAATTGGCCGAGATCCGGGCCAAGAAGTCCGAGATGACCGAGCGCCGGATATCGGCCGACGATCAGCTCAAGCGCATCGATCTCGTGGCGCCGCAGAACGGCAGGGTGTTCCAGCGCAACGTCCACACGGTCGGCGGCGTCGTCCAGGCCGGCGAACCGCTCATGCTGATCGTGCCCGATTCCGATTCGCTGATCGTCGATGCCAAGGTGCCCCCGCAGGACATCGACCAGGTTCACATCGGCCAGCATGCAGTCCTGCGCTTCGCGGCCTTCAACCAGCGCACGACACCGGAAGTCGACGGCGAGGTCATCCATATCGGTGCCGACGTCACGCAGGAGGACAAGGCGACCGAGCCTTACTACTCGGTGCGCATCCGCGTCGCCGAAAGCGGGATGGCCAGCCTGCAGGGCCTGCAGCTTCTGGCCGGCATGCCGGTCGAAGCCTTCATCCAGACCACGCCGCGCACCGTGGCCTCGTTCCTGGTGAAGCCGCTCACCGACCAGCTCGCGCGAGCGTTCCGCGGGCGTTGATCATTCGCCTCCCCATTCAGATGGGGAGGTGTCGCGTCTTACGCGGCGGAGGGGTCATGACCCCATCGCCCCGTATGACGGGGCACTTCCCCATTTGAATGGGGAAGGGGGCTACATCGCGTCCCGCAAAATCATGTCGGCCGCCTTCTCGCCGATCATGATCGACGGCGCGTTGGTGTTGCCGGAGGTCAGCGTCGGCATGATCGAGGCGTCGGCGACGCGCAGGCCCTGGATGCCGTGGACGCGCAGCCGCGCATCGACGACGGCCATCGCATCCGAGCCCATCTTGCAGGTGCCGACGGGGTGATAGGTCGTCTCGGCGGCCTTGCGCACCCAGTCGAGAATCTCGTCGTCGCTGTTGCCCCCGGGGCCGGGCGCGATCTCCGTCACCTGCAGCGGCGCCATCGCCGGCGCGGTCATGATGGCGCGGGCGATGCGCACGGCGCGCACGGTCAGTTCGCCGTCGACCGGCGCCGACAGGAAGTTGAAGCGGATCTCCGGCGCCTGGCGCGCGTCGGCGGAAACGATGTGGATGTGGCCCTTGCTCTCGGGTCGCATCGGATGGGCGTAGCAGGAGACGCCCGACTGGCGCGCGATCCGCGGCCCGCGCGGGCCCGCTTCGGTGAACATCGGCACCCAGCCCAGCAGCAGGTCGGGCGCGGCGAGCCCTTCGCGCGAGCGCACGAAGGCACGCAGCGGCGCGCCGACCATCGAGAGAAGACTGTCCTGTCTGAACGCCCAGCGCAGCGCCTGGTTCACGAGGCCGAGGCCACGGCCGCGATCGTTGAAGGTCACGCCCTTCCTGCCGACGGTCCACCGGGTGCGCGGCGCATAGTGGTCGCGCAGGTTCTCGCCGACGCCCGGCAGGGCATGGCGGACCTCGAGGCCGAGGCTGCGCAGCCGGTCCGGCTGGCCGATGCCCGACAGTTCGAGGAGCTGCGGCGAGTTGATCGACCCGCCGCTCACGACGACCTCGCGGGCCGCGCGGGCCTCGTGCGAGGCCTCGCCGATCCGGTATCGGACACCGGTGCAGCGCTTGCCGTCGAGCAGCAGAGACGAGGCGAGCGCCCCGGTCACGATGTGGAGATTGGGACGCTTGCGGGCGGGATCGAGGTAGCAGCGCGCGGTGCTCATGCGCCAACCCGAGGCGATGGTCGCCTGGCTCATGGCGATGCCGTCCTGCTTCGCGCCGTTGTAGTCGGGGTTGTGGGCGATGCCGACTTCGCCGGCCGCCTCGATCACCGTGGCGTAAAGTGGATTGAGCGGCTGGGGATTGGTGACACGCAGCGGCCCGCCCCGTCCGCGAAAGCGCTCGTCGCCTTCCTCGTAGCTTTCCATGCGCTTGAAGAAGGGGAGCACGTCCTCGTAGGCCCAGCCCTGGTTGCCCATCTGCGCCCAGGTGTCGAAGTCCTGCGCCTGGCCTCGCACGAAGGCCAGCCCGTTGATGGCGCTGGAGCCGCCCAGCAGCTTGCCGCGCGGCACCGGGATGCGGCGGCCATTGGTGCTGGCCTCGGGCTCGGAACTGTAGAGCCAGTTGACGCCCGGATTGGTGATCAGCCGGGAGTAGCCGACCGGGATGCGGGTCCACGGATGGTCGGCGGGGCCGGCCTCCAGCAGCAGCACCTTGTTCTTCGGATCGGCCGACAGCCGGTTGGCAACGACGGCGCCCGCCGAACCGGCGCCGACCACGATGAAGTCGTATTCCATTGCGCCAAGTATCCCGCGCGGGTTACCGCCTGTCGACTGCCGCGACGACGGCCCGACTTTACGCGGGCCGATGTTTGGGCATGATGGCGCCCCCGACAACCCCGAAGGAAAAAACCATGCGCGGTGTCTCCCTCCTGCTTCCCCTCGGCCTCTCGCTCGCCTGCGCCGCCGGCCTTGCGCACGCGCAGCCGGCCGCCGTCGACATGACAGGCACCTGGACGGGGACGAACAGGAGCATCGTGAGCGGCCTGCCGGCGCACTTCCCTGTGACGTCGCCCGCGACGATCGTCGACGGCAACCGGCTGGTCGAGCTCAAGATCACCGTGAAGATCGACGGCCAGGACGAGGGCCGCTTCTGGGGAACGCTCTCTTCGGAATCGAAGGCCGAGCCGATCATCGGCGTCATCGGATCGGACGGAAAGCGCGTGCGCATGATCGGGCAGGGCGGCAGCGCCATCGAAGGCACGTTGCTCGACGACGGCACGCTCGAACTCTTCTATACGGAGAACCGGGCGGGCGTTTCGGTGGCCGCCACCAACGTGCTGAAGAAAGCCAAATAGGAACTCCCCGCGATGATCTCACGCAGAAGCATGCTGGCGGGCCTTGCCCTGCCGGCGCTGGCCGGTTGCGGTGGCCCGACCCCGACCGCCTCGTCTTCCTCGGCGACGGGCCAGACGCGGCCCGGCCTCGATGCCGTCATCGACATCAGCCACAACGTGAAGGTCACCAGCTTCGCCGCGGTCCGTCGCAGCAACATCCTCGCCGTCATTCACAAGGTGACCGAGGGCGGTGACTGGTTCGATCCGTCCTATGCCTCGCGCCGTCGCCAGGCCGAGGCGGCCGGCCTCCTCTGGGGCGGCTATCATTTCGGCACGCGCCAGTATTCCGGCGAGCGCCAGGCCGAAGCGTTTCTCTCGGCCTGCCAGCCCGGCCCGCAGACCGTGATGGCGCTCGATCTCGAGCCCAACGACGCCAACCCGCGCAACACGATGCGGCTCGACCAGGCCGAGGCCTTCGTCCGCACGGTGCAGAAGGCCACGGGCCGGCTGCCGATGCTCTACGCCCATCCCGCCTGGGCGAACGGCGAAGTCTACGGCCGCAAGCGCCTCCGGCTCGACGCCGCCGTGGTGCCGGGCTCGCTCCTGTCGCGCTGCGACCTGTGGCTCGCCGACTATCGCGAAGAGCCCCGGCTGCCCAACGCCTGGTCGAAATGGACGATCTGGCAGTACGTCGCCGACGAGACCGTCCAGAACTTCGCCTATGGCAGCGAACCGCGCCACGTCGAGGGCGTCGGCCATTGCGACCGCAACATGTACAACGGCGACGCCGCCAGCCTGAACCGGTGGTGGAAGAACGGCGGGCGGTAGGCCGAGCCTCGCTCGGCCTCCTGAGCGTCAGGACATCGCGGAGCGATGTCCGGGAGCGCCGAAGGAAGAGCGATCACACGAAGCTCATGACCCCTCCGTCGCGTAAGACGCGACACCTCCCCATTTGAATGGGGAGGAAGCTGGTTCTAACGCGCCGCGAGCGCCTTGAACGCTTCGCGCGTCGCGTTGAGCGCGAAGTCGATGTCGGCTTCGGTGTGGGCGGTTGACAGGAACATGTTGTGGCGCGGGTGCAGGTAGGCGCCGTGCTTCAGCGCCTCCAGCGTGAAGAAGTTGCCCTTCTCGCAGTCGGGATCGTTGTCGAACAGCACCGTCGGCATCTGGGGCGGGCCGCTCTGGCGCACGCCGATGCCGAACTCGGCCGACTGGGCGGCGATGCCGTCGCGCAGGCGCTGGCCCATGGCGCGCATGTGCGCCGGGCCGTCGACGCTCTCCAGCACGTCGAGCGTCGCCAGCGCGGCCGCCATCGACACGGCGCTGCACCAGAACGAGCCGGTGACGTAGAGCTTCGACGCGGCCTCGCGATAGCGGTCGTTGCCGGTGACGGCGGCCAGCGCATGGCCGTTGGCGATCGCCTTGCTCCAGGCGCTGAGGTCGGGCTGCACGCCCACGAGATCCCAGCTGCCGCGCATGGTCAGGCGGAAGCCGGCGCGCACGTCGTCGACGATCAGCGCGGCGTCGTTGGCATCGCACAGCTCGCGCGCGCGCCGGGCGAAGGCCGCGTCCGGCATCTCCTGGTCCTTGCCGAAATCGTGCTTGAAGGCGGAGACGACGATGCCCGCCAGGTCATCGCCGGCGCGCTGCACGGCGCTTTCGAGGCTGCCGGTGTCGTTGAATTTGAAGGTGAGCATGTGGGCGCGATCCTCCGGCGTGACGCCGTACGGGTTCGGCGTGCACCAGGGGATGGCGCCGTGATAGGCGCCTTCGGCCACCAGGATCTTGCGCTTGCCCGAGGCCGCGCGCGCCAGCGTTACGCAGGTCGTCGTGGCATCGGTGCCATTCTTGCCGAACAGCGCCCAGTCGGCATGCGGGATCAGCCCGACCAGCCGTTCGGCCAGCTCGACCAGCCGCTCCGACGGGCCGTTCAGGCAATCGCCCGCCGCCGTCTGCCGCGCGACCGCCTCGGCCACCACCGGATTGCCGTGGCCGACCACGATCGGCCCCCAGCTGCACATGAAGTCGACGTAGCGCTTGCCGTTCACGTCCCAGAGATGGCAGCCCTCGCCGCGCTCGAAGAACTGCGGATAGCCCTCGGGCAGCCGGTCGCTGCGCAGGTGGCCGTACATGCCGCCGGGAATGACCTGCTGGGCACGCTGCCTGAGTTTCTGATCGGCTGTGAGGGACATGGGGCAGGCTCCGCGAACGCTGTGAACTGGCCTATATATACCGCACGAATGAAGGCCTGCACCCGGCACGGGTCGCAAGGCAGCCAAGGGGGAAACGGATGGATCTCAAGGGAAAAGTGGCCGTCGTGACGGGCGGCAATGGCGGTCTGGGCCAGCGCATCTGTCACGCGCTGGCGGCCGAGGGCTGCCACATCGCCGTCGTCTACGCCAAGAGCAAGGACCAGGCCGAGGGCGTCGCCCGCGATCTCGAACGCCACCAGGTCACCGCCGCCACCTTCGCCTGCGACGTGACGCAGCGCGACCAGGTCGACCGGCTGGTCGACGACGTGGTGAAGCGCTTCGGCCGGCTCGACATCCTCGTGAACGATGCCGCCTACAACAAGTCGATCCCCTTCACCGATCTCGACGGCCTCACCTATGAGGAATGGACGAAGATCATCGACATCAACCTGACCGGCCCGATGCTGCTCACCAAGGCGGTCGGCCCCGTCATGAAGCGCCAGGGCGAAGGCCGCATCGTCAACATCGCCTCGGTTGCTGGGCTGGGGCCGACCGGCTCCTCGATCGCCTACGCCGTCTCGAAGGCCGGCCTCATCCATCTCACCAAGTGCATGGCCGTGGCGCTGGCGCCGGAGGTGCTGGTGAACTGCGTGGCGCCGGGCCTGCTCGAAGGCACCCGCGCGACGGCGAACCTGCGGCCCGAGGTGGTCGCGAAGAACGCCAGCGCCTCGCTCCTCGGCAAACCTGCCGACAAGGACGACTGCGCCGACCAGGTCGTCACGATGTGCCGGACCAACACCACGACTGGCCAGACGCTGGTGATCGATTCAGGGCGGGTGTTTCATTGAGGGAAGACGAATCGAACTCTCACACGACCTCATCCTGAGGAGGCCCGAAGGGCCGTCTCGAAGGATGGGCAATAGGCGCGGTTCTCGTGCCCATGCTTCGAGACGCGCTCCTGCGGAGCGCTCCTCAGCATGAGGTTGATGGTGGTGATTCTATTGAACTCTGTAAGACTCTAACCCGGCAACACGAACCTCACTCCCGCGCGCGCCAGCCCACCGCCCAGCGCTGCCGCCGTGCCATCCGCGCGCCAGCAGGCGGCGCCGGTCATCGTGCCGTCGTCGTGGAACTGGATGGCGTTCATGCCGCCGGCCACAGTCGGCATGATCTTGAGCGTGTGGCCGCGGGCTTCGAGGCCTTGGCGTACCGGGGCGGGGATGCCGTGCTCGACTTCCAGGACGGGACCCTCGGTCCAGATGCGCGGCGCCTCGACGGCTTCCTGCAAGGTCATGCCGTGGTCGATCAGGTTGAGCAGGGCCTGCAGCGCCGAGGGGAAGATCTTGCGGCCGCCGGGCAGGCCCAGCGCATAGCGCACCTTGCCGTCCCGCAGCGCCATCATCGGCGACATCGAGGTCGTCACGCGCTTGCCCGGCGCGATCGACAGGGTGTTGCCGCGGCGCGGGTCGTAGTTGTTCATGTAGTTGTTGGGGATCATGCCGGTGCCCGGCACGATGAAGCGCGCGCCGAACAGGCTGTTGATGGTCTGCGTCGTGCTGACCACGTTGCCCTTGCCGTCGGCCACGGTGAGATGGGTCGTGTCCTGGCCTTCTGCCGCCTGCAGCCCGCCGGTCCAATTCGTGGCGCGGGCGATGTCTAAAAGCTTGCGGCGCTGGTCGGCATAGTCGCGGCTCACGATGCGCTCGACCGGCACCTTCACGAAGTCCGGATCGCCGCTCGCCTCGGCGCGGTCGGCGAAGGCGATCTTCAGCACTTCCGCGAGCAGGTGCAGCGTGTCGACGGTGCCGAATCCCATCTTCGCGATGTCATAGGCTTCGAGGATGTTCAGCATCTGCGCGATGTGCACGCCCGAGGCGGCGGGCGGCGGCGGGCCCAGAATCTCCCAGCCGCGATAGTGGCCGCGGATCGGCGCGCGCTCTTCCACCTTGTAGCCGGTGAGGTCCTCGCGGCGCACGAAGCCGCCGGTCTTCTCCATGCACTCCACGAGCAGGTCGCCGAGCGGTCCGCCATGTAGCGCCTTCTCGCCCTGCTGCGAGACCAGGGTCAGCGCCTCGGCGTATTGCGCCTGCACCAGCCGCTCGCCCGCCTTCAGCGGCGTGCCATTGGGCAGGAGCAGCGCGGCGGCGAGCTTGTCCGTCGACAGGTCGGCGCCGGCATCCTTGATGCAGTCCGAAAGATAGGGCGTTACCGCGAAGCCGCGCGCGGCGTGGCGGATCGCGGGCTGCATCACGTCGGCCAGGCTCATCGTGCCGAAGCGCTCCAGCGCCAGGCACCAGGCGCGCAGCGCGCCCGGCGTCGCGACCGACTTCGGCCCGACCAGGTTCTCCTGGCCTTCGACGTCGTAGACTTCGGGCGCGGCGCCGGGGACCGGCTTGTACATGTCGGGATGGCCCATCTGCGGCACGGCGCTCATGCCGTCGAGGATGCGATGGCTGCCGTCGGCCAGGCGGATGTGGCAGGTCGTACCGCCGATCAGGCCGACCATCATCGGCTCGACCACGGTCAGCGCGAACTGCATGGCGACGGCCGCATCGACCGCATTGCCGCCGGCCGCCAGCATCTCAAGCCCCGCCGCCGAGGCCAGCGGATGGTTGGAGACCGCCATGCCGCGCGGCCCGTGGGCCGGCTGCTTCTCGCAGGTGAAAGGCGTGCCGGCGCGCTCGCGCCATGTCGACTGGGTCATCCGTGTCCTCGCTGAATGTCGGTGAAATCTCGCATGCGGTTCAGGCGGCGGCTACCGCCCCGTCGTCCCGAGCGGAGCGCAGCGCAGTGTCGTTCCGATATAGATCGAGCCATCAGACCTCAATTGCTTCCCCATTCAGATGGGGAAGTGCCCCGTCATACGGGGCGATGGGGTCATGGGCATCGCAAGGCTATGACCCCTCCGTCGGCGTAAGACGCCGCCACCTCCCCATTTGAATGGGGAGGAAAGTAATTCTGCTTCGCCCGAAAACACTCGACTGCGCCGCCCCAGGGGCGGCTTCGCTCAAGACGACGGGGATAGGCTTGGAAGCACTACTCCCCCACGCGCTGCTCGGCTTCCTCGCAACGCTGCAGCCGTTCGCACGCGGGCTCGTCCTTGTCGCCCTTCGGGTTGAAGCATTGCGCGGCATCGGTCGAGCCGTCGGCCACGATGCTTGTCAGCTTCGCGCGGAACTCGGGCGGGCGCTCGACGTCTAAAAGGCCCTTGCGGGTCAGCTCGTTGGCGAAGCGGATCACCAGCCGCTCGCGGGCGCGCATCGCGTCGGGTGCCGAGGCCTTGGCGTCGCGGCACCATTGCATCGAAGCCGCCTTGCCGCAGCCCCAGAGCTGCATCTGGCGGAAGCGCTCGGCGAGCTGGCGGTTCACGCCGAGGCAGTAGGCGGTGTTTTCGTCCTCGGTCGTGGGCGGTTCGTCCTGTTGCGCCAGTGTCTGTGCCAGTGCCGGCAGGGCGGCGAGCACGAGCAGGAGGACGACGCCCAACCGCATCCCGTCAGATGAACATGTCGAGCTGATTGTAGTTCTTCAGCACCGTGTCGCGCATCGCCTCGCTCCAGCGGTTCTCGTCCTGGCGGTCGGCGAGCGGGCGATAGACGTAGCTCTTCTCGTGCGGGAAGCGCTGGCGGCGTGCGTCGATGGCCAGCAGCAGGATGCGCAGCCGTTTGTCGATGCGCTCGCCGTCGTAGGTCACGACTTCGCCGGTCAGGCGTTTGGTCGTGACGTTCAGCACCCGGCGGCGCGGAAAGAAGCCGGCATTGAGCGTGACGCGACGGTCGGGCGAGCTGTTGGCGAAGGAGCCGTGCAGCAGCTGGCGGTTGGTGACGATCGTGTCGCCGGCGCCGGCCAGCATCGGCACCGCGCCCTCGATCCGGTCCGAGCCGCTCTCGGCGACCAGCTTGCGGATGTCGGCCTTGCCGTGGCGGTGGCTGCCCGGCAGCACCCAGACGCAGTTGCCCGCGGTGCTGGGATAGAGCTGGGTCATGAAGTTGAAGCCGTGGGCGCCCATCTCCCAGTCGGCGGCGTCCCAATGCGTCGTGCCGTCCTGGTGCCAGGCGACCGAAGGGCCGAGGCCCGCTTCCTTGATGAAGGTCACCTCGTTGTAGGGCACGAAATCCTCGCCGAGGATCGCCTCGGCGGCGGCCATCAGGCCGGGATGGCCGTAGAGCCGGAACGCGGCGTTCATCAGGTAGAGGTTGCCGTCGAGCAGTTCGACGGTCCAGGCCGGCGCATCCGCAGCCAGGGTCGGCTGGCTCATCGCCACCGGATGGCGACCGTTGTTCTTCGTGGTGCCGCCGAGCGGGTCGCTCAAGGGCTTGGCCCAGCGATAGGGCGGCTTCAGCACGCCCTCACCGAACGCCGGACGCCCGTGACGGTCGAGTGTCGCGCCGGGTTCGACCGGGGCACGGTCGAGAATGGCATCGACGTCGGCGCGCAGCTCGGCCAGTTCCTCGGGCCCGGCGACGCCCTCGAAGACGTAGAAGCCGTGCGTCCAGTAGGCGTCGAGGATGTCCTGAGCGAGCCTTCCGTCGGCATCGAGCCGGATCGGCCCGCGATTGCCCAGCGCCCGTGCGCGGGCTTCACCGGCGCGGCTGTACTCGGCCATCGTGCGCGCGTGGTCCTGCGCGGTGAGGGGGGCAGCGGCTTCGGCCATCGCCATCGGGACGTCTCCGTTATTCTTTACGCGCCGACGATAGCGCGGGCCTTGGCCTCGGACCAACGTCCCGCAAAAATCCGCCCGCACTGCGGTAGCGCCTGCTTCCCCATTCAAATGGGGAAGTGCCCCGTCATACGGGGCGATGGGGTCATGACCCCTCCGGCCCTGCGGGCCACCTCCCCATTTGAATGGGGAGGAAGGTAATCAGCCCTTCGCCGCCAGCGCCGCCTCGATCGCGCGGTCGAGCTTCGATCCCGTGCCGCTCACGGCGGTGAACCAGTCGACGATACGGCCGTCGCGGCCGATCAGGATCTTGTGGAAGTTCCAGCTGGGCGTGCCGATCGTGCCGGTCTGCGCCGCCGCCCAGCGGTAGAGCGGATGGGCGTTGGCGCCGGACACGATCTGCTTGTCGGCCAGCGGGAAGGTGACGTCGAAGCTCGCCTCACAGAAGCGCTTGATCTCGGCGTTGCTGCCGGGCTCCTGGCTGCCGAAATCGTTCGACGGCACGCCCAGCACCACGAGGCCCTTGTCCTTGTAGCGCCGCCACAGTTCCTCCAGCCCCTTGTACTGACCGGTGAAGCCGCAGAGGGAGGCGGTGTTGACCAGCAGCACGACCTTGCCGGCATAGTCCCTGGTCGGCAGCGGGCCGCCGCCGATCGATTCGAGCGACACGCCGGCCCAGTCGACCGGCTGGCGTCCGGCCTGCGACCAGGCTGCCGCCGACAGGAGCGCGCCTGCGACCGCGAAAGCCAGCATGCGCAACACCTTCATGGATTGCCGCCTGCGCCGGTGTTCCCGACGCGATCCCGCCCGTTCGTCATCGCTGTCTCCTTGCGGCCGAGTGTATCGCACAGGACCCCGCCCGGCGTCCCGGTGGTGCTGTACCGGTGGCGCTGTACCAGTGGCGCCATACCGGCAGCGCTGTACCGGCGGCACGTCGCCCGCCATGCTGCCGCCCGGTGGCGTTCGTAAGAAGGGGGCGTGATGGCATCGTCCGGTCCAGTCGAAATCTTCCGTAACCTGTCACTGCGGCGCGCCGCGGAAGAACGGCTCGCGTCGCCCGAGAACCCCTTCCTGCTCGAGGCGCTGCGCAAGGAGAAGCTCGAGGGCCAGCGCATCGCGGCCTGGGCGCGCACGATCGCGCTGACGGCGAGCGGCGTGCTGATCGCGTTCCAGAACGCGAGCTGGAGCATGCTCTATTTCCACGGGCTCCTGCTGGTCTTCATCGGCCTCGGCTGGGCGCAGCTGCGCTTCGCCACGGTGGGCCGCTCGCGCATCGAGCTGATGCTGATCCTGGCCGACCTCGTGCTGCTGGCGGTGGCGCTCACGGTACCGAACCCCTTCGCGTCCGAAAGCTTCCCGACGGCGATGATCTTCCGCTTCGATACCTTTCCCTATTTCTTCATCATCCTGGCGCTCGCCACGCTCGCCTATTCCTGGCGGACCATCCTCACCATGGGCAGCGTCGTCATCGTGATCTGGGGCGTGGCGGTACTGGGCGTGGCGCTGTTCGGCAACACGGACCCCGAACTCGGCGCCCGGGTGGCCGCCGCCTTTGCCGGCATGCCCAGCCTGCGCGGGATCGTCGACCCCAATTCCGTGGTCTGGTCGATCCGGGTGCAGGAAATGCTCCTGTTCTTCCTGGTGGCGGCGATCCTCGCGCTGCGCGGCCAGCGGTCGAACGCGCTGCTGATCCGCCAGGCCGGTATCGCCGCCGAACGCGCCAACCTCTCGCGCTATTTCCCGCCTTCGATGGTCGACGAGCTGGCCGCGGCCCGCAACGACGTGGGGGCGGTGCGCTCGCAGGACGTCGCGGTGCTGTTCGCCGACATCGTGGGCTTCACCCAGCTCGCCGAGCGCGAGACGCCCGAGACGGTGATGCAGCTCCTGCGCCGCTGCCATGGCGTCATCGAGCACGCGATCTTTTCCAACGGTGGCACCCTGGACAAATACCTGGGCGACGGGGTGATGGCGACCTTCGGCACGCCACGCATCTCGCCCACCGATTGCGCCAACGCGCTGGCCGCCGCCCGCGACATCGTCCAGGGCATGGCCGCCGCCAACACCGAGCTGGCGGCCGCCGGCCTGCCGACGCTCAGCATCTCGGTCGGCGTCCATTTCGGGCCGGCGATCCTGGGCAACATCGGCACGGAGCGGCGGCTCGAATTCGCGACGCTGGGCGACACGGTGAACGTGGCGAGCCGGCTGGAAGCCGCGACCCGCGCGCTCGGCTGCCGCATCGTCGCCAGCGACGCGGTGGTGTCGCGGGTCGGCGAAGCCGGCGGCGGCAACGGCGTGCCCGACGGCTTCCGCCGCGTCCCGGCGCTCGCCCTGCGCGGGCGGGAAGCGCCGATCGACGTCTGGGTGGCCTGAGCGGCTACTTCTTCGTGGCGGCGTAGCGCGCCTTGGCTTCGTCGTTCGGCGGATAGAGGCCGGGCAGGGCCACGCCGCGCTCGACTTCCGACATGATCCAGCCTTCGAGCCGCTCCTGCTCGGTGCCTTCCTGGGCGACGGCCTCGACCAGCGCCTGGGGGATCAGCACCGCGCCGTCGTCGTCGACCACGACCACGTCGTCGGGGAACACCGCCACGCCGCCGCAGCCGATCGGCTCCTGCCAGCTCACGAAGGTGAGGCCGGCGACCGAGGGCGGCGCCGCGGCGCCCTGGCACCAGACCGGCAGGCCGGTGCCCAGCACGCCCGCGATATCGCGCACCACGCCGTCGGTGATCAGGCCGGCGACGTTCTTCTTGACCATGCGCGCGCACAATATGTCGCCGAAGATGCCGGCGTCGGTGACGCCCATCGCGTCGGCCACGACGATCGCACCCTCGGGCATCGCCTCGATGGCGGCGCGGGTCGAGATCGGCGACGACCAGCTGGCCGGCGTGGCGAGATCCTCGCGGGCCGGCACGAAGCGCAGGGTGAAGGCGCGTCCCACCAGGCGTCCCTGGCCCGGCTTGATCGGCCGCGTGCCGCGCATCCAGACGTTGCGCAGGCCCTTCTTCAGCAGGATCGTCGTGATGCTGGCCGTGGTGATCTTCGACAGCGTGTCCTTGAGGTCTTTCGAAAGCGGGGTCGGGGGCGTCGGCACGGTGTCTCCGTTTCTCTGGAATTCGGGGTCAGGCGGAGAATAGGCGACGGGCCGACCCGACGCCACACGAAGACGTTCAAGGGAGCGCGCCACTCCAGTGGCGCTCATGTCATTCTGCCGATGCAGTATGAGCGCCACTGGAGTGGCGCGCTCCAATGAGCTTAACCTCTTAGAACCTTGCCCGCCTTCGCGTCGGTCAAGCGTCCCTGTTCCCAGGTGAGGGCGCCGTTGACCACCGTGTATTCGACGCCGCGCGAGGGCATGACGATGCGTTTGGCGCCGCCGGGGAGATCGTGGCGGCGTTCGCCGTGGTTGCTGGAGCCGATGGCGGCGGGATCGAAGATCGCCACGTCGGCGGGGGCGCCTTTCCGCAGGCGGCCGCGGTCCTTGAGGCCGAACAGGTCGGCGGGATCGGAGGTGAGCTTGCGCACGCCTTCCTCCAGCGTGATCGCCTGCTTCTCGCGCACCCAGGTGCCCAGCAGGTAGGTCGGGTAGCCGGCGTCGCACAGCATGTCGACATGCGCGCCGCCGTCGCCCAGCGCCATCAGGATGGCGGGGTTGTTCAGCAGCTCGCGCATGCGGTCCTCGCGCGTGTTCCACGAGGAGATGGTGAGCTCGGTGTCGAGATCGTCGGCCAGCACCGTGTCGAGGAAGGCGTCGACGCTGTCCTTACCCTGCTCCTGCGCGATCTGGGCGATCGACTTGCGCTCCAGATGCTTCAGCGCCGGATTGCGCACGTCATGGACGACGACGCGGCGCCAGTCGCTGAAGCCGGTCGGGTTTTTCAGGTCGGCCTTGAACTGGGCGCGGAAGGCCGGATCGGCATAGACCTTTTTCTGCGCTTCCTTCGAGGTGTCGGCGAACACCCGCTTCCAGGCCGGGAAGGCGGCGAAGGCGAAGGGATTGTCCATGTTGCATTCGCGCGTCAGCGGCAGCGGCGAGGTCTGCGGCCGCGCGCCCTTGGCGATCTGCGGCGCCGCGCGGCGCAGCGTGTCGCGCACCGCCTCGGGAATGTCGTCGCGGTCGAACAGGGCGATGAAGGTCACCGGCCGGCTGCTTTCCGTTAACAGGAAGTCCAGCAGCTCGCACTGGTCCTCTTCCAGCACGCCGACCTGGCGCGTCAGCGCGATCTCGATGGTGCCCCGGCCGCGCTTCTTCAGCTGGTTGGCGTAGGCCTTCATCTCCTCGCGGCTGGCGTTGCGGCAGGCCAGCGGCTTGCCCTCGAAGCCCATATGCTGGTTGAGCGTGGTCGAGGAGAAGCCCAGCGCGCCGGCGTCCATCGCCTCGCCGATCAGACGGGCGATCTCGTGCGTCTCCTCCGGCGTGGCGGCGCGGTCCATCGAGGCCTCGCCCATCACGTAGTGGCGGAACGGCGTCAGCGGCGCGATGAAGGCGAGGTTGAGCGACGGCTTGCGTGCCGCGGCGGCGTCCATGAACTCGGGGAAGGTTTCCCAATCCCAGGTGATGCCCTTGTTCAGCACGTCGAAGGGAATGCCCTCGACGTTCACGAGATCCTTCATGGCGATCTCGCGCGTCTCGGGCTTGCAGGGCGCGATGCCGACGCCGCAATTGCCCATCACCACCGAGGTGACGCCATGCCACGACGAGGGCGTCACCGCGCCGTCCCAGCAGATCTGCGCGTCGTAATGCGTGTGCGGGTCGACGAAGCCCGGCGCGACGACGAGGCCGTGCGCGTCAATGGTGCGCTTGGCGCCCTCCGTCACCTTGCCGATCTCGGCCACCTTGCCGTCCACGATCGCGACATCGGCCTGGTAGCGCGCGGCGCCGGTGCCATCGACCACGGTGCCGTTCTTGATCACGAGGTCGTAGCTCATTGTGCGTTTCCTCCCAGAAACTTCTGGCGGAAACGCTACCACCGGTGGCCGCCCGCGCCACTCCCCCGAGCCGCAGAGCGCATTCACGCACGCTCCTCATGTTCCTCGCCCCCGCGAGGGGGAGAGGCTAGGTGAGGGGGCGGGTCGAAGCGTCGGTGCGCAACCCCCTCACCCAACCTCTCCCCCGAGTGGGGGAGAGGAGCTCGAAGGGTTCACCCCGGAATCTCCGGCTGGACGAGCTGGGCCAGCAAGGTCAGCGACTCCTGCCAGCCGAGGTAACAGGCCTCGGTCGGGATGACGGCGGGGATGCCCTCCTGCACGATCTCGATCTCGGTGCCGACCGAGACCTTGCGCAGGACGATCGTGGTCTGCATCTCGCCGGGCAGGTTGGGATCGTCGAATGTGTCGGTGTGGCGGATGCGCTCGTTGGGCACCAGCTCGACGAAGGTGCCGCCGAAGGAATGGCTGTTGCCCGACGAGAAGTTGGTGAAGGACATGCGGTAGCCGCCGCCGATCCTCGCATCCATCGAATGGACGTGGCCGGTGAAGCCGTGCGGCGGCAGCCACTTGCACATGGCGTCGGCGTCGAGGAAGGCGCGGTAGATGCGTTCGGGCGGCGCGGTGAGGACTCGGTGGAAGCGGACGGTTCCGGTCTGGGTCGACATGGGCAGATTCTCCTTGGGCGCAGTCTGCCCCGGACAACGGCCACCTTCAAAATAGGTTCACGATTGGCGGGCATTAGTTCCGTCGTGCCGACCAAGCTCATCGACGTCTTCCTGCGCGACGAATATCTCCGCTCCTATTCGATCGCGCTGGGCTTCGTGAACGCCCCGATCTTCGACCAGGACTACGTCGACCGCGCCCGCATCCAGATGCAGGCCGACGGCTGGTCGGCGGATGAAGTCCAACAGGCCCGCTTCGTCGTCCGCGACGAGGAGCGGTAGAGTCTTTCCGCTTCGAGTTCACCCACCACCACCTCATCCCGAGAGGCGGACCAATCACTGACCTCATCCTGAGGAGCGCCCTACAGGGGCGCATCTCGAAGGATGGGCAACGGACGCGGTGCGCGTTCCCATGCTTCGAGACGCGGTCCCGGGGACCGCTCCTCAGCATGAGGTTGGTGTTGTTGCTTTGATCGGACTTGGAAAGGCCGTCAGGCCTTCACCGGCCCCGGCAGGTCGAGCCCGACGCCGGTCAGGTGCCCGAAGGTCCGATGCAGCCGCTCGATTACCGGGGCGGGCAAAGGCGGCCGCAGGATCGACTCGATGTTGGCCTTCACATGCGCCCGATTGCCGGTGCCGAACAGGATCACGTCGGCGCCCTTCTCGTGGCGCGCGTAGCGGTAGGCCGCATCGGTGATGCTCTCCGCGCCGCCCTCGGCGACGAGGAAGGCGAGCGGGTCGCCATCCGCGCTCCCCTGGGACAGCACCGACGCCTCGAGCCGCCCGTCCTCGACCAGCTTCGCGAACACGGCGCGGCGGTAGGCGTCGTTGCTGAAGATGTTGCGCACGACGAACATCAGCAGCGTGCCGATGCCGCGCCGTACGGTCACCGGAAACACCCTGGTGCGCGCGCCCTGGTTCACCAGGCTGTAGGCCAGCATGATGACCTCCCACGGCGCCTCCTCGACGGCGCGCGCGAGCATCGCCTGCTCGGGATCGCGCGGACCCGTCTCGGTGAGGCCGACATGGCGCACCTTGCCCTGCTCCTTGAGCCGCAGCAGCGCCGGCGCCAGCACGTCGCGATGATGCTCGTAGGCCGCCGGCCCGACCGCGTGGAAATGGAAGATGTCGACATGGTCGAGCCGGAGCCGCTTCAGCGATGCCTCGACCTTCTGCGTCACCGTCTCTGCCGTGTCCTCGGTCTTGAACAGCGCCTTGGTCGAGATCACCAGCCTGTCGCGGTCATAGGCCTTCACCGCCGCGCCCACGATCTCCTCGGTCCCATAGACCTCGGCCGTGTCAAGGAAGTTGACCCCCAGATCGATCGCCGCCCGCGCGACTCCCACGCACTCGTCGAAACTCGCCCCGCGCCCCAGCCCGAGCCGGCTGTTGCCGCCGCAGCCGAGCCCGGCGACAGAGACGGTGAGGCCGGTGGTTCCGAGGGGGCGGGAATCCATCAGGTGTTCCTGTTAGGCTTCGGTGGCAGACAAATAATGTAAACGACTACCTCTACGATTCTCAAATTCCCACAATGGCTGTGCGGAGCTTGTCTTCGGATAGCGCGCGATAGGAACGCTGAAACGCCGCGACTAATTACTCGATTGAGCAAATGGCGACTTGGGGAATATCCGCGGAATCCGGTTGGAACAAGCCACGACACAGCTTTTGATTGATACATTGACGGCTTTAGAAAGCCGAAAGCAGTGATGTCCAGCTGCGGAATACGAGTCATCCAACTAAATGAGACCTGACATGAAGCTAATGCAATGTGTTGTTCCTGTTTTGAAAGATGACGAGAGAGGCGTCCCAAGAGCCGTCGGTTCTTGCGTACTTCTAGAGATTGCTGAGCAGTATTTCCTGCTATCAGCCGCTCATGTGCTTGATGAAACTGCTTCTAGTACGCTCTATCTGCCGGGTAGAAACAAGCTCATCGCAATTACCGGTCATAAGATCTGTAGTGTGGCTCCCAACGGTGATCGTGATCTTGACTGGATTGACGTTGGGTATGTTTGCTTGACTAAACAAGAAGCAGAAGAGGTCTCGACGCAGTTCTTCTTCTTGCCTGTTGCATTTGTTGACACCGATGACATGGCGAGTCCGGGTTCTCACTATATTTTTTCCGGCTACCCAGCCACCGCTGTAACAAGGCGATACCAAGCGAACGTATTCGATGGTCAGGTGCATACTTTTGTTGGCCGAAATTCTCCGTACCAAACGTATTGGAAGGCCGGGACCAATTTTCTCGCAAACGTCGTTGTTGGTTTTCAAGCTAAGAAGGCCAAAGATCAACTTGGCAAAATCGTAAGACCGAAAGACCGACAAGGAATGAGCGGCGGCGGCATATGGGTAAGCAGCGGGTCAAATTTGATGCGAAACATTCCAACTCTTCGGCTTTGCGGAATAGGAATCGAGCATCAATCAAAGAATCAATGTTTGGTCGGCACGCGCCTATTCGTTCTTTTGGAAATGATAAGAAGGGACTTCCCTCATCTCTCAAATGCAATTCCTACTAGTGCTGTGCTTGCGATAATCCCAACTTGGGCGCAGGAGGGAGAAATCCACGCGGCTAATCAATTTTCACGCACAAGGTTACCTCACCGCACGCGCATGTAATCATTCGCCGCTCTCAAGGCTCGCGGTTGGCAAATTGACTCGCGCCATTTTCGCGTCGTTACCTTGCTCTTCGCCAGCGGGAACAATTCTGCTTAGATCCAATTCTCGCTGCCGTGGTTGCTGGGGGCTCATGTAAGTCTCCGGGTCTATACCGCGATCTCTTAGAAATGGCGCGTCACGAAGTTTGTCGCGAAGACCAAGCATGCGCTTTTCAGCTCTCTTTATGAAAGTTGAATAAGTCATGGCGCGAATAGTTACCCGGCCATTCAGCTTCGTCTCGTCTGCTGCTTCTTCTGGATCTATCTTGGAGCCCAGTACGTAACAAGTCGTTGTCGCAGCGTCCGTTAATAAGCCCCTCGCAATAAGTTCTTTCACATATTGCCATGGCTGCTGCTTTTCCTCGGCGCCAATCAACACACCGGGCTTCTTGATCTCTGCAATGACGAGGCGGGACACGCCGTCAACCTCATGTCCAAGGTCATGAGAGTCGCGACTGTAAAAGCCGACGCTACCATCGGGTAGAATCACGAAGTCAGGCCGTAATTTGCTGCCCCGCTCCTTACTGCCGAAGATCTTGCTGATAACCTCAGTCATGCCGCGGTTGCTTGTAAACTCCAGACTTTCGAACTCCGGACCGAATACCCAAAGACTGCGATCGAATAGTGGCTGCAGATCGCTAACTTCCTTCATGGTTTCGTCGCGGAGCTTTTGGTCGAGTTCTTCGATCAACTTAAGCCGCTGCGCTATCTCATCGAGGGCCAACTTGGCTGTACGAACAGTCCAGTCAACGAGCAGTGCGTGCAGTTCATCCAAGTCGCCCGGCTTCATCTCGTGCAGTTTGGCGATGAGTTCGTACTTGGAGGTTGCCAGCTCCAGATTGGCAAGCACTCCGGCGACTTGCTCGACGGTGTCTTCGTTCATGGACGGACAGGCATCGACGACGCGATCGACAAAATCGTTCCAGCGATCCCGGCTTATCGGCGGCAGTTTGGCTACTGTATGCGCCAGTGTCTCTCGAACCGCTTCCTTCGTTTCCCTGCGTCGATCTGCATTGATCTCGCTGAGATACTCCCGAATCTTAGAATGCAGTATCGGTTGGGTCGCACGCCAAGCGTTGCCCTCCGGAGAAAACCCTGACCAATCTGGCTTTACCTCGCCGGCCAAAAAATCGGCCCGTACAATGAATATAAACCGCTTGGCCTCGCTGCTTCGCCCATCGACAAGACGTTCCTGATCAAAGCCAGTCCAGCCGGGGGTCCCAACAATGCGGTTGTTCACGCGCCAAGCAATGCCGTGTTGGCGTGTCGTCTTGTCCGCCTTTTGCGTATCGATGACAGCGAGGTTTGCTATTCCGAAGCCTGGTACCTCTACGTCAATCACGCGTCGTTGTGCGATAGGTATGTCATCGAAAGTGACTTTGGTGCCGTTGATCGTGACGACAAAGTTGGGATCCGCCAGAAAGCGCGTTCCGACTACTTCACGCGCTTCTTCGGGCGTCATCGCGAGTGGCCGGGGATCTAGCGCCGCGATTTCCGTTCCATGCCCATCGATATCGGCTTCGGCCTTCAGGCGCTTAATAGTGAATGGTTGGCCTTCGCCGCGGCGGACTTCGAATGCGACTGCCTTCCCGTCGCGCCATGTTCGGACGCGATATGCCTCGCAGAAGCGGAATGCAGCGTGTCGGCCTTTTCCGTTACGTCCATAGGCCGTCCGTGGACGCAATTCCGAAAGCTCTGATGGTGGCTGTGACACCTCTCCTTCGTCGCGCAGGCGATTATAATCCAGCGTCTTCCAGCGTGTCTGGAATTGTGCTTCCGTCATGCCTTTCCCATTGTCTGAAATGGAAAATGGGGCATCGGTGGCTCGTTCTGGCCAAACAATATCGACCTGCGTTGCCCATGCATCCCAAGAGTTAGCAACCAGCTCGACGAGTGCGACCGCAGGATCGGCAATAATCGCCCCCGCGTGCCGATCCATAAATCTGTTGTCGAAGAGTAGCCCTGGTTGTTTGGCCATCATTCCCCCGGCACACATCCTAGCGAGCCGGCATCATCGGGTCTATGCGAGCGGAACTGCGCTGACCGTACGGGCTACTGTGCTCCATCGGCGTAGCGGCTTGTTGGCGTACTCAACCAAGCCGACCACTTTTGACAGCACTGCAAGCGGAGATCTGTATCGACAACTGGCGCGGGTCAGACAAAAGCACCAAGGTCCAGATGCTTCGCTATTGTGGCGTGCTTCGGCCGTAGTACTCCGCCAACCCCTCCAACGCCGCCTCCCCATCTCCTTTGAACGTCGGTCCGTGCATCAGCGCGATCGTCGTCGGCTTCAGTGCCGCCAGCCGGCGTAGCGTCGGTGCGGCCATCGGCGTCGGCGGCATGAAGGGCAGGCGCTCGGCGACCGCGATAGCGGGGGCGACGATGTCGCTTTCGGTGGTGGGATCGGCGGGGCCGGTCTGGGTGAAGAGGTCGCTGCTGAACAGCGTGCCGGTCGTCTCCTCGTAGATCAGGCCGGCGTCCCAGTTGTGCGGGACGTGCGGCGTGTCGAGCCAGCGCACCCGCTTGCCGCCGAGGTCGAGCACCTCGTTGTCCTGGAGCGCGCGCGGCGGGCGATCGGCCATGTCGCTCAGCCAGATGTTGCAGCCGGTCAGGCCGTGCGCCGGCTGGGCGTTGGGCGCGGCGGCGAGCCACTGGTTGAGCGCGCCGCTTTCGTCGCCCTCGGCGTGCGAGCAGGTCGTCCAGCGCAGTTTGCTGAGCGGGATCACGGTCTTCACCGCCTCGACGATCAGCGGGAAGAGGCTGCGCTGGCCGTAGTGGAACAGCAGCGGCTCGTCGGCGTCGATCAGGAACTGGTTGAAGGTAAAGCCGGTCGGGCCGACGTTGGGCACGAAGGTCGAGAGCCGGTAGATGCTGGGCGCGATCTCGGCGACGGTGGTTCTCATCGCGGTCTCCTTGGGGGCCGAGCGAAGCTCGGCCCGTGGAGCGGCAGGACATTGCCTTGGCAATGTCCGAGAGCGCTGAAGGAAGAGGGATCACGGAGGCTCTGACCCCTCCGTCGCGTATGACGCGACACCTCCCCCTTTGAAGGGGGAGGAGCATGATTCCTACGGCAGCGGCTGCCAGATCGTGCTGCGGACCTCGCCGAACTCGCGCGGCAGCTTGGTCCAGGTCTCGCCGCCGTCGGTCGAGCGGAAGAGCTGGCCGAGGTTGGAGCAGACGAAGATCAGCTTCGGGTTCGAGGGATGCGTCGCCACCGTCCACGGCGTCGAGTTGAGCTCGCCCGGCAGGTTGGCGTCCTGCCAGTGGGCGCCATGGTCGGTGCTGCGCAGCAGCCGGCCGGTCGAGCCCGGCGGGCCGTTGCCGTTGGTCAGGAACACCGTCGCGTCGCCGTCGGCGCGGGGCACGATGGTGCGGGTGTACTGCCAGGGCGAGTCGAGTTCCTGGAAGGCGAAGGTCTCGCCATTGTCGCGGCTCAGGTTCAGGCCGCGGTTGGTCGTGGCATAGACCAGCTTCGAGCCGTTGCGGATCACGGCGAGGCCGTGGATGTCCTCGGAGTTGATGCCCTGGCCCACCTTCTTCCAGGTGCGGCCGCGATCGGTCGAGCGGTGTACGCCGTCGATCTCGACGCCGGCCCACAGCGTGTCCTTGTCGACCGGATCGAAGATGATTTGAGTGACGCGCGGCTTGCCCACGAAGATGCAGGCGTCGGCGAAGGAGCCCTGTGCGGGCGTGAAGCTTTTGCCGCCGTCGGTCGAGACGAAGATGTGGGCGGGCTGGGTGCCGACCACGATGAGGTCGGGATCGTCCGGCGCCTGCGCCATCGCCCAGATGTCGTACTCGTCCAGCACCGAGGGCAGGTGCGTCCATTTCTGGTCGCCCTCGTTCCAGCGGTAGAGGCCGGAATCGGTGCCGGCCAGCACTTCGCCCGGCCGCTTGGGATGCGCCGACAGCGCCCAGACGCGCGCCTCGAGATAGAGGCCGGATTCGATATAGGGCCGGATCCAGGTCTCGCCGTCGTCGCGGCTGAACCACACGGACATGCCGGCGGTGCCGACACAGAGCAGGTTGGGCATTCGAGTCCTCCGTTCGGCGCCCTCATTGGGTGGGGCCGCCGCATCAAGGATCCTTCGCTGCGCTCAGGATGACAGGGAAGTGTCATCCCGAACGAAGAGAGGGATCCTTCTCGCCCATTGAAGGCCGCGGCGACCTCGCAGGCAAGCCGGCCGTGCCCTTGCCACTCCGCGCGAATTGAACGACAGTCATGGCAACTGCGCCATGGGGTTACAGGCGCGGAACAGGGAGCTTTGAGATGAAATTCACCGCACTTCTCGGAATGGCGGCGGCGTTCGCCGTCGCGGGCGGCAGCATCGCCGCGGCCCAGACGCCGGCACCGGCGCAGCTCGACACCAAGAAATTCAACGTGATCGGCACGTGGAACTTCCTCAACATCAACAAGAAGGTCGAACAGCCTTTCTGGAGCGAGCAGCTCGGCGCGGCCTCGGGCGGCAAGCTGACCGGCAACATCAAGTCGATCACCGAGCTCAACCTCAAGGGCACCGAGGTGCTGCGGCTGCTGAAGACCGGCGTCTATGACGTGGCGCATGCGCTGCCGATCTATGTCGACGACGGCGCGGCCATCTTCGAGGGCTCGGACCTGTCGGGCGTGGCGCAGAGCGTCGCCCAGCAGCGCGAGATCCTGAGCGCCTGGATGCCCGAGATGCAGAAGGTGATGCGCGACAAGTTCGGCTCGATGATCGTGTCGACCTTCGCCTTCCCGCAGCAGGTGTTCTTCTGCCGCGACGAGATTTCCAGCCTGGCCGACATCAAGGGCAAGAAGGTGCGCGTGCAGGGCGTCTCCCAGTCCGACCTGGTGAAGGCGCTGGGCGGCGCCGCGGTCACCATCCCGTTCGGCGAGGTCGTGCCGGCGCTCGAGAAGGGTGTCGTCGACTGCGGCATCACCGGCACGCTGCCGGGCTACCAGGCGAAGTGGCCGGAAGTTGTGAAGACCGTCGTCGACGTGTCGCTGGGCTATACGGCGGGCTTCGTGTCGGTGAACCTGGCCAGCTGGAACAAGCTCTCGAAGCCGACCCAGGAATTCATGACGGGCCAGTTCAAGAAGCTCGAAGAGGCGGCCTGGGCCAGCGTCGAGTCCGACACCAAGGAAGGCATCGCCTGCGACACCGGCAACGGCCCGTGCTCGGTCGGCCCGCCGGCCAAGCTGAAGCTGGTGATGCCGACGGACGCCGACCGCGCCCTGGTCAAGAAGGCGCTGAACGACGTCGTGCTGCCCGAATGGGCCAAGCGCTGCGGCGCGGAGTGCGCGGCCAAGTGGACCGAGATGGTCGGCAAGCGCTACGGCCTCGTCGCGAAGGCGAACTGAACAGCAGCGGGGCCCGGCCCCGCCGCTAAACTGGCTCGGGAAGCACACATGGAACGTCTATGGCGCGGCGCCTCGGTCGCCGCCCTCTGGGGGGCGTGGGCCGGCGGCGCCATGATCCTGCTGGCGGCCGTCGTCGTCACGGTCGAGGTGATCAGCCGCAAGCTGCTCGCCTTCGCCTTCTCGGGCTCCGACGAGATCGCGGCCTATCTCTTCGCGGTGGGGACGTCGTGGTCGCTGGCACACGTGCTGGTGACGCGCGGCCACGTTCGCATCGACGTGCTCTACGGCAACCTCGGCACGCGGGCCAAGGCGGTGTTCGACCTGCTCGCGATCGTGGGGCTCGCGATCCTCGTCCTGGCCATCGTGGATCGCGCCGGGGAGATCTTCCTCGACAACCTGACCGGCGGAAACCGCTCCAATACGCCGCTGCGCATCCCGCTCGCCTGGCCGCAGGCGCCGTGGTTCGCGGGCTTCGTCCTGTTCCTGATCGTCACCGTGCTGGCCTTCCTGCGCAGCCTGCTCGCGCTGCTGCGCGGCGACCATGCGATGGTCTCCGCGACGATCGGCGTGCCGTCGCAGGACGAGGAAGTGAAGGGCGAGCTGGGCTCGCTGGGAATCGGGACCGCGTCCGAGGCGTCGGCAAACAAGGCGGCGAAGAGGTAGACATGCTCGGCACAGCCCTTCTTCTTCTCATCGCCCTGCTGGCCGTCAGCGTGCCAGTGGCGGCCGTCATGGGCGTCCTCGGACTGGCGCTCAACCAGTTCTTCTCGTCCATCCCGCTCTACCTCGCGATGGGCGACATCGTGTGGAACGCCAGTTCCGAATACATCCTGATCGCGATCCCGATGTTCGTGATGCTGGGCGAGATCCTGCTGCGGTCGGGCATCGCCCATCGCGTCTATGCCGCGATCGCGACCTGGCTGTCCTGGCTGCCGGGCGGGCTCATGCACGCCAACATCGGCACCTGCGCGATGTTCGCCGCCACCTCGGGCTCGAGCGTGGCCACGGCCGCGACGGTCGGCGTCGTGGCCCTGCCGCAGGTCAAGATCCGCGGCTACGACGAGCCGCTGTTCCTCGGCACGCTGGCCGCCGGCGGCACGCTGGGCATCCTCATCCCGCCGTCGATCAACTTCATCCTCTACGGTCTGCTGACCCAGACGTCGGTGCCGCGGCTCTACCTGGCGGGCATGATCCCCGGCCTGCTGCTCACCGCCTTCTTCATGGCCATCGTGCTGATCTACTGCCTGGTCTCGCCCGCGAAGGGCGGCACGCCGGTGGAGAGCAGCTGGCGCGACCGGCTGCGCAGCCTCAAGGACCTCGTCGCGCCGCTGTTCATCTTCGGCGTCGTCGTCGGCTCGATCTATGCCGGCTGGGCGACGCCCACGGAAGCGGCCTCGATGGGCGTCTTCGCGGCGCTGGTGCTGGCGGCCTGGGAGCGCGCGCTCTCTTGGCCGATGATGAAGGCGGTGTTCGAGGGCACGATGCGCACGACGGCGATGATCATGCTGATCATCATCGCCGCGCAGTTCCTGAACTTCGTACTGGCCAACATCGGCGTCACCGACGGCGTGGCCAAGGCGATCGAGGCGCTGGGCCTCGGCAAGTTCGGCACCATGCTGCTGCTGATCGTGTTCTACCTGATCCTCGGCTGCTTCATGGAAACGATCTCCATGATGATCCTCACGACGCCCTTCGTGTTCCCGATCGTGGTCGGACTGGGCTGGGATCCGATCTGGTGGGGCATCGTGCTGACGATCCTGATCGAGGCGGCACTGGTGACGCCGCCGGTGGGCCTCAACCTCTACGTCGTGCAGAGCCTGCGAACGACGGGCGCCATCGCCGACGTGATCCGCGGCGCCCTGCCGTTCGTGGGAGCGATGCTCGCCCTGATCCTGCTGCTCATGGCCTTCCCCGACATCGCGCTCGGCCTGCCGCGCTGGGTGATGGGCGGCAGTTAGGCCGGGAGGGGCCGCGCTCAGGGGGCGCGGCCGGGCGGGAACTGGATGTTGAAGCCCGCGAAGACCTGGAAGCTAGGCTGTCCGGGGCCGCTCTGAACCACCGAGTATTGCGGCTCGAGATAGAGGTTGAGCACGTTGCCGTCTTCGAGGCGCTTGACCCGGCCGAGGCCCAGTCCGACCGGCACGACCGCCCGCTGGCGGCCGAAGTCGATCGTCGTGATGCCGCTCGACCGCACATAGAAGCCGTCGCTGAGATTGTAGAACAGGAAGGGCTGGACGGTGAGCGAACGCGCGCTGCCGTCGAAGGCCTGCTGGTAGGCGACCAGCGCCGCCAGCAGCCCCCAGTCGTAGGGCGCGCTCACGACGCCCTGCACACCTGCCTGCCATTTGCGTTCGCCCAGCGCCGGGCTGGTGGCGGTCGGCAGGATCAGGAGCGGCCCGATCCCCATCTTGGCGTTGGCGAGCTGGAAGAGCGGCACGTCGAACAAGGTGAGATCGCCCAGGCCGCTCTCGGTGCCGGCCGGTCCCCACACCGTCGTGCCGGTGGCGAGCGAGGCGCGCATGAGCTGGGGCCAGCCGAACGTGTCGTGCGGCAGGATCCCGCGCAGGAAGGGCTGGTCGGCGCCGCTGCCCGGCTGGCCGCTCATCACCGGCTGCAGGTAGTTCTGCACCTGGATCGCCGGGATGTCGGTCAGCGGATTGTTGGCGACGTTCTGCTGCGCCGCGGCCGGCGACAGCGCCGTCCCCAGCAGGATCGCCACGCTCCATGCGCCGGGCAGCGCCCGCGCCCGGAGGGTCATCGGGCGTGCGTCATCTGGCGAGGACGCGCAACAGGGTCTCGTTGAAGGCGTCTGCCGCCTCGTAGGCCACCCAGTGGCCGGCGCCGGGGATGACGTTCATCTCGAAATCCGGCTGCAGCGCGCGGAACAGATCGATGCGCTCCTGGATGTGCGGATAGGTCGTCGAATCGAACTCGCCCCAGATGCCGGTGAGCGGCGTCTTCACCCGCGGCAGCACTTCGCTGAGCTTGAAGGCCTGGCCCATGATGCGGCTGCGGGTCTTGGCGCGTGTGGTGTTGAGGATCTGCATGTGGATCGCGATGCCGTCGACGTTCTTCGGATCGTGCAGCATCAGGATCTCGAGATTGCGCCGCGCCTCGGCGGCCAGCATCTCGGGCGGCATCTCGGCCAGCAGCTTGTGCAGCTTCGGACCGGGCTTGCGCGTGGCCTTGAGGCCGCCGGCGCCGACCAGCGCGATGCGTTCGATGCGGTCCTCGAACAGGGTCGCGATGTGGCCGGAGACCATGCCGCCGAAGGAGAAGCCCGCGATCGAGAACGGCTTGTCCTTCGGGACCAGCTCCTGCATCGCGGCCTCGACGCAATGCGTCACAGACCAGATGTCGTTCACATCGTCCGGCGGATCGCTGTCGCCGAGGCCCGGCAGGTCGGCGGCGTAGACGTTGAAATGGGCGCTGAGCGGCAGGACGTTGCGGATCCAGTGGATCCACGAACCCGAGCCGCCATGGAACAGCAGCAGGATCGGCTTTTCGGGCGCGGCCCCGAAGACGTGCCACATCATCCGGCCGGTGCCGCCGGCGCTCCTCGCGCCCATCGGCACGCGCACGATCTGCGACCGGTTGGCGACCTCTTCGATGTGTTCGGCGGCGGTGCGGCCGTCGGCCATGCGGGGGACGGCGGAGAAATCCAGACTCATGCCTTGATCGCACCCAGCAGACGTTCGACGAATTCCGGCGCCTTCTTGCGGTCGATCCAGCGCAGCACCGTGACGAGGTCGTTGTCGGGATCGATCCAGACGATGTGGCTGCCCCAGCCCAGCGCGAAGTAGCTGCGCTCCGAGGCAGCGGCGAACTGGCGCTTGTCGGTGTTGAGCCACCACATCAGCCCGTAGAAGGGCGCGACGGGGCAGGGCTTCACCAGCTCGTCGGTCCAGCCCTGGGGCAGGATCTGCTTGCCCTCCCAGACGCCGCCCTGCGCGACGAGCCTTCCCATCAGCGAGAGGTCGCGCGCCGAGATGACGATGCCGCCGCCCCAGTGGCCGCCGCCCGGCACCGACAGCATCGGCCTGCCGTCGATCGTGTCGAAGGAATTGCGATAGCCGTCCCACTTCCAGGTCTGCGAGCCGCCGATCGGATCCATGATGCGTCGCTTCAGCACCTGCGGCAGCGGCTCCTTGAACACCTGCAGCAGCGAGCGCGACAGCCGGTTCACCCTCACGTCGTTGTATTCGTAAAAGCTGCCCGGCTTCTTCATCGCGCGCCGCGTGCCCTTGGGCGCATCGGCGACGGCGACGCCCACCACGCGATTGTGATCGATGCGGTCTTCCTTGCCGAAGACGCTGCCCGACCATTCGCTGGTCTGCGTCAGCAGGTGGCGCCAGGTGATGTCGCGGTTCTGCTCGCTCGTGAACCCGTCGTCGAGCGCATAGGCCGCGACCTTGTCGTCGAGGCTCTTGATCAGCCCGTCGCCCAGCGCCAGGCCGGCGAGGAGGGCAAGATAGCTCTTGGCCACGCTGAAGGTCATGTCGGCGCGGTCGACATCGCCCCATTCGGCGAGCTTCTGGCCGCCGCGATAGACGATACCCGAGGGACCGCCGCGCGGCGTCACCGGGCCCAGCACCTCGTTGTCGGGCGCCTTCTCCCCGGAATCGTAGGTCATCACGAACTGCCCGTCGGGCATGTACATGCTGGCCGGCCACTTGGATTCGGCGGCCAAGGCGAAGGAGATGGCGTCGTTCAGGTCGTTCATGCCCGCAATCAACATTGGAGCCCGTCCGGGAGCAAGCGTAGAAAGTGCATCATGGCCACCGCAAATCCGCTCCCCGCCTCGATCACCATCCGCCGTCCCGACGACTGGCACGTCCACCTGCGCGACGGCGTCATGCTGGCGGCCTGCGCCGTGCACACCGCGCGCCAGTTCGGCCGCGCCATCATCATGCCGAACCTCGTGCCGCCGGTGACGAAGGTGGCCGAGGCCAGCGCCTATCGCGACCGTATCCGGGCCGCGGTGCCGAAGGAGCTGAACTTCGAGCCGCTGATGACCTGCTACCTGACCGACGGCGCCGACCCGGCCGAGCTGACGCGCGGCAAGGAAGAAGGCGTCTGGGTCGCGGCCAAGCTCTACCCGGCGCATGCCACCACCAACTCCGCGCACGGCGTGACCTCGATGGATCGCGTCGCGAAAGGGCTGGAGGCGATGGAGAAGGCCGGCATGCCGCTGCTGGTCCATGGCGAGGTGACCGATGCCGAGGTCGACATCTTCGACCGCGAGGCGGTGTTTTTGGACAAGGTGCTGGCGCCGCTGCTGAAGCGCCATCAGGGCCTCAAGATCGTGCTGGAGCACATCACGACCCGCGAGGGCGTGGCCTTCGTCGAGGCCAATCCCGGCAGGATGGGCGGCACGATCACGCCACATCACCTCAGCTACAACCGCAATGCGCTGTTCAAGGGCGGCATCCGTCCGCACTTCTATTGCCTGCCGATCGCCAAGCGAGAGGAGCATCGTCTCGCTCTGCGAAGGGCGGCGACCTCCGGCGGCACGCAGTTCTTCCTCGGGACCGACACCGCTCCGCACACGACCGACACCAAGGAATGCGCCTGCGGCTGCGCCGGCGTCTTCAACGCCCCGGTCGCGATGCAGGTCTATACTCAGGTCTTCGCCGAGGAGGGCGCGCTGGCCCATCTCGAAGCCTTTGCCTCGCTGAACGGCCCGCGCTTCTACGGCCTGCCGGTCAACGAGGAGACGGTCACGCTGCATGCCCGGCCGCTCGACATCCCCGACCGCGTGGCGGTTCCGGGCGGCGGAAAAGACATCACCGTCTTCCGCCCCGACACGCCGGTCGACTGGTCGTTCTAGGATCGCTGGTCTATCGTAGCGGCATGAGCAAACGAGGCATTCCCGAAGGCGCCGTCGTCCGCGGCACCGACAAAGGCTACGACGATCCCCCCAAGGCCCCCCTGAAGCCCGGCAGCGAGCGGCCGGTCGAGCAGATCGAGAAGGTCTATCCGTACATGCGGCCGCGCGATGCGGCGACGCTGATCCTGGTGCGGATGAAGGGCAACACGCCGGAGGTGCTGATGGGCTGCCGCGCCGCCGCCCATGCCTTCATGCCCAACCGCTATGTGTTCCCCGGCGGCAAGGTCGACCCCGACGATGCGCGCGTTCCCGTCGCGACCTCGCTCGATCCCTTCGTCAACGAGCGACTGATGCGTGCGGCCTCGGCGCAACGCGCGCGGGCGCTGGCCGTGGCGGCGGTGCGCGAGACCTTCGAGGAAAGCGGCCTGATGCTGGGCAAGCCCCTCCAGGGGGGCGCGCCCAAGAAAGACTATGGCGAGCACTGGCAGGGCTTCCTCGACAAGGGCATGGCGCCGGCGCTCGACTGCCTCGACCTGATCGCGCGCGCGGTGACGCCACCGGGGCGGCCGCGCCGCTTCAACGCGCGCTTCTTCATGGCGCGGGCCGAGGATGCGACAGGCGAGATCCGGCATTCGAGCGAGATGGGTGACATCCGCTGGGTACAGCTCGACGAGGCGCGCGAGCTGCCGCTGCCGACCATCACCGGGTTGATCCTGGGCGAGATCGGACGGCTGGTGAAGGAACCGCCCAACCGCAAGGAGCAGCGCAAGATTCCGCTCTTCACCACGGTGCATCGCAAGCACCTGATGATCGAGGAATAAGATCGTGGCGGAGCGTGCGGACGACGCCCCGCCGCCCGCCGCTCCCCGGCGCACCGCCGCCATGTCCGTCCTGCCGCGCGGCGGCGTGCGCCTGCGCACGCTGGTTCTCATCCGCTGGGGCGCCGTCGCAGGGCAGGCCTTCACCGTCGCGGTGGTGCATTGGGGACTTGGCTTCGGCATGCCGGTCCTGGCGGTCGGCGGCACGATCGCCCTTTCGGCGCTGCTCAACCTCACCGTCAGCATCGGTCGTCCCGGCTCGGCGCGAATCTACGACCGCGAGGCCGCGGTCTTCCTGGCATTCGATATCCTGCAGCTCGCCGTGCTGCTCTACCTCACCGGCGGCCTGATCAATCCCTTCTCGCTGCTGCTGCTCGCGCCGGTCGCGATCGGCGCAACCATCCTGTCGCTGGCGAGCAACGTGGCGCTCACGCTGCTCACGATCGCGAGCATCGCGCTGCTGGGCCTGTTCTATCAGCCGCTGCCGTGGAAGGGGCCGCCGCCCAACCTGCCCGACATCTATCAGGCGGGCGTGTGGGCCGGCCTGTCGCTCACGACCCTGCTGATCACCCTCTACGGTTGGCGGCTGGCCGAGGAGCAGCGGCAAATGGCCGATGCGCTGGCGGCGGCCCAGGCGGCGCTGGCGCGCGAGCAGCAGCTCTCGGCGCTGGGCGCCCTCGCGGCGGCTGCCGCCCACGAACTGGGCTCGCCGCTGTCGACCATCGCGGTCGTCACGAAGGAAATGCAGCGCGAGATCGAGTTCGACGATCCGTTGCGCGAGGACGTCGAGTTGCTGGCCGCCGAATCGGAGCGCTGCCGCTCGATCCTGGCGCGCCTGTCGATGGACCCGGCCGGCGACGTCTCGGACTCCTACACGCTGGTGCCGCTGCCGGCCCTGATCGAGGCCGCCGCACAGAACTACGCCCGCGAGGAGATCGAGATCGCTTTCGTGTCGGGGCCTTTCGGCGAGGGGGTGCCAAAGACCGCACCGATCCAGCTGCGCAGCCCCGAGATCATGCAGGGTATCGGAAACATCGTGCAGAACGCCGTTTCCTTCGCCCGCAAGGAGGTGCGCGTTGCCACCCGCTGGACGCGGGACTGGTCGGAAGTCGAGGTCGTGGACGACGGGCCGGGCTTCTCCGAGGCCCTGCTCGACGAGTTGGGGACACCGTTCATTTCGACCCGGCAGGGCCAGGAAGGGCATATGGGCCTGGGCGTCTTCATCGCCAAGACGCTGCTGGAGCGTACCGGGGCCAACGTGACCTTCGGCAATCGCAGCGACACGGGCGGCGGGGCGGCCGTCTCGGTGCGCTGGCCAAATCCGGTCTTCAAGGCTACATAGCGGCCGATGTCGAAGGAATCGCCATGACCCAGGACAGCGGCGCCAATCGCCCTGTGTCCCCTGTCATCGCCGGTGCGACGAGCAACAAGGACCGTACCTTGCTCATCGCCGACGACGATGCAGCTTTCCGCAACCGGATCGCGCGTGCGCTTGAGCAACGCGGGTTCATCGTGACCGCGGTCGGCTCGGTGGCCGAGGCGCTGGCGCAAACCGCCCGTCCACCGGCCTTCGCCGTGCTCGACCTCCGGCTGGCCGACGGCAACGGCCTGGAGCTGGTCGGCCCGCTGCGCCAGGCCCGCCCCGACATTCGCATCGTCGTCCTGACCGGCTACGGCAACATCGCGACCGCCGTCGCCGCCGTGAAGGAAGGCGCCGTCGACTATCTCGCCAAGCCGGCCGACGCCGACGCCATCGAGCAGGCGCTGACGGCCCACGGCCGCAAGCTGCCGCCGCCGCCCAGCAATCCGATGTCGGCTGACCGCGTCCGGTGGGAGCATATCCAGCGCGTGTTCGAACAGTGCGACCGCAACGTCTCCGAGACCGCGCGCCGCCTCAACATGCACCGCCGCACCCTGCAGCGCATCCTCGGCAAGCACGCCCCGCGCGAGCACTGAGGCTTCTGTCCCGGGTTAACCACCCACCTCATCCTGAGGAGGCCGCGCAGCGGCCGTCTCGAAGGATGGGCTACAGGCGTGGTGCGCGTTCCCACCCTTCGAGACGCGGTCCTGCGGACCGCTCCTCAGGGTGAGGTGGTTTGGGGAATAGCGACTAAGCCCGCCGGTTCGCGGCGTTCCAGTACTGTTCGAGATTCGAGATCAGTGCCGGGCTGAAGTGGCAGTAGGCCTGCTCGCGCGCATAGAGCGCGGCGTAGCGGCGGAACGTGTCGAGTGGCTCGACCCCGAGGCGCAGGGCGCGGCGATTGCCGATGGCGCCGACCGCGCCCGATCCGGTGAGGCGATCGATCACGCGGGTGATGGTGGCGTCGATCTCGCCGGGTTCCACGACTTCGTCGCAGATCATGCGGCCGACCTCCGAATCGCACTCGATGCGACGCTCGTACATGATCGCCTGGCGCGCGAGGCGATCGCCGACGAAGCGCGACAGCCGCAGGTTCGCCATCGCCGGGATGATGCCTTCCTTGCGCGCCGGCAGGGTCATGTAGGCGTCGCGACCGGCGATGTTGAAGTCGGTCGCCAGCAGGATCTGGCAGCCGCCGCCGATCGCGAAGGTCTCGACCGCCGAGATCCAGAGCTTCTCGATCGAATCGCCCGCGACCTCGTCGGGCGCCACATCCGGCCGCGCGAGGCCGCGGAACATCTTGTTCACGAAACCCATGTCGCGGATCAGGAACCACAGGAACGGGATCTTGCCGTAGTAGAGGTGCGTGAGGTTGATGCCGGCATTGTAAACGCGGCGGCCGGCATACTTGCCCTCCGGCACCACGTCGCCGCGCAGCACGGCGACCTCGCTCTGCCGGTCGAGGATGCAGACATCGGCGCCGATCTCGGTGGCGGCCTGGGTGGCATTGTCCTCCGAGTTGAGGAATCGCCGGTTGGATAGGAGCAGCACCGCCGCCTTGCCCTGGCGCTCGACGCGCGCGTAGCCCAGGTCGAGCGTTCCGTCGCGCTGGAACTTCGCCAACGCCTCTGTCGATTCTTCGCGCGGCAGCAGCATGGCATGGCACAGGTGCAGGCCGCAGTCGGCATTGGCGAGGAACTGGTTGCAGAGGATGCCCTGGTCGATTTCCACGCCGTCCTTCTCGGATTGGCGCAACTCGGCTTCGGCCGCGACCTGGGCTTGCGTCGGCGCGAGGCCGGGCACGAGGGCGGCGGCGTCGTAGACCAGCCGCTCGATGCGCACGAACTTGGCGCGATTGTCGGTCAGCTTGTCGTAGAGCGTGCGAGCGTGGCGGCGCAGGAAGGCGAAGCGGGCCTCGCGCGCCGCCTGCTTCAGGGACTCGGCGGCGTCGTAGGCGGCGGCATCGCGATTGGGCTTTGCGGGCAGTCGTGCCAAGCGTTCGGCGGCGTCGCGCCAGTAGCCTGAGAACGCGGCCACATCGGCCGCGAAGTCGCTGCCGGCCACGACCGGCCCCGGTGCCACATCCATGTCGACGTTCCTGCCTGCAACATTTGTCATTTTGAGCATGCTGCAAAGCATGCCGGATCGTAAGCAGGCAACTTAGATGTGGCGTATGGACCCGACAACCCCACCGGAACCTTCGGTCGTCCTGTCCAAGCGTCATGTGCCGGCGACCGCGAGCTCTTCGAGCTTGTTAGACGATCAGGATGCTGGATTGCGAGAGGGCAAGGCCCGGTGACAGGATGGCGAATGTCGATGCGCCACCGGCACCCGTACCGTCGGCGTCGAATTGCAGGGCGCCCGTTGCGTTGTTGTAGATGATGCGATCGTCGGCATCCAGGGCGGCACTGCCGATCCGGAATGCGCCCGACGTCAGCTTGCCGGGTGCGAGGCCAACGAAGATGTCGTTCTCGAGCACGACGAGATCGCTGCCAACCGTGAAATCGAGGATGGTGTCGACGTTGCCGGGTCCGAAGGCGGTGTCGAACACGAACCTGTCCCGGCCGACGTCGCCCGACAGGGTATCCGAGCCAAGCCGGCCGTAGATCATGTCGTTGTTGATGGAACCGGTGATGACGTTCGCCACATCGTTGCCGATGCCGGTCAGGGAGCGAAGCCCCTCGAGCGACAGGTTTTCGACGTTGGCAGGCAGGGTGTAGCTGGTGGTCGTGCGCACCGTGTCGATCCCGGCTCCCGCCGCCTCGACGATCGTATCGCTGGCCTTGTCGACAAGGTACGTATCGTTGCCGCCGCCACCGGCCATGAAATCGCCACCGGTGCCGCCGTCGAGCAAATCGGCTCCGGCCGTGCCGATGAGCGAATCCGCGAGCTTCGTCCCGATCAGTTGCACTTCGTCGATGTCCACGATGATCTTGCCGGAAAGATCGAGCGTCCCGCTGATCTTCATTTGAACGGAGAGAACATGCTGACCGTCGCCGCCGCGCGGCGCGGCCACGCCTGGTTCGAGCATGTTGCCGACGAACGTGCCGATCCCGGCAATCTGGGCCTGTGTGAAGGTTACCATGCCATCGACTGCGGCGTCGAAGTACACCTGCTCGATGCTCAACAGCCTGGCGTTCCAGAAGTCGGTGATGCCGCTGATGAACAGGGTGTCGGTTCCGTCGTCGCCGGCCACTCTCTCGCCCATCGGGACGGCTTCGTAGCGGAAGATGAATGTGTCATCTCCATCCTCGCCGAGCAGCATGTCGATACCCTCGCCCCCTTCGAGAATGTCGTTGCCGGTGCCGCCGAACTGGACATCGTCGCCGCCTCCCCCGAAAAGCAGGTCGTCACCGTTGGCGCCGACCAATCGATCCCCGCCGCCGGGCACGAAGGTGAAACGGCGCTCGCCATACAGGGAGTCGTTGCCATCCCGGCCGCGCAGCGTGTCGTCGCCGATACCCCCGAAGATCGCGTTGTCACGGGCGTCTCCCGACACGGTCTCCGACACCACGTCCTGCGCGTAAACGGAAAAGTAGAGCGGGCCGGTGACAATGCCGTTGCGGGTTGAGGTCACGGCGCCAGTGACGGCGCCCAACTCGCCTTCTGCATCGAACATGAGGCGATCGCGGACGACGATCTGCCGCAGGGCGTTCATGCCGAAGGCGCCCCCGCCGTCGTCCACCAGGGTCAGCGTATTGATGTCGAGGAGATCCTGGTCGACCGCCGTCAACGAGCCGACGACGTCCCCATTGCCGGGATTCTCGAACAGGAAGGCCGTGGATGACCCGGTCGACGCAAAGGCGACGTCGGTTGGAGGATCGTTGGCATCGGCGACCGCGAACGTCACGACGCGCTCAACGGCATTGCCGGCCGAGTCGGTGGCCCGCACGGTCAGGCTTTCGATCGGACTCGTCTCGAAGTCGAGGACCGTGCCGTCAAGATACAGTCCGGCGCCCACGACCGAAAAGCGGCCGATATTGTCCACGACCACGAACGTGGGGGGCGAGGGCGAATCGGGATCAACGACCGACAGCGTGCCGATCAGCGTGCCGGCTCCGGCGCTCTCGGACAGCGGCGCACCGGCCGGCGACAGGGAGATCGACTGAGGGGCGATGTTGGACGTAACACCGCTCAAGATCCGGTACTCCATCGCCCCGTTGCGCGAGACGATGATCAGGTCGCCGTCCGGCTGCTGGGTGATCCGCGGATGATCGCCGATGGCGATCGCTGTTGGCGACATCGTCAGGCTGCCGTCGTGGCCGAAAGCGGCGAGATAGACCGTGCCGACGAAGGCCTGGCCCGATACCCACGTCAACGCGAACCCGCCGTCGATCAGGCTGATCGCGTCGAAGCTGTGGTGGTAACCGGGACCGATGAGGCTCAAGGTCGGCGTGACGGCATTACCAAGGGGATCGAAGACGCGTCCGCGCGTCGTGCCGTTCGGCCCGTCGATCCAGGTCACAATGAAGTTGCCGGTGCCCAGCGCGGCGACTTCTACTTCGTATTGCTGACCCGTGGCGACGGCAACGGGAATTGCGATGCTGCCGCCACCCGGTGCGTCGAGCACGTGGGCGTAGATATCGTAATTGAAATTGAAGTTGAAGCCAGGCCCCAGTGCTTCGCGCTGCTGCCAGGCAAGTACATGGCCGCCACCGGAGAGCGGGGCGAGCTTCACATGGTCGTCGGTTGTGGGGCCGAACCCAAGCGCTTGCTCTGTGTCGTAGACGATGGTCGCTTGCGGGTCGCTCCGCGCGATGGAGCCGACCTCCTCGTTGTACGTGGTGTAGCGGTCTTGGAGGGCGTCCCAGAAACCGTGATAGTGGCTGAGGGCGGCGACCCAGTTTCCGTCGGCGTCGATCGCCAAATCGTCGAGCAGTGTCTGGGTATGGTCCCGTGTGTAGATGAAGAATTCCGAGGAGACGGCAGGCGGCGCTCCTGCCTGAGGAGTGACGATTCGGCCGGCTATCGCCCGATAGGGTGGAAGCTCCGGCACCTCGCCGATGAAGTGGATCGGATCGTCGGATGGCGTGCGCCACATTGTCTCGTAGGCCAGCAGGAATGTCCCGTCCTCCAGCGCAACGACCTGGGGCCGCCATTGGTCCTGGGGCGTGACGCCGCCGAGGCTGTGCGCCCTGAACTCGGAACCGAGGGCGGTTCCGTCGGCAGCGAACAGGCGGGCACTGATCTGCCAGCCATTGGCCAGATAGGCAGTCAGGTCGGTGCCCGGCACCGGCGGGGGATTGCCATCGGGCTGCAGTGTTTTTTCGGTGTCGTTCATCCATGTAATGAGGAAGCGGCCATCCGCCATGACAGCGACCGTGGGCAGGCTGTGATAGCCCGGCAGGGCAGAATCTGACACGAAGCCGGAGCCAACGATGACGGCCATGGACGCCTCCTCACGGATCCGGGACTGTCGGACCGCCGTTGGAACGGTAGGCACGCCGGGAGGTGGTCGCTACCTACGATCGTAGGAGGAAGAGCTACCGGTTGCGATCAATCCGGAGAATTCCATGATCGTTGATCACAAAACCGAGACTTTGGACCAGCCTGCCTTCTGTTAGTCTCGAAGCGCGGGGCGAACTGGGGGCGGGTATGAGGGAAGAAGAGGCTTTCTCGGAAGCCATCGGGGCGCTCTACGACTGTATCCTTGACCCTGGAAAATGGACGAACGCGCTCGGGCAACTCTCGCGGTACGTGGGCGGATCGAGCGCGCTCCTGTTCCACCAGGATCATCGGTCCGGCACCGGAGGTTTCCTCCAGTCCTACAATGCCGATCCGGGCTGGACGCGGCTCTACTTCGAATAATACGTGCAGCTCAATCCCGTGCTGCCGCTCACCGCCTTCATGGATGTCGGTTCGTCGACCTCGCTGTCGCGCGTGATGGACATGGAGGAGTATCGCGGGACGCGCTTTTATGCGGAGTGGGCGGCGCCGCAGCGTTTTCACGATGTGGTCGTGACGGTCCTCGCCAAGAGTGCGTCGGCGATGGGGATGTTCGGCGTGACGCGGCTCGAAGACGAGGGCCTTGCGGGCGAGAGCGAGATTCGGCGCATGGAACTCGTCTCGCCGCACATACGGCGTGCCGTGACCATCGCCCGTCTGTTCGACGGCGTGCGCGCGCAGGACGCGGCGCTGAACGCGACCTTCGATGCGATGTCCGATGCGGTGTGGCTGCTCGATGCGGCGGGCGTCGTGCTGTTCGCCAACGCGGCGTCGCGGGTCCTGACCGAGGATAACGGACCGGTTACCAATGCCGGCGAGCGCTTCGCCTTTCGCGACAGTGTCGCTGCGGAAAGCCTGAACGCCGCCCTGCGCGGCATTGGCAACGGAGGCCCGGTTGGCGAATTCCCCGTCTCGACACCCGACGGCCGACCCTTCATCGCCTATCTCGTGTCGCTCGCCCCGAAGGGGCGCCTGGCCCCGGCGTCAGGGGCCGCGTGCGCCCTGTTCATGCGCCCGGTGGTCGCCGACGAAATGCCGCCCATGCAAGCTCTTGCCCAGCTCTATGGCCTGACGCCGCGAGAATTCCAGGTCCTCACCGGTCTGCTGCAGTTCGGCGGCGTGCCGGAGGTGGCGCGCAATTTCGGATTGTCGGCAACCACCGTGCGCTCGCACCTCCAAAGCATTTTCGACAAGACCGGCGTGCGCAGCCAGAGCGACCTCGCACGGCTGGCCGCGTCGAGCCTTCCGCCGGTCGTCTCACGCTGACGCAGCCTTCGGTCACGACCGCGAGCAGATAAGCGGGCCGGTTCGCCGATTGCCACGGAAACCGCTAGTGCCGGCTCACGTCGCCAGCCTTGAAAGTAGATGGAGCGGGCGACGGGATTCGAACCCGCGACCTACGGCTTGGGAAGCCGACGCTCTACCCCTGAGCTACACCCGCATTGGTCCCATTCTAGCGCGCGGTTGCGCCCGAGGTCCAATCGTGTATCTCAGGCAGATGCTCGATGAAATCCTCACTCCCGAAGAGCGCGCCGTCGTGGCGCGCGCCCGCGCCTTTGCCGAGGAGCATGTCGCGCCGAATGCCGCGCGCTGGGAATGGGAGCGCCGCTATCCGCTCGAAGCCATCAAGGCGGCCTGCGCCATCGGTCTCAATACGATCGAGCTGGCAAAGAAGCATGGCGGGCAGGGCCTGTCCTTTTCCTGCAAGCTGCGCGCCTTCGAGGAGATCGCGAAGCACGACTTCGCCTTCGCCTTCGCCTTGATCAACCACCACAATGCGTGTGCGCGCTTCGCCCGTGACGGCCAGCCTGCACATGTGGCGCGCCTGCTGCCGCGCATGTTGCCAGGCGACCTGATCGGCTGCGCCGGTCTCAGCGAGCCCGGTGTCGGCAGCGACTTCGGCGGCCTCGAGATGGAAGCCGTTCGCGTCGAGGGCGGCTGGAAGGTGAACGGCGCCAAGGCCTGGATCACCAACGCTGCGGTCGCGGGCCTTTCCGTGGCCTATGCGCAGACCGACCGGTCGCAGGGCTATCGCGGCATCATCTGTCTCGCGATCGAAGCGGAGCGGCCCGGGTTCCATCGCGATCCGCCATTCCAGCTCCATGGCGGCCACGCGATCGGCGTCGGCGGCTTCCGGCTGGTCGACTATTTCGCACCCGACGAGGCGGTGCTGCATCCGCCCGGCAAGGCCTTCAAGGCGGCGCTCGCCGGCATCAACGGCGCCCGCGCCTATGTCGCGGCCATGTGCTGCGGCATGCTGCAAGCCTCACTCGAGACGGCGGTGCGCTACACGCAGCAGCGCCAGACCTTCGGCCAGCCGGTGATCGAACATCAGGGTGTGCGCTGGAAGCTGGTCGACGCGGCGACCGATCTCGAAGCCGCGCGCCTGCTCACCTATCGTGCCGCGCGCCTGATCGACGAGGGCGCCGACGCGGTGATGCCGGCCGCCTACGCCAAGAAGTTCGCGACCGACATGGCCGTGCAGCGCATCGCCGACTGCATCCAGGCGATGGGCGCCAACGGCCTGCGCGCCGACTATCCGCTGGCCCGCCATCTCGCGGGCGCCAAGATCGCAGCCTATACCGACGGCTCGATCGAGATGATGAACGAGCGCATCGGCGCGGGCCTCGCCTCGGTGTTCGGCGCGCCGTCCTAGGCGTTGTGGGCGCGCTTCAGCGCCTGGTCCAGATCGTCGAACAGATCGCTGCTCTCCTCGACGCCGACGGAGAGGCGCAGCAGGTCGGGCGGGCAGGGGGTGCCCGGGCCCTCGATGCTGGCGCGATGTTCGATCAGGCTCTCGACGCCGCCCAGTGACGTGGCGCGCTTCCACAGGCCGACGCGTGCGGCCGTGGCGATGGCCGCGCGCTCGCCGCCCTTCACCCTCACCGACAGCATGCCGCCGAAGCCGCCCGTCATCTGCCGTGCCGCCGCCGCGTGGCCGGCAAAGGTGGGCAGGCCGGGATAGAGGACCTGTTCGATCATCGGATGCTCGGCGAACTTCTCGGCGAGGCTCTGGGCCGACTTGCAGGCCCAGGCAACGCGCGGGAACAGCGTGCGCATGCCGCGCATCAGCAGCCACGCCTCGGTCTGGCCAAGGATGGTGCCGAGCTGCGAGCGGATGGTGCGCAGCTTCGCCCAGTAGGCGTCGTCGCGTGCGCCGGTCAGCGCGCCGGCGATGATGTCGGAATGGCCGTTGAGGTACTTGGTGGCCGAGTGCATCACGATGTCGGCGCCATGCTCGATGGGCCGGGTCAGCACCGGCGTGGCTACCGTGGAGTCGACGCCCAGCAGCGCGCCGGCCTTGTGGGCGATGGCCGCGATCGCGGCGATGTCCGACACGCTCCAGGTCGGATTGGCCGGCGTCTCGATCCAGACGAGCTTGGTGACGCCCGGCTTCACCGCGGCGGCCACCTGGTCGGTCTGGTCCGTGTCGACGAACTCGACCTTGAGGCCCCATTGCGTGGCGAAGGTCATCAGCCAGTTGCGCAGGGCCCAGTACATGACCTTCGAAGTCACGACATGATCACCGGGGGAAAGGGCGAGGAAGCAGGCCGTCGCCGCGCTCATGCCGGAGGAAAAGATCAGAGACTTCGCGCCGCCTTCGAGCGCCGTGAGCGTCGCCTCGGCCTGGTCGAAGGTCGGATTGTCGGCCCGGGCATAGATGCGGCCCGAGCGGTAACCATTGTCCTCGTCGCGCAGGTAGGTGCTCGCCATGTGGATGGGAGGGACCACGGCCTTGGTGACGGGATCGATCCAGCCCATCGCCTGCGCGGCGAGGGAGGCGGGGGCAAAGCTCTTCTCGGACATCGGGGCACCGTCGGCTTACGCGAATCTTACGTCGAACGCGCCCTTATGGCGCATCGCAGCACTTGAAATGCGGGGGCACTAGTAGCTTCATATGTAGTGATCTGCATTCAATATCGCTAACATCGACCAGGTTGCCGAACAGGCGGCAACCACTCGCTGGGGAGTCAATAATGGACGTTCAGACCCTGCACACCAAGCAGCTTCAGACAGCCGGTCGCGGTGACCGCGTCGCACGCACCCGCGAATCGATCGTCGCGTCGGCGCTGGCCCTCGCCACGGCGGGGCAGGTCGCTCCCATCGTGCGTGATATCGCCCAGATGGCAGGGGTTTCCGCCCGTACTGTCTTCCAGCACTTCGCCGACACCGCCGAACTCTACGTCGCGGTCCTGGGCCGCGTGCTGGCGGCGCTGGTGGGCGAATCGAAGGAACTCGCGACCGTCGGTCCGGTCGAGCAGCGCATCGCCAGCATGATCGACCAGTGCGCCGACCGCTACGAGCAGCTTCGCCCGATGTGGACCTTCGTGGAGACCCTGCAGCGCCGCTCGCCCGAGGCCGCCGACATGATCTCGCAGATCTACAGCGCCAACACTGCGAACCTCTCGCAGGCATTCGCACCCGAGCTGGCCGCGCTGCCGGCCGAATCGCGCCAGCGGGCGCTGACGGCCCTGGCGCTCGCCATCGCGCCGGAAAGCTGGGTCGTCCTCCGCCAGCGCCTCAACCTGTCGGTCGAGCAGGCCCGCGAGGAACTCAGCTTCGTCGTGAAGTCGGCGTTCGCGACCGAGGCCGCGCGCCGCTAGCGGCACGAGGCTCAGCGCCGCCTGCGGCGGTGTGGGCCAGCATCTCGAGCGAGCGGTCGCGCAGGCCGAGCTCGCCGAGGTTCCTGACCGTGTTCTGCACATACTCGAGGCTGCTGCCGGTGGCGCCATGGCCCTGGCGAATCAGCTTCAGCGCCTCCTTCGCCGGCAGCTTGCCGGCGAACTGCCGATGGGAGCGGTCGGCGAGATAGACCAGCGCCGGTACGATCCGCCCGTTATCCAGATGGATCGGCCGCACCGTCTCCTCATAGACGCCGTCATTGTCGATCTCGCGATGGATCAGGTAGCGGCGCACCTCGTCGTAGGTGGCGGCCGGCAGCCGGTGCGCCAGCCCGCGGCAGGAGCCGCCCGGCAGCAGGCCGAGGATCAGGCCCGGCTTCTTCGGTGTACCGCGATAATGTTCCGAGTAGATGCAGAAGGCGCGGTGCCAGCCTTGCAGCCGCGCGGCCTGGGTTTCGGGTGTCGCGAAGCCCGGGTTCCACATCAACGAGCCGTAGCCGAACACCCACCGAGGCTTAAAGGTGGGCTTTGCGGCGGCGCCCAAGCCCCTAGGCCTGGTGGAGATGGATCAGCGCCCGGCGGATCTCGCGCGTGCGCGTGAACAGGTCGAACAGCTTGTCGCCCTCGCCCCAGCGGATGGCGCGCTGCAGGTAGAACAGGTCTTCCTGGAAGCGCTGGAGGACTTCGAGCACGGCCTCGCGATTGTTCATGAACACGTCGCGCCACATCGTGGGATCGGAGGCGGCGATGCGCGTGAAGTCGCGGAAGCCGCCGGCGGCGAACTTCAGCACCTCGCTGTTGAGATGGCCGCCGAGATCGTCGGCCGTTCCCACGATCGTGTAGGCGATGAGATGCGGGAGATGCGAGGTGATCGCCAGGATGCGGTCGTGATCCTTGGGATCGATCCGCTCGACCAGGCTGCCCAGGCCCTTCCAGAAGGCTTCGAGCTTGTCGACCGCTGCCGCGTCGCTGTCGGGCAGCGGCGTCAGGATGCACCAGCGCCCCTGGAACAGGTCCAGTAGCGCCGCTTCCGGGCCGGAGTTTTCAGTGCCGGCGACTGGATGGGCCGGCACGAAGTGCACGCCCTTCGGAATGTGCGGCGCCATGTCGGCGATCACGGTCTGCTTCACCGAGCCGACGTCGGAGATTATGCAGCCGGGCTTCAGGGTGGAAGCGATGGCCTTGGTGGCCGGGCCGCACGCGCCGACCGGGGTGCAGACGATCACCAGGTCGGCGTCCCTGCAGGCCTCGGCGAGGTCGGTGCCGCAATGGTCGGTGAGCTTCAGCTTGTTGGCGAGGGCGGCCGTCTCGGGGCTGCGCGTCGCCGCGACGATGTGCTTGGCGAGGCCGCGCTTGCGGGCTTCGAGCGCGATGGAGCCGCCGATCAGGCCGATGCCGATCAGCGCGATCTTGTCGAACAGGGGCTCGCTCATTTCTGCGCTGCCACGAAGCGGGCGAGCGAGGCCTGCACCGCCTTCACCTCGGTCTCGGTGCCGACGGTGATGCGCAGATGCTCGGGCAGGCCGTAGCCCGCGACCAGGCGCGGGATCAGGCCGTCGTTCATCATCCACTCGTTGGCCGCCGCGGCGCGCTCCTTCGAACCGAAGCCGACCAGCAGGAAGTTGCCGACGCTGGGCAGCGGCTTCAGGCCGAGCTTCGTCAGCTCCGCGCTGAGCCAGGGCAGCCAGATGTCGTTGTTGGTGCGGCTGGCGTCGGTATGGGCGATGTCGTCGAGCGCCGCGACGCCTGCGATCTGCGCGGCGAGGTTGACGTTGAACGGCTGGCGCAGCCGGCTCATCACATCGACGATGCCGGCCGGGCCGTACATCCAGCCGAGCCGCAGCCCGCCCAGCCCGTAGATCTTCGAGAAGGTGCGGGTCATCACCACGTTCTCGGCCTGGTCGACCAGCTCGACGCCCGACTCGTAGTCGTTCTTGCTGACATACTCGGCATAGGCCGCGTCGATGATCAGCAGCACGTTCTTCGGCAGGCCGGCATGCAGGCGGCGGACATCGTCCTTGGTGACGTAGGTGCCCGTCGGATTGTTCGGATTGGCGAGGCAGACGATGCGAGTCTTGTTCGTCACCGCGGCGAGCAGCGCGTCGATGTCGCTGCCGTAATCCCTGGCGGGCGCCGCGACCGGCGTGGCGCCGACGCCCAGCGCGTTGATCGCGTACATCAGGAAGCCGTACTGGCTGTAGAGCAGTTCGTCGCCCGGGCCGCAGTAGGCGCGGACCAGCAGGTTCAGGATCTCGTCGGAGCCGGCGCCGCAGACGATGCGCGCCGGATCGAGGCCGAAATGGCGTCCGATCGCCTTGCGCAGCTTGCTGGTGTCGCCGTCGGGATAGCGGTGCAGTTCGGACGCCGCCTTGGCGTAGGCGGCCATCGCCTTGGGCGAGGGGCCGAGCGCGCCCTCGTTGGACGAGAGCTTGGCGATCGTCTCCTTGCCGTCGATCGAGTCCTTGCCCGGCACGTAGGGCGCGATCTTCATGATGCCCGGACGAGGGGTGAGCGCGCTCATGCCAGTCTCCTTCGAAAGTTCAGGTCACGGCTTGGCGTCGATCGGCACGGCATAGGCGCCGATCGCCGCCGCTCGTCCGTTTTCGAGGCCCAGGGCCGCTTCTAGTTCGCGCAGGCGCGGATCTTCGTCGGCGATCACGCCCGGCACCTCGACGAGATAGTGATGCACTCCGGCCATGACCTGGTCCAGCGCCGAGGTGAAGGCCGGAAGGCCGGCCTTGGCCAGTGCCGCAGCGATACGGTCGCGGCTCAGGCCGTTGTTGGCCTCGATGGCGATCAGCGCGCGATCCGAGCCACTCGGCTCGGCGTCGATGCGGGCCAGCACGAAGGCCGAGATGCCGCGCGCGCGGGCGTTGGGCATCGACAGGAAGGGCAGGCGGGCGATGACGGTCGGCAGGGTCGTGTCCTTGCCGGCGAGCATCGGCCACCACGGCGTGGAATCGGCCTCGAGCGGGGCGGGGACGACGCCGATGGTCGTCGGCCCGGCGCGCACCGCGGCCAGCACGCCGGCCGGCGTGTCGTGGGCGACGAAGGGGATCTGGCAGCCGAAATGATCGCGCGCGAGGTCCCAGTATCCGGGCTGGTCGGCCGGGCGGCAGATCGCGATCTTGAGGCCGGGCGTCTGGATGAGCGTGAAGGCGCTCATCATCTCACGCCACATGCGATAGACGGCGCCGGCCGGGAACTTCCCGTCATGCGTGGCCAGTCGCTTGCGCAGGACCTGGGCCTCGCGGCCCGGACGCAGCGCCAGGCCGCCCGACGGCTTGGTTGAGGAAATGTGCGCGACGACCTCCGAGCGGCGACGGATCAGACCGTGCAGGTCCGTGTCGATGGCATCGATTTCCTGCCGCAAGATTTCGAGATTGGGAGCGTCCATAAGGCCGTTAATTTCCTGTGCGCAGCGGCGATACTACGTCCGGACGGCCCGCGTAAAGGCAAACAAGCCGCAAGAGACTTGCCTCGCGCCGCCGACGACCGTATAGAGCCTCTCCGTGGAATTTGGGCCGACCGGCTTGCGACCACGTTAAACATCGCTAAAAGGTCGGAGTGCTCGAAAAAAGCCCCCGTCCTTCCGGCCGGGGGCTTTTTCGTTGGCTCCTTCGCGGGAGAGGGCAGTGCTGAACGACCTTACCGATGCCGAGCGCAAGGCGCTCGCCCAGTGCCGCCACGCGGTCCTGGGGGCGGACCGGCCGCTGAGGCTCGACTGCGGCGTCGATCTCGGACCGTATCGCGTCGCCTACCAGACCTACGGCGAGCTGAACGCCGACAGGTCGAACGCAGTCCTCATCTGCCACGCCCTGACCGGCGACCAGTTCGTCGCCGACCGCAATCCGGTGACCGGCAAGCCCGGCTGGTGGGAAAGCATCGTCGGCCCGGGGAAGATCCTCGATCCGGCGCGCTACTTCATCATCTGTACCAACGTGCTCGGCGGATGCCTGGGCACCACCGGTCCGCTCGACACCGATCCGAAGGCCGGCCAGCCCTGGAACCTGCGCTTTCCGGTCGTGACCATCGGCGACATGGTGCGGGCGCAGGTGGCGCTGATCGATCATCTCGGCATTCCCGACCTGTTCTGCGTCATCGGCGGGTCGATGGGCGGGATGCAGGTGCTCGAATGGACCGCCAGCCATCCGAAGCGCGTCTTCTCGGCCGTGCCGATCGCCTGCGCCGCCCGTCACTCCGCCCAGAACATCGCATTCCACGAAGTCGGCCGTCAGGCGATCATGGCCGACCCGGAATGGAAGGGCGGTGACTACCGGCTGCACCAGACGATGCCGTCGCGCGGCCTCGCGGTGGCCCGCATGACGGCCCACATCACCTACCTTTCGGAACAGGCACTGCAGCGGAAGTTCGGGCGCGCGCTACAGGATCGCAATGCGCTGGGGTTCGGCTTCGACGCCGACTTCCAGGTCGAGAGCTACCTGCGCTATCAGGGCTCGACCTTCGTCGATCGGTTCGACGCGAATTCCTATCTCTACATCACCCGCGCGATGGACTATTTCGACCTCGCGGGCGCGCATGGCGGCGTGCTGGCCAATGCCTTCAAGGGCTCGGCTACGCGCTTCTGCCTGATGTCCTTCACCAGCGACTGGTTGTTCCCGACGCGCGAGAGCCGCGCGGTCGTGCATGCGCTGAACGCGGCGGCGGCCAACGTGTCGTTCGTCGAGGTCGACAGCGACAAGGGCCATGACGCCTTCCTGCTCGACGAGCCCGAGATGTTCCGCACGCTCTCCGGCTTTCTCAAGGGTGCCGCGTCGGTGCGCGGGCTGGGAGGTCTGTCGTGAGCACGCCGATTCGTGTCGATCTGCAGCTCATCGCCGACATGGTCGAACCGGGCACGCGTGCGCTCGACGTCGGCTGCGGCGACGGCTCGCTGCTCGCCTATCTGATGAACTTCAAGCGGGTCGATGCCCGCGGCATGGAACTCAGCCAGGCCGGCGTGAATGCCTGCGTAGCCAACGGCCTCTCGGTCATCCAGGGTGACGCCGATACCGACCTGCGCGACTATCCCGACGACGCCTTCGACTACGTGATCCTGAGCCAGACGCTGCAGGCCACGCGCGAGCCGCGCCAGGTCCTGGAGCAGATGCTGCGCGTCGGCAAGCACGCCATCGTGTCGTTCCCCAACTTCGCGCACTGGCAGGTGAGGCTGCGGCTGGTGTTCGGCGGTCGCATGCCCGAGACAACCTCGCTGCCTTACAAGTGGTACGACACGCCCAACATCCATCTCTGCAGTATCGACGACTTTCGCGCGCTGTGTCGGACGATGGGCGTGCGGATCGAGAGGGCGATCGTCCTGAACAACAAGAGCCGCCGCATCACCTTGCCGCCGCTGCTGGCCAACCTGATCGGTGAGCAGGCGGTGTTCATGCTGCGGCGGGACTAGCCGGACGCTACGGGCCTTTGTCGGCCGTCGCCGAGATCGCGAGATTCCTGCCCAGGAATGCGCGGTCGCCGGGTCCTCCCGGACCATGTCCGACGCTCCAGAGTTCTGGCCAGTCCAGACGTTCCGCGCCCCACGCGGACGCTGCCGACAGGGAAGTCCAGGGCGCATCGGCTGCCAGTCGATACAGCAGGCCGCCCGGCCCCATGCCCGGGTGAACGAGTAATTGAATGTCGAACGGCGCATCGGCCGCGATCGAGGGGCCGAGCCAGTAATGCGGGCTGCGGCCGGGTTCAGGTTCGAGGATCACCGTCAGCCGCTGCGACGGTCCGCTCAGTCCGATCCAGACCGGCGCGCGGACACCCGGCCGGCACGCCGCGAGGAACGTCTGGGCCGAACTGGCGCCGGCATCGGCGGTCTGGCCGGTGAAGCGGAAGGTCGCGATCCTGTCACGGGCGATGCCGGCGTCCTGCAGGCTGGTCCACCGGTCGACCGTCGGCACGGACGGCGGCCAGGACAGGCTTTCACGGACCTGTCCGCTTGCGTCGAAAACCTGGTAGCGCAGGCCGTCGCCATCGATCGCGGCCTGCACCGCATGAAGATACTCGATCCCCTCCGGCATTCGATGCGCGGTGCCGGCACCGGCCGTGCAGATCTGCAGGACGCCGCGATGGACCTGGATGTCGAAGGCGAGGATGTGGCCGCACAGGTAAGCGAGTACGCCGTTCGCGCTCAGCACATCCCAGAAGATGTTTGCATGCTCGGGGCCGACGTCGCGCTGATAGGGACCGCTGAAGCCGTTGACCGGATGGATCGGATGATGGCCGGCGACAACCTTGTGACGCGCATCGGCGTGCTGGTTCAGCACGGCGCGAAGCCAGTCCGTCTCGACGTGACCTTCGCCACCCAGACCCGTCCAGAGCGTGTGTACGAAGACGAGCAGAAGGTCGCCGCGCCGTATCCAGTACGACAGGCCTTCCTGCCCGACCGGTCCATTGCGAGGCAGGTGAGCATGAATCTCACGGAACACCTGCTCGCTCATGACGTCGTAGGTCGCGTGGTTGCTGGTCGTGTGCCACATCGGAGTTGCGCGTCTATCGAGCCAGGCCATCTCCTGATCGAGCCAGTGGCGCCACTGCTGGCGCAGAGCATCGGCATCGGCCGTGTAGCCGGCGATCTCGTCGCCGAGGAACAGGATGAATTCGGGCGAGGGCACGAGACGCCGCACCGAGGCATTGATGCCTGCGAAGGTCCTTTCGTGCGGGGCGCCCGGCACGCCGGAGCACGCGTCGCCATAGAAGACAAATTGATGGCCGGGGCCGCGAGGCATTAGCGCCGGGATCGATTGGCCGGCGGCCGGGCGTTCGTAGAACCCCTCGATCGCGTCTTCCCGCACCTTCACGAAGCCGTGGCGCAGGTAGAGCCGGTCGGCCTTGCTGCCGGTCAGCACTTCGAGGCGGACGGGGAGACCCGTCGCGTCGGCTTCGGCCAGCAGCGCTTTCAGGATCGTCGTGCCGAGGCCGGAGCCGTGCAGGCGGCGCTCGAGATAGAACGAGTCGATCCTGATCTCTTGCTCGTGCTCGCGGAACCCGACGCAGCCCACGCGCACGCCGTCCTGCAGGATCAGCCGTGTGCCGGGCTCGTCGAAGTGGCCGCGGAACATGCGGCGCGAGCGCTCGGGTGTGTAGCGGCCGACCCGTTCGAGATGCTCTCGCATCACGTCGGTGCGAATCGCCAGCAACGGCTCGAAGTCATCTTCGGTCACGGGACCGAAGCGCCATGCCTCAGTCACGCGCCGCGATCCGGGCGAGGCGCGGTTTGGCGATCGCCAGCCAATCCTTCGTATCGAGTTCCATCGAGCGGTCGAGGCGGCCGGCATTGAAGAACAGTGTCTCGTTGGCGAGCAGGTCTTCCTCGACGACGATTGAAATGGCCGGGTCGAGAGCGAACGGCGGCACCGCGCCCATGACGCACCCGGTCAGCGCCTGGGCCGTCTCGGGCGAGGCGAAGCCGCACTTGCGGGCTTCGAAGAGGGCGGCCACGGCGGCGAAGTCGAGCTTGCGGCTGCCCGGCAGGATGGCGAGCACATGGCGCTTGCCCCCGCCGCCGCCGCGCACGTCCAGCACCATGGCCTTGGCGGCCTGGTCGGGGCGATTGCCGCGGATGGCGCTGATCGCTTCCGACTTGCCCTCGGCCTCGTGCTCGATGACGCGGAACTTCGCCTTCGCCTCGGTGAGGAGCGCCACCAGCCGGTCGAAGACTTCACCCGCCACGGATCACCTTCTCCGACAGGATCCTGAGCGCGTCCTCGAGGCTCGGTACCTGGCCATCGGCGGGCGCAATGTGCGCGTCGACCGTACGGCGATGGCTCCTCTCGATGGCCTCGGTCATCAGCGGATCGACGCCGGTCTCGCGCAGCGTCTGCGCCACCAGCCCCATCTCTTCCCAGCGGCGATGGGCATGCACGACATGCGTCTGCACGAGCATGGTGATGAAGCCGCTCAGCCCCATCGAGTCCGCATCGCCGAGGCAGCCCAGCACTTCGTCGAGGATGCCCTGTCGTTGCGCGGCGACCAGCGCCTCGACACCCAGCGCCTCGATGCCCTTCACCAGCGTGCTGCGCAGCATCTTCACCGACGAGGCGCTGCCGGGCTTCGGTCCCAGCAAGGTGGCGACGAAACCGTTGTCGTTCATCCAGGCGACCGCCTCGGCGGCGTCCTCACCGGCCACCAGCATCGGCGCCTTGATGCCCTGCTTGAAGAAGCCGCCCATGACGGCGACATCGACATAGAGGCCGGCGCCCTTCCCGATCTCGGCGCGGTCCTCGTCCGACATCTTGCCGGTCACGGTGCAGAGGTCGAGATAGTGAGCGCCCTTCTTCAAGAGGGGAGCAGCGGATTGCGCGGCCGAGAGCGCATGCTCGCCCTGCACGGCACAGATCACGAGATCGGCTTCGCTCAGCGCCTCGGTGTAGCCGTCGGCGATCGCGATATCGAGACCGCGGGCGACCTTGCCCAGCGCGGTGCCACGCGCGTCCTTGTCGAGCGCGGTGTCGATGGCGATGAGGCGACGCGGCGCGTTGTCACCCGGCTTGGAGGGACCGCGCCAGCCGCCTTCGGCGGCAAGACCACGGGCGATGGCCGATCCCGCCTCGCCAAAACCCAGCAGCGCGATCACGCGCGGAGAAAATGCCATGTCGTTCTTTCCCGGAGATCAGGAGGCGGGTTTTTCGCCGTCCTCGGTGTTGCGCGCGGCCCCTGCAACCTGGGGGGTGTCGCGCGAACTGGCGACACGCAGCTTGGGCCGCGCGGCGACGACCGCCTGCGGCTGGCTGCGTTCCGCAATGCCCGCATAGAGCTGCTTGCCGGATTCGATGACGTTGACGCCGCCGAAGCGGCCGAGCCAGCGCTGGCCGAAGCGCTCGATCGTCGGCGCCATGCGCATCATGAGCCGCGAGCGCGTCGGCGGCATGTAGAGCGCGCGCGTCTGGCGCAGCGGTGCGAACATGTTGGCGCGCAGCAGCGCGTTGAGCTGGCCGGCCGAATAGGGATGGCCGTGGTAGAAGGGCGAGCGGTCGATCTGCGACCAGAAGCCTGTACGGGTCGGCGCCACGACGACCATGCGGCCGCCGTCAGCCATCACGCGCCAGATCTCGCGCAGCATCGGGCGCAACTGTTCGGTGCATTCGACGGCATGAACCAGTACCACGCGGTCGACCGAGCGGTCGGGCAGCGGCAGGTCGAGTTCGTCGACCAGGGTCGCGAGGTTGCGGCCCTCGCGCGGCCACCGCGCCACACCCTGCTGGGCCGGCATGAAGGCGAGCGTGCGGCCGGCCTCCTCCATGAAGGGACGCAGCAGCGGTTGCGCGTAACCCAGGCCCAGTACGGTCTCGCCTCGAACGTTCGGCCAGATTTCGCGCAACCGGGTGCGCAGCAGCCGCCCGGTCATCTGACCCAGCGTGCTGCCGTAGAATTCCTCAAGGTCGAGGACGTCGCTCCACATGCCCCGACTGTAGCAGAAAGCCGGGCGGCCGGGCCATGGCCGGCGCATTCCAGCTCTGCTAGCGTTGCAACATGAGCACAACGCTAGACATCGTCCGAATCCCGGTCCTGAACGACAATTACGTGTGGTTGATGCGCGAGCCGCAGAGCGGCGCCGTCGGCGTCGTCGATCCCGCCGTGGCCGGTCCGGTCCTCGCGGAGGCCGAAAAGCGCCGCTGGAAGATCACCCATATCCTGAACACCCACCATCATGGCGACCATGTCGGCGGCAACCTGGAGATCAAGAAGGCGACCGGCTGCACCATCGTCGGCCTGCGCCAGGACCGCGCCCGCATCCCCGGCATCGACGTCGAGGTCGACGATGGCGATCGCTACCGGTTCGGCGAGGCCGAAGCCGAGATCTTCTTCGTGCCGGGCCATACCAGCGGCCACATCGCCTACGCGTTCCGCGACCAGAAGGCGCTGTTCTGCGGCGACACGCTGTTCGCGCTGGGCTGCGGCCGCATGTTCGAGGGCACGCCGCAGCAGTTCTGGACATCGCTCAGCCGCCTGCGCGCTCTGTCCGACGACATGCGCGTCTACTGCGCCCACGAATACACCCAGTCGAACGCGCGCTTCGCGCTGACCGTCGAGACCGGCAACCAGCAACTGAAGGCACGCTCGGCCGCGATCGACGCGGCGCGCGCCAAGGGCGAGGCCACCGTGCCGTCGCTGCTCGGCGAGGAAAAAGCCACCAACCCGTTCCTGCGCGCTGACGTGCCGGCGGTCCAGGCCGCGGTCGGCCTCGCCGGCGGCGATCCCGTCGCGGTGTTCGCCGAAGTGCGTCACCGCAAGGACGTGTTCCGCTAGGGCTAACGAAGGATCCCTCACTTCGTTCGGGATGACACTATTGCTGGGATTTGCGCTGTGCGCCGATCCTAAAGGTTGGTGTCATCCCGAGCGTAGCGAGGGATGCTTGTTTCATATGAGTGTCTCAAGCCGCGACACGCACGCCATCGAGGACTGACATCTCATCGTCGGTCGGCGGCTGCCAGATCGTTTCGATAAAATCGAACATCGGGCGCGTGACATTCACGCGAAAGGTTTCGCCCTGTTGTGCGTTGCGCTGTTCGACCCTGCGCCAGCGCTCGGTGACGTCGACGTCGAGGAAGTGCAGGCGCACGGCGATGCCGGCTGCCAATGTCTGTTCCGCGATGCGCCGGCGCTGGTCCAAGCGCTGAAGGCCGAGATCGAGGATCGACGGCACGCCTACGCGGGCAAGCTCGAGAGCCGTCGCGAGGATCTGCCGCTCACAGCGCAGCACACGCTCCTCGATCCACGGCCAGTTCGGCTGTGCCGGTCTGTCGGGCGCGAACAGCGTCACCATCCAGTCGTCGATCGACAGATGCAGCGCACCAAGCTGCTGGCGCAGCTTGGTCGCGTAAGTGGTCTTGCCGGCACCGGTGGAGCCGCAGATCAGGTGGATCATGCCAGGTCTCCGGGCTGGCCGGCGGTCAGGCGGCCGACCAGATCCGACAGGGTGGCGATCTCCGACTGGGTCCAGCGGTCGCGGAACAGGTCGGCGGCCATACGCTCGAGCGTCGTCCGCGCTTCGACGACCCGCTTCTGGCCGGTCTCGGTCAGCACGACATAGGCGAGGCGGGCGTCGCGCGGATCGGCCTGGCGTCCGACGCAACCCAGTTTCTCCAGCGGGTTGGTCATGCGGGTCACGGTCGAGGGGCTGACATGCAGGCGCTTGGCGAGGTCGACACGGCTCAGCCGCCTGAGGGGCGCGCGGTCGAGGTGCATCAGCAGCAGCACCTCCTTGAGCGCCAGCCCGTGCACGGAGCCGAGTTCGCCGGCAAAGCGCTCTTCGAGGCGCGCCGTGGCGCGAAGCAGGTTCAGGGTGGCGGAGAAGGCAGAGTTGGTCATCGGCTCGATATAGGCCGATATGTTTCCGTATGCAAGTATATTGCAATTAGATCAGCGCTGTTTCCTCAGCGGCGGACCAGGCAGAAGTAGCCGCTGAGCCCGAGCGCCAGCGCCAACGCGGCATAGAGGGGTGTCTGCGGAACGGCGAGGAACAGCCACGGCGCGGTGAGCGGGCCGACGGCGGCGCCGAAGTCGCGCCAGGTCGAATAGCTCGCCTGGCTGGAGAGGACCGTGCCGTGACCCCGCTCGATCACCAGCACCGGGATCAGCGTGTTGAACATACCGCGTGTCGTCACGATCATCAGCGCGCCCAGCAGCTCATGGTCCGCCGCGATCAGGACGAAGCCCGAGACCAGCAGGGCGGCGTTCGCGATGGCGATGCGCCGTGCTCCGAAGCGGTCGCCGATCCAGCCGCCGATCGGGCCAGTCGTCACCTCGACCAGCCACCGCAGGGCCAGCAGCAGCGCCGTCGCCATCACCGGAGCCACGGAAGTGATCGAATCCTTCATCAGGAAGGCGAGCGTCAGCAGGAAGACACCGTCGCCGGAGAAGCCCATCACGAAGCCCCAGACTTCGAGGCGATGCGGCACCGGCAGCTTGAAGCCCTTCTTCGCCGCAGGTTCCGGCGGCAGGCGCGGCAGGACGATCGCTGCGCACAGTGCGACCAGCGTCACGGCGCCAAAGATCAGGAAAACCGGCCGCGCGCCCAATTCCAGCACGATCCAGGCGCCGCCGACCAGTGACAAGGCCTGGACGAGACCGATTGCCGCGCGGCTGGCGCCGACCCGCTTGCCGGCATTGGCGCGGTCGCTCACGGCATAGGCCAGTGTCGAGAGATTGAGGGCGGCATAGGAGATGCCCCACAGGATGCGGGCCACGATCTGCGCCGTGGGGTCCTCGACCAATCCATAGATGGTCGTCGAGACGGCCGAGCCCAGCGCGGCCGCGATCATCAGTGCGTGCGGGCCCACGCGCTCGCCGAAATGGGCGACGCCGGAATTGGCGACGAGACGGATCCAGCGGTTGAGCGACAGCAGCACGCCGACCATCGCCAGCGAAAGACCGAACTCCTGATGGTAGAGCGGCAGCACCGCGTAGAGCAGCGTGTCGCCGATCATGCAGACGGCGATCACCAGGCCCGGCAGCGCCATGCCGACGGGCGCGGCGCGGCCGGAGGGAGCGGCGCTCACTGGGTGCGCAGGACCAAGGCCTCGCGCAGGGCCGCGGCGCAGAGCGTTGTGCCGCGCCGGGCGCCGTGTAGCAGCATCGGCGAACTCAGGAAGCCGTGCAGCATGCCGCCGAACTCGACCAGGTCGGCCTGCGTGCCTTCCTGGTGCAACCGCCAGGCATAGGCGCGGCCTTCGTCACGCAGCGGGTCGTAGCCTGCCGTGACGACCAGGGCCGGCGGCAGGCCGGCCAGCGAGGCGGCGCGCAACGGCGAGACCCGCCAGTCGCCGCGGCCCGCTTTGTCGGGCGTGTAGTGGTCGAAGAACCATTCCATGGTGACGGCGTTCAGCCCGTAGCCGTCCTCGTAGCGACGGTAGGACTCGGTGCGGGCGACCGCGTCGGTCACGGGATAGGCGAGCAACTGCATCAGGAGCTTCGGTCCGCCATGGTCCCGCGCCCAGATCGACACCGCGGCGGCCAGGTTTCCGCCGGCGCTGTCGCCGCCGATCGCCAGGCGCGTGGGATCGATGCCGACCGACTCGCCGTTGGCGGCGACCCACTTCAGGCCGGCGACGACGTCGTCGAAAGCGCCGGGGAAGCGGGCCTCGGGCGCCAGGCGATAGTCGATGTGGAAGACCGCGATGCCGGCTTCGATGGCGAGCTGGGCGCAGAGCACGTCATGGCTGTCGAGATTGCCGAAAACCCAGCCGCCGCCATGCGCATAGACCAGCGCCGGTAGCTTGGCGTCGGGAGCGGCTGAAGTCGGACGGTAGATGCGCACGGCCAGCTCGCCGTCCGGGCCGGGGATGGTCCGATCGACCACCGTGACATGCGCCGGGCGCGGGCCCTGGGCGCCGGACCGCAGGGAGAGATAAAGGTCGCGAGCCGCCTGAGGGCTCAGCGTGTTCCAGGCCGGACGGTTCGCGGCCGCCATCAGGTCGATCAGCCGCTGGGATTCCGGATCGAGAGCCATTCCACCCACTCCATTCAAAACATTTGACCCACTCTAGCAGGCGTCGCCCCTGTTTCGTCACGAGGCGAATGGTAAGGTGTGCCATGACATTCGAACCGGACTTCAGCGAGCGCCCGTCGGCTTCGCCTTCCTGGTGGCGCCGTCGCTGGGACAGCGTGCGGACATGGCGCCCGGGCCGTTCGACGTCCGTCCCATCGTCAGGCGGTCGCACTGCCTGGAAGTGGACATGGCGCATCGCCCTGCTGCTGGTGATCCTCTACTATCCGGTCGGCGCGCTGGTGACCGAGGATATCGACGACGATCCGCAGTTCACGGCGCGCGGCGTTGCACCAGGCGAAAGCAAGGCCGTGGCCACCGCGGCCGATCTCGTGACACGGGAGGTCGACGTCCACACCTGGACGCCGATGATGCCGTTCTTCATGCCGTCCGGCCTTCTCGACAACATGCCGAACTACCAGCGCGGCATCATGTCGGCGCTGGGCCGGTTCAGCACCGAGCTGATGGACCAGCTCGGCCGCACGCGCGGCTCGAGCCAGACCGACCGCGACCTCGAGCAGGCGCGCGGTTTCCTGAACGAGCAGCCCAACATCTGGCTGTGGCAGCCCAGCGTCTCGCTGCTGCCCTCGGCGACCTCGGCGCAGAAGTATCGCGCCGGCCGCGACAAGCTGATGGCCTACAACAAGCGGCTGGGCACCGGTCAGGCCGTGTTCGAGAGGCGCGCGGACAATCTCCAGGCGCTGCTCGACCGCATCGCCAACGATCTCGGCTCGGACTCCGCGGCGATCGACCAGCACGTCATCGAGAAGGCCGGCGACCTGTTCGACGCCAGATGTGACGACATCTTCTATTTCAACAAGGGTCGTCTCTACGTCTACTACCTGTTGCTGCGCGACCTCGGTTCCGATTTCCAGAACGTGATCCGCGACCGCGAACTCACCAACGCCTGGAACGGCACGGTCGAGACCTTCCGCATCGCCGCCCAGCTCGACCCGTGGGTCGTCTGGAACGGTTATCCCGATGCGCTGCTGTTTCCCAATCACCTGCTCGCGCAGGGCTTCTACCTGCTGCGCGCACGCACGCAGCTGCGCGAGATCACCAACATCCTGCTGAAGTAGGCCGCGGCGTGGAGATCTATCTCCCCATCGCCGAGCTTTCGATGAACGTGTTCGTCCTGCTCGGCCTGGGCGCCGCGGCGGGACTCCTGTCGGGCATGTTCGGCGTCGGCGGTGGATTCCTGGCGACGCCCCTTCTGATCTTCGTCGGCATCCCGCCGGCCGTCGCCGTCGCCAGCCAGGCCAACCAGGTGGTGGCCAACTCGATCTCGTCGCTGCAGGTCCAGTGGCGGCGCGGCAACGTCGACCTGCGCATGGGACTCGTGCTGCTGGCGGGCGGCATGCTGGGCTCGTCGGGCGGTGTCTGGCTGTTCACGTACCTGAAGCGGATCGGCCAGATCGATTTCGTCATCGCGGTGCTCTACGTCGTGATGCTCTCCACGATCGGCCTGCTGATGCTCTTCGAGAGCCTGCGAAGCTATTTCAGGCGGCGGCGCAATCCCGACGGGCCGCGTGGCAAGCTCCATACCCACTATCTCGTGCACCGGCTGCCGCTGAAGCTGCGCTTCTACAAGTCGAAGCTCTACATCAGTGCCCTGCTGCCGCTCGGTCTGGGCTTCGTCATCGGCATCCTGTCGGCGATCCTGGGCGTCGGCGGCGGCTTCGTGCTGGTGCCGGCCATGATCTACCTGCTCGGCATGCCGACCGCGGTCGTAATCGGCACGTCGAACTTCCAGATCCTGTTCGTGGCGGCCAACGTCACCTTCCTGCAGGCCGCGACCAACGGCACGGTCGATGTCGTCCTGGCCCTGCTGCTGATCCTGGGCGGCGTCGTCGGCGCGCCGATCGGCGCGCGGATCGCCGCCAAGTTGCCGGGCGTGGCGCTGCGGGCCTTGATGTCGATCCTGATCCTGGCGGTGGCGGCGGAGCTCCTGACCGAATTGCTGCGCACGCCGAGCTCGCTTTATTCGCTCGGCAGCCGAGAGGTGCTGCCATGAGAGGGGTGGCGGGTACGCTGGCCGCCCTCGGCGCCGCGTTCGTCCTCTTCGTGGGGGCGGCCGGCGCCTCGGCCCAGGGCCCCCGGGTCGAGCCGGCACCGGGCAGCCTTCCGGCACCGGGCAGCCGTCCGGCGCCCGGCATCGGCGGACCGCCCGACGCCATCGGGCCGCCTTCGGTGCCCAGCGAACCCACGACTCCCGACCTGATCGTCGATCTCTCCCTGGCTCGCGTGTCGATCACCTCGGCCTTCCAGGGTGAAAGCATCCTGATGTTCGGCATGTTCGATCCACCCGGCGAGATCGTGGTCGTCGTGGCCGGGCCGGCCGCGCGCGAGACGGTCATGCGCAAGCAGCGATTCCTCGGCATCTGGCTCAATACGGGACGGCAGTCGTTCGACGACGTGCCGGCCTATTATGCGATTGCCGCCAGCCAACCGTTGCAGCGCCTGCTCGCCCGCGGTGCCGGCGGCGAGATCCTGTCGCTCGAGGACAGGCTGGCAAGCGTCAAGCCCGCGACGCCGCGGGATACCGCCGATCTTGCGCGCTTTCGCGCGGGCCTCGTCGAGGTCAAGCGGCGCGAGGGCCTCTATCCGGCGGCCATCGGGCAGGTCACGGTGCAGGCGGGCCGTCTGTTTCGTGTCGACCTGCCGTTTCCGTCGCGGCTGCCGGAAGGCGTCTACGAGGTCCGGGTCTACCTCCTGCGCGAAGGCAAGATCGTCGCGGCGGTGTCGCGCCCGCTGCCCGTCGGCAAGGTCGGCTTCAGTGCCCAGCTCGCCGGATGGGCGAGCCATGACGGAGCCCTGTACGGGTTGGGTGCCGTTCTGATGGCCTTGCTGGTCGGCTGGATCGGCGGCTCCGTCATGCGGCGTCTCTAGGAGAGGGGGAGCGGTTCATGAGCGTGCAGCCGAAGTCCGACGAACGTGTCTTCCTCGTCGTGGTCGACGAAAGCCCCGAGATGCGCAACGCGTTGCGCTACGCCTGCCGGCGCGCCAAGCGGACGGGCGGCCGCGTCGCCATGCTCTATGTCATGGACCCGCCGGAAGGCCAGCAATGGGGCTCCGTGGTGGAGCTGATGCGCGAGGAGTCGCGTCAGCAGGCCGAGGAAGTTGTGGCCCGTCACGCCGACGTGGCGGTCTCGCTGACCGGCCAGCCGCCTTCGATCTACATTCGCGAAGGCAAGAGCCGGGACGAACTCGCGAAGCTGCTCGTCGAGGATCGATCGATCTCGGTTCTGGTGCTCGGCAGCGCGTCGAGCGGGGAGGGGCCGGGGCCCCTGGTGACGGCGTTCACCGGCAAGGCGGGCGCGCAGCTCCGCATCCCTCTCACGATCGTGCCGGGCGCCCTGACGGATGCCGAGATCGACGCTATCTCATGATGTATGCGGGGAGTTTCGCCACCCAACTGCGGCGATCCGCGTCGAAAGCTTCTTTGTATCGAAACTGGTGACAAAGGTTACATTCCATAGAAAATATCATAAGCATATGATATTAAACAATAATACCTATTTATTCCATAATATCTATACAGTGCCGCTCCAGAATCATCTTGATCGGCTTGACCGTGGTTCCTACGTCCGAGGGCATCGAGTGGGGATGGAGACGTCCTGATCCCCAGCCTGAGCGATGCCGAGCGGGATCCCCCGCGAAGCGTTCGAACCGGAGGTAGGTTTGTTTATCCAGACCGAGCAGACGCCCAATCCGTCGACCCTTAAGTTTCTCCCCGGCCGCGTGGTCATGGAGAAGGGGACGGCGGACTTCGCCAACGTAGAGGCCGCCACGCCGTCGCCGCTTGCCAAGAGGCTGTTCGCGATCGAAGGCGTAGAGCGCGTGTTCTTCGGTTCCGATTTCGTCACCGTCACCAAGACGGCCGACCGGGACTGGCAGATCATGAAGCCCTCCATTCTCGGTGGCATCATGGAGCACTACACGTCGGGCGATCCCGTGATCGTCGACGGTGAGGCGGCCGTGGCCGCCGCGGCGGACGACGATGAAGTCGTTGCCCAGATCAAGGAACTTCTCGACACGCGCGTCCGGCCGGCAGTGGCCCAGGACGGCGGCGATATTGTGTTTCACGACTTCCGCGACGGCATCGTCTACCTGCACATGCAGGGATCCTGCTCGGGTTGCCCGAGTTCGACAGCCACGCTGAAGATGGGGATCGAGAACCTTCTGAAGCACTACGTGCCGGAAGTGGTTGAAGTCCAGGCGGCCCAGTAGGCCGCTTCAGCTCGAAGCGTACGCGTTGTGATGGCGTTCGCGGCCCCCCTCGGGGCCGCGCGTGCGGCCGTTCGTGCGAGCAAATCAAATGATGAGTGTGGCATGCAGTTGACCTTACGGCCCGCGATCGAGCGCGGACGCCAATATGCTTTTCCCGCCGCGTGGGCGGCGGTGCTGGCGACCGGTGTCGCCTTCTACAAGCCGCTGCCGTCCCTGGACGTGGCGCCCTATCTGTCATTCGTGGGCGTCGGCAGCGCCTATGCCCACGAAGCCGAGCAGCCGCATTTCCTGGTGCTGGAGGCCGAACCCGCCGCCCTCATGTTCGTGCGGCACGAGGTGAGCGAGCCGGACGACGTGGTCAATCGCTCGGCGCGCGACGGTTCGGGCGCCCACGGCCGCTTCGCCGCTCCCGGCAATGCGGTTCGCCGCCAGGTTCAGGTTCGCGCGATCAGCCCGCGCACGGCCGACGAGCTGGCCGGTTTCTTCCGCGACGTCTCCTACACGCTGACCGACATCCGCCAGGGCGAGGCGGTGCCGCCCTACAAGGTCGACCGCGTGCCGGCCGATCTCGGCAACAAGGACGGCAACGAGCGCAAGATGCTGTTCATCACGGCGCTGCTGCCGGTGATCCTCGAGGTCAACCAGCGCGTCCTCGCCGACCGCGAGCAACTCCTCTATCTGCGCGACAAGCTCTATTCGACGCCGCAGATGCTGACGGCCATCGAGCGCATCTGGCTCGACGATCTAGCCGACCGCTACGAAACCTCGGCCGACAAGATCGACGAGCTGGTCCGGCGCGTCGACATCGTCCCGCCGTCGATGGCGATCGCCCAGGGAGGCGTCGAGTCCGGTTGGGGAACGTCCTTCGCGGCCCGCACCGGCAACGCCCTGTATGGGCAGATCCAGGCGGTTGGCCGCCACAGCGTCTCCGTGCCCTGGAAGCCCGGCGCCGGCATGCCGCAGCCTTTCGCCGACGTCGGCGAGTCGACCGAAGCCTACATTACCAACCTCAACACCCATCCTGCCTATGCCGGCTTCCGCAGCGAGCGGGCGGCAATGCGCGAGAAGGGCGAGAATCCGGACGGTTTCCGGCTGATCGGTTCGCTCCTTCGCTATTCCGAACGCGGACAGGGCTATGTGCAGTTCGTGCGCCAGATCATGCGCGAAAACGACCTGCGCGATTTCGACAAGGCGCGGCTCTCGGGCTTCTGAGGCGGCCGATCACATCATCGGGCGTGGCAGGTCGGTGTCTGCGACGAGCGGATAGCGCCGGGCGTCGAACAGCTGATAGTGCCACCATTCGTTGCGGTAGAAGTCCCAGCCGGCTGACGTCATCAGGCCCATGAGCAGCAGGCGATTGCGCTGCGCCTCCGCGGAGATATCGGTGCGCCCGTGATGGGACAGCGGCGTGAAGGCATCGAACCCGGTACCCATGTCGAGCTCCCGGCCTTGTTCGTCGAGCAGACTGAGATCGACCGCCACGCCGCGCGAATGGGGCGAGCCGCGGCGAGGGTCGGCGATGAATTCCGGATCGGGATTGACGTTCCAGAGAGCCCACTGCGCCTCGACCGGTCGCAGGGCATCGAAGATGCGCAGCCGATATCCCAGCGGCCGGGCGAGGTCGATCGCCGCGGCGAGCTTCGCGGCAGCCTCTCGGTGCAGCCAGCATTCGGCGTTTCGGTACACCGGTCGTCCCGTTAGATTTGCGTCCGTCGCATAGGCCAGCGTCACGTCGACGTCGAAGTCGGGCGGAGCGATCGCAACAATGTCGAGCTTCATGACACAACAATGCCCAGCCGCCTTCATCGGCGCCAGTACCCCGCGCGGTGGCTGCCTGTGAGCACTGTCCTCGCCTTCGATTGCGCGGTGAGCGGACAGGGCGTCGCGATCGTTCGTGACGGCGTTTCCCTCGTGACCCTCGTGGAAGAAGGGCGCGAACAGGCGGCACGACTCCTGCCGGCGATCGCCGCTGCACTCGACCAGGCCGGCGTCGCTCGACGCGAACTCGAGCTGATCGCCGTCACGACAGGTCCGGGAAGTTTCACGGGTGTGCGCGTCGGATTGTCGGCGGCGCGCGGCCTCGCGGTCGGTCTCGGCATTCCCCTGGCGGGGATTTCCACCACGACGGTGCTGCGCGCGCAGGCGCCCGCCACCGACCGGCTGGTGGTCGCCGCGGTCGACACCAAGCTCGGCGACTGGTTCTGCGCGATCGGCGAGGAGGCGTCGCCGTTCGCCGCGACCGCGGGGGATGTCGCGGCGCGTCTTGCCGGCCGCGCGTGCCTGATCGTGGGCAAGGATGTGGACCCGCTCGTCCAGTCGCTGCTGGCTGGCGGTCTCGATGCGGTTGCCCATGACGGCCCGCCCGATCCGGCCGTCCTCGGCCGCCTTGCCGAAAGCGTTGGCGTAGCGTCATGGCGTGACCGCAATAGCGACGAAGGCCTGCCGCGGCCTCTCTACCTGCGGGGCGTGAACATCACCCTGCCGGATGGCGCCCGCCGCACGGTCGAGTGATGGATGCCGGCTTCACGCTTGCCCGACTGGGCGCACTCGATCTCGATCGCGCGGCGCGCCTCCATCGCGAAGCCTTCGAGCCGATGGGGGAGCACGCCTGGACGCGGCGGGATCTTGCGGGCCTGCTGGCGTCGCCGGGAAGCGTCGGCTTCCTTCTGACGGAAGCGTCCTCCGACATCGGCATGGCCATCTCTCGCGTCGTGGCCGACGAGGCCGAACTTCTTACCGTCGCCGTCGATCCCGGCCATCGCCGCCGCGGTGCTGCCCGCCGGCTCCTCGATGCGGTGACAGGGCAAGCCCGTACCGGCGGTGCGAAGACGCTTTTCCTTGAAGTCGGTGCGGATAATCCGGGCGCCCGGACGCTCTACGATTCACTCGGGTTCGTCGTCGTGGGCAAACGCGCCGGCTATTATCCGCGGGCCGGGCGGGCAGCCGCGGACGCTTTCATCATGCGTCTCAGTCTCACCTGATCAGGCGCGCCGGATGATCACGATTTGGGCATCGCCATCGGCTTCGATGGACAGGATGGCATGGCCTTCGTCGCGCGCCGCGCGGGGCACGTTGCGCAAAGGCTCCTCGCCGCGAAGCCGTACGGCGAGGGTTTCCCCAGGCTGCATGCGTTCGAGCCTGAGCTTGGTCCGGACGAACGTCATGGGACAGACCTCGCCGGTAATGTCGATGTCATGGTCGGCCTGTATGGACATGTCCAACTATACCCCGAACGCCTGCCAGTGTAGGGTAGGCTGTCATGCCAGACCGGAAATCCAAACTCGAAGTCCTATGCGCAGAGCGCGGCCTCAAGATGACCGACCAGCGACGCGTGATCGCACGTGTGCTGTCGGAAGCGTCGGATCATCCCGACGTCGAGGCCGTGCATCGTCGCGCGACGGCGATCGATCCGAACATCTCGATCGCGACGGTGTACCGGACCGTGCGTCTGTTCGAGGAAGCGGGCATCCTTGCGAAGCACGACTTCGGCGACGGACGCGCGCGCTACGAGGAAACGCCGGACGAGCACCACGATCATCTGATCGACATCCAGAGCGGCAAGGTTGTGGAATTCCACAACGACGAGATCGAGGAGCTGCAGCGGAAGATCGCCGAAAAGGCGGGCTATCGGCTGGTTGGGCATCGCCTCGAGCTTTATGGCGTTCCCCTGGACGGGAAATCCGACCGCCAAAAATAAGTGGACTGGATCGGCGCCACCCCGATAATGGGCCCATGATCGGGGCGGCCCCCTTGCGGATTGTTCATGCGCATCGACCGCGTTGACAGCGAAGCCGAGCTTCTCGGACCGCCGGTTTCCAACGCGGAGATCGTGAAGGTCGTCGCTGGCGATTTCGAAGTTCGCCTGGCGCAGACTTCTGCTGAAATCGAAGCGGCGCAGGCTCTGCGTTTTCGCGTTTTCTATGAAGAAATGGCGGCGCATGCCTCGCCGGAGATGAAGGCGCTCGGCCGCGACTTCGATCCGTTCGACGAGGTCTGCGACCATCTGCTCGTGCTCGATCGCCGCCGCGGCGAGGGGCCGGAAGGCATCGTCGGCACCTATCGGCTGATCCGCCGGTCGGCGGCGCTCAAGATGGGCTGCTTCTATTCCTCGGCCGAATACGACATCCAGAAGATGATCGACTATCCGGGCGAGGTCCTGGAACTCGGCCGGTCCTGCATCGCGAGGGACGCGCGCAATACCGCGACGATGCAGATGCTGTGGCGCGGCATCGCGCTCTACGCCTACCACTACAACATCCAGGTCATGTTCGGCTGCGCCAGCCTGCCGGGCATCGACCCGGAACAGCACGCCCAGGCGCTGTCCTACCTCTATCATCACCATCTGGCGCCGCCCGACGTCCGCGTGCGCGCACTGCCGAGCCGCTACGTGAAGATGGATATGCTCGAGCCGGGCAGCTACGACCCGCGCAAGGCGATGGCGCGCGTTCCGCCGCTGATCAAGGGGTACCTGAGGCTGGGCGGCTTCGTCGGCGACGGCGCCGTGATCGACCACGAATTCAACAGCACCGACGTCTTCATCATCGTGAAGACCGAACTGGTGACGGAGAAGTACATCCGGCACTACGAACGCGGGATGCGTGAGTAGCGCGGCGGACGCTCCTTTCGCCGCGACCTGGATCGGCTCTCCCCTGCGTGGCGCTTTTCGGCTGTTGAGCTACCTGCTCCTGACGCTGGTCCTGCTGCCGTTCCATCTGCTGGCGCTCGCCTGCCGCATTACGCCTGTCGTGCGCTGGATGCCGGTGTTCTATCACCGCACGGTCTGCACGATTCTCGGGATCAAGGTGAAGGTGAACGGAGAGCGCTCGACCGTCACGCCGACGCTCTATGTCTGCAATCATGTCTCGTATCTGGACATCGAGGTGCTGGGCGGGCTGATCCCCGGAAGCTTCGTCGCCAAGGCCGAAGTCGCGACCTGGCCCTTCTTCAGCACCCTGGCCAAGGCGCAGCGCACGATCTTCGTCGAGCGACGCTCGAGCAAGACCAGCAACAGCCGCGACGAGATGCTGCAGCGGCTGAACACGGGCGACAATCTCATGCTGTTCCCCGAAGGGACCAGCAGCGACGGGACCCGTGTCCTGCCTTTCCGCAGCGCCCTTTTCGCCGTGGCGCAGTTGCGGCGCGACGAGCGGCCCATCGTGGTGCAGCCGGTCGCGATTTCCTACACGCGGCTCGACGGCATCCCGCTCGGTCGCTACTGGCGGCCCCTGTTCGCCTGGTTCGGCGATCTCGACCTGGTGCCGCACCTCTGGCAGATGGTCTGCCTCGGCGAGACCGAGGCGGTCGTCACCTTCTTCCCGCCCATCGACATCGACCAGCTTGGGGATCGGAAGAAGCTCGCGGAATACTGCTTCCGCCAGGTCTCCTCCGGCGTGCAGGCAGCGAATTCCGGCCGCCCCGAGCTGCTGCCGTCGCTGGCCGGGCCGGCTGCCGACCCTCGACCCTGATCGGCGACGGTGATAGATACCGCGCGTTCCAGCACCGGAGACCGATGAAGGACGTCCGCACCGACGGGCAGCCCAAGCGCGTGTTCATCCGCACTTACGGCTGTCAGATGAATGTCTACGACTCCGACCGCATGGCCGACGTCCTGCGGCCGCTGGGCTATGCGCTGGCCGAAGCGCCCGACCAGGCGGATCTGGTGGTGCTGAACACCTGCCATATTCGTGAGCACGCTTCCGAGAAGGTCTATTCCGAGCTGGGACGGTTGCGCGACCTCAAGACCGAACGCCGCGCCGAGGGCCGCGACTATACGATCGCCGTCGCAGGCTGCGTCGCCCAGGCCGAGGGCGAGGAGATCCTGCGCCGCCAGCCCGCCGTCGACATCGTGGTCGGCCCGCAGGCCTACCACCGTCTCCCCGAACTGCTGGCCCAGGTCGCGCGCAAGTCAGCCGCGGCGGGACCGGGCAAGCTCATGCCGGGCGCCGGCGTGCTGGACACGGAATTCCCGCCCGAGAGCAAGTTCGACCATCTGCCGTCGCCGCAGGGGATCCGGGCCGGCTCGGCGTTCCTGTCGATCCAGGAAGGCTGCGACAAGTTCTGCACCTTCTGCGTCGTGCCCTACACGCGCGGCATGGAATATTCGCGGCCGGTGGCGGCGGTGCTGGCCGAGGCGCGGCAGCTCGTGGCCGCCGGCGCGCTCGAACTCACGGTGCTGGGCCAGAACGTCAACGCCTATCACGGCGAGGGACCGGATGGGTCGACCTGGTCGCTGTCGCGCCTGGTGCGCGCGATCGGCGAGATTCCGGGCCTCGCGCGGCTTCGCTACACCACCTCCCATCCGCGCGACATGGACGACGACCTGATCGCCGCGCACGGCGACGTGCCGCAGCTCATGCCCTACCTGCACCTTCCGGTGCAGTCGGGATCGAACCGCATCCTCGACGCGATGAATCGCGGTCACGATCGCGACCTCTATCTCCGCATCGTCGAACGGCTGCGCAACGCGCGCGACGACCTTGCGTTGTCGTCGGACTTCATCGTTGGCTTTCCCGGTGAGAGCGATGCCGACTTCGACGAAACGATGCGGCTCATCCAGCAGGTGGGCTTCGCGTCGGCCTATGCCTTCCGCTACAGCCGCCGGCCGGGCACGCCCGGGGCGGCCTTGACCGACCAGGTGCCCGAGAACGTGAAGGTCGCGCGCCTCGCCGCGCTGCAGGCGCTCGTCGGGCAGCAGGCACGCGCGTTCAACGAATCGAAGGCCGGCTCCACCGTGCCCGTGCTGTTCGCCGAGCCCGGCCGCAAGGCGGGGCAGATCATGGGCAAGACACCGTGGCTGCAGTCGGTCTATGCGCAGGGCGACCCGCGCCTGTTCGGCCGCATCGTCGACGTGCGGCTGATCGAAGGCTACGCCAACAGCCTGCTGGGCGAGATCGTCACCGGCGACTACGAGGTGGCTGCGTGAGCGACCAGGCCGCCGGTACGCGCGCTGCCGACGTCCGGCGCATGACGTTCGACAACAATGCCCTGGTGGCTGTGCTCTACGGCAACCATGACCGCAATCTCGTTCGCATCGAGCAGCTCACGAACGCCCAGTTGAGCGCACGCGGCAACCAGCTTGCCATCACCGGCACGCCCGACGATGCCGCCATGGCGCAGAAGGCCATCGCAAGCCTCTACGAGCGGCTGAAGCGCGGCCTGTCGATCGAGAGCGCCGACATCGATGCCGCCGTGCGCTTTGCCCGCAGCGGTCCCGAAGGCGGCGACGCCGAGAGCATCCGCACGCGCAAGCGCACCATCCAGGCGCGTACGCCAGGCCAGCGCGGCTATCTCGCGGCGCTGCGCGAACGCGACATGGTGTTCGCGCTGGGACCCGCCGGCAGCGGCAAGACCTATCTCGCCGTCGCCATGGGTGTGTCGCTGCTGCTGGCCGGCAAGGTCGAGCGCATCGTGCTGTCGCGTCCCGCCGTCGAGGCGGGCGAGCGGCTGGGCTTCCTGCCCGGCGACATGAAGGAAAAGATCGATCCCTACCTGCGGCCGCTCTACGACGCGCTGCATGACATGATCCCGGCCGAGCAGATCGCGCACCGCATGGAATCGGGCGAGATCGAGATTGCGCCGCTGGCCTTCATGCGCGGCCGCACCTTGGCGCACTGCTACGTCATCCTCGACGAGGCGCAGAACACGACGCCGATGCAGATGCGCATGTTCCTGACGCGCCTCGGCGAAGGCTCGCGCATGGTCATCACCGGTGATCCCAGCCAGACCGACCTGCCGAACAACCAGAAGTCGGGCCTGAACGATGCCGTCGAGACATTGACGAACGTCGAAGGCGTGCGCTTCGTGCGGCTCACCTCGCAGGACGTCGTGCGCCACGATCTCGTGACGCGCATCGTCGATGCCTATGACGCCCGCGACAAGCAAGCCAAAGGCTAGGCCGTCGCTTCGCTGCACGGTGATCGTGCTGGACGAAGCGTGGTTGAAGGCGCTGCCCGACGCGGAAAAGCTCGCGCGCCGTGCCGCACGAGCTGCCTTCGCCGGCACGCGCCGTCGTGGCATGCGCTCGCTCAACGTCGCACTCGACGACGACAAGGGTGTGCGTGTGCTCAACGCGCGCGACCGCAAGAAGGACAAGCCGACCAACGTCCTGTCCTATCCCTCGGGCGAGCGTGATTTCCTGGGCGACATCGTACTGGCGCGCCAGACCGTCTGGCGTGAGGCGCGCGAACAGAAGAAGTCGCCGGCCGACCATTTCACGCACCTGGTCGTGCACGGCACGCTGCATCTGCTGGGCTACGACCACGAGACGGGCGAGGATGACGCCGAGCGCATGGAAGCGCTGGAGCGCCGCGTGCTGGCCAGGCTCGGGATCGCCGATCCGTATCTGGAGCGATAGAGAAGCCTTCGTCGGTTCGTCCGAGTAAGGATCCTTCGCTGCGCTCAGGATGACAGCTGCTTTTGAAGTGGCGCACTGCGCAAACCTCAACAACAGTGTCGTCCGAGCAAGGATCCTTCTCTGCGCTCAGGATGGCACCTGCTTTTGAAGTGGCGCACTGCGCAGACCCCAACAACAGTGTCATCCTGAGCGCAGCGAAGGATCCTTAATCCTGCCTCGCCGAGCTACAGCATCTCCAGCGGCTGCTTTGTTCGCGGCGGCGGAAAGGCGCGGTCGAGTTCGTGCAGGATTTCCGGGGTCAATTTTACCTGAAGCGCGGCGAAGTTTTCCTTCACGCGCTCGCGGTTGGATGACTTCGGGATCGTGACGACGCCCGGCTGGGCGAACAGCCAGGCCAGCGCCAGTTGCGCGGGCGTGCAGCCGACCTCGTCGGCGAGCTTCTTCAGCGGCGCCTTGCGCAGCAGGCCGCCCTGGTCGAGCGGCGAGTAGGCCATCAGCGGGATCGATCGCTTGCGCATCCACGGCAGCAGGTCGAACTCCGGGCCGCGGCGCGACAGGCAGTAAAGAACCTGGTTGGTGCCGGTCAGTCCCCCGTCGAGCCTCGCGGCATCCTGCATGTCATCGAGGTCGAAATTGCTGACGCCGAAATCGCCGATCTTTCCGGCATTCTTCAGTTTGTGGAACGCCTCGAACGTTTCCTCGATCCGCGCGCCGCCGCGCCAGTGCAGCAGATAGAGGTCGATGCGCTCCAGCCGCAGGCGCTTCAGGCTGCGCTCGCAGGCGGCGATGGTGCCGGCGCGCGAGGCGTTGTGCGGATAGACCTTGCTCACGATGTAGGGGCGGGTGCTGCGACCGTGCAGCGCGTCGCCGACGATTTCCTCGGCGCTGCCCTCGCCATACATCTCGGCGGTGTCGATCATCGGATAGCCGAGATCGAGCCCGTATTTGAGGGCATCGAGTTCTTCCGGCCGCCGGCGGGCGCTTTCGCCCATGCGCCACGTGCCGAGGCCGAGCGCCGGCATTTCGGCGCCGGAAGGAAGCTTGCAGGAACGCATCAAGAACTTCCCATGATTGCAACGCGGGGCCGATAGCCTATCTTACGGACCATGCCTGATTCCACAGCGCACAGTACCAAGCCGGGCCTCGGCCCGGCTTCGTCGACTGAGCCTCTTTCGACCCCGGTGACGACATCGCCGGCTTCCGATGTCCCTTCGAGTGGCGGCCTGCTGCGCGCCCTCCTGCGGCGCCTGCGCCGCAAGGATAAGAACGAAGCGGTTCGCGAAGCGATCGAGGAGCTGATCGAGGAGACGCCCGAGAGCGACACCCCTATCAGCGACGACCAGCGCGTCCTGCTCGCCAACATCCTGAAGCTGCGCGACAAGACCGTGGCCGACGTCATGGTGCCGCGGGTCGACATCGTGGGCATCGCCGCCGACACGCCGCTCGACGAGGTCGTGCGGCTGATCCAGGCCGAGGCGCATTCGCGCTATCCGATCTACCGCGAGTCGCTCGACGACGTGATCGGCATGATCCACATCAAGGACGTGCTGGCCTACTGGGGGAACTCCAAGAAGTTCAACCTGCGCGACATTCTGCGCCGCGTGGTGTTCGTGGCGCCGACCCTGCCGGTGCTCGACATGCTGCTCGACATGCGCCGCTCGCGCACGCACATGGCGCTGGTCGTCGACGAGTTCGGCGGCACCGACGGGCTTCTCACCATCGAGGATCTCGTCGAGGAGATCGTGGGCGAGATCGAGGACGAGCACGACGTCGCGCAGACGCCGACGGTCGCGCGCCGCGTCGACGGCACGATCGACGTCAACGGCCGCACCCCGATCGAACTCCTCGAGGAAGAGATCGGCAAGGTCCTGTCGGAAGACGAACGACGCGAAATCGACACGGTGGGCGGATTGATCTTCTCGCTGCTCGGCCGCATTCCCGAACGCGGCGAGGTGGTTCGTCATCCGTCGGGTGTGGAGTTCGAGATTCTCGATGTCGATCCCCGGCGCATCCGCCGCCTTCGCGTGCGGCCGCCGACGACGGCGCCCGCCGCCTGACCGCCGCCTGACGCGATGATGCTCAAGGGCTGGCGCGCCGCAGGCGTCGCCTTCCTGGCCGGTGCGCTTGCCGCGCTGGCCATGCCTCCTCTCTACTGGCTGCCGCTCGCCATCGTCGGCGCGGTGGTCTTCGTCTGGCTGTGGGACACCGCGGCCGGGCCGAAGAGCGCCCTTCTGCGGGGCTGGGCCTGGGGAACCGGCCATTTCGCCGTCGGCTCCTACTGGATCGTCGAGGCTTTCTTCGTCCCGCCGGCCGACTACGGTCCGCTGGGGCCGCCCATCGTCATCGGGCTGGCGGCGCTGCTCGGCTTCTTTCCCGGCATGGCGGCCGGCGCCGCCAAATGGGCCGCCGAACGCTGGCCCAAGCTGGGCGGGCGGTATGCACGCCTGGTGCTGCTCGCCATCTCGTGGACGGTTGCGGAGTGGCTGCGCGGCCACGTCTTCACCGGCTATTCTTGGAATCCCCTGGCACATGTCTGGGCCTTCGCCGTTCCTCTCCTGCAGGGGGCGGCGCTGTTTGGGGTCTACGGGCTCGGCCTGCTCACCTTCATGATCCTGGCCGCGCCGGCGGCAGGCTGGCGGGCCTCGCTGCTCGCTCTGGTCGTCGTGGCAGGTGCTGGCTTCGCGGGGCAATCGGTCATGGTCCCGGTCGAGATGGGCGACGGACCGCTGGTGCGCATCGTCCAGCCGAACACGCCGCAGGCGGAGAAATGGCGGCCCGAGAACCGCACGCGTCAATTGAACAAGCTCGTCGACATGAGCCGCCGTGACGGGTTCGACAAGTTGTCGGCCGTCATCTGGCCCGAGACGGCGCCGCCCTTCATCGTCGAACCGGGATCGCCGGCGCTGGAGGTGATGGCGAAAGCCGTACCGCCCGACGGCTACCTGCTCACCGGCGCGGCGCGCGGAACCGGCAAGCGTGACGAGGGGGTCTGGAACTCCCTGCTGGTCATCGACAAGGCCGGCACGATCGTCGCCACCTACGACAAGGTGCACCTGGTCCCCCTCGGCGAGTACATCCCGTTCCACAAGCAACTCGCGCCGGTCTCCGGCTTCATCGGCCGGGGCTCGTTCGAGGAGGGGCTGTCGAGGGTGACGCTCGACCTGCCGCGCCTGCCGTCCTTCTCGCCGATCATCTGCTACGAGGTGATCTTTCCGGCCGCCGTGACCGGTCCCGGCGCGCGGCCGCGCTGGCTGCTGAACGTGACCAACGATGCCTGGTTCGGCCTGTCGAGCGGCCCGTACCAGCACCTCGCCAGCGCGCGCCTGCGCGCCGTCGAGGAGGGCCTGCCGATGATCCGGGCCGCCAACACCGGCGTCTCCGCGGTGATCGATGCCTACGGCCGGGTGCTGGCGGCCCTCGACATGCAGCAGGAAGGGATCATCGACCACCGCATCCCGGCCACCCGGGAGCCCACGCCCTACGGTCGCTGGGGGGACGCGATGCTTCTGGCGCTCCTGCTTCTGGCCGGTGCCGTTCTTGCGCTCATCGTTCGCTTCACATCGAGTGAAATATCAAGAATTTCAAGCCGTTAACGATCAGGTTCGGCTTGCATTAGAATTTTGGGCGGCATAAGTAATATGCACTCTGCGCGTGTAGATATGCATTTTTGCACATGTTGATTTGTCGGCATTCACTGCACGCCATTCGGCCACGATTGAGCCGTATCGGCGTCTGTCTCGTGTTTTAGCGTTCTGAAGGAGTAGGGAACTGATGGCCAAGTCGCATCCCGTTGATGTTCACGTCGGAGCGCGGATGCGCCAGCGGCGCACACTCCTCGGCATGAGCCAGGAGAAGCTCGGGACCGCGGTCGGCCTCACTTTCCAGCAGATCCAGAAGTACGAGCGCGGCTCCAACCGCATCGGTTCGAGCCGCCTGTTCGAGTTCGCCAAGGTCCTCGACGTGCCGGTTTCCTATTTCTTCGATGAGATGCCCGCGAACGCGCTGGCCGGCCGGCCGATGTCGGGCCGCGGCAAGAAGGGCGGTTTCGGCGAAGCCGGTACGCCGTTCGAGCAGGAAAAGGATCCGCTCATCAAGCGCGAAACCCTCGAACTCGTGCGCGCCTACTACAAGATCGGCGAGAGCCGCGTGCGCAAGCGGATCTTCGAGATGGTGAAGGCCGTGGGTGCGGCAAGCCACGCCGAGACGGTCGGCGGCCGCAAGGGACGGCAGCCCCGCGCCTGAACGGCGCAGGAAATAGGCCCGCGATCCTCTTGATTTCCACTGCCATTTGGCGTTTTTAACCAACCGTGGTCCCGATGGGCGGGACCGCCGCGGACGGATTTGGACGACTTGCCACCGCGAAAATAAAGGCTAAGCCGGCCGTTGGCGGAAGCACCGCCCTGCCCGGAGTCCATGCGAACTTTGGGAGGGATCTTTGGCGCTCAAGGACTACATCTTCACCAGCGAGTCGGTTTCGGAAGGCCATCCGGACAAGGTCGCGGACCAGATTTCCGATGCGATCCTGGACGCGTTCATCGCCAACGACGTGAAGCTCGGCCACGCCGACGACAGCCACGCCAACACCCGCCTCGGCTGCGAGACGCTGGTCACGACCAACAAGATCGTTATCGCCGGCGAAGGCCGCGCCTCCGAGCCGTTCATGAAGAAGTACGGCAAGCAGACGGTCGTGAACCGTGAGGCGATCGGCGAGATCGCCCGTAACGTCGTGCGCGACATCGGCTACGACCAGGACGGCTTCTCGTTCCATGGCGCCGACGTGGAAGTGCTGCTGCACGGCCAGTCGCCCGACATCGCGATGGGTGTGGATGCCAAGAAGAAGGGCGGCAACCTCGGCGAACAGGAAGGCGCGGGCGACCAGGGCCTGATGTTCGGCTTCGCCTGCCGCGACAGCGAGGAATACGAGAAGGGCTCGTTCATGCCCGCTCCGATCTTCTTCTCGCACAAGATCCTCGAAGTGCTGAGCAAGGCCCGCCGCTCGGGCGAGCTGGGCGACCTGCAGCCCGACGCCAAGAGCCAGGTCACGGTGCGCTATGTCGACGGCAAGGCCGTCGGCGCCACCAAGGTCGTCGTTTCGACCCAGCACCGCGAAGCCAACAAGAAGGGCAAGAAGTACAATTCGGGCATGATCCGCGAGATGATCTCGGGTCACGTCGAGAAGTCGCTGCCCAAGGGCTGGATGCCCAAGAAGGCAGCTGACTTCTTCGTCAACCCGACCGGCAACTTCGTCGTCGGCGGTCCCGATGGCGATTGCGGCCTCACCGGCCGCAAGATCATCGTCGACACCTACGGCGGCTTCGCGCCGCACGGCGGCGGTGCGTTCTCCGGCAAGGACCCGACCAAGGTCGACCGCTCGGCCGCGTATGCCGCGCGCTACCTCGCCAAGAACGTCGTGGCCGCCGGTCTCGCCGACCGCTGCCTGATCCAGGTGGCCTACGCGATCGGCGTCGCCGATCCGATGTCGCTCTATGTGAACACCGAAGGCACCGGCAAGGTCGACGAGCGCAAGCTCGAGAAGGTCCTGTCGGATCTCTTCCCGCTGCGTCCGACCAACATTCGCCGTTCGCTGCAGCTCAACAAGCCGATCTATCAGCGCACGGCGGCCTACGGCCACTTCGGTCGCAAGCCGGAGAAGGACGGCGGCTTCTCCTGGGAGCGCACCGATCTCGTGGCCGAACTGAAGCGCGCCTTCGGCGCCCGCTAGGTCTTCGATCTTCGTGAAAGCGAGGGCGCACGCCGCAAGGCGTGCGCCCTTTGCTTTAGGGAACGCCGCTACATAATTGAATCCAAGGGTATTTCTGGTACCCTTGGCGAATGGCTCCTCTCGAGAACGGCGGCTTCCAGCAGCCCGGATGGGATGAGGCGGGCCATCTGCGCGTCGACCCGCTCATGAGGGCGCTGCTCTACGTCGCCCAGCAGGTCGGCCGCCCGGTCAGCGAGGCCGACATCCGTCGGTTCGTGGCCGTACCCTCCACCGGTCTGGACGAGGCTTCCTTCCTGACCGCCGCGACACGGCTCGGCCTCGACGGCGAGGCGATCGATCTTGCCGCCCGACCGTTCGACGAATTGTCGCTTCCCTTTGCCGTCGTCGGAGCCGCCGGAACGGTCCATGTCGTGGTCTCGGGCCGCGCCAACGGCTGGACCGTGCTCGATGTGGTCGAAGGGCGCGTCTGGCAAGCGACGGCGCAGGAGGCGCGCGCCCTCGGGCGGCGTGCCCTGTTGCTGCGCCAGCCGCTGGGGCCGCGTCCGTCGGAACAATGGTACGCGCCGCTGTGGGCGCGCGTGCGGCCGGTCGTCTTCAAGCTCGCGGCCGCATCGTTCTTCATCAACGTGCTCGGCCTTCTCACGCCGCTCTTCATGATGCTGGTGGTCAACGCGGTGATCGCCGGTCGGCCACCCGAAGGCATCTGGCCGGCGATGGCGGTGCTGTGCGCCGGCATGCTCGTCGCGTACACCGCCGACTTCGGCTTGCGCGTCGCGCGTGGCTGGTTGTCGACCAGGACCGGCGCGCGGCTCGATGTATTGATGAGCGCCGAGGTGCTGCATCACCTGATGGCGCTGCCCTACAGTCATTTCGAGCGCACGCCGTCGGGCGTCATTGCCGAGCGCCTGCGCCAGCTCGACGTCCTGCGCGGCTTCTTCACCGGGCAGATGCCGGCGCTGGCGATCGACCTGCTGTTCGTCGTGATCTTCCTGATCGCCACCTTCGCCCTCAGCGCGACGCTCGGTCTCGTCGCGGCGCTGGCCATCCCCGTGCTGATCGCGGTCTCGCTTGCCGGTCATCGGGCCCAGCGGCGGCTGGCCGACGAGACTTTCCAGGCGCTCGCGGCCAAGAGCTCGACGTTGACGGAGACCGTCGCCAACGCCGCCACCATCAAGGCACTGGGGCTCGAAGCGGAAGTCGAGAAGCGCTGGCAGGCGCGGGTGGAGCAATCGGCCCGCACCAGCCTGCGCGCCAGCAACCTCGCCAACATCGCCGCCAGCGCATCGGGCACGTTGCAGCTCGTGGCGTCGCTGGTGATCGTCACGATCGGCATTGGCGAGATCGCCGATCACCGCCTCACGATCGGCGCGCTCATCGCGGCCAACATGCTGGCCGTCCGCGCGTTGCAGCCGATGCGCCAGCTGGCCGGTGCCTGGCACCAGCTCCAGGCGGTGGGTGCCGCCTTCAAGCGCATCGACGAGCTGATGCGCGAGGCGCCCGAGACGCCTCCTGGCGAGTTCGCGCCGATGCCGGCGCTGGTGGGCGACATCGCGCTGGAGCGCGTCACCTACCGCGCTCACGATCGCGGGCAGCCCATCCTGCGCGAGGCCGATCTCGCGATCTCGGCGGGGGAGATCATCGGTCTCGTGGGACCGTCGGGGTCGGGCAAGACCACCATCGCCAATCTCGTCCAGGGCCTCGTCAGTCCGAGCGACGGCCGCGTGCTGGTCGACGGCACCGACATCGCCCATATCTCCCCGGCGCAACTGCGCGCGCAGATCGGCGCGGTGCCGCAGGACCTTCAGCTCTTCACCGGAACGGTGCGCGACAACATCGCGATGGGCGTCGCCGACAAGGATCCCGGTCGCGTCGTGGCCGTCGCGCGTTTCGTGGGCGCGCACGATTTCATCCAGCGCCTGCCCAAGGGCTACAACACCGTGCTGGGCGAACGCGGGCAGGGTCTCTCGACCGGACAGCGCCAGCTTCTCTGCATCGCGCGCGCGCTGATCCGCAATCCGCGAATCCTGATCCTCGACGAGGCGACCAGCGCGCTCGATCCCGCCACCGAAGAGCAGCTCCTGCGTCAGCTCAAGGCCAACACGCGCGGCCGCACCGTCATCATGATCACCCACCGTCTCGCGCCGCTCGCCATCGCCGATCGCGTGGCGCTGGTGATGGATGGGCGCATCGAACGGGTCGGTCCGCCGACCGATGTGATGGCCTATGCGCGCATCCGCATGGCCGAGGCCAGCCGTGGCCAGACGCCGGGGGCTCCCACGTCCGTGCCGTCGCGCCCGATGCCGGGTTGAACGTCAGGCGAAGTCGACGAACTCCGGGTCCTCGAGGCGCGCCAGCCGCTCCGATGCGAGGCGGGCGCAGTCGATGAGGAGCGCCTTGCGTCGCGCCGCCGTCACCGGGTGGCGTGCGGGATGACGCAGGATCTCGCCGCCATAGGCATCGGCGACGATCAGGCCGACCTTCTCGGGGATCAGCGATTGCGGGAAGTCGACCGGCACGGCGAAGTAGAGCTGGTCGCACCAGGCGAGATAGTCCGGCCATTTCTGGTCCACGCGCCAGTCCTCGATCGAGGATTTCACCTCGACGATGGTGAGTTCGCCGCTGCCGGCGATCGCCACGATGTCGGCGCGCCGTCCGTCGGGCAGCGGCAGTTCGCGCAACACGGTACGGCCGGACTGGCGCATCAGGCGGCAGGCCCCGCGGCAGACCGCGAGGGTGATGTCGGGACGCGTCTGGCGCGCGACGGTAGGTATGTCCACGGGCGGCGTGTCCACGGGCGATCAGGTCAGCGCCGGACCTGCACGAGGCGCGGCATGCCTTCGTCGAGTGGAAGTTCGGAGGTCGGCTTGAACGCCTGCGCCAGCGCCTCGCCCCGCTTGCGGTCGCGATCGGATATCTTGTCTCCAGCCTTCTCGCGGACGGCGCGGGATTCCGGGTGACCGCCGCGTTCGGCGAGGAACAGCCACTTGAAGGCCTCGACCGGATCGCTGGTCCCGGCGCTGCCGGTCAACAGCATGACGCCGAGCGCCTGCTGCGCCTCGGGCAGTCCCTGCTGCGCGGCGCGGCCGTACCAGAGCTGCGCCTGGACGGGATCGCGCGGCACGCCGGAGCCAGCGAGATAGGCATTGGCGAGCTTGAACTGGCCCGACGGCACGCCTGCATTGGCCGCCGCCTGGTACCAGCTCAACGCCGACTTCAGGATCTTCTCGTTGGCCGCCTTGTCGCGCGTGGCCGGCGTGCGGACCGCCATGTCGCCCAGCGCCAGTGCCGCCTCGGGGACGCCGTTCTGCTGGGCCTGGACCAGCCAGCGTTGCGCCGCGGCAGGGTCCTGCTTCACACCCGACCCCTCGGCCAGAGCCAGGCCGTAGCGCAGGGCGGCGAGCATGTGACCCCGCTCGGCGGCCTGGCGGAAGAGATCGGCTGCCCGCGTCGGATCGGCCGACGCGGGTGGCGCATTCTCCGCCATCGCCCGCCCAAGCGCATAAGTCGCGTAGGGGTTACCATCGGCGGCGGCCTTCTCCAGCCAGGCGCGGGCCTGCATCAGATCACGGGGCACGCCCTGGCCGCGAAGATAGATCAGCCCGAGATTGAGTTGCGCGCGACGATGGCCCTGGGCTGCGGCCTTTTCGAAAAACTCCACGGCGCGCGCGGGATTGCGCGCCATGCCGGCCTCGCCATTCATGAGGGCGAGCGCCAGCCGGTGCTGGCCTTCGGCCGATCCCGCATCGGCGGCGCGCTGGATGAGGTTCAGCCCTTCGGCCTTGGCCCCGCGATCGATCAGGATCGCACCCAGCCAGGCAGAGGCATCGGCATTCGACGACCCGAGCGAGCGGAGCGCCCGCTCCGCGGTTGCCGTATCGCCCTGCCGATACGCCGAGACGGCGGGACGCAGCGGTGCGGCCACGTCCGAGGCATCAGTGGATTGCTGGGCTTGCGCGGAAGCACCCGCGGCAACGAGTGCCGCGACGAGCGCCAGCCGCGCCGCGATCATTTCGTCTTGAACTGGTAGGCGAGCGCTGCGGCCTTTGCCTTCTCGATTTCGTCGGCCGGCAGTTCGCGCGCCGCCTGCTCGAGTGCGAGGTTGGCGTTGGGCACGTTCCAGCGGTCGGCGATCGCGCACCACTTGTAGGCCTCGAAGAGGCTCTTCGGCACACCCTTGCCCTCGGCATAGGCACCGGCCAGCGGGATCATGGCCGGGAGATAGCCGCGCTCCGAAGCATCCAGCAGCAGGGGCGTCGCCTTGCTGATGTCGAACAGCTTGGATTCGGCGTTACCGTAGATATAGAGGCCCAGCAGGAACTGGGCGCGCGGGTCGCGCTCCTTTGCGAGGACCTGCAGTTCCTTCTCGGCCGCCACGGGATCGCCTGCCTGCAGGGCCTTGACCGCCTCTTCCATGCCGGCGGTGGCCGGCTGGGCCGCGGCGGCCAGCAACAGGGCGGCCCCGGCGAGGGGCAGGAGGGCGCGGACGGAACGAACGAAAGGCACGGAGAAGCTCCCGGATGGCGCGGCGGGTATTGCGGAATGACGGACCGTCTAGCATGGAATTGAGGCCGAAACACGAAACCCGGCAGGCCATGGGCCGGGGAAGACGGGGAGGAAACATGCTCGAGAAACTTGCGGGCCTGGTGAACGACGACGAAGTGCTGGTGCGACGGGGCCGTCATCTCACGGGCGCGTTCCTGGTCGAGGCCCGTCCCCGGTCCTGGCTGATCCATGTGCTGCGCGGGCGGATCGAGAAAGTCGAGGAAGGGCCGTTCGTCATGCCGTCCTGGCGCTTCGCCCTGCGCGCCGACGAATCGGACTGGCAGCGCTTCTGGCAAGCGCGTCCGGCGCCGGGCGAGCATGATCTGCTGGCGCTGGTGCGTCGCGGCCTGATGAAATTCGAGGGCGACCTCCAGCCCCTGATGGCGAACCTGCTCTATCTGAAGGGGGTCCTCGAGGCGCCGCGGGCGCTGGCCACGTCCAGGGGAGCCGCGCAATGACCGCCGCCCTCGAGCCAATCGTCGGTCGCTATCTCTCGCTCGATTTCGAAGGCCGTCGCTACCGCGTCTATTTCGAGGAAGCGGGCGAGGGGATCCCGCTGATCTGCCTGCACACCGCCGGTTCCGACGGCCGGCAGTATCGCGGTGTCCTGAACGACGCCGAGGTGACGAAGCACTTTCGCGTCATTGCGTTCGATATGCCCCGGCACGGCAAGTCGTCGCCGCCGCACGGTTTCGAGCGCGATGAATATCTTCTGACCAGGGATTTCTACACCGCGTTCGTCATCGCCTTCGCAGATGCCCTGTCGTTGGAGCGACCGGTGGTCATGGGTTGCTCGATCGGCGGTCGTCTGGTCCTCAACCTTGCCGCCCTGCATGCCGACCGCTTTCGCGCCCTGGTCGGGTTGCAGGCGTCCGCCCATGTCGCGCCCTACTACGACACGGAGTGGCTGCATCACGCGGATGTCCATGGAGGCGAGGTCTGCGCCGGGATCGTTTCCGGCCTCGTGGGACCCGATGCCCCGGATGCCCACCGCTGGGAAACGCTCTGGCACTACATGCAGGGCGGTCCGGGGGTCTTCAAAGGCGACCTGCATTTCTACAAGGTCGACGGGGACCTTCGTCAGCGGATTGCCGCGATCGATGCCCGGCGCTGTCCGCTCTTCCTGCTTACCGGGGAGTATGACTATTCCTGCTCGCCGGCCGAGACCGAGGAGGTCGCCGCCATGGTGCCGGGCGCGACATGCATCATCATGCCCGGCCTCGGCCATTTCCCGATGAGCGAGGATCCCGACCGCTTCCTGGATCACCTGCGGCCGGTTCTCGACCGGATCGCAAAGCCGGGATAATTGCAGCGAAAAGCGTCGCGCCTGTCGGTTCAGGCGACCGCTACGCCTTGAAAAATATAGAGAAAACCGCAGTTTTCGCTGAATGCGCGCGATCCCTGCGTACCCTTTTTCGACTATCTTGCGTTGTTCTTGTGTAGGAATTATTGAACATTATCGGAGCGGTCCGGAGGCAGATATGCAATTTTGCAACTAACTGCCTTTCAGGACGGCTGTTACAGTCTGTTTGTTAGTCCGGTTTGGTCTCAAATTGCATCGCTGAAGGTTTTTGAGGAACGATCAAGAGGCAGCGCTTCGACCCAGCGCTCCAACCAGAGAATCCAGAAAGCCCGCCGGCGGCCTCCCAAGCCGCTCATCGAAGCCCCTTCCCACACACCCCAAGGCTTCGATACCCCACACCCAGGCGGGCTCATAAGGAAGGCCGGTCGTTCCCCAAGCGACCGGCCTTTCGTATTTTTCGGTGCGTTCAATCCATCGTCCATGAATCTGCAGGCTGGCGGCCAAGCAGATCAGTTTCATATATTGCGGCAGAAATGCAATCTCAGATCGACAAAAACGCCTATCTGAGAGTTTATAAATGCAGATAAATAAGGGTTTCGTCTATTTTAGATATGCATTTTTGCAAGTTACGCAAAATCGGGAGGATGGTAGATTTTTGACAGGATAACTTTCCCCAGTCGGTTTCCATGAAGATTGTCGGATTTCCCGTTGATGTCTCGCGCTCGCAGGATAGCCGCATCTTACGAGGGCAGCGGATCCGGCAGTCACTGATCCAGACCACCCTGGATCTTATCCAGGCTGGCGATGTGGAACCGAGTCCGGGGGTCATTGCCTCCATTGCGGGCGTTCCGGGACCTGTCCTTTTCCAGCATTTTCCCCAACTCCCGGACCTCTACGAGGCCGCGTTCGAGCTGTCGGTCAGCCGGGCCTTCGATCCCGATCGTCCCGTGAATCGGACGGTGCCCCTGGCCAAGCGCACGGCATTGCTCGTGTCGGACCGGGCGCAGACCTTCGAGCAATGGTTGCCGGTCTGGCACTTCGCCGAGCGCGTGCGCGGCGCGGCGCCGGCCGTCAGCCACGGGATCGCGCATCTCCGCCGGATGCTCCGGGAGCGCGTTGCGATCTGGTTTGCCGTCGAACTCGACGCGCTCGAGCCTACGGCGCGCGAGCCGGTTCTCGATTCCCTCGACGTGGCCTTCGGATTCGAGCGCTGGATGAACATGCGCGACCGGCTGCGTCTTTCGCCGATGAATGCTTCGCGCACCTGGCGCTTCGAGGCCGAATCGATCGTCCGGCGGGCCTTTACCACGGTGTCCGGTCACAGCGGCGCGGCCGCCTGAGCCCGGCGGACCTCATTCGGTCAAAACGAAAGGGCGGCGGAATGAACCGCCGCCCTTTGTCTGTAGAGGCGTCTTTCGGGACAGCGCGGGCCTAGTTGGCCTTCGCCTGGAACTTCTGATGGCAGGCGCCGCAGGTCTTGCCGACATCGGCGAAGGCCGTCGCCAGGGCCTCGGTATTGCCGGAGCCGGCGGCGACCGCGAGCTTGTCGTAGGCGGCGTCAGACGCCTTGCTGGCGGCCTGGAAGCCCGCCCAGTCGGTCCAGACGGCTGGCAGGGCGCGCGTCTCGCCCTTGTCCGAACCGGCCGGGAACATCTTCACGAAGGCGGCCTCGAGCGTCTTGAGCTTGGCGGCCTGCTCCACCGCGCCGGCAGTCGGGCCCTTGGCGTCGACGATGGCCTTCACGGCGCGCATCGCGGCGGCCGCCTGCTTGCGGTTGTCCTTGCGCTGGGCGATCACGTCGCCCTGGGCCATCGCGATCGTCGCGCCGCCCACCATTGATCCAGCCGCCAAGGCGCCGATCAACGCCACAACCAAAGTCTTCCTCATACGACCATCCCCTTTGAATTACGGTCCACGGGCAATTTATGCCTCGCCGACGGTGTATTTGTTGCAGAGGTTGGCGCGGAAAGCGAATAGGCACGTGGACCACGATCAATCACGACTGCGTGTGGTGGCCCCTCGTAACCCCTGCCCACCGGGCCGAAGGTTCGATTATGCTCGCCGCTTGCACAGGAGATGACGACCGATGGGCGGCAAGAACGACAAGATCCTCGTCTGGGACGTTCCCGTCCGGTTGTTCCACTGGCTGCTCGTGATCCTGATGGCGACCTCGTATTTCAGCGGCCGCGCCAAGGGCGACTGGATGCAACTGCACTTCTGGTCGGGCTACGCCATCCTGACGCTGCTGCTCTTCCGCATCGTCTGGGGCTTCGTCGGAAGCAGCACGGCGCGATTCTCGAGCTTCCTGAAGGGCCCCGGCGCGGCGCTTGCCCACGTCTCGCACCTGTTCCGCAAGGAAGGCCCGCGCGACGTCGGTCACAACCCGATGGGCGGCGCGATGGTCGTGGTTCTGATCTTCGCCGTGCTGGCCCAGGTCGTGGCCGGTCTTTTCACGGCCGACACCGACACCGGCATGGTGAACGGACCGCTGGCGCTCAAGGTCGCCGACAAATGGGTCGACCGCGCCACCGCCTTCCATGCCTGGTGGATCAACGTGCTGCTGATCCTGGTGGCGATCCATGTCGCGGCCGTCGCGCTCTACCTCGTCTGGAAGCGGCACAACCTGATTGGCCCGATGATCACCGGCCGCAAGCGGCTCGACCAAGCGGTCGAGCCGGGCGAGCCCGCACCGCGGCTCCGCTTCGGCTCGGGCCGCCTTGCGATGTCTGTCCTGCTGGCCTGCGCCGCCCTGGTCTACTTCATCGTGCGCGCGGGCGGCTGACCTGCTCGCGCGGCCTTGCTGGCCCGAAACCGCCCCTCTAGGGTGGTCGAAACAACAGAGAAATTTGGATTTTGCACCATGAAATTTACCGGTACCGACTCCTACGTTGCCAGCGACGACCTGCGCGTTGCCGTTAACGCGTCCATCGCGCTGCAGCGCCCGCTGCTCATCAAGGGCGAGCCGGGCACCGGCAAGACCGTGCTGGCACATGAGGTCGCCAAGGCGCTGAACGCCCCGATCATCGAGTGGCACATCAAGTCGACCACCAAGGCGCAGCAGGGCCTCTACGAGTACGATGCGGTCTCGCGCCTGCGCGACAGCCAGCTCGGCGACGAGCGCGTGAAGGACATCGGCAACTACATCAAGCGCGGCAAGATGTGGGATGCCTTCACCGCCGAGACCCGGCCGATCCTGCTGATCGACGAGATCGACAAGGCCGACATCGAGTTCCCGAACGACCTGCTGCTCGAGCTCGATCGCATGCAGTTCTACGTCTACGAGACGCAGCAGACGATCAAGGCCGAGCAGCGCCCGATCGTGATGATCACTTCGAACAACGAGAAGGAGCTGCCGGACGCCTTCCTGCGCCGCTGCTTCTTCCACTACATCCGCTTCCCCGATCGCGAGACGATGACGCAGATCGTCGATGTCCACTTCCCCGACCTGCAGCGCAACCTGCTGCGCGAGGCGCTTAACGTGTTCTACGACATCCGCGAAGTGCCGGGCCTCAAGAAGAAGCCGTCGACCTCCGAGCTGCTCGACTGGCTGAAGCTGCTGATGGTCGAGGACATGTCGCCTGAGTCGCTGCGGTCGAAGGACAGCAAGCAGCTCATCCCGCCGCTGCATGGCGCGCTGCTCAAGAACGAGCAGGACGTGCACCTGTTCGAGCGCCTGGCCTTCATGGCGCGGCGGGAGCAGCGTCAGTAATCAACGCTGAGAGGAGAACGCGATGTTCATCAACTTCTTCCTCGAGCTGCGCAACGCCAAGCTGCCGGTGTCCATCAAGGAATATCTTTCCCTGATGGACGCGATGGACAAGGGAGTCGCCGACTACAGCGTCGACGACTTCTACTATCTGTCGCGCGCCGCGCTGGTGAAGGACGAGCGCAATCTCGACAAGTTCGACCGCGTGTTCGGCACGGTGTTCAAGGGCCTCGAGGCGCTGCCCGCCGAGGGCGTCGCCGCCGAGATTCCCGAGGAATGGCTGCGCAAGCTGGCCGAGAAGCTTCTCACCGAAGAGGAGAAGAAGCAGATCGAGTCGATGGGCGGCTGGGAGAAACTCATGGAGACGCTGAAGAAGCGTCTCGAGGAGCAGCAGAAGCGCCACCAGGGCGGCAGCAAGTGGATCGGCACCGCCGGCACTTCGCCGTTCGGCGCCTACGGCTTCAATCCCGAGGGCGTGCGCATCGGCCAGGACAAGGGTCGCGAGGGCCGCGCCGTCAAGGTGTGGGACAAGCGCGAGTACAAGAACCTCGACGACACGGTCGAGATCGGCACGCGCAACATCAAGATCGCGCTGCGCCGGCTTCGCAAGTTCGCGCGCGAGGGCGCCGAGGTCGAGCTGGACATGCCCGACACGATCCGCTCGACCGCATGCAACGCTGGCTACCTCGACATCAAGATGGTGCCGGAGCGGCGCAACAAGGTGAAGCTGCTGATCCTGTTCGACATCGGCGGCTCCATGGACGCCCATATCCGCGTTTGCGAGGAGCTGTTCTCGGCGGCGCGCTCGGAGTTCAAGCACCTCGAATTCTTCTACTTCCACAACTGCCTCTACGAGAAGCTGTGGAAGGACAACCGTCGCCGCCACGTCGATACCTTCTCGACGCAGCAGATGCTCCATACCTATCCGCCGGACTACAAGATCCTGTTCGTCGGCGACGCCTCGATGAGCCCCTACGAGATCGCCTATCCGGGCGGCTCGGTGGAGCACTGGAACGAGGAGTCGGGACAGACCTGGATCCAGCGCGTGTCCGACACCTATCGGAGCATGGTGTGGCTGAACCCGGTGCCCGAACGGCACTGGAGCTACACGCCGTCGATCCAGCTGCTGCAACAGCTCAGCAGCAATCGCATGTTCCCGCTCACCTTGGGCGGCCTCGACAGCGCGATGAAGGAACTGAACAAATAACACGCGGTGTCATCCTGAGCGTAGTGAAGGATCCTTCGCTGCGCTCAGGATGACACTGTCGATTGGGAGGGAAGAATGAAGACCGGCCCGGCAATCGCTGAAATCCTGAAGCGGGAAGGGGTCGAGTATCTCTTTGCCTATCCCGTCAATCACCTGATCGAGCATTGCGCGGCCATCGATATCCGCCCGATCATCGTGCGCCAGGAGCGTATCGGCCTGCACATGGCCGACGCCATGTCGCGCCTGACCAAGGGTCGCAAGATGGGCGTGTTCTGCATGCAGAGCGGCCCGGGTTCGGAGAACGCCTATGGCGGCGTGGCCCAGGCGTTCGGCGAATCGGTGCCGCTGCTGGTCATTCCGGCGGGCTATCCGCGCCGCATCGCGCACGTGCCGCCGAACTTCAATTCGACCATCACCATGGCGCACGTCGCCAAGCATGCCGAGCCGATCACCTCGGGCGCCGACATCGAAAACATCATGCGCCGGGCCTTCAGCCTGCTGCGCAACGGCCGCGGTGCGCCGGTCATCATCGAGTTCCCGGCGGAGGCCAATGGCGAGGACGCGCCCGATCCGCTGACCTATGTGCCGGTCGTTGCGACCAAGTACGGTCCTGATCCGGCCGCGGTGAAGGAAGCCGCCAAGGTGCTGGTCGAGGCCAAGCGCCCGGTCATCTATGCCGGCCACGGCGTTCACTGGGCCGAGGCCTATGATGAGCTGAAGGAGCTGGCCGAGCTGCTGGCGATTCCCGTCTGCACTTCGCTCCAGGGCAAGAGCAGCTTCGACGAGACCCATCCGCTGTCGCTGGGCTCCGGCGGCCGCGCGTACCCGAAGCAGGTGCGCCATTTCCTAGACAATTGCGACGTGCTGTTCGGTATCGGATGCTCGTTCACCGAGACGAACTTCGGCATCTCGATGCCGAAGGGCAAGACGGTGATCCACACGACGCTGGATCCCAACCATCTCAATAAGGACGTGCGCGCCCAGTACGGGCTGATCGGCGATGCGAAGCTCGCGCTGCGCGCGATGATCGACGAGTGCAGCAAGCTCGTCGGGGGCAAGCAGCGCGATGCCACGCCGATCGTGGCCGAGATCAAGCCAATCGCCGACGCGTGGCTCAACGAGTGGATGCCCAAGCTCACCAACAACGAGGCACCGCTCAATCCGTATCGCGTTCTGTGGGACCTGCAGCACACGGTCGACAAGGCCAACACGATCATCACCCACGATGCCGGCAGCCCGCGCGACCAGCTCTCGCCGTTCTGGAAGACGACCGCGCCGCACACCTACATCGGCTGGGGCAAGACCACCCAGCTGGGCTACGGGCTCGGCCTCGCGATGGGCGCCAAGCTCGCCTGCCCGGACAAGCTCTGTATCAATGTCTGGGGCGACGCCGCCATCGGCTTCACCGGCATGGACTTCGAGACGGCGGTGCGCGAGCGCATTCCGATCATGTCGATCCTGCTCAACAACTTCTCGATGGCGATCGAGCTTCACATCATGAAGGTGTCGACCGAGAAGTACCGTTCGACCGACATCTCGGGCGACTACGCCGCGATGGCCAAGGCCTTCGGCGGCTACGGCGAGCGCATCACCAAGCCGGAGGACATCATCCCGGCGATCAAGCGCGGCATCGAGCAGACAAAGAAGGGCGTGCCCGTCCTGCTTGAGTTCATCACCTCCAAGGAAGTGACGATCTCTACGCCGAAGTGACACTCGCGTAGCGAGTGTCATCCTGAGGCCAAAGGCCGAAGGATCCTTCCGATGCAGAAGGATCCCTCGCTGCGCTCGGGATGACAAGGTGTGATCGTTGAGACTAGGCTCGCGGCATGACGATGATCCTCACCCCGACCGCCGAACACGACGTCGCCGCCCATGACGGCCTCTGGATCAGTCCCGTCGATGCCGAGCGCGTCACGGGCTGGACGCTGAAGCCCGAAGGCATGTGCCGCGCGGATCTGTGCGTGCCCTTGCCCGCTTCGGCTCTTGCCCCGAACGAAATCGACCTCGAAGCGTTCTGGACGAAGCTCGGCGGCCCCGTGATCGCGAGCGATCGGCGCGACGTGTGGGCGCTGGGCGCCCCGCCGGAAGAACGTAATGCCGCGCTCGAAGGGCTCGAGGCGCCGGACTTCACTTTGCCGGACGTGGACGGTGTGCCGCGATCGCTGTCGCAGTTGCGCGGCCGCAAGGTCTTCCTCGCCACATGGGCCAGTTGGTGAGGCTGCCGATTTGACTTGCCCGTGTGGCAGGCCCTCTACGAAGAACTGAAGGACAAGGGGTTCATGGTCGTGGCCGTGGCGCAGGAGAGCCGCGGCGCCGATCACGCCCGCCCGTGGATCGAGCAGGCGAAGTCGTCCTACTGGCAGCTGATCGATGCCGAGCACGGGCTGGAAGACCTCTACAATCTCGTGAACGTGCCACAGGCGATCTGGATCGACGAGCAGGGTCGCATCGCACGGCCGCCCGAGACGGCGGGCTCGACCGACCATTTCCGGCGCATGGATCTCACGACGCGCACGATGACTCCCGGAGACCAGGCCGAGCGCCTCGCTGCGCGACAGGCCTATCTGGACGCGGTGCGCGCCTGGGTGTCGACGGGGGCGCATGCGCTTCCCGCCGATGAAGCGCGCGCCAATCTGCCGAAGGTCACGCCGGAGATCGCCGAAGCGCGGGCGCGGTTCCGTCTCGGCGTCTGGCTGCGCGCCAACGGCCGCGCGGCCGAGGGCGACCTCCAGATGGCGGAAGCGAGCCGCCTGCATCCGGAGTCGTGGAGCCTGTGGCGCCAGGCCGCGGACATCGACGAGGTCGGCAAGGCGTCGGGCCCCGATTTCTGGAAGCGCGTGCAGGCGCTGGGCGATCGTCCGTATTATCCACCACCCAAACTGTAGTTCGCCAGCGACACGGACCAGCCACAATCGGCTGATGGCTGCGAGACCATCACACCTCCGTGAGAGCGGGATGGTTGCTTGGGCGGTGGCACCCTGGCTGGGTTAGGTTGTTTCTATATTTCCTGAATAACGGGAGACTGGGATGGCTGTCCTCAACGTCAACGGCAAGGCGGTCGAATACACCGCCGACCCGAACACTCCGCTTCTCTGGGTCCTGCGCGAGCAACTGGGCCTGACCGGTACCAAGTATGGCTGCGGCATCGCGCAATGCGGCTCCTGCACCGTCCATATCGACGGTGCGCCCGTGCGCTCCTGCACCGTGCCGGTCAACACCGTTGGCGACAAGAAGGTCCTGACCATCGAGGCCGTGGCCGCCAACGGCGTGCTGAACAAGATCCAGAAGGCCTGGGTGGAACTTGACGTTCCCCAGTGCGGCTACTGCCAGAGCGGCATGGTGATGGCGGCGACGGCGCTGCTCGCCGCCAAGCCCAACCCGACCGATGCCGACATCGACGCGGCCATGACCAACATCTGCCGCTGTGGCACCTATCAACAGGTTCGCGCGGCCATCCACGCTGCGGCGAAGGCCTGAGGGAGGAACGCATCATGACGATCCAGACATCCCTCGGCCGTCGCGGCTTCCTCGTCAGTGGCGCCGCCGTCGCCGGCGGCTTCTCCCTCGGCTTCCATCTGCCCTTCGACGAGAACGTGGCCCATGCCCAGGCCGTCAAGGAACTGAACGCCTGGGTGGTCATCCATCCCGACGACAAGGTGGTGATCCGCATCGCCCGCTCCGAGATGGGGCAGGGCACGCTCACCGGCCTCTGCCAGCTCGTGGCCGAAGAACTCGAGTGCGACTGGAACAAGGTCACCTGGGAGTATCCGACGCCGGGAGAGAACCTGAAGCGCAACCGCGTCTGGAGGAACTTCTCGACCGGCGGCAGCCGCGGCATCCGCGAGAGCCAGCAGTATGTTCGCGAGGGCGGTGCCATCGCGCGCGAGATGCTGATTGCCGCGGCAGCCAAGCAATGGAACGTGCCGGCCGGCGAATGCAGCGCGGCCAACAGCACCATCACCCACAAGGCGTCGGGCAAGACGGTGACCTATGGCGCCGTTGCCGCGGCGGCGGCGGAACTCGAACCGCCCAAGGAAGTGAAGCTGAAGGACCCGAAGGACTGGAAGGTCGCGGGCAAGCCGCTGAAGCGGCTCGACACGGTCGAGAAGGTCACGGGCAAGCAGCTCTACGGCATGGACCACACGATGCCGGGCCTGCTGAACGCCACCGTGCGCGCCTGCCCGGTGATCGGTGGCAAGCTCAAGGACTTCGACGCCAGCAAGGCCGAGAAGATGCCGGGCGTGAAGAAGATCTTTGCGATCGACGGCAACGCCGTCGTGGTCGTGGCCGACACCTACTGGCAGGCCAAGACCGCACTCGACGCCGTCACCACCAACTGGGACATCGGCGAGCTCGGCAAGGTGTCGACGGAGACGATCAACGCGATGCTGAAGGAGGGACTCGACGCCAAGGAAGCCTTCGTCGGCAACAAGGCGGGCGATGCCCAGAAGGCGATCGAGGGCGCGGCCAAGAAGGTCGAGGCGGTCTATAGCTTCCCCTACCAGCATCACGTCACTATGGAGCCGATGAACGCTACCGCGCGCTACACGGCCGACAAGTGCGAGGTCTGGTGCGGCACCCAGAACGGTGAGGCCGCGCTTGCCGCGGCGTCGGAAGCGGCCGGCCTGCCGGTCGCCAAGTGCGAGGTCTACAAGCTCATGCTGGGCGGCGGCTTCGGCCGGCGCGGCCGGTCGGACTATGTCCGGCAGGCGGTGCTCGCCGCCAAGGAAATGCCCGGCACGCCGATCAAGCTCATCTGGTCGCGCGAAGAGGACATGACGCACTGTCAGTATCATCCGACTACGATGGCCAAGATGACGGCCGGCCTCGATGCCCAGGGCAACCTGGTCGGCCTGCACATCCGCCTCTCGGGTCAGTCGATCCTGGCGTCGCTGCTGCCCCAGAACCTTGTGAACGGCATGGATCCCATCGCCTTCCAGGGGCTGATGCAGACCGGCGTCGAAGCGGCCTACGGCTACGACTTGCCGAACCTGCTGTTCGACCATGCGATGCGCAATCCGCACATCACGGCCGGGTTCTGGCGCGGCGTGAACGTGAACCAGAACGCCGTCTACATGGAATGTTTCATGGACGAGCTGGCGGAAGCGGCGGGCCAGGATCCGCTCGCCTATCGCCTGAAGTACCTGAAGCCCAAATGGGCGGCGGTGCTGAAGGCGGCCTGCGACAAGGCGGGCTACGGCAAGCCGCTGCCCGAGGGCCGCTTCCACGGCATCTCGCAGGTCATGGGCTATGGCAGCTACGTCGCCGGCGTCGCCGAGGTGTCGGTGAGCAAGGACGGGCAGCTCAAGATCCACAAGATCACGGCCGCCACCAATCCCGGCCATGTGGTCAATCCGGCGCAGATCGACCGCCAGGTCGCGGGCTCGTTCGTCTATGGCCTGTCTGCGGCGCTGTACGGCGAGATCACGGTCAAGGACGGGGCGGTCGAGCAGACCAACTTCGACACCTACAACGTGATGCGCATCGACGAGATGCCCGACGTCGAGACAGTGCTCGTTCCCACCAACGACTTCTGGGGTGGCGTCGGCGAGCCGACCATCGCCGTCGCCGCGCCGGCCGTACTCAACGCGATCGCCAAGGCGACGGGCAAGCGGGTGCGCAACCTGCCGCTGATGCATCACGAGCTGAAGAAAGGCGTCTGATGGTCCGGTCGCTGCTGTCGGGCCTGGCTGGCATTGTGTTGCTGGCGGACCCGGCCTCGGCGGCCGATGCCCCGCCGGGCGCCAGTTCCTGCACGGGCTGCCACGCGCCGAAGAAGGTGGCGGATTCGGTGATGCCGCATATCGTCGGCCGCAAGGCCGAGGATATCGTCACCTTCATGCGCGAGTATCGCAGCGGCGCGTGGCCCTCGAGCGTTATGGGCCGCATCGCCAAGGGCTTCGACGACCAGCAGACCCAGGCCATCGCGGCCTGGTTCGCCGCGCAGCCGGAGTAAGTGGAGCAGGCATTGGCCACGCGCCGTCATTTCCTGAAGCTCAGCGCCGCTGCCGGACTAGCGCCG